>JAEEOO010000048.1 GCA_016284315.1 Lachnospiraceae bacterium | reverse complement strand
CCCCGCCTCGTGCGGGGTGTTTTTTTGCAATAATTTTGTGATTTGTCACTCAGGGCTTCTGTTTGGCGTGGTTTGTCCACCTAACTCCGTCCCAATGTCATTTAGATAAGACTCGGTCCCCGGTGGACATTAACAGTCAAAGGAACTAACGGCCTCGAACCTCATTACTTGATCTTTCCAGCCAAAATGATGTTCTACTTATTCATGCTATACATCATTCTTCCGATTTTATGTATTAATGAGGTAGCTTGAATTTGTAAAGTACCTCAAATATTTGTTGATTCTAATAATTTGAGGTGTTGGAAATATATGCGGAACCTCAAACTTTAACGATTGTACGTAGTTTGAGGTATTGGAAAGAAATGCGGAACCTCAAAATCTAACAATCCTAGAAAAACTGAGGTATTGTAAACATGAAGGGCACCTCAGAAATGCTTGGAAGCAAGAAAATGAGGTAATTGAATCACAGGCAAAAGCTCAAAACATGAAAGAATCCACAAAAATGAGGTAAAGTGAAGAAATTATTTTAGTTTATGTTATTGCAGTTTATAGTATTTTAATAGTCAAAAAAGCAAAAGAGTGATAAAATAATCATCAAATGGGATTAAAATAGTTTGTTACCGCTAACCGCGCGGAGCAGTTCCGGATATAGAACATCTTGGAATAGTCAACAGCGCAAGATATTAAATAATAGCGGTGCGTTTTAAAGAAAGAGGCGAATAAAATGACTAAGATTGACGTTGTATCAGGTTTCCTCGGCGCAGGAAAGACCACACTTATTAAAAAGCTTCTTGCCGATGCTCTTAACGGAAGCAAGACCGTTCTTATCGAGAACGAGTTCGGCGAGATCGGAATCGATGGAGGCTTCCTTCAGGAGTCAGGCATCGAGATAAAGGAAATGAATTCAGGATGTATCTGCTGCTCACTTGTAGGTGACTTCGGAACCTCACTTAAGGAAGTTATCAGCACCTATGCTCCCGAGAGAATCCTTATCGAGCCCTCGGGCGTTGGTAAACTTTCAGACGTATTAAAGGCTATCGAGAACACCGCAGGTGCACTTGACGTAGAGATCAACAGCGCAGTAGCTGTTGTAGACGCAAGCAAGGCAAAGATGTACATCAAGAACTTCGGTGAGTTCTTCATTAACCAGATCGCATACGCAGGAACCATTATTTTAAGCCGTACCGATAAGGCTTCTGCAGAGAAGATAAACGAGGCGGTTGCGCTTATCCGTGAGCACAACACTCAGGCTACCATCATTACCACTCCCATCGCTGAACTTGACGGCAAGGACATTCTTGCTACCATCGAGGGCGCAGACAAGATCGATGATCTTCTTGCGGAGATGATGGAGAAGGCAAAGGCAGAGCCCGAGCATGAGCATCACCACCATCATCATGAGTACGATGAGAACGGTGTATGCAGCTGCGGACACCATCATGATGATGACGATGATGTTGACGACGATGAGCATGAGCATCACCATCACCACCATGATCACGATGATGACGATGATCATGAGTGCTGCCACCATCACCACCATGACCACGACGACGATGACGATGATGAGCATGAGCACCATCATCATCACCACGATCACGATGACGATGATGATGATCACGAGTGTTGCTGTCACCATCACGATCATGATCATGACCACGAGCATCACCACCATCATCATGCAGATGATGTATTTACAAGCTGGGGAACCGAGAGCCCCAAGAAGTACACTGCAGAGAAGATTCAGGAGATCCTTAACGCTCTTGACAGCGGTGAGTACGGTCAGATTCTCCGCGCAAAGGGAATGGTTCCCGCAGAGGACGGAACTTGGATCTACTACGATTATGTGCCCGAAGAGAGCGACGTTCGTACCGGAAAGCCTCAGGTTACCGGAAAGATCTGCGTGATTGGTGCAGAACTTAAAGAAGATAAATTAAAAGAGCTTTTTGCTTAAGGTTGGAGATTTAAATGATGAAAAATCAGTCAGTTTACGTTATAAACGGTTTCCTTGAAGCAGGAAAGTCAGAGTTTATTTCATTTACAATTGCACAGCCTTATTTCAGGATCAAAGGAAAGACACTGCTCCTTGTCTGTGAAGAGGGTGAGATTGAATACGATCCCGAACTTTTAAAGCAGACAAATACAGAGCTTGTTGTTATTGATAACGAAGAGGATTTCACCGCTTCAACACTTAACAATATCGAGAGAAGAGTTAAGCCCGAGCGAGTTATCATTGAGTGGAACGGCATGTGGAACTATAAGAACTGCAAGCTTCCCTGGAACTGGAAGCTTGACCAGCAGATCACCATCATCGACGGTGCGACCTTCCCCATGTACTACACCAACATGAGATCACTTCTTGCCGAGATGATCAGAAATTCTGAGATGATCATTTTTAACCGCTGCGATTCGGTAAAGGATGAACTTCCTACTTACAGGAGAAACATCAAAGCTGTCAACCAGCAGGCTGATGTTGTATTTGAGGACTCAAACGGCGAGATCGATGAGATCTTTGAGGAGGATCTTCCCTACGATCTTTCGGCAAGTGAAATCGTTCTTGATAATAACACCTACGGTATCTGGTATCTTGACTGCATGGATCACCCCGAGAGATATTTCGGAAAGAATCTTGTAATGCAGGCAATGGTAATGGTTCCGCCCACATTCCCCAAGGGATATTTTGTTCCCGGAAGAATGGCAATGACCTGCTGCGCAGACGATATGGCTTTCCTTGGCTATGCATGTCAGTATGACAAGGCTAATGAACTTAAGGACAAGGATTGGGTAGTGGTTACAGCAACCCTTACCAAGGAGTATTTCGAGGATTATAAGGGAGAAGGACCTGTCCTTCATGCAATCTCCGTTGAGAAATCAAGAGAGCCCAAGGACGCTGTAATAAGCTTCCAGTAATGAGCATTAACTAAATAAAAATAATGCAAAATAAAACACTCGCGAAGCCCGATTTATTCGGAAATCTTCGCGAGTGATTTTTTTTTGCGAATTTATGTTTTATGCAAATTCAGGGATAGGTTACTTAAGCCCATTTATCTGCTGTTTAGGCATCCACGTCCTTCTCAGCATACTTCTCTTCACAGTATTTGCATCTGTATGTCTCGGTAGCTTCGTCGGCAAGGATAAAGACGTGAGGAAGTCCCTGCTCAATGGATGTGATACAACGGGGATTGTGGCAGCGGATAACGTTCTTTACTTCCTTGGGAAGGGAGAGAACGCGCTTTTCTACGATCTCACCCGCTTTGATAACATTGATGGTGATGTTGTGGTCAATGAATGCAAGTACATCGAGGTCAAGGGTGTTGATGTCACATTCAACCTTTAAGATGTCCTTCTTGCCCATTACTTTGCTGCGGGCGTTCTTGATGATGGCAACGGTGCAGTCCATCTTATCAAGTCCAAGGTGCTCATATATATCCATGCTTTTTCCGGCTTTGATATGATCAAGTACAAAGCCTTCTTCGATTTTTCCTACGTTTAACATTTTAGTACCTCCTTACGCCAAACCTAAAAGTGTAAGTATGAGAGCCATTCTCACGTAAACACCGTACTGAGCCTGCTTAAAATATGCTGCTCTGGGATCGTCATCAACCTCAACAGAGATCTCGTTAACCCTGGGAAGAGGATGAAGAACGAGCATGTTATCTTTAGCCATAGCCATTTTTTCGGGAGTGAGAACATAAAAGCCTTTTAATCTGATATAGTCTTCTTCGTTGAAGAAACGCTCTTTCTGAACTCTGGTCATGTAGAGCAAATCAAGATTTCCGATGACATCCTCAAGTTTGATGACTTCTTCGTAAGATATGCCTTTTTCCTTAAGCATGTCGGTCACGTAATCCGGAACTTTAAGTTCGGGAGGGGAGATAAATACAAATTTTATATTCTCATATCTAACGAGTGCGTTAATGAGTGAGTGTACTGTACGACCGAATTTAAGGTCTCCGCAAAGACCGATGGTATAACCGCCGAGACTGCCGTGAAGACTTCTGATGGTCAACAGATCGGTAAGGGTCTGAGTGGGGTGCTGATGTCCGCCGTCACCTGCATTGATCACGGGTATAAGGGATCTTGATGCTGCTACCATGGGAGCACCCTCCTTGGGATGACGCATAGCGCAGATGTCTGCGTAGCAGGAGATGACTCTGATGGTATCGGACACGCTTTCACCTTTTGCAGCGGAAGAAGAGTTTGCATCTGAGAAACCGATAACACGTCCGCCGAGCCTTGTCATTGCCGATTCAAAAGAAAGCCTTGTTCTTGTACTGGGCTCATAGAAGCAGGTGGCAAGGATCTTTCCGTCACATTTGTGAGCATATTTTTCAGGAAATTTCTCGATGTCGTTTGCCAGATCAAAGAGCTGATCAAGTTCTTCGGTGGTAAAGTCAAGTGGACTCATTAAATGTCGCATAGTTTAACCTCGTTTTAAATGATGTAAATATAATGTATCTTTGTGATACTCATAAATACAGCCGAGATATTATCCCGGCTGTAAATTTATCTGTATGAAAGTAAATCCGCTACTTCCTTACGGCGGGGAGCCGCGGGAGATTCTGCGGGATATCCGATGGGAATAAGAGCGATAAGCTCCTGTCCTTCGGGAACACCAATAACCTCGGGTGCGTTATCATCATAGAGACCAAGGATAACGGTTCCGAGTCCTGCTTCGTGAGCTGCCAAACAAAATGCTTCGCTGGCACAGCCAACATCAAACATTTCCCATTTGTCGCCTTTGCTGGTAGAGAAAGAACCATCCTTCTCATAACCGCTTCGCTTTGAAACGGCACATACGGCGATAACCATTGGTGCACTGTCAATTATCTTGCCGTTGCCGGGCCAGATATTGGTGCATTTGGAGAGAGCATCCTTGGCAGCACCTTCAAGAGCAATGTAACGGGTAACCTGTGTGTTTTTCCAACTGGGAGCCATTGCAGCGGTAGCTACAATGCTTTCAAGGGTTTCGTGAGATACGGGTCTGGGATCAAAGTTTCTGATACTTCTGCGTCCCTTAATACATTCGATTGCTTCCATGATTCCCTCCTATATGATGTGTGAACAGCTTTTTCGCTACTCAATATAGTATCATTTTTTAGGCTTCGTTTCAAGGCGCGAAGATGATAAAGGGTATATTAAAATGCACAAAAATAGTGTAAAATGTTTTTGAGGTATGACAATATGAAGTTTATCAAAGGTATATTTTATACATTGGCTGTGCTGGTCATGGCATTATGCGCATTTGTCCTTATCTGCGCTCTTAATCCCGATCTTTCACAGTCCGTTGCGAAAGTGCTTTACGGCGACGAAAACGCAACAGGAATAATGGACATATTCAATAAAGATGAAGCAGAGGATACTTCCGAGAATACCGGAACAGATGTATCCAATGGTGATACCACCGGGGAAGATACCGCACCTGTTATCATAGAAATCCCCGAAAATTCTTCGGCGACTCCTTCGGATCTCAGTAAATTTACAGGCTATCAGCCCATCACTCCCGAAGAGGAGAAGGTCACCGATGAGGTGGCAGAGTCTATAAAGAAGACTTTGAGCACAGGAGAGACCGGCGAGAAGTTTACTTTTGATGCGACTCTTTATCCCTTTTATCAGATGCTTAACGATGATGAGAAGGCTGTTTACCGCCAGATTTACGCTAATGCGTTGGCTGTTACATCATCCTTTGCACCTGTTAAGGCAATTACCACAACCCAACTTTCAAACATCTTTGAGGCGGTTGTCAACGATCATCCCGAGCTTTTCTACCTTGATACCAGTTATCAGGTCAAGTATACAAAATCAGGTTCCGTAGTAGAGATCCAGCTTGTTTATTACACCCTTGCAAATGCGCTTGATACCGCAAAAGCCAATTTCAGTGCTGCAGCAAAGGCTGTTATTGCCGGAGCTCAGGAACTGGATTCCGATTATGCGAAAGAAAAGTATGTACATGATTATCTTGTTCAGAATGTGACTTATGCAGACGGTGCGGTGCTTTCACAGAGTGCCTATAGCGCGCTGGTTAACGGAATAAGCGTTTGTGCAGGTTACGCAAGAGCAAATCAGTACATCCTACAACAGCTTAACATTCCTTGCTATTATTGCACCGGATATGCGGGGGAGGATCATGCATGGAATATCGTAAAACTTGGCGAGGGCTACTACAACGAAGATATTACCTGGGATGATACAAATCCTTCTACTTATGATTATTTCAATAAGACCGATAAGGACTTTGTTTCCACTCACACAAGAACAGGTCTTTCGGTAAATCTTCCTCCCTGTAATGCAACCCAGTATGCGGGTAAGGAGACGGGAACCGTTGCGGAAGTTGATGCAGGTGACCCTGAGAATGCTACGGAAAGCAGCAATTTTGAACCTCTTAAATATGAGGATCTTTATCCTTCAAATACAGGAACAACCAACGGCGGAACAGCTACGACTACACCTGAAAAGAGTGAGCTTGTAGCTGCCCTTGAAAAACTTGGATATAAGGAAAGCGATGCTTGCTGGACTCTTGATGAGTATTACGCAGAGTGTAAGAAGAAACTTATAGCCGCAGGAAGCGGAGATCAGCACTTCTCAGTCATCATCCCTTCAACGCTCTTTAAATCCATTGAGTCCGCATACGGAACCGGTGCTTACAAAGAGAAGTATGTTAACGAAGCTTTAAAGAGTCTTGGAATGACCAATTTCTCAATTCAGATCCAGGCAGAGCGTATGGGCGGCGGATTCTATAGGTTGTATCATAACGTGGTAAGCTGGAAGGAAGAGACTTCCACAACAACGACTACGACGACTACAGATTCCACAAGCACCACTACAGATTCAACAACCACTAATACAACTAACAGTACAACAGATACAACAAGTTCAACTACAACGAATACAACAACCACAGATAACACAAATGCCGGTACCACTTAGGTACCGGCATTATTTTAATGCTCTGCTATATATTTCTTTATCGCTTCAAAGCTTTCTTCGCTTAAGTCGTGTTCAACACGGCACGCATCTTCGAGAGCAATATTTCCGGGGACTCCCAGTCCTATAAGCCATTCTGAAATGGTCTTATGTCTCTCGTATACGCTTTCAGCAATCTTTTTACCTGATTCTGTAAGATAAATATATCCCTCATCGGTAACTGTGATGTTTCCGCGCTCGCGAAGGTTCTTCATTGCTACGCTTACGCTTGATTTCTTATACCCCAACTCATTGGCTATGTCCACGGAGCGAACAACGGGCTTTACTTCGCTGAGCATAAGTATTGTTTCTAAGTAATCTTCTGAGGATTCGTTGTTTCTCATCTTATGTCGTTTCTCCTTGAATTACCATTCTCTGTGCCATGCACAAGTACAGTCTAACACAAGGAATTAAAGAAAACAATTAAAAATCTCTTAAAAACTAACAAAAATTAGATAAATCTAACTTTTATTATCCTAGTACTTTCTCCAGCATGCAGGTTTAAGGATGATCAGCATGGGGAAAAGCTCAAGTCTTCCGGCAAGCATATCGAAGATCAGCACGATCTTTGAGAAGTTACTGAAGATCGAGAAATTACCGGTAGGTCCTACGAGTCCGAGACCCGGGCCGATGTTGTTGAGCATGGCCACAACGCCTGTAAAGTTGGTGGTAAAGTCAAAATTATCCACCGATATAAGAAGCACGGATAACAGCATCAGGAAGAAGTAGGAAGCAAGGTAAACATTGGTAGATCTTATTGTTTCATGCTCCAACACATGACCGTCCATGTGAAGCTTCTTGACCTGACGGGGATGGATAAGAGTGGAGAGCTCTTTAAAAATGGTCTTTCCGAGGATGAGCCACCTTGAGATCTTCATACCACCGCCGGTACTTCCGGAGCAGGCTCCGATAAACATCAGTATGACAAGTATTGTTTTTGAAAGAGCAGGCCACATATCAAAATCGGTTGTGGAAAATCCTGTGGTAGTGATGATGGAACCAACCTGGAATGCAGCATGTCTGATGCTCTCGCCGGTTGAGGCATACAATCCGCGGATATTGATGGTGATCATCATAGTGCTTACAAGGATGATGCCGATGTACCATTTAACTTCCGAAATGGAGAAGGCATCCCTAAACTGTCTTCTTAAAAGACAGAAATAAACCGAATAGTTGATACCGCTGAGTATCATGAATACTGTTATTGCCCACTGTACCGCAGGTGAGTAGGAGGTAATGCTTGTGTTTAAGATTCCGTAACCACCGGTTCCTACAGTACCGAAGATGGTGGTAGCAGCTTCGAAGAAACTCATGCCGCAGATCATGTAGACGATACAACCTATCACGGTAAGGCCCAGATAGATGGCATAGAGGATCTTGGCAGTCTTCTGAACGCGGGGAACAAGCTTTCCTACGGAAGGACCTGTACTTTCTGCACGCATAAGGTTAATGGAATATCCGCCCATGATAGGGAAGATAGCCATGATAAATACGAATACACCCATACCACCGATCCAGTGGGTGAAACTTCTCCAGAAAAGAGATGCATGGGAGAGAGCTTCCACATCATTTAAGATGCTTCCTCCGGTGGTAGTAAAACCTGAAACAGATTCAAACACCGCATCGATATAGTTGGGAATCTCGCCGGTTGCTGTGAAAGGAGCTGCACCAACCAAACTCATGGCGATCCAGCCGATGGCAACGGTAGCAAAACCTTCGCGGGTATAGAGATCGCGGGTCTTGGGCTTTTTTAATTTGATCAAAAATCCAACCAGGAAGCTGGCAAGGGCAGTGATGATGTATATCACTGATTTATCGGCCTCTTTATAGAAAAAGCCAACGATCGCCGGAAGGAGCAAAAATGCGGATTCAATCTGCAGGATCCATCCGATTATATATGTAACCATTGTAAAGTTCATTGTTTATCCTCCGGATGGCCTTTATTGCAGGATATCAGAGATATCGTTCATGCCCTGATGCTTAACAACGATAACAACACGGTCACCGATCTTGATCTCATCGGAACCGGTGGGGAAGATGAGATTGTCGCCGCGAAGTATGGAGCAAACGTTGATATCTTTTTTGAGCTTAAGCTGTGCAATGGGAGTGTTTGTAACTCCTGACGCCTCGTTAACAAGGAATTCAAGTGCTTCGGCTCTGCCATCCTCAAGTCTGTAAAGGTTCTCTACATTGCTTCCAAGGGATGCGTTCATTGAGCGGACATATTTAAGTATGATGTCCGCGGTGAGGAGCCTGGGGAATATGGTAGTATCAACCTTCATCTCGTTAAGGAGAGAATTGAAGTTGATACGGTTTATCTTACTTACTGATTTTGCCTTGCTGAGTCTCTTTGCAAGAAGGCCAAGGAGAATATTCTCCTCGTCGAATCCTGTAAGAGCTACAAAACCATCTGCACTGGCAAGACCTTCCTGAAGAAGGAGCTTTTCATCCGTTCCGTCGCCTTCGATAATGGTGGCTTCCGGAAGCTTTTCAGAGAGCTCTGCACAAACCTTGGGGTTAATGTCGATGATCTTGGTGTTGATACCTGCTGCAAGAAGCCTTTTTGCAAGGTAGTAGGAAATGGTTCCGCCGCCTACGAGCATTGCGGTTCTTGTTCTGCCGGAAGTAAATCCGATCTTTCTGAAGAACATTGATGCTGTTCTTGAAGTAGTAACTACAGAAGCCACATCGCCTTCCTGGAATACGAAATTACCACGGGGAATAATGACCTCATCGCCTCTTGTTACGAGCGGGATCAAGACATTAAAGCCCAGAATATTCTTTAAATTGATAAGCTCCGTGCCGTTAAGGAGACAGTCGCCTGTAACACGGAAGTGAATAAGCTCCACTCTGCCTTTAGAGAAAGTATCAATCTTAACAGCAGAAGGGAACTGGAAGATATGTGCGATCTCGTCTGCAGTGATAAGCTCGGGATTAATGATAAGGTCAAGTCCAAGCTTGTCACGAAGGAATGAGATTTCCTCGTTGTATATGGGGTTACGAACACGGGCGATGGTCTTGCAGTGACCTGCCTGTCTTGCGATACAGCAGCAGAGAAGGTTCTGCTCATCGGATCCGGTAACTGCGATAAGAAGATCTGCCTCTTCAACGCCTGCTTCCTGAAGTGTCTGGTAGCTGACGCCGTTTCCGACGATGCCCTGAGCGTCGAATTCGTCTGTGATCTGGTGTACTTTGTCGGGGTTCAAGTCAACGACTACGATATCGTGCTTTTCGCCACCGAGCTGCTCGGTAAGGGTGTGACCCACTTTACCGCAACCCACAATAATAATGTTCATGTTAATTCCTCGTATCAATACATAAAAATGAGCACCGCCTTATCGTATTTTTTGATAAAGCGATGGAAACAAATCATCGATATTATACCACAGTTCATGGATATTGTAAAAATAGCTAAATACGGTATTTAGTGATGATCCTGCCCAGTCTTTTGCCAAAGATCGGATCCAAGATAAGAAGAAAGAGCACATTTGAAACAGAATAGAGTACTGTGTAGGGAAGGGCAGCTGTTATGACGGCCAAATATCCCGGAATATCGATCTGCCCATAGGTCCAAAGCATGGTCCAGGTATCAAGGAACAGAGAGTAAAACACGCCGGTAAAGAGCCCGTAAAGGCATATGAAAAGCATGCGAAGCCATGTAGGCGCGATCCTCTTTTTGCAGAATAGAAGAGCAGCAACTACACCGATGAGTCCGAGAGCCGTCATCTGGAAGGGGGTCCAGGGACCCTGACCAAAATAGAAGTTGGATAAGAAGGCGCTTAAGCATCCACATAAGAAACCTGCTTCTCCGCCTAAATATATGCCGGTCAGGATAACTATGGCGCTCATGGGCTTAAAAGCGGGGAAAGCTGCAAAGATAAATCTGCTTACTATGGAAAGAGCGGTCATGACCGCGATAAGAGTAAGGCGCCTTACTCCGGTGTGACGTTTATCAAGACGCAAAAAGACTACCGCAAGTGAACCTGCGATGAGAAGAAGGGCTATTAAAATATAGAATCTTTCAAAAATCATTGGGCTCCTTCATTTTGCGTTGACATAAAATAATGCAGCGTTTACATAAACTCACAATGAGTACAATTTATTACCCGAAAAGAAATCGTCACAGTCTTTGAAACCTGTCAACCGTCCCATTGACATGATGGAACATTTGTGTGACGCAAAAGCTGCAAAGCGTATATCGTGCGTTGACATAATCACGGTTTTTCCGTTTTCTGTAAACCGATTCAGTTCTTTTGCCATGATGAGAGCAAGGTTATTGTCCAGTCCTCTGGTGGGTTCATCCAGTAAAATTAGATCAGGATCCTTTGCAGAGATAAGAGCCAGAGCAAGTAACTGTTTTTCACCACCGCTTAAGTCAAAGGGACTACGCTTCGGATCGAGTATTTTTGTATATTCAGGCAGAGCTTCTTTCTTGAGTCCTGCACCCGCCAGTTCCCTTTCAACGGTCTCTTCGCTAAACAGTAATTCAACGTTTTGAGGCATATAAGAGATACGAGGTTTTTTATCAGCAAATCGAATCTTGCCTTCCTGGGGCTTTAAAAGTCCTGAAAGGAGATTAAGAAAGGTTGTTTTTCCGGCGGCATTGCATCCGAAGATTGAATAAAAACAGCCTCTTTCAAAGTCCGCAGTCAGATTATTGATGACATCGGGACTTTTAAGGGAATATCTGAAATACAGATCTTTAACGCTGACTAAAAGCGTTGAGTCGGATTTGTTCGCATTGTTTGCGGCTTCGGAAGTGGCCTCCTTTTTCTTGCTCATATCTTGCAGAGCTTTTTCGCTTTCAAGTGGAGGAAGAAGTTTGTTTAAAACAGGGGCAGTCTCTTCGGGGCTTCCCGCGCTCACTACTTTTCCTTTGTCCATGACAATTACCATATCCGAAAGAGGAATGGTGCTACAGGTTTTGTGTTCAGCGATTATTATGGTAAGACCAAGCTGCTCATGAAGTCTTTTTAAGGTAACCAAAAACTGTTCGGTAGCTTCAGGATCGAGTCTTGAAATAGGTTCGTCCAGTAAAAGTAGCTTAGGGGACATGACGATCAAAGATGCAAGCAAGAGTATCTGC
>JAEEOO010000047.1 GCA_016284315.1 Lachnospiraceae bacterium | reverse complement strand
TCGCTCACACGCCTCGCGGCTCATAACGCGACACGCAGCAGTACTAACTTCGAACTTCGTTCTCAGTAAGTGCTGACGACGCTACATTGTCCGTTTATGAAATCCACAATGTTCCGTAGCCTGTCTCTAACAAAACATAAGACCCCAGAAAACTGAGGTCTTAAACTTACTTTACTTTAAAATTTTATCAAGAATTTGAGATCTGACAATCTCTCCGATCTCATTAGTCTTAACACCTTTGATCTCGGCAGGCGAGAGGACGCCGGTGACGTCGAAGTAGACGTGGCTGGGCTTCTTGGGCCAGTTCTTGTGGATCTCTTCGGTGCCGCGCTGAGCCATAATCACGATAGGCACTTCAGCCATCTGGGCAATCTTGAACATGGAGTTGTGGAAAGGAAGAAGGGGTTCTTCAGTAGTGTTTCTTGTTCCTTCAGGATAAACTCCGATGGAAACCTGATCATCCTTAAGAAGTCTTACCGCATTCTCAACTGTTTTCATTGCGTTTGCGGGATGCTTTCTGTCGATGGACATAAAGCAGCATTTTCTTATTATCCTTCCAAAGATGGGAATGTGCATGTTCTCTTCTTTTGAAAGGAAGGCCACATCGTATTTCTTTAGGATGTACCATGAAACGATGGGGTCAAACTTTGACTTATGGTTTTGGATCAGCAAAAATCTTGTTCCCTTGGGAATCTTTTCAAGACCGGTAACATGAATCCGGATCCTCATGATCCACATAGCAAGCTGAGTCGTGATATTTAAAAGCACACGATAGTACCTGCTGTGCTTCATATAGATTTTCTTAGTGTCCACAAAAAGGGAACTGATTGCCAATATCAAAACAAAAGTGATCAACGCTTAGTCCTCCGCGTATGCAAGCGCGCATTTAACAGCTTTCTTCCATCCCTTGATAAGCTGTTCTCTCTTTTCGTCCTCCATTTTGGGCTCGAAGGTCTTGCCAAGCTGCCAGTTCTTTTTGATTTCTTCTTTATCCTTATAATAACCAACGGCAAGTCCTGCGAGATAAGCCGCACCGAGAGCTGTTGTCTCAACGCTTGCAGGTCTGTCTACAATTGTTTGTATTATATCAGATTGGAACTGCATAAGGAAGTCATTTGCGCTGGCTCCGCCGTCAACTTTAAGTCTCTTGAGCTCGATTCCGCAGTCAGCTTCCATTGCTCTCAAAACATCCATGGTCTGGTAAGCGATGGATTCAAGAGTTGCTCTGATGAAATGTTCCTTCTCACAACCTCTTGTAAGGCCAACGATGGTTCCTCTTGCGTGCTGGTTCCAATAAGGAGCACCCATTCCCGCAAATGCAGGAACGATATACATTCCGGCGGTATCTTCAACAGCCTCAGCATACTCCTGGGACTGAGCAGCGCTCTTAAGCATTCTCATGCTGTCTCTTAACCATTGGATACCTGCGCCGGCAACGAATACGCTTCCTTCGAGAGCATATACAACCTTATCGCAACATGACGCAGCGATGGTGGTAAGAAGTCCGCTGTTGGAATAGATCGCATCATGTCCTGTGTTCATAAGCATGAAGCATCCGGTTCCGTAGGTGTTCTTTACATCTCCCTTATCAAAACAGCATTGTCCAAAAAGTGCAGCCTGCTGGTCACCTGCAGCGCCGGCAATAGGAATCTCTCCGCCAAGTACGCTGGTCTCGGTGTGACCGTAGATACAGCTTGATGGCTTAACTTCGGGAAGGATACACTCAGGGATATTGAATTTCTTCATGATATCCTGATCCCAGCAAAGCTTGTGAATATCAAAGAGCATGGTACGGGATGCGTTGGTGTAGTCTGTTACATGCACCGCTCCCTTGGTAAGGTTCCAGATAAGCCAGGTGTCAACGGTTCCGAAGAGGATGTCGCCCTTCTCCGCTTTCTCTCTTGCGCCCTTAACATTATCAAGGATCCATGCGATCTTTGATGCGCTGAAATATGCATCGGGAATAAGTCCGGTCTTTGCACGGACGATATTGTCAAAACCGTCTTCCTTTAATGCATCGATCATGTCGGAAGTTCTTCTGCACTGCCAAACGATGGCGTTGTAGATAGGCATTCCGGTATGCTTGTCCCAAAGGATGGTTGTTTCTCTCTGGTTGGTGATTCCGATGGCAGCGATCTCGCTTGCATCGATACCAAGGTTTGCAAGGCACTCGGTTGCTACCGAGAGCTGTGTTGCCCAGATCTCCATGGGGTTGTGTTCAACCCAGCCGGGCTGAGGGTAGATCTGAGTGAATTCTTTCTGCGACATGGTGCAGACGTTACCCTCTTTGTCAAAAAGGATGCAGCGGGAGCTTGTGGTTCCCTGATCCAGTGCCATGATGTACTTTCCCATACTTAGTGCTTTCCCCTTGTAGAAATTTATCCAAAGCTCAAGGCGCAAGTGCGGTAAGATTAGTTTCTGAACGGTAGATGAAGCACTTAGCAAGAGACACGTGCGGAAATCGTTCCTGCGATAATGTTTGAGCAGCTCGCCATGATGAGGCGAGCGTTGCGAGTTGTAGCAGGGCGATTTTGCACTTAGCAAAGTGTCTCGAGCTTAGTAGCGGAATCGTGTGAAGAAACTAACTTGCCGTGATTGTGCCGTGACTTACTGTATATTACTGGTAGCTATTACGTCAATTCCGGTTCCACATACATCCGGAATCACAACGTCTCCGATGCGGACGGGAGCGGTGAGCTCCACGGATTTGAGAGCATCGAGGCATTCGAAGATCTTGCCCTTCGGGATGTCAGATGCTGTCTTGACGGATGCAACGGGCTGCGAACCACCGGTTACTTTAACCAGGCTGGTGACGATGCGGCGTGGATCCGTAAGTTCATTTGTAACATATTCGGCGCCGCGAGGGCAAGTGTTCCCCGTGATACTTACGATCTTGCCGTCT
The DNA here is from genome assembly GCA_016284315.1 of Lachnospiraceae bacterium. Taxonomy (GTDB): domain Bacteria; phylum Bacillota; class Clostridia; order Lachnospirales; family Lachnospiraceae; genus AC2028. Next base: position 26,495 of record JAEEOO010000047.1, on the reverse strand, counting down.
TCAAGTGTGGCTACGACCTGGCAGCCAAGAGGGCACCGTATACATGTAAATTCCTTTGTTTCTGTCATATTCTTTCTCCAAGAATTTCTCTAAATACTAATATTCAAAAACCAACGGTTAATCAGTCTTTACTCTTACAGTTACTTCGGAAAGATCGGGTATGCTTTCAAGAACCGATTTCCGAAGGATAACCTGTTCCATTTCACCGGGTGCAAGAGCCTGTTTCTTTAAGTTCATGATCTCCTTGTCGCCGGCAAGTACCTGAATGGCAACCTTTTTGTAAACCGCTCCGACGCGGAAGCGAACTACCTGACGGTCTTCCATGTGATCAAGTCTGATAATCGACGGAACTGTGTATCTTACTCCGTCAACAGCCTTGATAACGATCTTCTTGTCACCACCAGCGTTAACTGCTTCGCTCTTTCCAAGATACTCTGCAGCTTTCTTTCCTGCCTGGGTTGCTTCCTCGGAAACATAGTCAACAAGGTCATGAACATGCAGAACGTTACCGCAGGCAAATACGCCGGGAACGCTGGTCTCAAGGCTTTCATTTACAAGAGGGCCATTGGTTACTCTGTTCATCTCTACGCCGAGAGCATTTGAAAGCTCGTTCTCAGGAATGAGTCCGCAGGATAAAAGAAGTGTATCGCACTTGATCTCCTGCTCTGTTCCAGGGATGGGCTTTGACTTTTCGTCAACTTCAGCGATAACAACCGCTTCAACTCTTTCTTTTCCTTTGATGTCAACAACCGTGTGGCTGAGAAGGAGCGGAATATCAAAGTCGTTTAGACACTGAGCGATGTTTCTCTTAAGCCCTCCGGAATAGGGCATGAGTTCTGCAACGAGTTTAACCTTTGCTCCTTCAAATGTCATACGGCGCGCCATGATAAGTCCGATATCTCCGGAGCCCAGGATAACAACTTCCTTTCCGGGCATTCTTCCTTCGATGTTGACATATCTCTGCGCTGTTCCGGCTGTGTAGATGCCCGCAGGCCTGTAGCCGGGAATGTTAAGAGCTCCCCGTGACCGTTCTCTGCACCCCATGCAGAGAATTACGGCCTTTGCTCTTACTACCACGAGTCCCTCCTCGCGGTTCATATAGGTGACGATCTTGGCATCACCGTCTGCGGAAATATCAACTACCATTGTCTCAAGCTTGTAAGGGATCTCAAGTTCCTTCGCTCTGACAATGAATCGTGCGGCATACTCGGGGCCTGTGAGCTCTTCTTTAAATGTATGAAGACCGAAGCCGTTGTGTATGCACTGATTTAATATACCACCAAGTTTGTTGTCTCTTTCAAGGATCAGCAGATCGTTAACTCCGGCTTCCTTGGCTGCAACTGCCGCTGCCAGTCCTGCCGGTCCTCCGCCGATTATAACAAGGTCTTTATCCATAACTTACCCCTTAATCTTTAATATAGCCTTCGAGGAATTCAGATCCCTCATCGTTCTTGCATATTTCAGAAATATCTTTTCCAAGTTCACGAGCCAGGATCTCTACCGTCTTTGGTGAGCAGAAGCCTGCCTGGCATCTTCCCATGCCCGCTCTTGTTCTGCGCTTAACGCCGTCAAGAGTTGTGGCTCCCAAAGGACGTTTGATGGCATCAACGATCTCACCTTCGGTTACAAGCTCACATCTGCAGATCACATTTGCGTAGAGAGGATTCTCGCTGATGAGCTTCTGCTTTTCCTCGGGAGTAGCAAGAGCCATGCTGGGAACGCCCTTTCTTGTTGCAACGAAGTTCTCCTTCTTTTCTGCAGGAAGCTTCTTTGTGATAAGCTCTGCCATGTACTCGCCGATGGCGGGAGCACATGAAAGACCGGGAGATTCGATTCCCGCAGCGTCAAAGAATCCGGGAACATCCGCAGCCTCGCCTAAAATAAAGTCATTCTTCTCTTCATGAGCACGGAGGCCTGCGAAGGATGTAATGATCTGTCTTGAAGGAATCTGTTTTACGCTAAGTGCGCAGCGCTTAAGGAGATCTTCAAGGCCTTCCTGCGTTGTGTTAACACCTTCGAAATCATCGATATCAACCGCAGTGGGTCCGAGAAGAAGGTTTCCGTGAACGGTAGGTGTAACCAAAACGCCTTTGCCGTACTTTGTGGGAAGCTGGAAGATCGTATGCTCAACAAGTCCGCCCACATTCTTGTCACAGAGACAGTACTCACCTTTTCTGGGAATGATGTTGATCTTCTCTGAAGATACCATGTTGTGGAACTTTGCAGCATATACGCCGGCTGCATTGACAACAAGCTTTGTTTCAAAATCTCCCTTAGAAGTCTTTACAACAAATCCTTCACCCTTTTTCTCGATTCCGGTAACTTCCGTAGCAAGGCTGAACTTCACGCCGTTTACGCAGGCGTTCTCAGCGAGGGCAATAGTCAGGTTGAAAGGGCAAACGATTCCGCCGGTGGGAACAAGAAGAGCTGCGGTAACTTCATCTGAAAGTTCTTTCTCGATAGCCCTTGCCTCGTCGCCGGTGATGATCTTTAAATCCTTTACCCCATTCTGGATTCCCTGATCATAAAGTCTCTTTAATGTACCTTTCCCCGCCTCATCGAAACACAGTACCATGGAGCCGTTTCTCTTAAACGAGAAATCAAGGTCCTTGGAGAGCTGCTCCATCATCGCGTTACCGCGAACGTTAAGTTTTGCTTTGAGAGTTCCGGGCTCTGCGTCATAGCCTGCATGAACGATTCCGCTGTTGGCTTTTGATGTTCCTTCGCAGACATCGCTTGCTTTATCAACCACTAAAACATCAAGCTTATATCTTGAAAGTTCCCGGGCGATAGCGCATCCCGTAACCCCCGCTCCTATGATTATGATATCTTGCATATATATACCCCGCATTTCTATCAGTTTATAGGTTTATTTTACAACGGAAACTAAAATTTTGCATTAAGTTTTTATGCAGGTTGCAAGGATTTTAGAAACTATTATTAAATAATTTGTGATATTTTACTGATTTACTGATTTTCTTTGGAAACGATTTTCCCCGAAAGGGTTTTGTAGAAAAAAAGGCCCGTCTTTTGTTGATTTTGCTAGGTTTCAAGATATTGTGGCTACCGATTTACATGAACACAAAAAAGATCGGTATGACTTTCGCCATACCGATCTTGAATAAACTTTATATTGAATTAATCAATTACGTTCTTAACACCAACGATGTTCATGAAGTTGATTCCGCTGATAACGCAACCGAGTCTTGAGTTTGCCTCGTGAACGATCTGGCCGTTACCGAGGTAAAGAGCTACGTGGGTACATCCGCCGCTACCGTAGCAGATGATGTCTCCCGGCTGTGCCTCTTCCAGTGAAACGCTTCTTCCGGCATTCTTGTACTGGCTTGATGGAGTACGTCCAACGGAGTAGCCGAAGTTTGCAAGAACGTAGCAGGTAAATCCGCTACAGTCAGTTCCGCCGGAAAGGCTCTGACCGCCCATTACGTATCTGGTACCAACATATGCTTTAGCATATTCTATGATCGCGCTTCTGATCTCGCTTGTTGATGCATCGCTTGAAACAGAAATCGTTGTATCTTCGCTAACCTGCTGCTGAGCCGCCGCTGCTGCTGCCGCTGCCGCTGCTGCCGCACGTCTTTCAGCCTCAGCTTTTCTCTTGGCCTCCTGCTCAGCGCGCTCCTCCTCGAGAGTCTTTGCGGTAACGTAACTTTCCTGGATAACTACATAATCAAGGCAAACATAACCGGTCTTGTCACGGGTGTAATTAACCTTGACCCACTCAAGAGGCTTCTCTTCTTCAGCCTGAGCGGCTACCTCTTTTGCAGTCTTAACAGCGTTTATAACCTGCGTATCGACTGCTGCTGTCGCGGGATCATCCATATCAAGTTCATCGTAAATAACTTCAGAGGTTTCGGTACTCTCTGTACTTTCAGCACCTTCTGTATCCTCGGCATCCTTTGCCCTTGACATTCTCTCGGCGCGGATGGTCTCATCCTCGGAAACCTCAAGTTTATCACCCGATTTTACGGATCCGATAACTGTTGCATCCGTACTCGCTTCGCTTCTAACATTAAGAAGATTACACTGAACTACCGCAACCTTCTTAACATAGTCCTCGATCACTTCAAGAGCTTCATCGCCGTAGATAAAGAAATCGGATCTAACGAATCCTTCAACGTTTCCTGAAACAACGTTAAACCAGGTTCCGTCTTCGGCTTCAACCCTGTCAATGATCTCACACACCGAACCGTTGTACATATGACCCACAACTTCTGTATCGGTGCTTGCCCCCGAACGAACATTTACAAAATCACGCACGTTTGCAATAGCAAAATTTGCGTATTCTTCTTCATATATGGACATATCGAACGCGATATCAAGCTCTGCGGCTCTTTCAACCACGAGACCCATAATATCGGAGTCAACTGTCTTTTTATCATAGGAATTGCCGAGAACGGAAAGGAATGATGAAACGCCTCCATCAGTCTGGGATCCTACTTCTGCCCCTGCATTAGACGCAAACACATTCATAGTAGGAAATGTTCCCGCAATCGCCAGCGCAGTACCTGCTGCTATACTTCTGTAGATTATATTTTTGATTGACTGTAACATTTTTTTAATATTTTATGCGTTATTGTTAAACAATTTGTAACAACTATATGATACAATACCTGCATGAGAAAATTCAAGTCTTTATTTATTATTTTACCCATTGTACTAATTCTCGGTGCAGTAGGCGCTTATCTATTTTCCTCCGGCAAGATCAAGTTAAAAGATAACGGCAGCAATGAGGAGACTGTCGCGGAGGTAGAGACCGAACCCATCGAAGAACCTGAACCCGAGCCTGAACCGGAGCCGGAACCCGAACCTCCTTTTGAGGAATATGACATCCATCTCATGATGGTAGGCGACAACCTCTATCATACAGGTGTTATAAAATCCGGTGAGCAGGCTGACGGAACCCTTAATTACGATCACGAATTCTCAGGGATCACCGATCTTCTTGCCCTTTCCAACATCAGGATCATCAACCAGGAAACTCCTTTCGGCGGAAATGACAGAGGATTCCAGAGCTATCCCGTATTCAACACTCCCGTTGAAGTCGGCGACTCCATCGCAAGAGCAAAGTTTAACGTAATGCTTGGAGCTACCAACCATGCAACGGATATGGGAATCAGCGGACTGACTCATTTCTACAACTACATGCATGACAACTACCCCGAGATCCTTATCTGCGGTATCCATGGCGAGACTCCTTCCACCATTCCCAATACCGTTACAGGCGATCAGGGCGTTCAGATAGCAATTGAAGAGGAGGGAACTGCTTCAGACCTTTCTCCCGAAGAGCTTGAGTCCTGCACTATCGTTTATGACACCAACGACTATTCAAGGATCAATCTTCTTAAGATCGAAGGCTTTACCTTCGCATTCCTTAATTATACTTACGGAAACAACACGGAGATCTATCCTACCTCACAGGAAGGACGTCTTGATTTCCTTACCACCTGGAACCCCGATTCCAGATACATCAACTTTACAGAGCTTAACCCTCAGGTACTCGAGGATATCAAGCTCGCAAAGACCGTTGCCGATGTTGTTATCGTTTGCCCTCACTGGGGAGTCGAATATACCACAACTCCTACCGATTATCAGAAGAGCTGGGCAATGCAGATGACCGAGGCGGGCGCAGACGTTATCATCGGAGCTCATCCCCATGTTCCCGAGCCGGTTGAATGGATCACCGCAGAGAATGGCAATGAGACCCTTTGCTACTACTCCCTCGGAAACTTTGTTTCAACCCAGAACCAGTCACACGACGTTCTTCTTGAAGGCCTCGCTTGGGTTTCCTTCCATGTAACTGAAGAAGGCATCTCCATCACCAAGGACCAGTGTGGAATCGTTCCCATGGTCAACCATTACACCTGGGGCCCTCTTAGATACCAGAAGACCTATCTGCTCGAGGATTACAGCGCAGACCTTGCAGCACAGCACGGCGTTATCGGCCACGGCGGATTCGCTCTTAGCTATGACAAGCTCCTTGAAAGATCCCAGACCATCTTCGGTGACAAGATCCTTACCAGAGAGCAGATCTACTCACAGTTCGAGGATGCAAAACGCGAGGAACTCTTTACCGAATACGATGAAGAAGTCGCAAAAGGCGTTGCAAAAGATCATCCGGTCGAGGAAACAGTTGAGGAAGTTGAAGATAATAGTGGAGAAGCTTCCGAAGGAACTGAGAATTAATATAAATAGATTTGTGGCATGAAAAAAAGGAGTGGAACCTCAACATCCACTCCTTTTTTAGTATATTGGCCTAGTTACTATCGCTGTAGCGATACTTTGGTCTCTTTTTATACTCCCGCTACTCTCTCCATTTCATCAAGCCTTTTGGAAAGAGTATGATTTTCAAGGACATTTCTTTGGCCTGCTGTCGCTATCTCTTCTCTTTCTTTATCATGAGAAAGATAGTAGTCAACCTTTCCAAGCAGGTCTTCATAACTTTCGTATATTGCCATTTCTCCACCGATATCGAAATATTCAGGGTACTCAGCCTGATAATTACTAAGGAGGAATCCGCCTGCGCCCATGATATCAAAGGCTCTCAAGGAAATACCTGTCTTAATACTTCTCAAAGTAATATTTAAATTGATCTTTGAAGAAGCAAAAACATCATACATTGATGTGTAGTAATCAACCGGACCTTTATTGCTCCAACCATTAATCTCAGCTGATCTCTCGGGAGTATAAAGGTTTCTTGCAAGGCCTTCCTTCTTTCCCAGGAGTTCAAGAACTTCCGTCCTCTCAAGAGCTGTCACCTGTCTTGATAAAACGAACTGGGAATACAGCTGCTTCGGAGTCATAACCGTTGGTGCATTGGGATCTGTTGGGTATGCCTTCTGAAGCTCCGCCTCAATCTCGGGAGTAAGCAGTGCCTCAAGTATATTCTCTCCGTATATGTTTTTCTGCGCACTGATTATGGCATCAAGATAGCCCTTAGCATAAGGCGATATGGACGCAAACTTCGCATAAAGGCTGTGCTTCGCTTCATTATAAAGGCTACCCACAAAAGAAATATCGGAGTTTCTTTTGCCGGCTCCTGAGTCTATATATTTTTTCAATGCAGGCTCATAAATGCCCAAAGGAAGATAATGAACCGTAGGAATATTGGAAGCCTCAAATTCCTTATAAACACCGTAATCAAAATAAAAAATACTGTTTACCGGATTCAAAACCGTATAAGAATAAATATTTAAATATGGGCTGTCGTAAACCCAGCTAATGTACTTAACATTCTTCTCATTGCAAACATTGGAGACTTCCGGAAAGTAGTTATATGAAAAGACATAATCCACGGATTTCGCTTCATCAAGCATATCAGAAAGAACCTTCTTCTGTTCCTCCATTTCGCTTCCGCTTTTTTTGTCACTAAAAGGACACAGCCTGACATCATATCCACGCTGCGCCATCAAGGACTTCATATATTCATTTCCGTAGCTGTTCCAGTCAATGAGGATTGTGTTCATATAAGCCCATTCTTTTGGTTATTATTGTTTCTTTCATTATACAACCGCATTTAAAAATGTTAAAATATATTTGGTCCTAAAAAATCAAAAAAGGAACACAATCATATGAGCAATTTTTCTTTCGATAAAATCAAACTCATCATTTGGGATCTGGATGACACTTTCTGGTCGGGTACTTTAAGCGAAGGAAGCGTTGTGTGTCCCGCCGCCAACATAGCCCTTATTCATGCTCTTTCCGATGCAGGCATTGTAAACTCAATATCCTCAAAAAACGATTCAGACAAATCTCTGGCAGAGCTTGAAAAAATCGATCCCGGTCTTAGTTCATATTTTGTGTTTAACAATATAAACTGGGATGAAAAAGGCTCTCAGATAAAAGATAAATTATCTAAGATGGGACTTCGCGCAGAAAATACGCTTTTCATCGACGACAACGAAAGAAACCTTGAAGAAGCTACATTCCACAATCCCGGACTTATGACATCTACTCCCGACATAATCCAAGAACTTATCAATTATTTGCCAAATTCTTCTGTTTTTAACAAAGACCTTAGCCATTCAAGGCTTGATCAATATAAGATGCTCGAAACAAAAGCAATAGCATCTGAAAATTATTCTTCTAATGAGCAGTTCTTATATGACAGTAATATCCTTGTAGATATTTGCTTTGACTGCATAGGTCAAATCGACAGAATAGCTGAAATGGTTGCCCGAACCAATCAGCTCAACTTTACCAAAAACAGAGTTGATAAAGCTGAGCTTGAAAAACAGCTTTTAAATGATTGGAACAGATGTGCCTATATTACTGTTCGGGATAAATTCGGTGACTACGGAATCGTTGGTTTCTTTTGCTATAACCGCATGGAAAAAAAGATGGAACATTTTCTCTTTTCCTGCAGAATCCTTGGAATGGGCGTAGAGCAGTACATCTATTCTCGCATGGGTTACCCTGACTTTGAAATAGCAGAGCCTGTTGCAAGCAAGCTAAGCAAAGAAGGCTCCTCACCTTGGATCAGCGAAGATACAGGCAAAACTGCTTCTTCTCAGGTAAGCGGAGGCGGAGCATCCAACAGACTTCGCATTCTCCTTAAAGGCCCCTGTGATTTAAGCGCTATTGAGCAATATCTCATCGGCGGAAGCTTAACAACGGAGTTTAATTTTGTAAACAACAAAGGTTTTATCACCACCGGCCAGAACCACTCAATACATATCTTCGAAGGAAAAGAAATATATAAAGACGACCTTGCATCCATTATGGCAGACGCACCCTTTATTATTCCCGAAGATTTTCAGACTTTGCTGTTTGACAACAAGTATCACATTATCTGTTACAGTCTTCTGGCAGATTGCCATGCAGGCGTATACAGACACAAAGACAGTGGCCTTATGATTTCCTTTGGCAGTGTGAATTTTGACCTTACAGATGAAAAGAATTGGGAAGGCTATATAAACGGAACTGTTCCCAATCACTTTTATCCCTTCACCGAAGAATTATTAAGAGATTTTAAGTCCAAGTGGGAATTCATCGGAACTACTCCTTACGAGGTTTTGCTCTACAATTTGGAGTACATGTATGAGAACGCCCCCGGTTCACCTACTTTTATCCTCTTACTGGGAAGTGAAATTGACTATGACGGTGAAAGCGCAGAATTCGCAGATCATGCTAAAAGGCACGCAGAAGTAAATCGCTTAATAGAGGATTTTGCAAAAGATAAGCCCCGCATAAGATTAATCAATTTCACCGACTATATTCATTCACAGGAAGACTTTGAAGACAGCATCAATCACTTCTCAAGAAGAGTTTATTATGATGTAGCTACAAAAACCGTTGAATATATCAATGAAAAAGTTCAATCCCTTATAAGCGGAGCTAACCAGAATTAAAACTTGTATGTGTTTAAAAAAATATTACGGTACTTATCATAATTCTTAAGGTTAAGTACCAATCCGTCATCGTGTACGGCAAATGGTCTTTCGTAGTCCGGAACTACCACCTTGTATCCGGCATTAATGAATTCTCTGGATTGCGAAAGATCATAAAAGTCCCAAGCATCAAAGACATCTTCTCGCCAAGGAATATCTTTTGATGTTGTGATAAGAAGTCCATCCACTGCATCTACCACCGCAAGTCTTTCGGGATTTAACGGTGCTTTTTTTTCAAGTGCATCAATATCACTGTTACCTGTTCTGTAGATTCTGTTTACTCTTGGTCCATGCCACACGACTGCATCCTTTGCCAAGCCCACAGAGCCTACAAGCCCTACCATTCCGATAGACTCATCTGCATTAAAGATATCTAAGAGTTCAAATAAAAACCATTTATCAGTAATAAAAACGTCTTGATGCATGTAAATCTTGTATTTTGCATCGGAGGCTTTCATGCCCTCGTTATAGCCTGAGCACATGGATTTTGCATCTCTTATTTCAGTAATATTTACTTCAAAGCCATTGGGGATATAAAGCTCTGAAAGATAATAACAGCATTCTTCCCAGTATCTGTCATTATTTACACAAGCTATGATCTCAATCTTGTTCTCGTTAGCCATTTATCCCCTCCGTAATACTTTTCCAAATCCTGTCTTTTTCATAGAGATAAACAGTTCCGCGAAGAACAGCCAACAGGGTTTCGACATTCAGTCTATTTTCCGCGAGGAAAACGAAAATATCCTGTTTTATATCAATTGCTTTTCCGAATTCTACGCGGCGAAGTCTAAAGACAAGTTCCTGATATATCTCCTCTATTTCAGCCAAAGACCTGCCCTGTAAAATATTAGTAGCCTCTCCCTTTTCAACCTGCATTTTTGCAACAGAAGAAAGGACCTTCAAGTTCATCAAGGCCTTGCTCTCGTGAAGGCACACTTCTGACTCCGGTGCTTGAAGCAGATTATAGATTTCAAGACAATTTTTAGGGTCTGCACCGCAAAGCAAGCCTTCTATTCTATCTTCCAATTCCTTAGTTTGCTTTTTTGCAGCTTCTACATCCTGTTCACGATATACATCTTTTGAATTAAGTGCTTCCTCACTGATAGGCATTTTTCTATCCTTTATGCTTTAAGGTATTCCATAAAGCTTTTCTTGTTCTCAAGTGCAGTTGTTGTGGGTCGTCCAAGGTCTTCCCTTGCTCCTATAGCGCAAGTTACTTCGATTAGACTAAGTTCGTTTTTACCCTTTGCAATTTCCAGTTCTTTATCAAGGGCTTCAAAGGTTGAAACTCTGACTGCATTGGGATATCTGCAGGCTTTTGCCACTCCGACTAAATCGATTTGAGAAGCAACTGTGGGCATGCCTCCAACGGTCTCGTGAGCTCCGTTATTAATAACTACATGTACAAGGTTTGAAGGCTTATTAGCGCCCATAACCGCCATTGCGCCCATATGCATAAGAACAGCTCCGTCACCATCGATACACCAAACCTTTTTGTCAGGCTTGTTTACTGCAACACCGAGGGCTATGGATGAACTATGTCCCATTGAACCTACAGTTAAAAAATCATATTTATGCGCCTGATTATTTGCCTCTCTGATTTCAAATAATTCTCTCGAAGCTTTTCCGGTGGTGGAAACAATAGGGTCTTCTCCAGAAAACTTAACGATATGCTTAATGATTTCCTCGCGGAGCATTTCATTATCATTTTTATACTCTACCCTGGGAGCATCTGTAAGAGCACCCTTCTTTACTACAAAGGCAACATCCTTACCATTTGCAAGTATCTCCTTGAACTCTTTCATCTTTTCAGAGAGCTGTTCTTCGGTAGTAGCCTTATCAATAATAAAAGAAACAATATCCATATCATCAAGGAGCTTAACTGTAACCTCTCCCTGATAAATATGCTGAGGTTCATCGTGAACGCCGGGTTCTCCTCTCCAACCCACAATAAAAATCATTGGAATAGCATATACTTTGTCGCTTAAAAGGCTGGCAACGGGATTTATGATATTTCCTTCGCCGCTGTTTTGCATGTAAACAACAGGAACTTTTCCGGTCGCAAGATGATATCCTGCTGCAAGCGCTGCTGCATTTCCCTCATTAGCTGCAATTACATGATGCTTGGGATCAATTCCGTATTCACTCATGAGATAATTGCAAAGAGCTTTGAGCTGACTGTCCGGAACACCGGTATAAAAATCGGCTCCTATTATTTTCACAAGACTTTCTACTTTCATTATTTCTCTCCCAAGAGTATTTTTCTATAAAGCTTCTCAATAGTATCCTTATTCAAGGCGACAGGAAAATTGCTTAATCTTTGAGGATCTACCGAATCCCTCAACACAGCAAACTGTTCTTCAGAGGCTGCCGGCACTTCAAGTTCGGTTTCATTAAACAGAGCATTAAATATCTCTGCTCCGGTCTCAGCATCTTTCCCTCCAAGAAGTACTCCGATTTCATCCAGAGTCTTTCTAAGGTATTCACGACCTCTTGAATCAATACATTTATCGAGATTCTCAATCATCCAAGGATATAGAACTCTGTTGCAAAGAGCCGTAGCATGACCGTGAGCCACACCAAAAAGTCCTGTAATCTTGTAGCACATAGCGTGACCCGCCGTAGTTTGAGTGATGTTTATGGCCTTTCCCGCATTGTTTGCAGCCATAAGCATTTTCTCTCTTCCCTCAACAGTATTGTTTAAATACGCATCCTTAAATTCAACAATGGCTTTGATTGCTAACCTGCTGTACTCTTTACTCTCATCCGTGCTCTTAACGGACCAATAGGATTCTATTGCATGGCACAGCGCATCAAGCATAGCGGATTTTTTCTGATAGATTGGCAGTGAAGTAAGCGTTTCAGAATCAAGCAGTACCGTGCCCGGAAGTATTCCGTCACCGGCTACACTTTTCTTAACACCGTCTAAATATATAACCGCAAATCTTGTTGCCTCAGAACCTGTTCCGGCCGTAGTAGGGACTGCCAGAAAAGGAATGTCGTTTTCCTCTACAGGGTGTTTTAAGAATTCTCCGTTACTTCCGTCTCCATCAAGCAAGGAATACGCTTTAATGCATTTAGCTACATCCAATGCAGAGCCTCCGCCCACAGCAATTATGGAATCACAGTTATTCTCTCTAAAGCTTTCTACTCCCGCAAGAACATTTTCATATAAGGGATTTGGCTTAAAATCACGAAACTCTTTAATCTCTGTTTGCAAAAGTTCAGGAATGCATTTTATAAACTCATATAAACTCTTTTGATGTTCTATCGAGTTACCGCAAACCAGCATTACTCTTTTACAACCATTGGTTATAAACCACTCCTTCAATTCTTTGTAATTATCTTTTGAAGTAATGATCTTCTGCGTCATTTTAAACCTCGTCGGGAATAAGTCTGATAATGTCCTTGAAAGGCATCAACATTTCATCGCATTCCTCAGCTCTATGATTCTCAAGGATAGTCTCTGCGGCCTTCTGCATCGCAGGAACCTCCGCTCTCATAAGCTGGTTTGCATAGATGATAATGTTTGCTCCAAGTTCTTTCCACTCCTCTTCTCTTACGCTGTTGAAGCTGGTGGGCACAAGAACTATAGGAGTTGCCTTATCTTTTTCACGGAACTTCTCAATAAATTCCTTTATCTCTGAAGGATCTTTCTTTCTGCTGTGAATCATGATAGCATCTGCACCCGCTTCAACAAATGCAAAAGCCCTTGTAAGCGCATCTTCCATTCCTCTTTCGAGAATGAGAGATTCGATTCTTGCGCAGATCATAAAGTCCTTTGTTCTCTGAGCTTTTTTACCTGCTCTTATCTTATTGCTGAAGTGTTCGATGGTATCCTGTGTCTGAACAACTTCAGTTCCAAACAAACTGTTTTTCTTGAGGCCTGTCTTATCCTCAATGATAACCATTGACACTCCAAGGCGTTCAAGGCTTCTTACAGTATATGCAAAATGCTCGGTCTTTCCGCCGGTGTCTCCGTCGAAAATAATAGGCTTTGTGGTAACTTCCGTAATATCCTCAATTGTCCTGAATCTGCTGGTCATATCTACCAGCTCAATATCGGGCTTACCTTTGGCTGTTGAATCGCAAAGGCTTGAAATCCACATAGCATCAAACTGCTTTGCTCCGCCTTCCTGATGAACAACAGTGTTCTCTACAATAAGACCGGTAAGTCCATCATGGGCCTCCATAACCGTTACAAGTCCCTTCATGTCGAGAACTCTTCTCAAGCGTCCGCGTCTTGAATCAGGCATAGCAAGATCGCTTCTTGTTCTTGCCTCTATATCCTTGTATTTCTCATCATCCGCAAAAGGATACTCAACGAGTTTTCCGCCATAAACAGCCAGTTCAGAAACAACCTCATCTCTGATAGGCTTCTGGAATCCAACACGCCAATCGTCTCCGTGGACAACTATAGAAGGCTTGTATTTTCTGATGTTCTCCACGTAGGAAAGTGTGCTCTGATATACAACCTTATGTACTCCGGCAATATTTTCAAACATGATCTTTCTCTCTGACTCAGAAATAAGAGGAAGACGTTTGTAAGAAGTAACAGCCTCATCGGAAAGCACACCGATAATTAATTTACCCAATTTCTGTGCCTTCTTGATAATGGCGATATGTCCGCTGTGAATAATATCTGTAGAAAAGCACATGTAAACGGTGCGCGCTTCGATCTCTTTTAACTTATGAGACACAACCGCGAGGTCATCTGCATTATCAATCTCTGCGCATAGAAGATTCTCTACGTCAAGAGCCTTGATATTTGCTGCTCCGTTTAATTCATTTAATGCATTTTCAGCATAGACTTTTGTATTTCCTGCTTCGCAAAATTCCACAATCTTTGAAAGCCATACTTTCCAGTCGTCTTTCTTTAGTTTGTAAAGCGCCTGAGCTTCCATTGCATCATTGAAGATGTCTACTCCGACTGCTACAACTTTTCCGTCAACAACCTTGGCCTTAAAATCTTTTTCAGGAAGAGGCAAAGTGGAAGATACTGTCATGCAAGAATCTTCGGACTCCAACACCTTATCAAACACTTCGGCTTCAAACACAAGGTCGCCATGCATCAAAATAATGTCGTCATCCAAGTACTCTCTTACGCAGTAAATACTGTAAATATAGTTGGTTTTATCAAAATCAGGATTCTTTACAAAAGTAATCTTTATAGGTAACTCAAGAGAATTGCAGTAATTAACCAATACCGCATCAAAATAACCGGTGGTTATAACAACTTCTTTTATTCCCGAATCGACCAAAATCTGCAATTGACGGGACAAAATAGTCTCGTGAGCTGATATTTCCGTCATGCACTTGGGCTGTTCACTTGTAAGGACACCCATTCGTGTTCCCATTCCCGAATTTAAAATCAGTGCTTTCATACACTCTCCTTTTTTGAAACTATTATAAGCCTATCTTTTTTACATTTTCAGCCAGTTCAAGGAACTGCTCCTTGTTAAGCTGAGTGTCTAAAGCAGACAAAAGAATTAAATAGTATTCAGATAAATATCCTTGCTTAACATAGGGATTATCCTTATATCCGCTTATTCTATCCAGCATAAGTTCTCTAAGTAAAAGATATATATTGTAATCCGGAACCTCGTATCTTAATATGCAAGCCTTTAGCGCCGGCAAATATCCCGAGAAAATGTGCTCCATCTGAAGTTCATCGGGAAATCTATCAAGGAATCCTCTATTTGCGTATTCTCTCCAAACATATGTCTGGGCAGTAATACAATCCAAATGATGGTTAGAATTCTTTTTAAGGATTGTAGACTCATCATTAACAAAATAGTGGTACAGCTGTTCATCCAGGACACATGCCTTTTTAAAATATAGATGAACCAATGAACCCCAAGCCGCATCCTCATAAGTAATATTCGTTGGGAAGAATAAATCGTTGGAAATAATAAACTCTTTTTTAATCAGTTTACCCCATGCGTTATAAAGAAGGGGTGGATGAACGATATAGGGCTTTCTTTCCTCATCACTGCTTACGATGTACTCTTTTATTTCGCTTGCGTCTTCCTTTTCAAAGTATGTTAATTCCTTTGAAGGATCACGACGATTTCCACAGCATATAATGTCATAATCTTTACCGTTTGCTGCATTGAGCATCTTCTCAAAATAGTCGAGTTCCACCCAGTCATCTGAATCTATGAAACCTATCCATTCAGCTGATGCATAGGATAAGCCAATGTTTCTTGCCTGGCCCTGTCTTCCATTCTGAGGAGATTCAACGATAATAAAATTTTCCGGATATCTTTTCTCCCACTCAGTCAGCTTATTTAAAGTATTGTCTTTGGAACAGTCGTCAACACAAATAATTTCAAGATCCTCGAGTCCGATTGTCTGGTTAACAATACTTTCAAGGCACCTGTCAATCCAAGCCTCCACGTTGTAGCATGGTAGTATGACACTTATAGATTTTTTACAATCCATTTTTTCTATCAACTCGTTAAGCTCCATTTATTATTTCTTCTGCCAGCCATTCCATAGGTCCGTCACTAAAACAGATCACCTTACCGGGCTTCTGCTCACGAATATTTTGAAGGACCATGAGAATCATGTCATCGCACGGCATAATATTCTCAAAATCTACAAAGGATATTCTCTTTCCTTTATATACAATTTCATTTCCGGATATCTTGACCTGTGCTTCCCTCTCAACCTGCTTGAAAACCTCATAAGCAGCTACATCAGTCTTGTTTTCCATGGTATTAAACAAAACCGCATTCTTTCCTTCACCAAGAACAGCAATACACTTATCAAGAACCTCCTCGTTAGAAGAAGATAACGGTACTGATATGCTGTCAGCAAACACATATATCAAACCTTTATTTCTTGAGCCGGAAGATATTTGAGTCAAAACAGAATCTCCGTATGCGTCTTTATACCCTTGTAAAATAGCATCTTTAAGGCCTTTCGTTGCATACTTTAATTCATCATTCTCGATATTTCCCTGCTTAATCTTTTCAAGAATTTGATCGTAATAATAGAACTTAGTTTCCTTTGAAAACTCCCCGTCTTTAGCGTATTCTGCCATTTTCACAAGACGTGCAACATCACCTCTTAAGCAATAAACAACTGAGTGCAAGAATATCAAAGCTCTGTTGTCTTTAAGCTCTTTCGCAAAGGAAATCCACGATTCCAGAAGTTTTATAATCTCTTCTTTTCCAGCCTCTGTAAATGAATACCCTCTGTTTAATTCTGTGGCCACATTAAGCGGATGCTTTGAAAAAATACCTGACAAAACTGCGCCCATTTGAATCAATATGGAAAGATTGTTATCGTCTATGCCCTGTATCTTTTCAAGTTCGGTTCTCTTTATTACTTTAAGCCAAGGACCACTTATGGTTCCGGCAACATAAGAACCGTGTTCAGAGAGATTTCTGTATTCTATTCCGAGATTCGCAAAGATACTCTTTTCAAGACCTTTTCTAAACAACACATATGTATCTACAGTGCTGACGAGACTGCCATCATTAGACGGTACATCGTAGTACTCGTTGGCAAACTTTCGTTCAATCTTTGCACTATCCGCACCGGCATAAAGTTTTTCCCCGGGAAAGGCCATGTCGGCACCTATTAGTTCTATACTCTTTGCCCCCAGGTAAAGAGCCACTTCCACGCAAAGAGAAGTAACGGTTCCTGTAACGCTTAATACATTTTCAGGATGCAATGCTTTCTCTTGTTTTGTTTCTTCGATGTCAGCTGATAAGGCTCTGTATGTTTGTCCTTTATAGACATCCACAAACTTCCAGTAAGAAACGCTTTCATAAACAAAAGGAATATCACCTGTCTGATTTTCCACCCCGTCTACATGCTTAAACACGCCGTCCGTCGGGTCTGCCAGGCAGAGAATATCGGGCTTAATGCCTTCTTTTAATAACCTCTTTAAAACCGTGTTAACAGCAACTATGGTCTTCTTTCCAACTGACTCTTTAAGGTAAGACATATTATCGTCAAGAGAAGGGCCTGCTGCCACAACAATATAATCAGTTCCCGTAAAATGTTTCTTCAGTTCAGATAAACCAGCAGATTTCTTTTCAAGATTCTTATAATAGTTGACCTTTTGGATATCGGTAAACATTCTTGCAGCACTCAAATTACTTTTATATTGCTGAAGTTGCTGACTGATGTCCTCATTGAATCCTGAGGTCATCCAGGGAGAAACAGTTTTAAGGGAGTTGATGCCGCTGTTTGCTCTTAAAAAAGCATCCAGTAGTTCAACTTTGTTTTCATTAAGAATAATATCCAGGCAACCTTCTTCGATATAATCCAGCATTCCGTATGCTTTCGCATAGCTTACTACTGAAGGGTCTGACTCATATACATAAATATGAGCCGACTTGTATGATTTCTCCCATATAGCATAGGGCGCATATCCCAAACCGGCGCCAAAAATATGTACCTCGGAATGCTGAGGTTCAAATACATTTTCCGCTCTTTCTATTGCCTCTTCCATGGGATCATCGAGGCTATGTAAATAGATTCTTGTCTCACAATCACAGAGGTTCAAAAAGCCACTTCTTGAACTTTGTATTCTCCACTTTCCTTCCGTAACATCAATCGCAGATAACTCATGCATGTATTTGTGTAAAAGCGGAATAATACCGTTCTCTATTATCTCGCAGGCGTACATATAGTTATGGTTTACCTGCGGAACAGTGTAAAGATAATTAGTGAACGTCTCTGCTTCTGCCGGGCTTGTCTCTTTCCACTCTTTAGCAATTTCAAGAGCTACGCCGGTAGTTTCTGTCCAAACCCTTGAAAAAGAAACATCATCATAGGCTCTAAGGGCTCGTGCGCATTCTCTATACTTAGAAAACAAGAAAGCTCTGTTATGAATCTCAATAATAAAATCTTCAGTCATTTGCTTACCTATCTGCTCTCCACATTAAAGAATTTATTACATCCAACCATCATAAGACTGAATGGATCATAAGCAATTATCAATTCAGGACCAATATCCGCCAGTTGATCCATTACTATTTTAGCAGTTTCAATATCAGGCATATTTTCAGGCATTTGGAAATACGCATACCTTTCTCCCATATAAATCACGTCCTGCTTATCAAATAGCTCAGGAGATTTCTCCGGGATAACAGAATTCTCTATAGCCACTTTCTCTCCCGAAGCATATTCTGACGTATTTATTATCAGCACATCTTTTCCCGAATTATGCCTTAATTTATATGCATCCTCCAGAATCTTTTGAGAAAGTTCATCACCCGTTACAATAAAATCGGATGTCATAAGCACTACAAGATTTGACTGTTTTGAAGCATTCTGCGGTGCCCATTCCAGTTCATTTATGTATGCTGCTTTAATTTCTTCAAATAGCCCGGCTACTTCATTCCAAAAGGCGTTTTCTTCACTGCTGCCACACGAAATATACTTGATTATCATTTGCCACATTAGGTAATACTTTTCTTTCCAACCAAGCATCTTTTCATTTTTAAGTTTAGAAACATACTCCGTGTATTCACCGGTTAAAGGGGTTTTCTCCCACCATTTTCCTCGAAAAGCACCCTTTATGTACGCACCATTCTTTGAAAGATTAATAAAAGAAATCTCTTCGTTACTTTGAATAATACGCTCTATCTCACCTTTAAACCGAAGTAACATGTTGGATGTTCCAATATACTCTCCATTATTGGCCAATACATATTGTTCGTAATCTTTCTTGTTTGCGGCAACACCGGGATATTGCATATTATCGGGATATCCTAAATCCGCTCCCACTACAGAAATTGCTTTTGCCCCAAGATTTACAGCCACTTCCAGTGCCATTGCCGTAACTGTGGTATTAAGGGTCCACTTATACTTTGTATCTTCATGCTTTCCGAAATAGTCGGATATTTCTACCGTATATCTCGGTCCCTCGTATAACTCGTTATATTTCCAATTTGAAACGCTCTCAGAAATAAGCGGAGTATTCCTCAACTGTTCCTGTGCTCCTTCAAGATGAGGAACGATTCCATCTGTCGGGTCCATAACAACAACGCAATCAGGGCAAAGTCCCTCGCTCAATAAATACTTTACCGAAGTATTTACCGAGATAATAAAATAATCGTCAGCCTTATTCTTTATTGCCTCAATATTATCCTTAACCGATGGTCCTCCTGCTATTACCAAGCAGTGATCAACTTTTTTATATAAATCTTTAGTTTTTAAAAACTCTACAAAATTATCAAATGAGCCTTCACTATTCAACTTGTTACGCTGATAGTTAACCTCATACATTTTGCTGTACTCATTAACATAAAACTGATTATCCTTGAATGCTCTTATAGCATCAAAAGTTGACCCTTCAGCATCGAATGCTATGCTTTGAGAAATATAGTATCCGGTGTTATCCGTTTCCTCGTCTATTTTAGTAAATAAATCAAATAATCTTTCCACACTCTCGTCTACGACAATATTTAGAGACTGCGGATCAATCAAATCCAAAACTCCGTATTTCTTTGCCCATTCTATCTTATTGGCATCATTTTCAAATATAGTTATCTTTATTGAATGATATGATTTTTCCCAAACGGAATAGGGGAGATAACCTAAATCAGCTCCCATAATACAGAATGATTTTTGAGATGTTTTATATAAGATATTAGCCCTTATTTGAGCCTCTTCCATCGGATTATAAAGGCTGTTTAAGTAATAATTGTTCCTTTTATCAAAGAGCGCCCATAATCCGGACTTACTTTTTAATAATTTATAATTGTCAAATTCAACAATTGAATTATCAACCGACTCGGTCAGTGAATACAATTTGGGAATTAAATTGTATTTAATTAAATCAGCGCAAATGCTGCCTTTGCTAAATGAAGAAATAATAGAATTAATTATATCGGTCAATTCCGCTTCAAATTGTGTTCCTCTTGAATTATGCAGGATTTTTTCAATAGTATCGGCAGACTTGTTCCATAATGTCCTGGCATGAATTTCGTCACCACTATATAATTTATCCGCTATTCTCTCACAATCTGATATCAATTTTCCCTGCAGAAACTGATCATTATCCATGTGCTGTACCTTCTCATATACACAAAAGAGGAAGTATAAAAACTTCCTCTTTATAATACGATATAAATACGTTTTTAATCAAGTTATTACTGTAAAAGTGAGAGTACACCCTGGTTAGCCTGATTAGCCTGTGAAAGCATTGACTGACCTGCCTGAGCAAGGATGTTGGAGTTGGAGTATCTAACCATCTCAGTTGCCATATCGGTATCACGGATCTGGCTCTCTGCTGCGGTGGTATTCTCAACAACGTTGTCAAGGTTTGCGATGGTATGCTCAAGTCTGTTCTGAACTGCACCGAGGTCAGATCTCTGTTTACTTACTGATGAAAGTGCGTTCTTGATAGAAGTGATTGCCGAGCTTGCCTTGCTCTGAGTACTTACACCTACGTTGTTAAGTCCGATTGTAACATGTGACATAGCAATAATGCTAATCTTGATATACTGTCCGGCTTCTGCGCCAACCTGAAGGTTCTTGGATACGAAAGTACCATCAAGGAGATTCTGCTCATTGAAGGTTGTGGTTGAAGCTACACGGTCAATCTCGGAAATGAGTGCCTGTACCTCAGAGTTGATATATGAACGATCCTTTGTGGTATTAGTTCCGTTTGCAGCCTGAGTAGCAAGTTCGGTCATTCTCTGAAGCATATCGTGTACTTCATTGAGTGCACCTTCAGCGGTCTGTACTGCTGAAATACCATCCTGAGCGTTCTTAGATGCCTGGGTAAGTCCACGAACCTGACGTCTCATCTTCTCGGAAATTGCAAGTCCTGCTGCATCATCTGCTGCACGGTTGATCTTGTATCCTGATGAGAGTTTCTCGGTACTCTTTGCTAATGAGTTAGTTGTGAGACCAAGCATTCTGTTTGAGTTCATTGCAGTTAAGTTGTGCTGTACTACCATATTATTTTCCTCCCTGAAACGGAGACCTCCATGTCGCCTTCCATTCTTATTTTTTATTTAAAGGCGAATCCCTTCGCTCTTTTTTTCTCGGTTACACTCAGTATATCGGAGTCACTTTCAAAAACTTAACCCCTGTTTATTTATTTTTTTAAAAAATTGATTTTTTATACAACAGAAAAGCGGAAGCCGAAGCTTCCGCGTAATCTGCGTACGATTTTTTGTTTTAGACAATTTAATTTTGTACGGTTAAGCCGGCATATTAGCCAAGGAGTGAAAGAACACCCTGATTGGACTGATTTGCCTGTGCAAGCATTGACTGACCAGCCTGTGCCAGAATGTTTGCATTTGAATACTTAACCATCTGAGTAGCCATATCAGTATCACGGATCTGGCTCTCTGCTGCGGTGGTATTCTCAACGACGTTGTCAAGGTTTGCGATGGTGTGCTCAAGTCTGTTCTGAACTGCACCAAGGTCAGATCTCTGCTTACTTACAGAACCAAGAGCGTTCTTGATGGAAGCGATTGCTGAACTTGCCTTAGCCTGAGTACTTACACCTACGCTGTTAAGTCCAATCTTAACATGAGACATTGCGATGATGCTGATAGCGATGTACTGACCAGCTTCTGCGCCAACCTGAAGGTTCTTTCCTTTGAAAGTACCATCAAGAAGGTTCTGCTCGTTGAAGGTTGTAGTTGAAGCTACACGGTCAATCTCAGAAATGAGTGCCTGTACTTCAGAGTTGATGTAGGAACGATCCTTAGTGGTATTGGTTCCGTTAGCTGCCTGGTTAGCAAGCTCGTTCATTCTCTGAAGCATATCATGTACTTCATTGAGTGCACCTTCAGCGGTCTGTACTGCTGAGATACCATCCTGAGCGTTTGCAGATGCCTGTGTAAGACCACGAACCTGACGTCTCATCTTCTCGGAAATTGCAAGTCCTGCTGCATCATCTGCTGCACGGTTGATCTTGTAACCGGAAGAGAGCTTCTCAGTTGACTTAGAAAGGCTGTTGGTGGTTAAACCAAGCATTCTGTTTGAGTTCATTGCTGTTAAATTGTGCTGTACTACCATAATTTTTTCCTCCTTGAATTAGAACGTCCGCATCCTTGCGAATCGTGTGTAGTAGTTATGTAGCCGGCTCTTTTACCCGTACGTAGTTAAAGATTGAGCTACAGTTTCCAAAGCAATATGCTTTGTTTACATAAATTATATCGGCTATTTGCCTAAAAAGTAAAGAGGCAATTCGAAAATTTTTATGAATTATTTCGTGCCCTTTTACTTTTCAAAACATATATCGGTGGATATTAAAAAAACTTTACCCCTATTTTGAAATTATTTTTTACTGTCCATAAATTGGGAATCTACAAACGATGAATTGCTCTGGACTTTATAGTAGTTCATGGCCGCTTTAGTATTAACTCTTCCGTCACGAACAACTTCTTTTTTCTTTGAGAAGAATCCGGCGATCAGTTCCTTATTTCGTTCTTCCTGAACCTGAACTGTATTGCTCTTCTCGGTTATCTCGCGTATAAGCTGCTGCATTCGCTTTATTATATCCGCATATTTCTCTCGTCCGACACTAAGTTCCTCGGCAACCCTGGCATATAGTTCTTCAAACCCATTATCCAAGGACTCAAGTTTTTCTATCAATTCGCCTTTTTTCTCTATATAGTAATCAAAACCTTCAAGCTCAAAATCATCGCGAGAAATAACTTCTGTCTGAGATTTACTAAGTTCTATTAAACTATCAAGAATACTGCTCTTTTGTTTTAAGGAATCTTCTAATATATTCAGATAGTTCTGATCCATATAGGTACCGCCTTTTCTTAGAGCATGGTGCTCGATACACCGTTCTTTCTCATTACTTCTTTCCAGTTATCTCTTACAGAGCGAAGATGAGTAAGAATTTCTTCAAGGATCTCTGCATCCTTATGAACATTGGCTTCTATTAGTCTCTGGGATAAATAAGAATAGATATTCTCAAAGTCCTGGGCAACAGGATACTTCATATCAAGAGTTTGTCTAAGGTAATCAATGATTTTCTGAGCCTTAACAATATTGGTATGAGCCTTCTCCAGATCCTTGTTCTCTATACCGTCTTTCGCTATATTACAAAACTTAATGCATCCCTCATAAAGAAGGAGTGTAAGTTCCGCTGGTGAAGCGGTAAGGATCTTACTGTTTTTATATTGTGCATAAGCCTGAGGTAATGGCATTTTATACCCTCCCAAAATCACGGAGCTGCATCTTATTTAAGTGCAGCCCCATGTTCTAATTTAATTCTTTACTGCATTCCGATAAGCCCGGTTACAGCACTGGAATTGGACTGTAGCTTTGCCAAAGCCTTTTCCATAGCCGCATACTGCTTATAAAGTTTGTCCTCGTATGCGTTAAGTTTTTCCTCCATATCGGAGATCTTCTTTGTATAATCAGAATACTCTTTGGTCATCTTCTTATCTTCGAAGAAACTTCCGAAAGATCTCTGATTAGGTATTGAGGAAGAAAGATCATTCATCCTTGAATACAGTTCCTGTGACATCTGCGTGAAGAAAGAAACCACAGTATCCGGATCGCTGGCTATAAGTGTTTTAAGCTTGTCGTCATTGCCGGCAGTATTCTCGTCATCCGGATCCCCATCAATATGGAGAGCATGCTTCTCATTTTCAGCTGCAGTGAAATAACTCAAAGAGCTAATTCCAAAATCGGAGAGGTAAAGTTTCTTGTCTCCCACGGTATATCCGCCCATGGTTGATTCGGTAAGCGCATTGATGATTGAATTTACAGAAGAATCGCCTCTCAAAAGTGAATCTTTGATCTTCTGCTCATACTTCTCAACTTCGCTATCGGACATAGCCTCTTTTTCCTCATCGGTAAGAGGATTGTAGCCCTTTGCTCTGTCGGCATTGTATGCTTTATCAAGTTTATTGATTATACTGTTGTAGCTCTTAAGGAAGTTCTTTATAGAGTCATAAATACCACTGGTATCGTTCTCTGTAGTAAGAGTTATCTCCTCGCCATCTGCAGTTACGCCATTTGCGGTAATGGTAAGTCCGTTGATTGAGAACGTATTGCTCTTACTGGTGAACTTCGCTCCATTCAATATGATCTCGGAATCCTGTCCGTTGATCTTTGAAGCGATATCGGTAGTTGCGTTATAATCTTCGCTGTTGATATCATGGCTGTATGCCAGACCAAGTTTAACTAAAGCATTGTTAGAATCTGTGGTACCTGCAGATACGATATTGAAATCGTTCTCGGCTCCGGATTCCTTTGCACTGATAAAGAATCTTCCGTTCTCAGCATCAAATGAAGCATTAAGACCTGCACCCTTAAGTTCGGTAAGGACGTCTGATATAGAAGTAGTAGAACTAATATTAACGGTCTTGATCACTTCACCTTTGTTATTTGTAACATTGAATGAAGTTTCTCCGCCTTCATATCCAAGATCAGCCATGGTACTGAGAGCTGTAATACCCGAATCACTGCCACCGATCTTTCCACCGGTCATGTATGCGGTCTTCGCAAGCTCGTTAATCTTTAAGGACTGAACGCTGGTAGGTGCTCCGTCACTGGCAATAACGCTTACCTTTGAAGAATCGGAAACCTTTGTCTTTCTCTTTGCATATGCAGTCGAGTAACGCATATTGGCAGCTGCAGATTGAAGGCTCTTAAGCTCTTTGTTAAGATCCTTCCAGATTTCCTGTTTCCAGGAAAGTTTTGTCTGATTGCCCTTCTGCGTAGTGACTTTCATCTTACGAACAGACACAAGTGAGGAAATGATAGCATCGGTATCAAGGCCTGATATAAGGCCAGACATTCTTAACTGTCCCATACTGATTCACCTCCTTATCTCTTTTCGTCGACAAGAATTCCCGCCATCTCCCATACTCTAGCGATCATATCCAAAGTCTTCTCGGGGGGAAGTTCCTTGATTACCTTATGAGTATCCTTGTCAACGATCTTGATCGTTACTCTGTTGGTACCTTCATGGATACCGTAAACAGCTTCGGAATTGCCCATGCTCTTGTTAAACTGGTCAAGGGCTTTCTTTAACTGTTCATTGTTTGTAGTCGCCTGTTTTGCAGGATCCTGCTGAGTTTCTCCGTTGTATCCTGATTCACCCTTACTGTCGATATTCTCTACAACCTTGGTCGTAGCATCTATCTTTGCAGATGTATCAGCGAACTCCGGCTTGAAATCAGCAGCTTCCGTAGACGCAACCGTAGGTCTTGCGGGAGCAACATATGATGTTGCCTGTACTCCCATTGCGTTGTTTACTGCTTCAATTGCCATGTTACCACCTCCATGTGTCTGAAAAGGTTCGCTTTCCGTGCATATATTAATAAGTTACATAAAGTTACATATGGTGCCACTTCTAAGATACTTATCGGCATTACTTTAAAAATATTTAGACTTTTTTTAAAGTTTTTTGAATTTTTTTCTAACTAAAGTATCATTCTAATCTGAGAAAAAGTCAACCGTCCTACTTCTACTCCTTTGAGTTAAGGATAAACTCCGCATATCTGAAGTCATCAATACTATCTATATCAACGCTTCTGTCATTTTTCATTATATATGCGGCCGTTCCTTTGCTGTATAAATTGCGTCCTTCAAGGAAAGGCGCGGTCTCCAAAAGATAAATCGCTCCATTAAGCCTGTAATACTTCAACTGCTTCTGTCTTTGCTGCATTGCGCTTTCGCTTAAAAAACCGTCCATATCAAGATCATCGGATAAAGGCCCTGTCCACAGAGGTGAATGCTCACATTCACAAACAGACACGACAGCTATCGCATTCTTTTCTTTTTTTAGGTCAAAGGCTGCTTTTATATCCTCTGCAGTTCTAAAAGGGGAAGTGGGCTGAAGGAGTGCGAAACCTTCAAACTCTCTTCCTATATCCTTATACTTTGCCAAAACTTCTTTTACGGTGTCCCAGGAACTTGCGGAATCCCCCGAAGTACTCTCATCCCTTAAAAAAGGAACTTTTGCTCCTAATTCTTTAGCTATAGTCGCATATTCTTCAGAATCGGTAGAAACCATGACTTCTTCAAAACATCTGCTTTCAAGGGCAGCCTTTATAGTCCATCCCATCAGTGGCGTTCCGCCAAGTTCCTTTATATTCTTATTCGGTAATCCTTTTGATCCGCTCCTTGCGGTTA
>JAEEOO010000046.1 GCA_016284315.1 Lachnospiraceae bacterium | reverse complement strand
GTTGGAAATACTATTGAGGATATAAACAATATATATAGTGATAAATATAACGCCCGGCGCTTCGTAATTGAAGCGCCGGGCGAAATTTTTTTATTTATTTGATTTTAATGATGCTATTTCCGCCCGGAGTTTTTCGATAAGGGCATCTTTTTCGGCAACAGCTTTTTCGAGGTCAGCCATTTTTCGTTCTTTACGGCTTTCCCAATATAAATAATCGGCACGATCTTGAGCTAATTTACGTGTAGCATAGTCTGTATTCTTGTTTAAAACTTCTTCTGCAACGTTACTCATAGTGATGTCCTCCATGGCGAGTTTTCGTAACTCGTCCCAGGTTTGAGCCTTAAATAATCTACACCAGCGCTCAAGTCCTGATTGCTTATCCGCTTTTGTAGCCATGTCTATCTGACTTAAGTCTATCACAAACAAAGCGATATTTGTATTTTAATTTCTATGATTAAATACTTTATTATGAAGTATGCTATAGGAACTATAAAGCGTCTTTTGTGGTATAATTAATTGGTTAAATGTCGTAAATCAAGAGAGAGGTTTGTCATGAGCGAGGATTCCAAGGAGAGAGGAAAGAGTTCTATAAGTCTTATTCTGCCTATCATTGTTTTCTATGTTGTCTTGATGGCAGTGATCGTCTTGTTTTCTGTGGTTCTTTTTAAATACGGTCTCGTAAGTTTTAAAACTAAATCAATTGCGGATTTAAAGCAGAGTGAATCTGTTTCTGAGGTTGTGGTAGATGATGAAGCAGATGAAGTGCGCATTGAAGATTCTGATGTTAACAATGATGAGAGCAATATAACTGATACCAATGTTGCTGAAAGTATCTCTGATGAATCAATTGCTGAATCTGCGTCTACGGAAACTACTAAAGAGGAATCCTCACCCGGCGAAATTGCGTCATCGATCAGCTACTCAGCCAACACCGATTTATCGGGATCCACCTCTTTATCTCCTGAAAGAATCGCATATATTTCTAACCTTTCATTAACCGGCAGTGGATACGAAGGCATCAAAGGAACCGGCAAATATAACTACGGTGAAGCACTTCAGAAATCCATTCTCTTTTATGAACTTCAGCGTTCAGGAAAACTTCCTGACAATACCCGTACCAACTGGCGCGGAGATTCCTGTTTAAAGGATGGAGCGGACAACGGTCTTGACCTAACCGGTGGTTTATTCGATGCAGGAGACCATGTTAAGTTTAATCTTCCAATGGCTTATACCTGCGCAATGCTTTCATGGTCTATGGTGGAGGATCCCGATGCTTATGCAGACAGTAAGCAGAAGGAATACGCTCTTAATAACATCCGCTATATCTGCGACTATTTTATTAAATGCCATCCCGAGGATGAAGTCTATTATTATCAGGTTGGTGATGGCGGACAGGACCATTCCTGGTGGGGCCCTGCTGAATGTCTTGAAGCAAGGATGGATCGTCCTTCTTATAAGGTTACTGCGTCCAATCCCGGTTCATGTGTTACCGGTGAAACTGCTGCGGCAATGGCTGCTGCAAGTATAGTATTTGAAAAAGAAGATCCGAAGTACAGTAAGCTCCTTTTATCCCATGCAAAGAGCCTTTATGCCTTCGCGGATAAATATAAATCAGACAGCGGTTATACTGCTGCCAATGGTTACTATACTTCCTGGAGCGGATTCAATGATGAACTTGCCTTTGCGGGAGCTTGGCTCTACAAGGCAACAAAGGATAAGGATTACTTAAAGAAAGCAGAAGATTATTACAGTAAGACAGGCCAAAACGAAAAGTGGGCTCTGTGCTGGGACGATGTAACCGTTGGTGCTGCACTGCTCCTTTCTGATATAACAGGAGATTCAAAGTACACCGGCTTTATAGAGAAGCATCTTGATTATTGGACTACCGGTAATAACGGTCAGAAGATCCAGTATTCTCCCAAAGGTCTTGCATGGGTTGATAACTGGGGATCCCTTAGGTACGCAACTACAACCGGCTTTATCGCAGCTGTTTACAGTGAGAGCAAGAACTGTCCCAAGAATAAGAAGGATACCTATTGGAACTTTGCAGTATCACAGGCAGATTATGCCCTTGGAAGCTCAGGAAGAAGCTATGTATGCGGTTTTGGAGAGAACCCTCCGGTTCATCCTCACCACAGAACAGCTCAGGGCTCATACGCTAATGACATGAATACTCCTCAGCAAGCAAGGCATATTTTAGTGGGCGCTCTTGTAGGCGGCCCCGATGCCGGAGACAACTATAACGACGAGGTTTCGGACTATAATAAAAACGAAGTAGCCTGCGATTATAATGCCGGCTTTACCGGGCTTCTTGCTAAGCTTTATACAAGATATCACGGCGAGACTTTAAAGAACTTTGGTGCAGTTGAAACTCCGGAAAACGAGATTTTCTGCGAAGCCGGAATCAATGTAAACGGAAATGATTTCGTTGAGATAAAGGCTTTTGTATATAATGAGTCTGCTTGGCCTGCAAGGGTTTCCAAAGATCTCGAAATGAGATATTATGTTGATCTGTCGGAGGTTTATGATGCCGGCGGAAGCGCGTCCGATATTGAGGTTACAACCAATTACATCCAGAACGCATCATGCAACGGTTTAACCGCCTATGACGAGGATAAGCATATTTATTATGTTTCTATTTCATTTGACGATGGCGCCCTTTATCCCGGCGGGCAGGATAGCTTTAAGAAAGAAGTACAGTTTAGGATTAGGAGCATAAATGGCGTTTGGGATAATTCCAATGACTATTCATTTGAAGGTCTTCCAAATAACAGCGTAACCACCGGTGATAGAATCGCAATATACGAAGGCGGAAAGCTGATATACGGCTCAGAACCGTGAACAAAAATGTCTTAAAACGGGCTCCTGCAATAAATATTTCGTAATAACTCAGAGGTTTTACATGAGTAGCATTAAAGCTTTTTTTGACAGTTTTATACCTAAAAGGATAAGCAACAGAGTAGTTGTGAACTTTGTCCGAACAGCAAGGGTTCTGGGTAAGCCCTCAAAGAAGAGTATTGCGGACAGCTTAAATACCAATTTTTTGAATATTTCAAATCACGAGGCAGCTATCGTAAAAGCAGGTGGATATATCGAGGACCAGGAAAACTACACCGATATGAAGTACGGCAACAAGACCATGCAGTGGTCGGGATGCGGCGTTATGGCGACTTACAATGCACTGGTCAACCTCAAAAGCAAAAAGTATCCTGCATTTGTTTCCTTGATCCCCGAGCTTATCAGGTATTATGAGATGCATGGAATTGTTTTTAAAGGCGCTCTCGGTACTTCACCACTGGCAATAGCGAAGTTCTTTAAGGAAAAGGGATTTGACGTTACGGTTTGCCTTAAGGAAAAGGATTTTGACTCAGTGGGTGAAAAATCAGATACCCTTATCCTTGCCCAGTACAACGACCGAGATAATATAAATAAGGGCGTACACTTTATTCAGATTTCAAAGGACAACGGAAAGTTCAGACCTCATAACGTTAACTGCGATGGAAGTATAGAAGAAGAGCGTGACAGCGTGACCGAGGTCATTAAGAATATAAACAAGGGAAAGGCGAAGGGCTTTTGTCTCATAGGCATTTCAGCCCCGAAGAAGGTATAAATAATGGAACTGTATATCGTTCGCCACGGCCAGACTACCTGGAATGAGAAGGGCTTGTTACAGGGAAGCATGGATATCGAGCTAAACGAATGTGGCAGAGAAGTTGCAAGAGAAATGAATAAAAGGCTGAAAGATGTAAAATTTGACGTAATTTATTCATCGCCCTTATCAAGAGCTTATGAAACTGCAAGCCTCATCAGAGGGGATAGGGACATTCCTATAATCAAGGATGAGCGCCTTCGAGAGATCAGTTTCGGAGAGCTGGAAGGCACTAATTACCGCGAAATGTTTAAGCCGGGAAGTAATTATATGACTTTCTTTACAGACCCCGGTGTATATCCCGCTCCTCCCAAGGGTGAGGATTTTAGGGATGTAATTAAGCGTATGGGAAGTTTCTGCGAGGAAGTCCTTTATCCTGCGGCAAAGAAATACGAGAGGATCATGGTTGTCGCTCACGGAAACGCCAACAAGGCCCTCATATTTAATCTTGAAAAGAATGATGATCTTAAGACTTATTGGGGTCCCGGACTTCAGAAGAACGGCGAAGCGGACATTTATGTTCCGGATGGAGATAAGTGGATAAGAAAACCCGGAACCGTTCCCGCAGTGGATGATAAGTGGGGAAAACTCTAAATTTGATCTTTAATGATAATTTATGTTTATCCATGATCTGTTTTTTTAATCTTTTTTTAATCTTGGTATGATATAATCAGACTTACCTAAAGAAGGATGCTAATATGGACAAGACGATCGCTCGTAGTTCTGCTTGTGAAACAAAACAGAATAAAGATCTGCCCGTTGTTTTAGCGCTGGTTTTTGGCGCCTTGCTGGTCCTTATTAGCCATTTTTGTTCTTGGTTTTTCTTTTTAAGGGTTGTTCCTAAAAATGTATATAGAAGCTATGAACTTGGTGAAGGTCCTGTCAGCGAAGACCCTGACGATTATCTTACCGGACTTCATTACTTTCATAAAAGCGCGGTTGTAGATGCCCATGACGTTAATATCTACGAAGCGGGAACTTATGAGATCAGGGTTTTTACATCAAAGGAAACATACATTTACGAAGCGGAAGTTTCCGATAATCATGGGCCGGAAATAGATCTTGCGAATTTCGGTCCGTCTCATAATGCCGTTTTTGACGGAAAGGATGATGAGGGTAATCCCACCTTTGAACTTGGTGTTGATTACAATATCAGCAACCTCTTTCAATGCATTTACGAGCCTTCGGGCTATTACAATGCTTTCCTTTATTGCGACGGAAAGCTTATAGGAAGCGGATCTCTTCGCTCTGATAAAAAGGAGTTGGGCGAGGAGAGATACAGTCAGTTTAAGCGTTTTGATACCGCATGCCTTGATGCCGGAAACGTTTTTAAATTCAGTGAAAAGAAGGTTTATGACCTTCATTTAGAGGCTGAAGATGAATTCGGCAACACCAGCGGAGTCGATTTTTCCATTAGGATCATTGATTCACTTCCTCCCGAGATTATTCCCTACGAACCGGGAAATGAGCCTTATTTTGCAACAGACAGGCCCTACGGCGCCGAGGATCTTGCTTTTGAGATAAAAGATAACTCGGGATTTTACAGTAGTGCTATAATAGATGGTGATGATACTATATCCAAGGTTTCGGTCAGCGAGATCGGGGATGCAGGCATCCTTCTTTATGCTGTTGATGAGGAGGGCAATGAGAACAGAGTTCTTGTTAACCTGCCTTTCGATGAGGCTCCCATATTTGTAGGCGTAAGAAACAAATGTGTTCTTACGGGAGAGGATGTCAATCTTCTTGATCATGTTATCGCCGTAGACAATACGGACGGTAATGTTACGGATACCATTACAGTTGATGATGATGGTTTCGACAGCAGTGTTCCCGGTTCATACAAGGTTAAATACACTGCTTGTGACAGTCATGGGCTTGAGACCACTATTGTCAGCGAGTTAACCGTTGGTGATGAAAAAGCAGGAGATTATTATCTGACTGAAGAAGAGAAGGGCCTTCTTTGCGGATATTCCTATTTCAGCTACGATGCCCTTGAGACTTATGATTACGAAGAGGCGGTTTCGCTTGTGGAGCCCACTCTTGTAAATATGATTGAACGTTTCGGTAACAGCGGCTACAGCGCCGGTTCGGGATTTATCTACAAGATCGATGAAGACTATGTTTATATCTGTACCTGTGTTCATGTTATCCAGGAACTTGATTCAAATATTGAGATCATGTTCTGCGATAAGGATTCCACCTGTATTTATACTGACAGACCGGATTATTACGTTCTTTCACCTGAAAACGAGATAGCTATGTTCTGCGTTAAGACCGACGACATCCCGGCTGAGGCTCTGGTTGAGCTTCGTGAGATTTATTGTGATGAAGATGTTTACGACGATCTTGAGCGCGGACAGGAGATCGTTGCTTATTCGGGACACTGGCTTAATAAGAACCCCGAGATCAGCAAGATGAAGATCGAGTACCTGAACGCTAAGTTCCTTGATGATGCCCAGAACTGCCTAAAGACAACCCATAACGTTAAGGCAGGCATGAGCGGTACCGCAGTGTTTGACGAAAAGGGCAGACTTGTGGGAGTTGTTGAAGGATACTTAAGCTATTGGGATTTTGTTCAAGGCAAGTATGTATATAGCGCATATCAGATGCGCATACAGGGTTTAAATGACCTTTACGAAAGAGCTAAGGCTGAGAATCAAACTCTTTCTTAATACATGGCCTTTTGGCCGGATTGGAGCACGAAAATGAAATTTGATATGCATTGTCATACTAAGGAAGGGTCCATTGACGCGAAACTTCCTGTTGAGGAATACATTCAAATACTTATGAGCAAGGGCTTTGACGGAATGATGATCTCGGATCATGATTCCTACAGCGGATATGAGTACTACAAGAAGATGGGACTGGACGAGAAATATCCCGATTTTACCGTTATTAAGGGCGTTGAGTACGATACTCTCGATGCGGGACATATTCTTTGCATCCTACCTAACCACATTTCCTTAAAGATCCTTGAGATCAAGGGAATGCCTGTTAAGCTTCTTATCGATATCGTCCATCACCACGGCGGTATCCTTGGACCTGCTCATCCCTACGGAATACGCTATCAGAGCTTTGTCAACACCATCAAGCAGCACAAGCAGATGATGTTCATGAAGCAGTTTGATTTCCTTGAGAAGTACAATGCCTGCGAGGATGATGACAGCAACCATAAAGCTGATTATCTCGCAAGGTCCTACAACCTTCCCGGATTTGGCGGAAGCGATGCTCACAGAGCTAATTGCGCCGGACTTGCTTACACAGAGTTTCCTGACAGAGCAAATATTAAGAGTAATAACGATCTTATTAAATTTATTAAGAAAGATGGAAAAGACGTTAAGGCCGGCGGAACATACTACGGAAAGACCGTTAAAAACAGGGTTCCTTTCATCTATGACATAATGATCCAGGCCTATTGGGTGTATAACAAGGGCGGCGGCTTCATTAACAAGGCCCGTCACAACAGACATCTTCGCAAGATGTACTTGAAGGAAATCTTGCATAGTTCGAAAGAAATTTAAAAATTTTTATTTTTTCTGCAACATTTATTTAATTTTTACGTTACATATTAAGAAAACTTAACTGTATTTCTGCTTTATATTGTGGTAACGTATAAAGTGTGCAAACAAGTTGTTGTGTTTTGTTTATTTTGACGGAGAAACGTCATTTTATTACATTTAAGGACGTTTTTGGATGATGATGGCCGGAAGTAACGTAAAAAAAGCAGAAAAAATATCTGACAAAAAAATTAAAAGACAGAAGTTATCTAAACATCAAAAGAGAACAAGGTGGGGCTCAGCAGCGTTTCTTATTCCAAGCGTTGCAGGCTGTGCGTTGTTCTTTTTCGTTCCTTATCTTGTGGTTATCTATTATTCCGTTCTTGATAATCCCATCGGAAAGCACTTTGTCGGCTTTGACAATTACATATCCGTAGTCAGTAACTCCGCCTTCAGAAGAGCCGTTACCAATACAGGCTTGTTCTCGGCGGTGGCAGTGCCCCTTGCGGTTTTGTTATCCCTGCTTTTGGCACTACTTCTTGACAACAAGATTCCTTTTAGGACTCAGTTCAGGTCATTCCTTCTTAGCCCTATGATGGTTCCCGTTGCGTCAATCGTTCTTATCTGGCAGGTTTTGTTTGACCAGAACGGTGCGTTTAATGTATTCATCCGTCATTTCGGATTTGCGGGAAATATCGACTGGATGAAATCCAATTACGGTATCGTTGTTGTTGTTTTCCTTTTCTTATGGAAGAACATCGGCTACAACATGATTCTTTTTATGGCGGCACTTTCATCGGTGCCCCAGGATATCATCGAGGTTGCAAGGCTTGAAAGCGCAGGAAGAGTTAAGATCTTCTTTATGATAAAACTGAGATACTTGGTAAGTACCATCGTTTTCGTTACGATCATGTCCCTTATCAACTCCTTTAAGATCTTCCGAGAGATCTACCTTTTAACCAACGATTATCCTTTCGAAAGCGTTTATATGCTGCAGCACTTCATGAACAACAAGTTCAAGAATCTGGATTATCAGATGCTAAGTGCCGCTGCCGTAATAATGAGTATTGTAATGGTCATCCTTATCGTCCTTTTGTTTAAGGCAGAAGAGCATTTCTCTAAGGATTTGGACGGCTAATATACTGGAACCGGATTAACCAATGGAAAACAAAAAACTTGATGACAATTTAATAAAGGACTCAAAACGATTTGCAGTTCGTCCGGAAGGTCATGGAAGGAGAAAAAAGATAATAAGAGCCATATGCGTTTCAATTGCAACGGTTCTTACGGCAGCCATATCGCTATTGTTTATGATGCCCATCATCCTTACAATAACCAACTCCTTCATGTCTCCGACGGAATTTGCCGCAAACTACGGAGCAATATTTGCAACTACGAAGTCCGGCGGAAGGCAGTTCGTATCGGAACTTGTTAACTTAAAGTTCATACCCGATATGGTCAGCTTTTCCCAGTACGCAACAGTTCTTTTAAAGAGTAAGGATTATCTTTTAAAGTTCTGGAACTCTATGATACTGGTACTTCCCATCATGATCTTTCAGCTTATGGTTGCGGCTTTTGCGGGATACGGTTTTTACAGATATAAGGGAAAGATAAGAGGCGTCATATTCTTCGCCTACATCATCCTTATGCTGATGCCTTACCAGGTTACACTGGTTCCCAACTATCTTGTGAGCAATTGGCTTGGACTTCTTGATTCCTATTGGGCTATATGGCTCCCCGGAATCTTCAGTCCATTCTCGGTTTACCTGATAACCAAGTACATGAACCGAATCCCGATTTCCTGTATTGAGGCAGCCCAGATCGACGGAGCGGGAGAGTTCAAGATCTTTACAAAGATCGCACTTCCCATGAGTAAAGGAATCATAATGTCCACGGGCATTTTGGTATTTATCGATTATTGGAACATGGTTGAGCAGCCCCTCATCCTTTTGTCAGATCCGGAAAGATACCCCTTGAGTGTTTACTTAAGTAAGATCAATGCCGGAGAAGTTACACTTGCATTTGCTGTCGCTACGATCTATCTGATCCCGACCTTGCTTGTATTCCTATACGGAGAAGAGTATCTGGTTGAGGGAATCACTTATCAGGGCGGCGTTAAAGCCTGATCGCATATTAGGAGAGAATTGAAAGGAAAGAAAAATGGAAGACTTTACTACAAGAAAGAAAGAGGAAATGGATCCTCAGGAAAAAAGCTTCAGAAGAAGAAAAGATATCATCAAAAACTTTATTATAGTTTTTCTTGTTATCATGCTGGTGCTCACATTCTTTTCAAACACTATCATGAACTATTCCCTTCCGAAAGTTGCGGTTCAGTATATTGAAAGCGGAACTATCACATCGGTTATTCGTGGTCAGGGAACTGTTGAAAGCGGCGATCCTTACAATGTAATGGTAAAGAACATAAAGACCGTCGGAAGCATTCATGTTAGAGAAGGCCAGGAGGTTAAGGAAGGAGATCTTCTTTTAACTCTTCAGGCAGAGGACAGCGAGGAACTTACTGCAGCAAAGGACAAGCTGGATGAAGCTAAAGCAGCTTACGACCAGATCCTTCTTTCCGATGCCGTAACCGCAGCGATCATTTCTTCAACTCAGGGTACTTTTAATGTTGATGAATACAGAGCAAAGATCTCTGCGGCTCAGACCGCTGTCACTGCAGTTGAAAAGACTGTTGCAGAAAAGCAGAAAGTAGTTGATGACCTTAACAATCAGAAGAGCATCACATCCGTACAGAAAGTTACAGAAGCAGAGAGAACAAACGAATCAAATCTTCGCGCAGTTGTTACTCAGAAAGAGAGTGCAAAGGATTCCGCGGCCGAGGCTCTTACAAGTGCTAATGCATCTTTAGCTCAGGCGACTGCAGCAGTTAATACAGCAACGGCAGCTCTCGCAGCAGCACAGGCAGCAAACCCTCAGGTTCAGGCTGATATTGATGCGGCAACTGCAGATCTCGCAACAGCAAACGCAGCTCTCGCTTCAGCTCAGTCAGCAAAGAACACTGCTCAGTCAAACTATGACGCAGCTGTTTCTGCATACAACACTGCTTATAATGCATGGAAGCCTGTAGCGGATGCAATCACAAAGAAAGAGAACAATATTTCAGATACAGTTACCAGCCTTGACAACCAGCTTGCTCAGGCTCAGATCGCTCTTGATAATGCAAACAAAGATCTTACTGCAAAGAAAGATGCTCTTACAGAGCTTATTGCAAACATCGGAACGATCAGAAGTCTTAATGATGCTCAGGAAGCTATCAACAAGGCTCAGAAGGAAGTTGATAAGTATTCTGAAGTCAGCGGCGCTGCAGAAGTAAAGGCTCCTATCAACGGTACAGTTTTAAGCGTAAACGTTCAGTCCGGAAAGAAGACTTCAACCGATGAAGCGGTTGTAGTTCTTCAGCCTGAAGGACAGGGCTTCTTGATGAAGTTTACTCTTGAGAATGATAAGGCAAAGGGAGTATCCGTTGGTGACCCTGCTGAAGTAACCAATTCATGGTGGTACAGCGATGTAAAGGGTACTGTTGCTTCAATCCGTCCCGACAAGTCTAATCCTAACAGAAACAAGGAGATCACACTTAGCCTTGAAGGCAGCCTTACCCAGGGTCAGCAGCTTACAATGCAGATCCAGTCAAGAACTCAGAACTACGACCTTGTTGTTCCTTCAAGCGCAGTTCACAACGATACCAAGGGTGACTTCATTTTGGTTTGTGAATCAAAATCAAGCCCTCTCGGAAACAGATATTATGCAGTAAGATACGATGTTGAAGTTCTTGCTTCAGACGATACCAAGACAGCTATCAGCGCCGGCATCATGGGATATGAGTATGTTATAACTACAGCCAGCAAGCCCATCGAAGCAGGTTCGGAAGTAAGACTTCAGGAGTAGCATAGAATGAAACTCACAGGCTTTACAAAGAAAAAGTTAATAGCCCTTTGTACAGCGGTTTTGGGACTTGTTATCTTTGGACTCTTCAGACTATTTGCAAACCTCGAGATAGGTAAGCTTCCATACACGGATGTTGCCGAAACCTGGGGAGCCGGAGAACATTATACATTGGCTTCGGTATATTTTACTCCCAGCGCTTTAGCTGACAGCGAGAAGCTAAAATATCTTCATTATGAGATTGATACAAAGCTCAAGGCTGATTCCATTGATGTGGATTCTGAGAGTGAATCCGCAAGGCTTACGGCTTCCGCATTTTTTGCTCACGGATCTCTTAATGTATCCAGCCCATCCGTTAAGTCAACTACCTTGAATGCTATGGGTGTCTGGGGAGATTTCTTCAAGATCCATCAGCAGGATATGATAACAGGCGGTTATTTTGATGATAATGACCTTAACAGCGATTATTGTATCCTTGATGAGGAAGCGGCTTGGAAACTTTACGGCTCCAATGATATCGCCGGAAAGTATCTTTATGTGGGAGACAGTCCTCTTGTTATAAGAGGTGTTTTCAAACAGCCCGATGACAAATTAAGTACAAAGGCCGGGGCTACCGGAGGATTTTGCTATGTATCTTATGATTACTTAGCTCAAAACGGTAACTGCCACGACATTAGCTGTTACGAGATCATAATGCCTAATCCGGTTCCGGGTTACGCGGTTGAAAAAGTACAAAAGCAGCTCGCCATGTCGGAAGATGAAATTGAGATAGTTGAAAATACCGGTAGGTTTAAATGGCTCAATAGTATTAAGAACCTTAAGGGCATTTCCATGCGCGCTATGCGCACCAAACCTATAGTTTATCCCTGGTGGGAGAATGTAACCCGCGTAAAAGAGGATAAAATTTCGGTATTAACACTTATATCCGTTTTGGGTATAATATATGCATGTACCGTTGTACTTGTGGTGCTTGTAATATGGTTTATCCAGAACAAAGACATAATCGCTCACAACATAGTTCTTCTTTATGAGAACGTGAGAGATTCAATCTACAGAAAACAACAAAAGAAAAGAGGAGAATTATGAAAAACGTATTAGTTAAGAAAATTCTTTCCGCTGCTCTTGTTTTAGCACTTACAATTCCCCTTGCGGGCTGTGCCATTATCGGCGGTGGCAAGGAAGGCGGTAGCGGAAGCGGAAACGGCGGAGGCATTTTCAGCGGAGGCGGAAAAGACAATAATAAAGTCTCAAGCGAAGATGCCAAGAAGGGTGTATTTACATACAATGAATTCAGCCTTGGAAACAAACCTGCCGGATCCAATGGCGGGTATATAAATGTTGATGCAATTGCATCTGACGGAACCAACGGTTATGTAGTTTCTACTGCCACAAGCTATGATGACTCCGGTAATTCCGTGAATACATCAACCCTTACCGCTGTTGATACAAATGGTAACGTACTTTCAACAAACACTATGGAGTTCCCTGACTTTAGTTCTTACAAGACTGTTCAGGATGGCATTACCGTTACTGAGCAGTATGAGGGCACAAACCTTCAGAATGTTCGCGAAGTCGGCGGTAATTTTGTAGGTCTTGTTAATTTCAATTTCTATTATTATGACGAGGATTGGAATTACTATGACGGCGGCGCTGTAATGCTTTGCTCATGGGATAAGAGCGCAAAGCTTCTTTGGAGCTGCGATCTTAAGCAGAACCTTAAGGCAAGCTACTGCAATGTCAATTCATTATTTGCTGTCGGCGATCAGATTTACGCATACGTTGAAGCATACACTGCAAACGACGAAAATATCAGCGGAATTCTTACACTTGATCAAAACGGTAACATTTTAAAGAATACCAAGGTTGATCCAAGCAGCAATCTGAGCAATGTAATTGTTGATAAGAATGGAAGAGCAATTGCATTCCACTATGACGATCAGTGGAACACCGTTGCAAGCTATTATGATATCAATACTTTAACCTATGGTGAGACTGCGGCGATCCCTGATTCAGTACTTGCCAATGGTTATTATAGCATCAAGCCCGGCTTTGATACCGATTTCATGTTCACAAACTCTAACGGTATCTGCAAATTTAATGTCGGAGATACAGATGTTAGCTTAGTTATGAGCCCTATAAATTCCGATCTTCAGAGCTACGGAATTGACAATTATGCATTCATTGACGAGACACATTTCATTGCTTCATATTCAAACATTGAAAACTATGAAACCTGTGCCGCAGTATTTACCTATGTGGATCCTAAGGATATCCCCGATAAGGAGACTCTTTCACTCGCAGTTTATTATCTTGACGGAGATGTAAGAAGCAGAGTTATTGATTTTAACAAGACCAATGACAAGTACAGGATCGTTGTAAAGGATTACTCAATTTATCAGACAAACGATGACTGGACTGCAGGCTTTACTCAGTTCAATAACGACGTACTTGCAGGTAATGTTTGTGACATCATCATGATGAGACCCGATCAGGGCGCTGATCTTGATATGCTTGCAAAGAAGAAGCTCCTTGTTGATCTTGATAAGCTTATTGCAGAGGACGAAGAGCTCAAGAACTATTCTTACCTTACAAATGTATTTGATGCATATGCTATCCAGGGTAAGCATTACCTTGGTGTACCCAGCGTTAATTACCAGAGTTACATGGGAAGCTCCGATATCTTTGGAAATGCTGATCATGTTTCCATCTCTGATTTCGTTAATATCGTAAAGAGCCAGGGCGCAGGAACTCAGTTCAGTGATTACATTGATCGTGATTCCTTCATGAGCATTGCACTTAACTATGACGGGGCAGAGTTTATCGATCCCGCTTCTCAGAAGTGTGATTTTGACAGTGAGGATTTTGCAACTCTTCTTGAGTATGCAAATACTATCCCCGAAGAGTACGTTTATGATGAGTCTACGTACTATGAGGATTATAACGACCAGTTCAGAAGCGGCAAGACTCTTTTATACAGTGTTTATATAAACAATCTTAGGGATGTTAATTACTTTAAGTATTCAATGTTTAACGGCAAGGGTATTCTTGTAGGATTCCCTACCAGAAACGATCAGGGCGGAATGTTCTATACCGATGATGTTCCTTTTGCTATAACCAATGGAAAGCATCAGGATGGAGCATGGGAGTTTGTAAGATATTACCTTACTCCCGATTTCCAGGATAACCTTAGCTATTCAATCCCCGTTCTTGAGAGCTCATTTAATGATTGGGCTGCAAAGGGAATGGAAAAGGATTACTGGGAAGACGAGAACGGTATCAAGCAATACTATGAACAGACCTATTATATTGATGGTATTGAACATGAGGTTCCTACTCTCACCGCAGAAGAAGTAGAAGAGCTTAAGAATATCATCAAGAGCTGCAAGAAGGCTTCTTATACCAACGAGCAGGTTAAGTCAATTATCGAGGAAGAAGCATCTGCTTACTTTGCGGGTTCCAAGACTGCAAAGGATGTTTGCTCAATCATCCAGAGCCGTGTACAGCTTTATCTTAATGAGAATAATTAAATGAAAAACTGTGTACTTATATGTGCAGGGGAGCCCGACTTGGGCTCCCTTTCACGCTTTATTTATAATAATCCAAATTCATATGTGGTCTGTGCCGATGGTGGCGGTATGATCGCCCATAAAGAGGGCGTTGTGCCGGATCTTATCATCGGTGATTTTGATTCCCTTCACAGTGATCCTTTAGAGTTCTTTCCAAAGGATATGTTCCCCAATCTGGAGGTTATTACCCTTCCAAAAGAGAAGGATGATACGGATACTCTTGCAGCTATTCGAGAGATAGCAAAGAGGGGCTTTACCGAGCTTGATATTTTTGATGCTGCCGGCGGAAGGATCGATCATTATATCGCAAACATGCAATGCCTTTTATTTGCTAAGCGTCATGGGATAAACGCAAGGATAAGGGATTGCAATTCCTATTTATTTGTTATCGAGAATGAGACAGCAGAAGTGACCGGAAGATTCGGAACGGTTCTATCTGTCTTTTCAATGGGAGACCTCGCCAAGGGGGTTACGATAAAAAATCTCAAATACGAAGTGGAAGATATAGAGATCAAAAATGATTTCCCCATTGGTGTATCCAATGAATTCCTTGAAAACAATGCAGTCATCAGCGTAAAAGAGGGCGCACTTCTTGTTTATGTTCATGATGACTCTTCATCTCATGTGATTGCAAAAAACTAAGGCTTAGTGTATAATTTCTAAGGTTTGAACGTTACCGCAGACGCGGATTTGGGGCATGACCCCGTATAAATCAGAAAGGAAATATAACATGAGTAAAAAACCTGTTGTATTACTTATCCTTGACGGATATGGACTTAATGACAAGACAGAAGGCAACGCAGTGGCTCAGGCTAAGACTCCCGTTGTTGAAGGTCTTATGAAAAACTATTCCTTCGTAAAGGGAAATGCCAGCGGAATGGCAGTCGGGCTTCCCGACGGACAGATGGGTAACTCCGAGGTTGGTCACCTTAACATGGGTGCCGGCCGTATCGTATATCAGGAGCTTACACGTATCACCAAAGAGATCCAGGACGGAACATTCTTCGAGAATCCCGCTCTTAAGAAGGCTATGCAGAACTGCAAGGACAAGAATTCTTCACTCCACTGCTTCGGTCTTTTATCAGACGGTGGCGTACACAGCCACAATACTCATCTCTACGGACTTCTTGAAATGGCTAAGAGAGAAGGTCTTGAGAAGGTTTATGTACATTGCTTCCTTGACGGAAGAGATACTCCCCCTCAGTCAGCAAAGGGATTCGCAGAGGATCTTGAGGCTGAGATGAAGAAGATCGGTGTCGGTAAGATCGCATCTGTTTCAGGTCGTTACTACGCAATGGACAGAGACAACAACTATGACCGTGTTGAGAAGGCATATGTTGCTCTTACCAAGGGTATCGGAAACGAGGCTGTTAGCGGCCCCGCAGGTATCCAGGCTTCTTATGATGCGGGCGTTA
This sequence comes from Lachnospiraceae bacterium, assembly GCA_016284315.1. Lineage (GTDB taxonomy): Bacteria > Bacillota > Clostridia > Lachnospirales > Lachnospiraceae > AC2028. The sequence goes on along the minus strand of JAEEOO010000046.1, from coordinate 10,701 downwards.
ACGATGAGTTCGTTGTTCCTTTCGTTGTAAAGGAGAACGGTGCTCCCGTTGCTACCATCAATGACGGTGACTCAGTTGTATTCTTCAACTTCCGTCCCGACAGAGCTCGTGAGATCACTCACTGCTTCTGCGATGATACATTTGATAAGTTTGACAGAGGCGCAAGAAAGAACATCGAGTATGTTTGCTTCTCTGAGTATGATCCTACCATTCCTAACCATGAGGTTGCTTTCCACAAGGTTGAGGTTACCAATACCTTCGGTGAGTGGCTTGCAGCAAAGGGTAAGAGACAGGCTCGTATCGCCGAGACCGAGAAGTATGCACATGTTACATTCTTCTTCAACGGCGGTGTAGAGGCTCCCAACCCAGGAGAGGACAGAATCCTTGTTGATTCACCCAAGTATGTTCCCACCTACGACAAGAAGCCCCGTATGAGTGCTTATACCGTATGCGATAAGCTTTCAGAGGCAATCACCAAGAAAGATGAGAACGGCGAGCCTTACTATGACGTTATCATCTGTAACTTCGCTAACCCTGACATGGTAGGCCACACCGGTATCCTTGAGTCAGCTATCGAGGCTGTTGAGGTTATCGACAAGTGCGTAGGTGAAGTAGTTAACTTTGTAAACGAAGTAGGCGGAGCAATGTTTATCTGTGCTGACCACGGTAACTGCGAGCAGCTTATCGATTACGAGACAGGAAAGCCTTGGACCGCTCACACCACCAATCCCGTTCCTTTCATCCTTATCGGAGCAGGAGATGTTAAGCTTCGTGAGGGCGGATGTCTTGCAGATATCGTTCCCACCCTTATCGATGTTATGGGCGAGGAGCAGCCTGCAGAGATGACAGGTAAGACTTTGATCGTACATTAAAAATATACTTGCAATATTGGTCTTTCTATGGTAATCTAATGAAGTTGACGCGCTTTGTGTATATTTCAAAGCTGACTTAAACTGATTACAGAGGTTGATAAAATGGTATTAAGAACTATTCTTACTGTTGTATTTATTATAATTTGTATTGCCCTTACACTTATCGTTCTCATGCAGGAAGGTAAGTCAGCAGGACTCGGCGCAGTAGCCGGAGCAGCTGAAACATATTGGGGCAAGAATAAAGGCCGTTCCATGGAGGGCCATCTTGTCAGAATTACCAAGATTCTCGCAGTACTTTTCCTTTTACTCGCGGTTGTTTTGAATCTTAACGTATTCTAAATGATGACTTTAGCGCTCCTCGGTAACGGGGAGCGTTTTTTACTATAAAACCGCTCCGATAAGGTGTTAATTATGGGAAAAGAGAAAGAGTCATCAAGACTGATAGCTAACAATAAAAAAGCGTTTCATGACTATTTTGTTGATGAAACTTATGAATGTGGTATAGTGCTTGTAGGTACTGAAGTTAAATCCCTTCGCATGGGCAAGTGCTCCATTAAGGAAGCATGGGTTCGTGTGGATGATCATAATGAAGTATGGATCTACGGCATGAATATCAGCCCTTATGAAAAGGGTAACATCTTTAACAAGGATCCTCTTCGCGTGCGTAAGCTTTTAATGCACAAGGCAGAGATCAACAAGCTTCTTGGAAAAACCAAGGAAAAGGGATATACACTTGTTCCCATCGAGGTTTATTTCTCAAGAGGTAAGGTTAAAGTTAAAGTAGGTCTTTGCCGTGGTAAGAAGCTTTACGATAAGCGTGAAGATATTGCCAAGAAGGACCAGAGAAGAGAAGCAGAGAGAGACTTTAAAGTTTCTCTTAAGATATAATTTGCTTACAATTTAATATGGGGTAGTAAAGGTTTCGACAGGGGCTTTGCAGCTGGAGAAGCTATCCGGTGCGATCCGTTAATCGCAAACTTAAATATAAACGCTGACGAAAATCAGTACGCATTTGCAGCGTAAGCTGTAAGTGACGCCGCTCTGCGGCTCGTCTGTCCCGGTGCACTCACACATCGGGGTACAGGCGTCAAACATGTGAGAAACGACTTGCGTTAAGCTTTGCGCGCATGGGCGTATCATGAAGCTACCTTCCTTTAAGGTTTGTCTGTGGGGCTTAAAGGGAGGGAAACGGAGCAATCCAAAACCACCGACTATGATAGAAGAAGTACAGGGAATGGGTCTTTGGACACGGGTTCGACTCCCGTCTACTCCACTATAGGGTGTTTTGACGAACACCTCCGAAAGAAGCTCGTAAGGGCTTCTTTTTATTTGACGCTAATATGCTAAAATGGTAAAATTTAGCTATATTTTAGATAGCTTTTTAAAGCTGATCGGAGAGATTATGGCAGAGAATAAATCGCCCGTTATAGTTAATGGATATGCGTTTTATAATGAGCAGGATGCGCTTCTTGCTGAGAGCGAGAGAAAGAAGGTTGAATATCTTCATACGCATCTTAATACATCGGATCCTGAAAAGATCCTTGCGGTTTATTCCAAGGCTATCAGCGACAGGATGTTTAAGACACCCATCGGCGTTGATTTCCTTCGTGAGATGCAGACCTATCTTTTAGAACAGTGTGATTATTCTATGGATGATGTTCCTGCGATACCGCTGTTTGTTGAGTATGATAAAACTTTGAGGGACAGGGAGGTTATTGATCATAAAAAGATCGATGCCCCTAAAAAACAAAAGAAAAAGGAGCATGTATCTTTCATCTATATATCTGTTGTGCTGAATATAGCTCTTATTGCCGGCGTTGTGGCAATGTTCCTCATAGCTTTAAAATCCGATAATCCCAATATCCTGAACTATCAGACAGCCATTGAAAATCAGTATTCTGCCTGGAATCAGGAGCTGACTGAAAAAGAGATCGAACTCCGTAAAAAGGAGAGCGAGCTTAAGACTTGGGAAGCAGAACTTGAGGCTTCAAACAGTAATCATTAGGTTTTCACAGAATAAACATAATTTCCATGTAAAATGACTTTGTAACTTGTAATAGTGTTTATATAAGGAGTAACCAATGGGCAAGGCAAAGATTCTCGTCGTCGATGACGAAAGCAGAATGAGAAAGCTTGTTAGGGACTTTCTTGTTAAGAGTGAATATGATGTTTTAGAGGCAGAAAACGGACAGATGGCCGTTGACCTCTTTTTCGCGGATGAAAATAAAGATATAGCACTGGTTTTACTTGATGTTATGATGCCTGTAATGGACGGGTGGGAGACTTTAAAGGAAATACGTCAGTATTCACAAGTACCCATTATCATGCTTACAGCCAGAGGCGAGGAAACCGATGAACTTCAGGGCTTTAAGCTTGGAGTAGACGAATATATGACCAAGCCCTTCAGCCCCAAGATCCTTGTGGCAAGAGTGGATGCGGTTCTTAGGCGCAGTTCTCCGGAAGGAACCAAGGAGACTATCGAGTGTGGTATAATAAAGATCGATACTACAGCTCATCAGGTTTTTGTTGAAGGAAATCCTGTTGATCTTAGTTATAAAGAGTTTGAGCTTCTTGAGTATTTTGCAAGGAATAAGGGCATAGCTCTTTCGAGAGAAAAGATCCTTAACAATGTTTGGGACTATGACTACTTCGGCGAGGCAAGAACCATTGACACCCATGTTAAAAAACTTAGGGCGAAGCTTGGTGACAAAGCCGGAGATATGATAAAGACCATTTGGGGAATGGGCTATAAATTTGAGGTTTAGGGGAATATTGAGAGGGAATAACCGTAAAAAACCCATATCAATAAGAATACAATTCTCGCTTATCTTTATTGGATTGATGGCGGGAGTTGTTTTGTTGTGTATTTTTATAAATACCTTCTTCCTTTCTAAATTCTATATGCGTGACAAGGAAAAACTCCTTGAAAGAGTAAATGCCCAGATCATTGCAGCCTCCAACGAAGAGACTTATTCTTCGGGCGAATACCAGAACAAATTAAATGAAATATCAAGAGCCAATAACCTTTCTATAATCGTTATCGACAAGAATTCCGAGACTCTTTTTTCCTCTGTTAACGGAGAAAGAGACATGGAGTTCAGGCTTTTTGCTTATCTTCTTGATAAAGCAGAAGACCCTGAAAAATCCGTTGTCATGTCGGAAGGGGATGGCTATGTCATAAGACGTATCATCGGTGCGGGAATGGCAAGAGATGCTGAATTCCTTGAGCTTTACGGAAGGTATGACAGCGGAATATCCCTTCTTATGAGGATTCCCGTTTCCAGTATTAACGAGAGCACCCGGTTCGCCAACAGATTCTTTATATATGTTGGTATTATCGGAACTCTTATCGGAGCTTTTATCATCTGGATCGTAACAGGTAGAATGACAAAGCCCATAATGGAACTGAATGATATTTCCGAGCGTATGGTGGATCTTGATTTTGATGCTAAGTATACCGGAAAGCATAAGAACGAGATCGGACTTTTGGGTGAAAACATGAACCGTTTGTCCGATTCTCTTGAACAGACTATTTCAGAGCTTAAGACAGCCAATCTTGAACTTCAGAAGGATATAGAAAAGAAGGAACGTCTTGATGAAATGAGAATGGAATTTATATCCAATGTTTCTCATGAATTAAAGACTCCCATCGCTATTATCCAGGGATATGCGGAAGGCCTTAAGGACGGAGTTTCCGACGATCCCGAATCCATCGCTTATTATTGCGATGTTATTGTTGATGAATCTGCAAAAATGAATTCCATGGTTAAACAGTTCCTTACATTAAACCAGCTGGAATTTGGTGGAGAGCAGATCCAGCTTGAGCGCTTTAACCTTACTGAGATGGTGGCAGGTTATCTTCAGAGCGCTGCAGTACTTTCACGGCAGAACGACATTCTCGTTGAATTTGATGATTCTGAGAAGGTCAGCGTTTGGGGCGATGAATACAAGGCAGAAGAGGTACTTACCAATTACTTCTCAAATGCCGTTCATCATTGCAAGCCCGGAGCCGATGGCATCAAGAGGATAAAGGTTTTCTTTGAAAGAAACGGATCTGATGTCAGAATAAATGTGTACAATACCGGAGATAATATCCCCGATGAATCTATAGAGAGACTTTGGGAAAAATTCTACAAAGTTGACAAAGCCCGAACAAGGGAATATGGTGGTAGTGGCGTCGGTTTATCCATCGTCAAAGCCATTCAGGATTCGCTGGGTAAAAAGTACGGCGTTGTAAATAATCCGGAGGGTGTTACCTTCTGGTATGAACTTGAGGAGAGATAAAGTATGAATCTAACTTTTGGTACCTACTTTGAACAGCTTCAGTATGAAGTAGGTCAGCTCAAAAAGATCTCTGCAGAGCCCGATTTTAACGGTTATCTTGATTCTGTTGTAAACAGAGCAGGTGTTGCTCCGCAGATGTCTTCGGAACTCAGAAAAGAGCTTATTAAGAACTATCTTGTTTATGCAAATAGACAGAGAGCAATTGGTCTTAATGCTCCTGCCACATATATGGAGGCAGTTTATCCCGGCATGGAAATGCCCGTAGTACAGGAAGCTGCACCCGCTCCGGCGCCTGCACCTGCTCCCGCACCTCAGCCCGTACCTGTACAGCCCGTTCAGGCTCAGCCCCAGGTTACTTACGCACAGCCTCAGCCTGCATACTATAATCAGCCTGTATATCAGTCACAGGCTCCTGTACAGGCTAAGCAGCCTAAGGTTAAAAAGCCCGGCGCAGAGTTTGCCATCGGTGGCATTGTGCTCAGTATCCTTGGTACAGCACTTATTCTTACCGGCTTTATCATGCTTGCAGTGAACTTCTTTGATTCAATGCTTCAGGGACTTTCGCTTTTTGCAGTATGTGCAGTTATCGTTCTTGTTTCAGAACTTGTTGTAAGACGCTTTGTCAAGAAATTGTCCTATGTATTTACGGGTCTTGGTATAGCCGGATTCTTTGTAGTGACATTGGTTAACTACTTCGGACTTCAGCTTTATAACCTTTGGGTAGCAATTGGACTTCTTGCATTCTTCTCGATCCTTACAGGTATTCTTGCAAGATTTAAGAAGAACGTCCTTTTCACCATCATCGGTTATGTATCAATCTTTGTAAGCGTTGGTCTTACAAACTCAATTGAATCAACACCTCAGATGATCGCTCTTTACAGCATCATGCTTGCTGAGATGGTCCTTTGGATCGTATTCCCTGTTGAAGGCAATACCTTCCCCTTCAGCATAGTTCAGGCTGCAGGAAACTTTGTTTTCCTTATTTGTACAATGCCTTGGACTCCTTACCTTGATAGTGATCTTAAGGAGACTGCATTTGTTTCAAGAAGCATTATCGTCTCGGTGGCTTTCCTTGTTCTTATTTTAGGAACCGTTGTTTCCGCATTAAGATGTTTCCTTCCTAAAGAGGAGAATGGTGTAAAGGTAAAGGGAAAGAATCCTGTTGCCATGCTTGTTCTTTTCGGAACTGCTTCTTTGCTTAATGCATTTATGAACGGAGTCTATCTTGATGTAATAAAAGAAGATCTACACAGAAATATTGTTATAGCTGTATCCATCGCGGCATTTACTCTTTGCACTTTAGCTGCAGTATATGTATTAAAGAAGAAAGAGGAAGTTATATGGCAGGCTATCGCTGTTGCAGGTGTTGCAGTTTGCGGTGTATACGTACTTTTCTTCACACACAAGTATGCCGAGACCATCGGTGTTGTACTTGTAGCTCTTTTGGCATCAGGTCTTTGCTTCTTTGCAAAGAAGCTTGGATTTAAGATCCTTGATATCATCACCAAGGTTCTTGTACTTGGATTTACCATTGCACTTGCGGTTGACAATCAGTACGATCAGTCCACAGTAAGCCTTATTGTCATTATCTGTGGCATTGTTGTACTTCTTGCCATCGGCTCAGGCTTTAAGGTACCCGGATACTGTGTACTTACCGCTGCACTTATGTTTGCATCATGTGCACTTGCAGATGAGAGACTTTACCTTATGATCATTTCAGGTATCCTTATGGTTACCGTACTTGCATTCCACAATGTAAAGTGGCTTAAGGCAAAGTATATCCTCGTATTTGATATCCTTGCTCTTGTAACACTTGCATTTGTTCTTGCATTCATCAACCTTGATCTTTACAAGAACGATATGGTATCAACCCTCGTTGTATTTGCATTCGGACTTGCTGTACTTGTTCAGTATCTCATGAAGAGCTACGGTATGTTCTTTGCAGGCAACATGATGCCTCTTGCGGTTTACCTTTCATATTTTGTATTCATGCTCAGACTTGATGAGAGCTTTGTTACCAGCGCGATCCTCATGGGCGTTGCTCTTTGCTGCGTAGCCCTTGGCTTCCTTATGAAGCAGAAGGCTGTTCGTATCTACGGACTTGTACTTTCTATGCTGGTTTGCGTAAAGCTTGTATTCTTTGACTTTAGAGGTGCAGCTTCCCTTACAAAGACCATCATGTACTTTGTAGTCGGTGTTATCGCCCTTGCCATTGCAGGTGTTTACATCGTTATGGAGATGCTTCTTCTTAAGAAAGCTCAGGCAGAAGAAAAGTCTGTGCAAAACAACAATAATAATGTAACAATGCAATAAGATATTTGACAGTTTGCCTAAGATTTATTAAAATTAAACAATAGAGTAAGTTTTCTGAAAATTTTTTCTTGTTAACGTCGTATTAATAGCGGAGAGATGTATGAGAACACGTTATTCAGGCTTAAAAAAAGTATTTATCATCCTTGGTGCTATCTTTTCAATTGCAAATTCCGTTGTTTCCGGTACCATCATTCAGCGGATGCAGTATTTGTCTGTTGGTAATGTGAGCATCCCATCATCGAGCTTGAATGGTACTTTACAAGGATTTGGTGCACTTATCTGCATCGCAATGGTATTACTTGATTACCAGTTTGGATTCATTCTTGCGGTTTCCTGTATCGCTTTTTCGCTGTTTGGAACACTGAGAGCCATCATTGGATTTAGGAATCTTACTCCATTGCCGGGCGCTATCAACTGTATCTTATACATAATTGCGCTTGTTCTTATCAGTTCACAGCTGAGAAAGAGCAGAAAGGCTGAGTTGACCGATAAACTGACAGGTCAGATCAACCGATATGGTTTTGAAGAGATAATCCATAAGAAGATCCGTGCATTTGAAAAAGGATCTATCATTTTCATTCACCTCCAGGGTCTTACCGATATTAATATCAACCTTGGCCGTAACAGAGGTGACTATATCTTAAAAACTATTTCTTCGCGAATTGACAGGATCATTAACGGCGTTGGAGAGTCCTATAAACTTGAAGGCGCCGAGTTCGCGATCTTTGTCCGTGAGGGACATGATTGCGAGGATCTTGTTCTTAAATTGATAAACAGCATTGAAGAAAAGATCGAGATGGAAGGTGACGACAATAACTTTAATGTTTACGTTACCTGTAAAGCCGGTATTGCCGACTGTATCAACAGATACGTTAATCCCGATACTCTCATGAAGAATGCGGATATCGCCATGAATCATGCGATCCGTTCAGAGGACATGAAGTATTGCTTCTTCAATGACCGTATCAAGAGACAGGCTGAAAGAGAACATGACGTTGAGGGCTTTGTTAAAGAAGCTCTTGAAAACGGATATTTCTATCTCGTTTATCAGCCTCAGTTCAGGATCAAGGATAAGTCTCTCAGAGGTTTTGAGTCCCTTATCCGTATGAAACTTCCCGACGGAACTTTCGTAAGTCCCGCGGAGTTTATTGCCGTAGCAGAAAGATCAGACCTTATCCTTCGTATTGACGCTTTTGTTTTGAGACGTGCAATGGAAGAGTTTAAGGAGATCTGTGAGAAGTACGACTATAAGGTTGTACTCTCTATAAATATATCCGCAAAGGATATCGCCATCGAAGGCTTTGCAGATACTGTACTTCAGGTTATTGAAGAAACTAAGTTCCCCAAGAAGTGTCTTGAACTTGAGATCACCGAGTACTCATTTGCCAAGTCCGGTGATAAGACTCTTGAAAATATCTTCAGACTCCGTGATGAGAATATCATGTTTGCCATCGATGACTTTGGAACAGGTTATACTTCACTGGCACAGCTTCTTAATCTGCCTGCTAACCTTCTTAAGATCGATAAGAGCCTTATTGACAATATCTGCACAGATGAAACCAACAGAGACTTTGTCAATGCGGTAATTTATATGGGACACCTCATGAACTGCGAAGTTATTTCGGAAGGTGTTGAAGACGAAGACCAGCTGACACTTCTTAAGAACCTTGGCTGTGACTTCGTACAGGGTTATGTATGGAGTAAACCCATAGATTATACTTCAGTAATAGAAACCTGTAGGGAATATGTTAAATGATAAATAAAAAGAAACTGACGACAATTGCATTACCTATGATGCTCGCCGTTTCCCTTGCTTTTACCGCATGCGGAAGCGTTATCCCCGATATGGATCCGGAAACTGAGCAGAAGGTGGGTGAATATGCCGGGCTTCTTATGCTTCGCTATGATGCGAACCACAGGAGCAGGCTTGTTAAGATACCCGATGAACTTCTTGATCCTGTAGCTCCCGAGGAACCTGTAGTAGAGGAGCCCGTAGTGGAAGAACCCGAGCCCGAAGTCCCCCCGGAGCCCGAAGAGCAAGTTACCGTTGTCGATGTTTCCGAAGAACCTGAAGTTTCTCAGGAAGAGGAGATCTTACCGGAGAGATTCATGCAACTTCCCGAAGGTGTCGGCCTTGTTTATGAAGGATTCGACGTAGCTGATTCATACGGTGATGATGTAGAATCGGGATTCACACTTGATGCTTCCGACGGAATGAAGCTTGTTGTTGTTCACTATCTTATTTATAACCAGTCAGGTGAGCCTGTAACGGTAGACTTCTTAAATGACGGCTATTCATTCAGGGCAACATTTAACAACAGCATTAACCGTACTGCACTTGTTACCATGCTCATGGATGATATGTCAACATACATTAATACCCTTGACAATATGTACGGCGAAAAGCTGGTCCTTTTATTTGAAGTCAAAGAAGATGTGGATATATCTTCTATAGTTCTTAACATAGTAGGTTATGAAGGAAGCTGTAATGTAGTTCTTGAATAGAACAGAAGATATAGCAAATGAATTTTATTAATCGCCCCTGTATACCGCGCTGATACAGGGGCTTTTGATTTGAATAAAAATTCATTTAAAAAAATTTGAAAAAAGTTGTTGACATTATTTTTCTATAGTGGTAATCTAAGTGAGCTGTCGCCGAGAACGGCACAGCAAAAACGAAACGATCCTTGATAACTGAACAGCAATGCAACCCTGAAAATTCTTTAAAGAAAATTCAGAGAACGAGGTCTGAAAAGACCAAACCTATATAACAGTAAATGTTATGGATATTAAGCCAGTTTAACTGGACTTGATCAAAACTTTTAAACATGAGAGTTTGATCCTGGCTCAGGATGAACGCTGGCGGCGTGCTTAACACATGCAAGTCGAACGGACTTTACATGAAGCCTAGCGATTGTAAAGTTAGTGGCGGACGGGTGAGTAACGCGTGGGTAACCTGCCGTATGCTGGGGGACAACAGTTGGAAACGACTGCTAATACCGCATAAGCGCACAGAACCGCATGGTTCAGTGTGAAAAACTCCGGTGGCATACGATGGACCCGCGTCTGATTAGGCAGTTGGCGAGGTAACGGCTCACCAAACCTACGATCAGTAGCCGGCCTGAGAGGGTGAACGGCCACATTGGGACTGAGACACGGCCCAAACTCCTACGGGAGGCAGCAGTGGGGAATATTGCACAATGGGGGAAACCCTGATGCAGCGACGCCGCGT
>JAEEOO010000045.1 GCA_016284315.1 Lachnospiraceae bacterium | reverse complement strand
CTGACTAAGGACAATACCGGAGAATCAAGAGAAGAAAGAATCGCAAGAGTAAGAAGAGCAATGAGAGAGAAGAACGCTGATGTTCTTGTTATTTCATCTCTTGATGACATTGCATGGCTCCTTCTTCTTAGAGGCGGAGATATCGAATTTAATCCAGTTTGTCTTTCATACCTTGTTGTTACCGAGGACAGCTTAACTCTTTATTTAAACAAGACAATTCTTTCAGCAGATGTTATCGAAGAACTTACTGCAGACGGAATCGAAATTAGATCATACAACCATATTTATTCTCACCTCGAGAGAATGAAGAATACACCCATCGAAGAACCGACGGTTATGATCGATCCCAAGCGCGTATCCTTCACTCTTTACAAAGCAATCAAGACTGCAGGAGAGAGAGTAAAGATCCTTGAGGATACCTGCCCCATCATTCTTATGAAGGCTTGCAAGACTCCCGAAGAGGTTGAATTCGAGAGACAGGCTCACATTAAGGATGGCGTAGCTGTTACAAAACTTCTTTACAGACTTCATCAGCTCCGCGAGGATCCTTCATTCAAGGCCGGAGAAAAGAAAGTTACAGAGCTTGAGGTTTCAGATATCCTTCTCAACTTAAGAAAAGAGCAGAAGGGCTTTATCGACCAGAGCTTTGCACCCATCATTGCTACCGCAGAACACGGTGCCATCATCCACTACGAGCCTGACGAGAAATCAAACGCTGTTATCAAGAAGGATGCATTCCTTCTCATGGATACAGGCGGACAGTACTTCGAGGGAACCACCGACATTACCCGTACTTTTGTAATGGGTGAGCCAACCGAAGAAATGGTTAAACTTTTCACTGCGGTTCTTGTTGGAAACTTAAGGCTTGCAGCTGCAATATTCCCTGAGGGAACAACCGGTCAGAACCTCGACGTTCTTGCAAGACAGCCCCTTTGGAGCATTGGTGCGGATTATCGTCACGGAACAGGCCACGGCGTAGGCTTCCTTCTTAATGTACATGAGGGACCTCAGAATATTAACCTTAAGGGCGCAGGTGGAAAGATGACTGAGAGCTTCAGGGAAGGAATGATTACTTCCGACGAGCCCGGTGTATATCTTGACGGACATTTCGGAATAAGACTTGAGAATATGATGGTCTGCCTTGAAACATCAAAACTCAAGGATAATGCAGGCAAGAGCATGGCATTCGAAGGAAAGTCTAAGGAGTATGCCGACGATTACGGTCCTTTCTTCGGATTTGAAACCCTTACCATGGTTCCTTTCGATAAGAGAAGCATTGATCCCGCTTACATGAGTGCTCAGGATATCAGGCTCTTGAATGAGTATCATGAGAAGGTTTACAATACCGTATCTCCTTTCCTTACCGAAGAGGAGAAGAACTGGCTTAGAGAAGAGACTGCAGCTATTTGATAAAAGATTTTTTTGTTGAATACTGATCCGAGAAACTGTATAATATTTATACATATTTTTCTTGTAGTTCAAAAATGGTCATATAGAAACTGAGATTATGAAAAGGAAACTTGTATGAGTAAAAAACTGTTACTTTTCGGCAATAATAAAGCAATAATCGATCTCTTTTTTGATCATCTTTCTGCAGACTTTGAATGCGTTACCTGTTCAGCCAGAAAGGCGGATCTCGAACGCCACATGGAGGCTTTTGATTCAGATGCGGTGATATACTGCATGGATAATGAAAATGAAGCCGATTTCTCAGCAGTGGCCGATTTCAAAGATAAGTACATTAAAACGGGCAAGCACTTTGTCATCGTCGGCTCAGATCTTGACTGCGCCGATTATCAGGCAAAGAGCGGTGCGCCTTCCATGCACCAGATCATCAGCCCCGATGAAGCAACTCTTAAGGACAGAGTTATCAGGATCCTTGAAAACAGGGAGAGTGATGATATTGTTGTTGGAAAAGCTCCCGAGGTTGCAGCCGGCGGCGGATGGGATGACATCCTTAAGCAACTCAACGGAGAGGATAAGAAACACGTTCTCGTCATTGATGATGATCCCCTCATGCTGAAAGTCATTAAAGACTATCTTCACGAGGACTACGAGGTGGCTACCGCAAAGAGCGGAGAGATCGCTTACAAGTTCTTAGAGAAAAAGCATACAGATCTGATCCTTCTCGACTACGAGATGCCGGGTGAAAAGGGACCCGATGTTTTCAAGAACATCAGGGGCATAGCCGGCAGCGAAAATACACCGATCCTGTTCATGACCGGTGTCAAAGACAGAGAGAGGATTATGGAGATCGTTAAACTCAAGCCCCAAGGTTATCTTGGCAAGCCGGTTGAACGAGATGCTTTATATGAAATGATCAAAAAAGTCCTTGTCTAGCACAAGGGCTTTTTTAGTAAAAATATTTACCAAATTTTGGAGTAACCATCAGTATATTTTTGTTTATAAAATAAGTGTAAAAAACGGTTTTCCAAAGCTCTCTGACATTGACAAATATTGTGTATTTGATAAAATACAGAATAGGTAAGTTTTTGCTTAACTGATGACAATTTTTTTATTAAGAAAGGATAAGGAAATGAAAAACATCGACTTAACCCAGTATGGCATCACAGGTGCCACAGAAATCATCTACAATCCTTCTTTCGAGACTCTTTTCCAGGAGGAGACCAAGTCAGATCTTACAGGATTCGACAAAGGTCAGGTTACCGAGCTTGACACAGTAAATGTTATGACCGGTATCTATACAGGACGTTCCCCTAAAGACAAGTTCATCGTTGATGATGCTACATCACATGACACCGTATGGTGGGACAGCCCTGAGTATCCCAACGATAACCATCGTGCATCTCAGGCTGCATGGGACGCCTGCAAGAAGCTCGCTGTAGAAGAGCTTTCAAACAAGAGACTTTTCGTTGTTGACGCATTCTGCGGAGCAAACAAGGGAACCCGTCTTGCAGTTCGTTTCATCATGGAAGTTGCTTGGCAGGCTCATTTCGTAAAGAACATGTTCATCCAGCCCACTCCCGAAGAGGAAGCTGAGTTCGAGCCCAACTTCGTTATTTACAACGCTTCAAAAGCTAAGGTTACCAATTTCAAGGAGCTTGGTCTTAACTCTGAGACCGCAGTTCTCTTTAACGTTACCAGCCGCGAGCAGGTTATCCTTAACACCTGGTACGGCGGAGAGATGAAGAAGGGTATGTTCTCTATGCAGAACTACTTCCTCCCTCTTCAGGGCATGGCTTCAATGCACTGCTCAGCTAACACTGATATGGAAGGTAAGCACACCGCTATCTTCTTCGGACTTTCCGGAACCGGTAAGACCACACTTTCAACCGATCCTAAGCGTCTCCTCATCGGTGATGACGAGCACGGCTGGGACGACAACGGAGTATTCAACCTTGAGGGTGGATGCTACGCTAAGGTTATCGGCCTTGACAAAGAGCACGAGCCTGACATCTACGGCGCAATCAAGAGAAACGCACTCCTTGAGAACGTTACCGTTGATGCAAACGGAAAGATCGACTTCGACGATAAGAGCGTTACCGAGAACACTCGTGTATCTTATCCCATCGAGCACATCAAGAACATCGCTAAGAATGTAAACGGAGTATCCGCAGGTCCTGCAGCTGACAACGTAATCTTCCTTTCAGCTGATGCTTTCGGAGTACTTCCTCCCGTTTCAATTCTTACTCCCGAGCAGACTCAGTACTACTTCCTTTCAGGATTCACTGCAAAGCTTGCAGGAACCGAGCGTGGAATCACTGAGCCTACCCCTACCTTCTCAGCATGCTTCGGACAGGCATTCCTTGAGCTTCATCCTACCAAGTACGGTGAGGAGCTCGTTAAGAAGATGGAGAAGAACGGAGCTAAGGCTTATCTCGTAAATACCGGATGGAACGGAACCGGAAAGAGAATCTCTATTCCTGATACCAGAGGAATCATCGATGCTATCCTTAACGGAGACATCAAGAAGGCTCCTACCAAGAAGATTCCTTACTTCGATTTCGAGGTTCCTACCGAGCTTCCCGGAGTTTCTACTGAGATCCTTGATCCCAGAGATACTTACGCTGATCCTTCAGAGTGGGAGACCAAGGCAAAGGATCTTGCAGGACGTTTCATCAAGAACTTCAAGAAGTATGAGACCAACGAGGCCGGTAAGGCACTTGTTGCTGCAGGCCCTCAGCTCTAATTCGAAACCTTTAAAGATTTCAAAGACCGTCACTTTTGTGGCGGTCTTTTTTTGCGGTTAAGAAGTATGTATTCCTTTACCTTAAATCATAAAAGTTGTAGAATATAAAAGCATTAATCAAATGAGGCGAGGAGCTAATTATGTACACATCTCTTATCTTATTAACAGCGGAAGCTACAGAAGCAGCGGAAGAGGCCATCAATCTCAACGATGAGATAGCAAACTTCGGACTTGCTCAGTATCTGTTTTCAGGATTCGGACTCCTTATATTGGCAGCTATCTTTATCATCCCTCTTTTTATCGCGACCATACCTGCGAATATTGCAAAGAAGAAGGGCAGAAACTTCGGCGGTTACTATCTTTTCGGATATTTCCTGTTCATCCCTGCTTTAATAGTTGCTCTTGTAGTAAAGCCCATTCCTCAGGAAGAGATCAAGAAAAAATCCATGGCTGACAAGGCAATGGGACGATAAAAGTTTACTTAAAGTTTATAATTTTATATTAGTTAAATGTTGCGCAAATCTATAGGTTTATGTATAATGAAAGTGGCCCTAAGGTCACGTCTCCGGATTTTTGAACCTACATTTACCTTTAACGGGAATTCCTACATTGCCTGTCGGATGTCAGGCCCCCTCGTAAGAGCCAGGGGAAGGCAGAGGTCAAGGTTGCGGATGCCCACCTAGCAATAGCTAGGCGTCAAAAGGCGGGGACACTCCAAAGGGCTGGTAGGTAATCAAACAAAATTTAACACAATAGTATTAGGCTTATAATCACCGCTGTTTCTTTACAGCGGTCTTTTTTTGTGTTAATCTATAGTTTGCGAAAGTTTGGATTGGCGTTATGAGAGTATTAAAGAAAGTCTACAAAATATATGATGATTTTGCCCGAAGTGTTAAGAGGCTGAACATTGATGCGTATGCTGCTTGCACTTCGTTTTTTCTGTTGCTTTCTTTTACCCCGATGCTGATACTTTTGTGTTCCATCCTTCCCTTTACCAAGATCACTGAGGCGGATCTTATATACTTTATGCAGGGTTTTATTCCCGAGATTTTCTGGAACCTGATAAGCAAGCTTATCGACAGTGTTTATTCAGGAGGCTATGCGGTACTCACCGTATCTGCGATAGTTACTTTATGGACAGCTGCAAAGGGCGTTTCTTCAATGGTCCAGGGGCTCAATGCAGTTTATGATGTGGAAGAGAAGAGAAACTATTTTGTAAGGCGAGGCGTTTGTTGTCTGTATACACTTGCGATCCTTGCAGCTATCTACATCAGCCTTTTGCTCATGGTATTCGGAAAGACCATTACCAATTATCTTTCGGGAGTTACAGTCTGGTTTAAAGATGTACAGGGTTATATCGTAAGGCCGAGGCATTTATATATGTTCCTTATCCTTACTTTCATATTCGCACTTTTGTATTCGTTCCTGCCGAACAAGAAGCAAAAGTTTAGGGAGCAGCTTCCGGGCGCCGTATTTTCCTCGGTTTGCTGGATCGTCTTTTCAACGATCTTCTCCTATTATGTGAGCAGATACAATGCTTACAGCATGTACGGAAATCTCGCCATGGTTGTCGTGGCTATGATCTGGATGTATTTTTGCTTCCTCTTTTTCCTCTACGGAGGATACTTGAATAAATATTTTAAACCGGTCAACATCGTACTGGTTTATCCCAAGAAAAAAAGAGCTGAAATGCAGGGTATTATTGATGACAATCAGGAATCGGCGCTGTTTGGATCATCCCTCAGGAAGCCATTGGGTCACGAAAACGATGACGTGCGTAATGAAGAGGTACGCGAAGAAATAGATAAAGAACAAGACTACTTGGAATAATTAATTAAGGAGATATGAAAAAATGAAGGATCTATCAGAACTTCAGAGTCAGATTGAAAGCTTAAAAGCAGAAATTCGCGAGTATGCTGAAAAGCAGAGCAGTTCAAAGGCTCTCTATGAGCTTAAGAAGAGCTTTCTTGATTCAAAACAGGGAAAACTTTCCGCACTTATGAAAGAGATGGCACAGGTGCCCGCAGAGCAGAAGGCCAACTTCGGTAAGGCTGTAAACGAAGCAAAGCAGTGGGCTCTTGGATTTTTTGATGATATAGATACAAAGCTTAAGGAGAAAGAACTTAAGCTTCGTTATGAGAGCGAGAAGATCGATATTTCCATGCCTGCAAAGAAGCAGACCGCAGGAAATCTTCACCCCATCACTACCGTAAGAAATCAGCTTATCGATATCTTCGCGGGAATGGGATTTTCAGTATACGAAGGAACAGAGATCGAGAAGGATTTCTACAACTTCACCGCTCTTAACACCCCCGACGATCACCCCGCAAGAGATATGCAGGATACTTTCTATCTCTCACCTGAGTTCCTTTTAAGAACCCAGACCTCAGCAGGTCAGATCCATGTTATGGAGTCTACCAAGCCCCCTATCAAGATCGTCAGCCCCGGAAAGGTATTCCGTTCAGATGATGACGCTACCCACTCACCCATGTTCTCCCAGATGGAAGGACTTGTTGTTGACGAGGGTATCAATCTTTGCGACCTTAAGGGAAGCCTTGATATGTTCGTTAAGCAGATCTTCGGCGAGGAGACCACAACCCGTCTTCGCCCTTCATATTTCCCCTTCACCGAGCCTTCTGTAGAAGTAGACGTAAGTTGCTTCCAGTGTGGCGGTAAGGGCTGCAAGCTTTGCAAGGGTACCGGTTGGATCGAAGTACTCGGCGCAGGCGTAGTTAACAAAAAGGTTCTCGAAAATTGCGGTATCGATTCCGACAAGTATTCCGGATTTGCATTCGGACTCGGACTTGAGCGTATCGCAATGCTTAAGTATGGTATCAACAACATTAAGATGCTGTTTGAATCAGACCTTAGAGTACTTGAGCAAATTGATGACTGATATTAGACATTCGATTATATTTTCGAGAAAAGAGGTAAAAAGAAATGTTAGTTCCACTTAGTTGGTTAAAAGATTATGTTGATATAAATGTTTCACCCGATGAGCTTGAAGAGAAGCTTTTCTCCTGCGGATTCGAGGTAGAAGAGAAGTATCAGGTGGGTAAGGATATCAGCGGCGTTGTAGCAGGTAAAGTTCTTACCTGTGAACCCATTCCCGAGACTCATCTTCATGTTTGTACCGTAGATGTTGGAGAGCCGGAAGCTTATCAGATCTGCTGCGGTGCAGATAATGTTGTTGCAGGTGGTATATTCCCCGTAGCTCTTCCCGGAGCACAGGTTTATGCAACCGCTAAAGACCACGTTACCATCGAAGGTGTTATGACCATCAAGAAGGGCAAGCTTCGCGGATATGATTCAAACGGAATGCTTTGCTCAGGCGTAGAGATCGGCCTTAACGAGAACCTTTATCCCGGCGCGGGATACAACGGACTTCTTGTTCTTCCCGAGGATACAAAGCCAGGAACAGACGTTAAAGAGATCACCGGCCTCAATGACTGGATCTTTGATGTTTCCATTACAGCAAACAGACCTGACTGCCAGAGCATCTTCGGTCTTGCAAGAGAAGTTGCCGCAGTTCTCGGAACAGAGCTTCATGAGCCCGCACTCGATTACCACACCACCGACGTTAAGAAGGAAGGCTTCAAGGTAACTGTAGAGGCACAGGACATCTGCCCCAGATATTCAGCACATTATGTATATGACGTTAAGCTTGGTGAATCACCTGCATGGATGAGAAGAAGACTTGCTCTTGTGGGCAACAATTCAATCTCAAACATCGTAGACATCACCAACTATATCATGCGTGAACTTGGTCAGCCCCTTCATGCATTCGACTGCAATTTCCTTGAGGGAAACCAGATCGTTGTTAGACGCGCTAAAGAGGGCGAGAAGATCACTACTCTCGATGAGAAGGAATTTACTCTTAACCCCAACAATCTTGTTATCTGTGACGGCGTAAAGCCCGTTGCACTTGCAGGTATCATGGGCGGACTTAATTCCGAGATCAGAGAGAACACCACTGAGGTTATGTTCGAGGCAGCAAAGTTTGCCCGTGACAATATCAGAAAGAGCTCACGTGCTCTCGGCCAGTCATCAGACTCAAGCCAGAGATACTCTAAGGGCGTTGATGAGTACGCAACCGTTATGGCAATGAAGAGAGTCCTTCACCTTGTTGAAGAGCTTGGCTGCGGTAAGATCTCATCCACTCACGAGGACGTTAACACCGGAAAGAGCCTTGAGCCCAGACCTTTAAAGGCAAGTATCAAGAAGGTTAACGGAGTTCTTGGTATTGAGGTTCCTACCGAAGAGATCAAGAAAATCCTTACAAGACTTTACTTCGCACCCGAGATCAACGGTGACGAACTTACCATCAACATCCCCGCATATCGTGAGGACATGGAAGATTATCCCGATATCGCGGAAGAGCTTATCAGAATGTACGGCTACGATCACATCAAGCCCACATTCATGCCCACCGCTAAAGTAACCATTGGTGGACAGAGCCCTCGTCAGAAGACAACCCTTCACATCAAGAAGGCTCTTTGCGGAGCAGGTGCTTACGAGGGAATGCATTACTCCTTCTTCTCGCCTTCAGATCTTGACTTCCTTGGATTTGCGCAGGACGCACCCGAGAGACATGCCATCAGGATCATGAATCCTATCAACGAAGAGCTCTCTCTTATGAGAACCACTCTTGCGGCACAGATGATCCACGCTATGGGAAGAAACCAGAAGCGCGGAAATCTTGAAGGCAAGATCTTCGAGATCGGAAACAAGTTCATCCCCGGCGAGCTTCCTCTTACCGACTATCCCGACGAGAGAGAGACTCTCTGCATCGGTGTATTCGGAAAGAACGAGAGCTTCTTTACACTTAAGGGATTAACCGAGACTGTTGCTGATGCTCTTAATATCAGCTTCACATATGAGAGAACAGAGAAGCCCTTCCTTCACCCTTACCAGGCAGCTGCAATCTTCTGTGAGGGAGAGGAAATAGGATACCTTGGCCGCGTAACATACGAGATCATGAACGCAGAGGCTATGAGATATCCCGCATATGTTTGCGAGATCGATCTTGAGACTCTTTCAAAGTTCTACGGAAAGGCACCTGTATTCAAGCCCCTTCCCAAGTATGCTACCGAGAGTCGTGACCTTGCTCTTATCATGAACAAGGACATCACCTGCGGACAGGTAGAAGAGGTTATCTCCAATGCTTGCAATTACGTAACCGAGATCAAGCTCTTTGACGTATACGAAGGCGAGCAGATCGCAGCCGACAAGAAGAGCATGGCCTTCACCATCACCTTCACTCCCAAGGATGAAGAATTCACTGCCGAGGCAGTTGACGGCTACGTACACAAGATCCTGAAGAATCTCAAGAAAGAATTAGAAATAGAATTAAGAGTATAAGAAAAGAGGAAGTTTAGTATGGAACATAAGAATGTATGGGAAACATACGACGAGAAAGAACTTAAGAAACTTAACAAGCTCTGCGACGACTACCGCGAGTTCATCAGTGAAGCAAAGACTGAGCGCGAGTGCGTAGACCGCATTGTTAACACCATCGAGAAGGATGGCTATAAAGAGCTTGAGAGCCTTATCGACAGCGGCGCTAAATTAAAGGCCGGCGATAAGGTATACAGCGTTTGGATGAACAAATCTGTTTGCATGTTCAGAATTGGTAAGAAGCCTATGATCGAAGGCCTTAACATCCTTGGCGCACACATCGACAGCCCCAGAATGGACGTTAAGCAGAATCCCCTTTATGAGAAGGACGGAATCGCTTACCTTGATACCCACTACTACGGCGGAATCAAGAAGTATCAGTGGGCTACCATTCCTCTTGCTCTTCACGGCGTTATCGTTAAGAAGGACGGAACCACCGTTGAGATCAACGTTGGTGAGGATGAGTCGGATCCCGTATTCTTCGTAAGCGATCTTCTTATCCACCTTGCTCAGGAGCAGATGGAAAAGAAGGCAGCAAAGGTTATCGAGGGCGAAGCTCTTGATATCATCATCGGTAACAAGCCCCTTACTCTTGTAGGCGGACCTGCAAAGAAGACCGGCGCTAAGACCGCTAAGAAGGACGAGAAGGAAAAGGCTAAGGAAGCAGTTAAGGCAGGCGTTCTTGACATCCTTAAGCAGACCTACGATATCGAGGAGGAAGATTTCCTCTCAGCTGAGCTTGAAGTTGTTCCCGCAGGTAAGGCAAGAGATGCAGGCTTTGACAGAAGCATCATCCTTGGATATGGTCAGGACGACAGAGTATGTGCTTACACCTCAATGCAGGCAATGCTTGACAGCCCTGTTTGTGACAGAACCACCGTTTGCATCCTTGTTGACAAGGAGGAGATCGGTTCAGTAGGCGCTACCGGTATGCAGTCTCATTTCTTCGAGAATGCAGTAGCAGAAGTTATGAACCTTAAGGGCGAGTACAGTGAGCTCAACGTAAGAAGATGCCTTTCAAGAAGCTGCATGCTTTCATCTGATGTGTCAGCGGGCTTCGATCCTTCATACGAGAGCGCATTTGAGAGAAAGAACGTTGCTTACCTTGGAAAAGGTATGGTATTCAACAAGTTCACCGGCGCAAGAGGAAAGAGCGGCTCCAACGATGCAAACGCTGAGTACATGGCTAAGATCCGTGACGTCCTTGATAAGGATAAGGTTTGCTTCCAGACCGCTGAGCTCGGTAAGGTAGACGTAGGAGGAGGCGGAACCATCGCTTACATCCTTGCTCTTTACGGAATGAACGTAATCGACAGCGGTGTTGCAGTTCTCAACATGCATGCACCCTGGGAAGCTACCAGCAAGGCTGATATCTACGAGACCTACAGAGGATACAAGGCTTTCGTTAAGGGAGCCGTAATGTAAGGTAAGCCTTACTTAGAAAAGGTTAATAATGGAACTTAAAAAATCAGATTTTTATTTTGATCTTCCGGAGGAACTGATAGCTCAGGATCCTCTGGAAGACCGTTCCTCGAGCAAACTGCTCGTGGTTGATAAAAATACCGGTAGTTTGCAGCACAAGATCTTTAGGGATATCATTGATTACTTGAATCCCGGTGACTGCCTTGTGCTCAACAATACCAAGGTCATCCCCGCAAGACTTTACGGTGAGCGCGAAGGAAGCGGCGGACAGGTGGAAGTCCTTCTCCTTAAGAGAAACGAAGGAGATGTATGGGAGACACTTGTTAGACCCGGTAAAAAGTGCAAGCCCGGTCAGAAACTCGTTTTCGGCGGAGGAAAGCTTAAGGCTGAAGTCATCGAGACCGTTGACGACGGAAACCGTATGATCAAGTTTTTCTACGACGGAATCTGGGAAGAAGTTTTGGACAGCCTCGGAGAGATGCCCCTTCCTCCCTACATTACTCATAAGCTTCAGGACAAGAACCGTTACCAGACCGTTTACGCAAAGTTCGACGGTTCCGCAGCAGCCCCTACTGCAGGCCTGCATTTTACTCCCGAGCTTTTAAAGAAGATTGAAGATAAGGGCATAAAGCTTGCCTATGTTACTTTGCATGTGGGCCTCGGTACCTTCAGACCGGTTAAAGAGGAGAATATACTCGATCATCACATGCATACCGAGTTTTACCGGGTGACAAAGGAAGCTGCCGATATCATAAATGAGACCAAGAAAAACGGCGGCAGAGTTATCTGCGTCGGAACAACAAGTTGCAGGACAATAGAGAGTGCCGCTGATGAAAACGGTGAGGTTATCGCAAAGAGCGACGATACAAGTATCTTTATCTATCCCGGATACAAGTTCAAGGTTCTTGATTGCCTCATCACCAATTTCCATCTGCCTGAGAGCACCCTTGTTATGCTTGTTTCAGCCCTTGCGGGAAGAGAGCATGTCCTTAACGCATATAAAGAAGCTGTTGAGAACAGATACAGATTCTTTTCCTTTGGCGATGCCTGCTTTTTCACTGATGAGCTGAAATAGCGCCAAAGCCCAAGAGTTGTTATAAACCGAATATTTTGGTATAATTACTTTGTTATGCTACCGCGGCGGTGCGGAGTATACAGTTTGAAAATCTAATAAACGGTCACGACCGCCCGTGCCTAGACGTAAGGGGATAAGACAATGGAAGAGAGAAGAAAAAGCAAAAGAACTCAATTGGATTCAACTTTGGTGATCAAGAGACTTGACGGTGGAGTTGACGAGGAAGTGAACATCGAGATCTGTGATGTTTCTAAGAGCGGTGTGGGATTCGTCTGCAAGACTCCTCTTCTTATCGGGACCGTTTATGAATCATATCTTACTATCTGGACCAAGGAAGTTTTACACGCATTTCTTCAGATCGTACGTATCGAGCTTAAGGAAGATACATACTACTACGGAGCTTCTTTCGTGGGAATGCCCGAGATCGATGCACAGAGGATCGTTACTTACCAGACAGTAAGCGAAAATAATCAGTAAAGGTTTTTTTGAAATGTCTGATAATCCGAATTATGATCTTGATAAATATGTGAGTGATAAGATCAGTAAGCTGGAGGCATCCGAAAAGAACTTAAAGGCAATCTTTAAGCTAATGACCGACGAGAGCGATAAGCTCTTTGCAGAGTCCAATGACGGATATGCCATCACCCGCATTACATACGGAGAATTCAAAGAGAGAACTGAGCGTATGGCCGGTTCTCTTTTGGCGGTATTAAAGAATGTGGATAAAGGCAGCATTGTCGGTATCTACATGAATAACTGTGAGGAGTGGCTTGAAATCTTCTGGGCGCTTTTGATGCTCGGTTTCAAGCCCCTTCTTGTGAATAACCGCATGAGCAGATCCGTGCTTGAGGATATCCTCGTAAAGTACGATGTTAAGGCGGTTATCTCGGATGCGGGAGAGCTTGGCGGAAACACCGTTTCTCTTGATGATCTTAAGGCAAGAGTGAAAAGCAAAGAAGACGACAGAGTCGATCCTGAGGAAAGCATCTGGGCTGACGAGATCATGCTCATGTCATCAGGTACCACAAGCCATGTTAAGATCTGTATCTACAACGGCGAAACCATGTACTACCAGATCTGTGACAGCGCCCGCATCATAAAAGAATGTAAGCCTATGAAGGCACATTGCATGGGCGAGTTAAAGCAGCTTACCTTCCTGCCTTTTTACCATGTATTCGGACTTGTGGCAGTGTTTATGTGGTTTGGTTTCTTCAACAGAAGTTTTGTATTCCTTAAGGACTTCTCATCAGAGACCATCTTAAATACCGTAAGACGTCATAAGGTGACACACATTTTCTCAATTCCTCTTCTTTGGAATACGGTCTATGAGACTGTAGTTCGTACCGCAAAGGAAAGAGGAGAGTACGAAAAGCTCATGAAGGGAATCGCCATTTCCGAAAAGCTTGACGGCGTGCCTGTACTTGGAAAGCTCTTTACCAAGGTGGCATTTAAATCCGTTAGAGAGCAGATCTTCGGAGACAGCATCAGATTCCTTATCAGCGGAGGAAGTACAATATCTCCCGACGTACTCAGATTCTTTAATGCCATCGGTTATCATCTTGCCAATGGTTATGGCATGACGGAAGTTGGAATTACTTCAGTTGAATTATCCTGCAAGAGGAAGAATCTTACAGACAGATCCGTAGGAAAGCCTTTTGCATCTATCGAATATAAGCTTTCCGATGAAGGAGAACTCCTTGTTCGCGGAGAGACCATGGCAGATATCGTCATGGAGGATGGCGAGGTCGTGGACCGTACCGAAAACGGCTGGTTCCATACAAACGACCTTGCAAGTGAAGAGAACGGCAGATACTTTATCCTCGGAAGGAAAGACGATGTTATCATCGGAGCTTCCGGAGAGAACATCAATCCCGATGTTCTTGAAGATAAGATTAAGATCGAAGGCGCGGAAAGTATCTGTATCGTCAG
This sequence comes from Lachnospiraceae bacterium, assembly GCA_016284315.1. Lineage (GTDB taxonomy): Bacteria > Bacillota > Clostridia > Lachnospirales > Lachnospiraceae > AC2028. Next base: position 41,205 of record JAEEOO010000045.1, on the reverse strand, counting down.
ACAGACTGTTGGCGAGAACAAGCTCCCCGTGCTAATCGTAAAGGTTTCCCCCTATGCGGGACCCGAGACCATTAAGGACATTTACGAGCGAGCAAACAAGTGTCTTAAGGACCTTGACCTTGACAGAACCATTGGCAAGGTCGTTATCACAGGCGATGCACTTATGGATGCCAACGATTTTAAATTGAACCGTAAGAAGATCGGTGAGAAGTTGGACAGCGGAGCTATAAAAGCCGTTGATCCCGAGAAGGATGGTTTCAAGGCCAGTGAGCTTACCGCAAAGGTTGCAAAGATCATTGCAGGTATCCTTGGAAAGACCGAGAGCGAAGTTACTCCCAATGCGGATCTTTTCTTTGACCTTGGCGGAAGCAGCCTCGACTACTTTACCATACTTATGGAACTTCAGAAGGAATTCAGAGTTAATTTCCCTTCCGAAGGAGAAACAAGTTTTAAGACCGCCGGAGAATTTGCGGATTATATAGAAAAGCACAGGTAATTACCGTGATTAGTTTTGTTAACTGGTTTGTTAAGATAACTGCCTGGCCGGCGCAGTTTTTTGTGTTCAGGACCAAGATCTACTACGAAGATAAAAAGGTTCAGAGTCGCAGAATAAAAGGTCCTGCCATTATCATCTCGAATCATACATCTGTTTATGATTATGCAGTATATTTGTTTGTATTTCTTTTTAGGACATTAAGGGTCCAGATGGCTGAAGTCCTCTTTAAGAAAAAGGTTCTCGGACCTTTCCTTAAGATGATGGGCGGTATCTATGTTAACAGGGATACTTTTGATTTTTCCTTTGTTGGTAAATCACAGGCCATTCTTGAAAAGGGCGGAGTTGTTGGAATCTTCCCCGAAGCAAGGATCCCGAGACCCGAAGAAAAGCGTCCACTGGAGTTTAAGACCAGTGCCACATACCTTGCTTACCTCAGCGGAGTACCCATTATCCCTGTGGTAACCAACGGTTCATACTTTAATCCTAAGAAGAGAGCAAGAGTTCTTATCGGTAAGCCCATCGATATCGGAATGTGGTGGGATGCCGAGAAAGATCAGAAGGCCAATCTTAAAGAAGTGACCGAAAAGCTCCGCAAGGAGATAATCCGTCTTACAAAGGAACTTGAAAAAATACAGAAGCGCGATGAATTAAGACCGCCTTTTTATTATTTGCTGAATGACATTATCCGTGTATCGGCAATTCCCGGACTTTTATGGTTCAGACCTAAGGTTGTTTATTCATCGAAAGAGGCCAAGAAAAAATATAAAAAGGGAGTTATCTTTTTCTCCAACCATACAGGTTTCGGAGATCCCTTATATATCATGATGAGCATTTGGTACAGAAGGATCCACTTTGTTACCATGCAGGAGATTCTTGATAATCCCAAGATGCACTTCTGGTTTGATAAAGGATTCAGAGTTATTCCCGTTGACCGCGAGAACATGAACATGAATTCCTTTAAAAAGGTTACCGCCTTTTTGGATGCCGGATGTGCAGTCGGAATTTTCCCTGAAGGTCATATAACCACCGGTGATGAAGCCGTTGACGACTTTAAGAACGGGGTTGTTCTCATGGCTCTTAAAGGAAAGGTTCCCATTGTTCCTCTTTATGTTGAAAAGAGAAAGCATTGGTGGAACAGACAGACTCTTTTCCAGGGAGAAGAGATCGATCTTGTTTCCATGTACGGAAACATGCCTTCCATGGCTCAGATAGAGGAAGCCGGAAAGCTTTGCAGGGACAGAGAGATCGAACTTGCACATCTGGCTGATGAGTATTACGGAAGAGTTAAGACCGCAAACGAGAATTAAAAAATACGTGGGCGACCACATGAATATTTGGAGAAGACATGGAAAGAAATGAAGTAATGGAGGGTTTAAGAGAAATCCTCAAGACCATCGAAGGTCACGATGATAAGGTTATCGATGCCGCTACCGACAGCAGCAATTTAAAGAGCGACCTTGGACTTAATTCCATCGGAATGCTCTATATCATGATCACCATCGAAGAGAAGTTTGACATCAGCTTCGAAGATTCTCATATCGAAGATTTTAAAACCGTTGGTGATGTAGTTGACTATATCCTGGAACAAGCCTGAGGTGAAGCCGTGAAGTGGTCTGTCAGAGAAGGTAAACCCGGCGATATGGTCAGGGTAAAAGTTAATAGTCAGATGGATCACTACGGAGTTTATGTCAGCGATTCTGAAGTTATCCAGTTCGGTAAGAATCCCGGACTGAGACTCGGTATTTCCGAGAGCGAAGTATTCGTCCTTGCTACGGATATCAATGAGTTCAGAAACGGAGGCTTCCCTGAGTTTGCAGATCTGTCTTTATCGGAAAAACTTAAGAGATTTAAGACCGAGAAGATAGTTGAGACTGCAAGAAAGCGTATCGGCGAAGGCGGATACAATATTCTTTACAATAACTGTGAGCATTTTGCCTACGAATGCATATTTGGCAAAAAGTACTCCTCACAGACTGATAAAGCCAAAGAGATCATTAAACAAATGGCTACAGGAAAAACAAACGGAGAGGAATAAACCTGAATGTGTTTTGCAATTTCACATAGTATATTCCGTAAAGTATTCGGGCGAAAAACCGATCCGCCCCTTGATGAGATAGAACTTGTCGGCACTCATTATGAGCCCTGGAAAGATATTATCTATAACAGCATCGGAAGATTAAGAGGTCTTGAATGGAAGCCTCTTAGCATCAAAGGATGCAACGGAGATAAGCTCAGCGCTCTGATGTACGACAACGGAAGCGACAAGACAGCAGTTCTTTGTCATGGATACAGGACCCACTACTTCAGCAACACAGCAGTGGCTGCCGGATACTTTTTGGACAGAGGATACAATATAATACTTATTATTTCCAGAGGTCATGAAGGAAGCGAAGGACAGTATATAACCTTTGGTGCTTTGGAGCACAAAGACCTTCTTTTATGGCTTGATATGTTTGAGAAAAAGCTTGGTCTTAAAAAGGTTGTGCTTTACGGCATATCCCTTGGAAGTAACGTGGTAATGAGGGCATCACAGTTTATTGAGCCCGGTATGGTAAAAGCCGTTATCGCGGATTGCGGATTTATTAACACAAAGACCATCATCCACACCCAGGTGCATTTACGGAGCAAGAACGAATTCCAGAGACTTCTGTTCCCTTATCTTGCAATACCTGTTGTGAGAAATATGAGACACTACGCCAAGAAGGCGGGCTTTGACATCTTTGACGGTGATACGAGAGTATCCGTTTCAAAAGCCAATGTTCCCATCTTTTTTATCCACGGTGCTAAGGATGATGTGGTTCCTTTGGGGGAATCAAAGGAGAACTACAAAGCATGCAGATCTCCAAAAGAACTTTTCATTGCAGCCAATGCTGCACACGGAAGCGCTTTTGCGGACGGCGGACTTAAACTTAAAGAAAAACTGGATATCTTCCTGAGCAAATACATTTAAATAACGCGAATGCTTAGGCTTTATAAAGATATAAAAAAGGAAGGAATTTATTTACTATGGGAAAATTTGTAATCTTAACAGACTGCAGCAGCGACCTTACACAGGATATCAGAGACAGATTTGATATTGATTATATCAAGGGTCATCTTCAGATGCCTGACGGAAGAAACGTACCTCTTTGCCTTGAGTGGACTGAGGACTATCAGCATGATTCTTTCTATGCTGACATTAAGAAGGGTGCACAGTATGCTACTTCACCCGCAAACGTTGCTGAGTATGCAGAAAGATTTACTGAATATGTAAAGGCAGGCAAGGACGTTCTTTGCATCTGCATTTCAACCGGACTTTCCGGAACCTTTAACTTTGCTACCGAGGCTATGAACCAGGTTAAGGCTCAGAACCCCGACGCAAAGATCTTCTGTATCGACTCACTTCGTTACAGCGTGCTCCAGGGTATGATCTGCGTTAAGGCAGCTCAGATGAGAGACGAAGGAAAGACCATCGAGGAGACTTATGAGTGGATCGAGGCTAACAAGAACTGCTATCACCAGATGGGATGGCTTGACGACCTTTCATTCGTAGCTAAGAAGGGACGTATGTCAAACAGCAAGGCATTCTTCGGACAGCTTGTCGGAATCAAGCCCCTCGGCGATATTTCTTCAAACGGACTTACCACCGTTATCGGTAAGGCGAAGGGAGCAAAGGCAGGCTTCGCAGCTATTCTTGAGTACATGGAAGCTACCATCATCAATCCTTCAGAGCAGACCATCTTCGTTGGTACCTCAGACAGAGAAAGAGATGCAGACAAGCTTGTTGAGCTTATCAAAGAAAAATTCAATCCTAAGGAAGTTATTAAGTCCTTCGTATTCCCCAGCTGTGGAGTAAACATCGGACCCGGTCTTTGCTGTGCATTCTATTACGGAACCCCTATCAGCGATGACATGAAGGCTGAGGAAGCTCTTATGACCAAGATCCTTGAGAAATAAAAAGGATAGATCAAAATGAACTCCAATGAATTAATGATAGACGGTAGAGTTATGGCTGCCTGCGTAAAAGCAGGCGAGGCCAGGCTTGATAAAAACGAAGCGCTGATCAATCAGCTTAACGTTTTCCCTGTACCCGATGGTGATACGGGATCAAACATGCTGACCACTCTGCGCGGCGGTATTAATGCGGCCAAAAATACGGATAACCTTGGAGAGTATATGAACTCCCTTGCAACAGGAATGCTTTTTGGTGCAAGAGGAAACTCCGGTGTTATCTTTTCCCAGATCTTTTCAGGAATTGCCGACAAGCTTAAGGGCAAGGCTTCAGCTACACCCGCTGAGATGCTTGAGGCTCTCGAGAACGGATCAAAGGTTGCATACGACAGCGTTGTTGTTCCTACAGAGGGAACAATTCTTACTGTAGTAAGAGAGGGCGCTGAAGGATTTTCCGGACAGGGTCTTGATGACCTTGGTATCTGGGATTTCTTTAAGATCTATATTGAAAACATCAAAGAAGCTCTGGACAAGACTCCCGATCTTCTTCCCATTCTTAAGAATGCAGGCGTTGTAGACAGCGGCGGATACGGATTTGTAAAGTTCTTTGAAGGCTTTACAGAAGCGGCACTTGACGGAAGCATTCAAGAAGCGTTAAAGGACGATGTGGAGACTGACCTTATTCCCGCCGGCGGTGTTATCGGTAAGTGGATGGATGATTCTGAGGAAGATGCATTTGGATTCTGTACCGAATGTATTGTTACTCTTAACGAGGACAAGAACATCCGTGACGAAGTTGTTACTTACCTTGAGTCCATGGGACAGTCCGTTGTTTGCGTTCAGAGAGACAATATCTTAAAACTTCATGTTCATACCCTTGAGCCTCTTAAGGTTCTTCAGCATATGCAGGAGTACGGCGTGTTCTACAATGTAAAGATCGAGAACATGGACTCTCAGGCCGGAAGGGATATGAAGAAGGACAGCGCTGACAAGAAAGAATTTACCGAAGTTGGTAAGGGCGCAGCAGAGCAGGATACCGACACTGTAGAGCGCGCTATGAAAGAAAAGCACGACGAACAGGTTCATGAGACCCACCACGGCATCGCATATATCGCAGTAGCCAATGGTGAGGGCGTCATCAAGGCTTTTAAGGATTTCGGATGCGAGATCGTTTTAAACGGCGGTCAGACCATGAACACTTCAGTTGAAGAGTTCGTTGATGCATTTAAGCAGCTTAACGCAGACAAGATCATCGTTATGCCCAACAACTCAAATATCCAGGCTGCAGCTCTTCAGGCTACAAGGATCTATGGTGAGGACAAGGTCATGATCCTTCCAACCAAGTCTATAGCCGAAGGTTACTTTGCTATGTCCATGGCAGTTGTAGACAGATTCGAGGCTGACGAGATCTACGCTCAGATGAAACAGGGAATGGATGGAGTTGATACCATCTGGATCTCTAAGGCTATCAGAGATGCAAGAGTCGAGAATATCGAGTGCAGAGAAGGAGATTACCTTGCTCTTCTCGGAAAGAAGATCGTAGCTGCAGACGCTGACAGACTTGAGGCTGTAAAGAAGGTTCTTGAGAGCACTCCGGAAATGGAGGACAAGTACGTTATCCTTATCTTTAAGGGAGCGGGCGTTACCGATGAAGAGTGCGAAGAACTTCAGGAATATATCGAGGACACTTACGACTGGCTTGACGTTGGAATCATCGACGGTGGTCAGGACGTATATGATTTCGTCATCGGTATTACAGGCTGATTTAACTTATAAGATTTAAGAGGTTTTTTATGCCGGTTTATTTTTGGATAATCATAGCTGTTGTATTCTTCCTTTTGAGCGGTGTAGTGGTTATGCTCATCAAAACTTTGCCCATCGCTCAGATGGTTTTCAGAACACAGTTTACCAAGCCCAAGGAACCTACCTACGGCTGGACAAGAGGAGTTTGTTCCTTCCCCGATAATGAAGAGAATATGGAAATGCACAGACAGGGAATGGCCTGGGCAGAAGAGAACAAGGCTGTTATCAAGGAAGTTTCCATTACCAGTTATGATGGATTGAAACTTTGCGGACAGTACTTTGACTTCGGCTTTGACAAGGCAGCTCTTTTCCTTGCAGGACGTGCAGAGCCCTGTACATATTCTTATTATTTTGCAATGCCTTATAAAGAGTATGGTTACAACGTTCTTGTCATCGACAACAGAAGCTGTGGCCTTTCGGAAGGTGAATGCAGCAATGCGGCAATGAAAGAGTACAGAGATGTTCAGGATTGGATAGGGTTCTTAAATCATGACCTTGGTAATAAGAAGGTTTTGATCCACGGTATCTGCATCGGATCCGCTACAGGTCTCAGAGCACTTACCCATGTGGGATGCCCAGACTGCGTAGAAGGAATCGTTGTAGACGGAATCTATGAGACTTTCTATGAGACATTGAGAACCCACTTCATCGATCTTGGAAAACCCGTTTTTCCTGTTTGCTATGAAGTTATATTCAAGATCTGGAAGCTTACGGGCAAGAACGTCATGATCCATGGACCCAAGAGGGATATTAAGAAATACACAGGTCCCATTCTTATGATCCACGGAAGACAGGATGTATTTTCACTTCCCGCAAAGGCTCAGAAGATGTATGAATCCTGCCCTTCAACCCATAAAAGACTTGAATGGTTTGAAGAAGGAATGCATTCACATTTAAAGATCCGTGCTCCCAAGAAGTATGATGAAGTTGTGGGAGAGTTTATTAAAAGCCTTAACTAAGAATTACATATTGTAAGTATACTTATTAAAAGAGCGAGGTCCCAAGGGGGCCTCGCTTATTTGATGCATTGTTGATTTGCCTATTGATTTATAGTTTCCTTGTTCCGCGGTCTCCGTGGAGGATCTTATTCTGGTCGGAAGGATCGATCTCTTTGAGAGTACCCTTTGCAGTGTAGGTGGTCAGCATGTCAGTACTCCTTGCGGGAGTTTTTGCTCCACCTTCTGAAATAAGAGCACGGAAGAGGTCACGATCCTGATCTTTAAGAGCTTTCTTTATCTTTTCATCTCTTGAGGACTCCAGAGAATCAACGGTAGATAAAGAAACTGAGGCTCCGTCTGCTTCAAAAGATTCAGCACTCGGATTTGCAACGTTACTTTTGGCGGCCTGGTCTTTCTTACCCGGGGTAAGATTAATGGACATATCTTCAAGACCTTCTGAAATGGGCTTCGAATCCCAAAGATTTCCAAAGATCTTTCTTATATTATTCCAAAGGCTTACAAAGAAATCCTGAATACCTTTCCAAATTTGGTTTGCGGTTTCGGAGATCCGGTCAGGTTCCTCCTTTGAGTATTCTCGTTGGGGGACATTGGCAAGGGTATCTGCGAAGCCACCGGTCTTGCCACCTGAGGTCTCTTTCGGAGTATTTGATTCTTCTGAAGGCTCGTAAATGACGCCTTCATGGTCTTCATTATGCTCTAATGCAGATTTTAAGGAGAAGTGTTCACTGCCGGTATCGGCTGCACTTACCTTCTTTGGTGTCTGATATTCGCTTGGAATGTTGTTGTTTATGGGGCTTATCATTGTGTTTTACCTATGATCCGTATTATCAATACATATAGAAAGAACGCTATTTAGCCTAATTTGAATATAACATCATTGAATAGCTCTTTCAAGGAAACTGTATCGGCTTTTTTGGTGTAAAATATAGCTTTTTGTGATGAATGGCATTTTTTTGGGATGAAAGGAAGGTAAACTATATAGAAATATTGAAAACTAATTGATAGACTATTAACGTAGCGTGGTTTGGAAGGCTTATGTAAAAGATACCAACCGGGCACTTGGAGGGAAGATGACAGACAGAGAATTACGGAAACTATCCAGACAAGATCTTCTTCAGCTCCTCATTGCGCAAGGTCGTGAAGCGGCCCAGATGGAAGAGCAGCTTAAAGAAGCTAAATATAATGAACAAAGACAATTCGATTCAAACGAAAGACTTCGTGACAGAATAGCCGACAGGGAAGAAACTATTGAACACCTCAAAGAAAAGCTGACAGGTAAAGATGAGAAGCTTAACGAGAAGGACAGAGAGATAGCCGAGCTTAAGGATCAGATAGAACGACTCAAAGCAACAGGAATCAGCATGGATGGTTCCGGTACGATAGAAGGAAGAGAGTTGGGATCCATAGCAGAAGCGGCCCTTGCACTTAATGATGTGTTCGCCGCAGCTCAGAGAGCGGCGGACATGTACGTTGAAAATGCTAAAAGGAAGGCCGAAGGGGAGAACCGATAAATGTCATTTGATACATTGCCCTCTATTGAACAGCTTGAGGGTGAGTTAAAGAGAGAGAAGAGAAAGAAAAATTACAGTAGAGCATTCAGAAGCACTGTTTTTACTTTGGTGGTTGTTGCAGCGGTTGCAATACTCGTCGTAGTATTGTTTCTTCCGGTTCTACAGATCACGGGTGCATCGATGTCGCCCAACCTTAAAAGCGGAGACGTTGTAGTCGCAGTCAAACTCAAATCTTATGAGACAGGCGACACAGCAGCTTTCTACTACAACAATAATCTTCAAGTAAAAAGAGTCATCGGCGTAGGCGGAGATGTTATTAACATCGACGAAGACGGTGTTGTTTACAAGAATGGTGAGATGCTTGGTGAGAGCTACCTGACCGAAAAAAATCTTGGCCAGTGCAACATCGATTTTCCCTTCACTGTTCCTGATGAAACCTATTTTGTTTTAGGGGACAACAGGTACATGAGCATAGACAGCCGCGTTGATACGGTTGGATGTATTGACAAGAATTTAATGGCCGGAAAAGTATTTTTCAGAGTATGGCCCTTTAAAACTTTCGGATTGATAAAGTAGATTCGTTGGATTACCAGTTAATTGTTTTGTCGTCTTCTTTAAGGAGGAAGCGCAATATGAATTTTCAGATAATGGAGCAGGCTGCAAAGTTACTCAGCATGAAGAAAAAACATAATATATACATTCTTTCGGTTTCTTGTGCTGCAGTACTCACTGCATTCGGAGTAGTATTCGCATTGACCAGACCCGGTCAGGCTTTCTCAAGCCTTGAAAAAACTCTCGATTGTCATGTCGAAGTTCATCAGCATACAGCCGACTGCTATGATGCAGACGGAAATCTTATTTGCGGATATGCGGATTATGTAGCACATGTACATGACCCCGAGCTTTGCTATGATGACAATGGTGAGCTTGTCTGCACACTGCCTGAGATCATTCCCCATGAGCATGACGACAGCTGCTACATCGAAAGATTAGAGCTTATCTGCGGACTCGAAGAAGGCCAGGTTGTTGACGAGAACGGCGTAGGCGTATTCGACGAAGCCGGTAATCCCGTATTTGATATTGAAGCAGTTCCTTCACTTGACTCCATCAGCGTTGAAGGAGATGTAGAAGAGACTGAAGCTACTTCTATAGAAGAAACTGTTACAGAAGAGATTATTTCCGAGGATACCCCCTCTGATTTGGAAGGCACCACCCCCAACGATACTACTGCTTCCCCCGAGGCAGTAGTATCAACCCCCAATGAGACCGACGAAGGCACAGAAGAAGCATCCGCTCCTGCAAACAATACGGATGCTCCCGCCGAGTCGGAGTCTTCAGTTGATAATGGTGAGACTGCTGCAGAAGCAGAAGCCGAGGCTCCCGAAGGAACAGTATCTACAGAGACTGTAGATTTAGGAGGAGCAAATGCCGGTCTCGCCGCTTCATCCAGATACACTCATCATGTACACACTGCTGAGTGCTATCAGGTAGTTAAAGAACTTGTCTGCACAATCCCCGCTCTCCACGTTCACACTGCTGAGTGCTTCGACGAGAACGGAAACTGCATCTGCGGACAGCTCCAGCTTGTACAGCATGTTCACGGTGAGGACTGCTTCGTATTCGAAGAGAAGACCATCACCAAGACCGCTGTTGCCGGTGATTACACCATCACCGCAACCTACGGTGCAAGCGCAAAGATCCCTACTAAGGCTGAGTTTAGAGCAAGGATCATTGAGCCCGGTACAGAAGAGTATGAGGCTAACAAGAGTATAGTTGATGGTTCTCTTGGTGAGGATTCATTCACCCAGGTTATGTTCGATATTTGCTTTATTTATAAAGACGAAGAAATAGAGCCCGAAGGACCTGTGGAAGTTACTTTCTCATCCAATAGCGAGCTTGAAGCCGGATCTGATGTTACGTTGGTACATGTAAAAGATGATGGAAATGTTGAAGTTAACGAAACTCAAATTGACGAGAACAACAATGCTTCAGCAACAACCAATTCGTTTTCTACTTGGACAATTCAGTTTGATTCAAAAAAGATTGGAAAAATCGAAATGCGTGATGCATTGAGATATGATCCTGATTTTGAGAAGTACCGTGCTCATTCAAATAACCTTGGTTTAGCAAATAACTTCTTTGCAGTAGCGTTTGGAACATATAATTCATATTCACATGTTTATGGTAATATTTGCGTTAACCAGGTTGGCGATCTTGCGAGGAATTTTGATACGAATAACCCATATGACGTGAGTTATTTTAAGCATCTTCCTGCATCAATGGACAGTTTTACCAATCTGCCGGGTTCGCAGAATGCTGAAGGAGCCGCTGCTGTTTTCGGATACGGGGCGGTCGTTACTCGAAATAGTTCCAATATCAATGTCAACGGAAAGGATTTAAACTCCCCTAAGTATGTATTTTATGAGGATGCTTCTGATCATGAGTTCGTTGTCTTTTCTGAGATGAAAAAGGAATTGACAGATGAGCAGCGCAGATTGGCACTCTATACAACAAATGTTAATGTGGCTCATTCACAACAGGACGATGAAACTAACCGAAAACAGATTATCTCACTTGGAGAAAATAAAGAGTACGCAGGTGTGATTAATATCACATCAGATCAATTAAAAGATTACCTAAGTTCTGCAGGTAGAGGAATTTGGCTTACCGGTTTTTCAGATACAAAGAACTATAAGGGAACCCTTATTATAAACGTAACTTGCAAAAAAAATGAAACGATTGATCTTTTCGGCGAGGTAAAACTTTTAAATCATTCCGGAGGCCATTTAACAGAGGATAAGGCGGATTACTATAATGGAAAGGTGCTTTGGAACTTTGTAGACAGTGACGGGGTTAAGATAAACATACGTAACAACTTCTTTGGATGCATTCTTGCTCCTGATGCAGATGTAACGATAGAGACCGGTACTACAGAGGGACAGATATTTGCACATGATATCACAATTAAAACTGAACCCCATAAGGTCGGTTTTACCGGAACAGATATTCCTTTCTCTACTGATTTTTCTTTCGGAAAGGTCATTGGAAAAGATGGAGTAGGAAGAGAACCTTCAAAGGATGAAACATTTACTTTTGAACTGGCTAAACTTGAGAATGGTTCTTGGAAGGCCATTAAGACTGTCTCTAACAGTAGCGGAAAAATCGAATTCGGTTCACAAACCTTTACCAAGGAGATGGCAGGTAAAACTTATTGGTATAGAGTTCGTGAAGTAAAAAACGAAGGAGATATTTCTTTCATATATGATAAGAGGGAATACGTAGTAAGGGTTGACGTTACGTACGATAACGCAACAGGCAAAGTAAGTGCTCCCCCCACTTATTATGAGTATGAAAAAGATGAAGACATTGTCATAGACATAGAGAACAATACAGTTTTAGTTAGTGGAAAATCGACTATACATAGAGAAGACGCTAAGTTCAACAACACACCAAACTTTACCACAATTGAGGCTGAAAAGAAGTGGCAGAATTTCATGGGTGAGGAACTTATCGAAACACATCCGGATATCACGGTTTACTTGATTTCTACCACGGATGCAACCATTGATGTTTCAAAGATCAATGTTGATGATTTCAAGAATATCAATGATGTTGTGAAGGTCGGAGAAAGCGATGAAAGTAAGGTTAAGTGCCTGGATATCGCTGTTCTTAATAAGGGCAATAACTGGTATAAGAAGTGGGATAAAGATAACGGATTTAATCTCCCCATCAAGGATGAGAACAATAAGACGGTTTACTACTACGTTCTTGAAAAGACCTCCACAGAGTACACCACAAGTTACACCATAGGTAAGTGGTTTACTGAAGGCAAGCAGACCATCATAAACAAGAAGATTCCTGAAAAGACAACAGTAGAACTTGATAAGAAGTTCGTTGTTAAGAATTATGAAGGAACGGATTATCTTGAGATTGAAAATCCTATAATCGATCCTAAGATGAAGAAAGAAGATGCATATGTAACTTTCATTCTTCAGAGAACAGTTACCGTTGGAGGTGAGCAGCTTAGAACTGAAGCTTACACAGGACCTGCAGTAAGAATTAACAAGGACGGTTCGGAATCTGAAATTGCTTCCTTTGATAAGGGTAGGTTTAAGGTTACCGCAGCGGATGACTGGAAAGCTAAGTTCACTCAGCTCCCTGCTGCAGGTTTTGAAAATGGAAAACAGGTTACTTATACATACCAGATCATTGAGACCAGCGACACCAACCTTCCTTACATCCAGCTTGATGAAAAACTTGGTGGTTATAAGGTTGAGGTAGTTAAGGACGAGACAACCGGTAAGGAACATTCAAAGTATGTTTACACCAACGTACTTAAAGATACAGAGATTGAGGTTGACAAGGAATGGTTCACTTTCACGGATTCACCTCAGGTAATGTCTGATTCCGATCTTGTCATCAAGATCAAACTGGTACAGCAGTGTAAGACTGACAGACTTAGCATTAGAGAAAAAGGTACCTACTTACTTGGATACAACAGCATTTCAAATGTTGACGGTAAAGCGGTTGATGAGTCTGTAGCTAAGCTGAGCCAAGATAAGAACTGGGCTGTTAAGTTTGTAAATCTTCCTGCTTACTATGCAGTTAAGGATGCAAGCGGTAGAGTTACTCTTCAGCAATATGAATATGTTGTAGGAGAGGCCGGCGCATACAAACTGGTGAATGGAGAGTATGTACCGTATACCGATTATGAGCTTGCTACAACAGGTAGTGTTCTTGTAGCTTCACTTGACGAGAACGTAATAAGCGAGATCGGAATCGGAACCTACAACACCATTCTTCTCAAGAACAAGTCAATCGTAACATTTAGCTTACCCGAAACCGGCGGACCCGGTGTTATCCCGTTCTATGTAGTAGGCGGTTTGAGCATCTTTGCTTCACTCGCACTACTTGTATATAGAAGAAAATTACGTAAAAACTGATTTATTTCATTAGGAAAAAGGAGACAAAAGCATGAAAAAGAAGATTTTATCACTTATTCTTGCAGCAACCCTCTGCTTTGGTGCTTCATTAACAGCATTCGCAACAGAGTCAGGAACTACAGGAAACGCAACCCAGCAGGGAACTGTAGATCCCTTTACTGCAATTACCCATGAGTACGCAGGATATCAGATCTTTACCGGAGATTATGATGCTGCTACCAAGAATTTTTCAAACCTTAAATTTGGTACTGCTGTAACAGATACCATGAAGACAGAGCTTGATTCATTACTTGGTATTACCGCAGACAGCGATGATGGCAAGCATGCTACTCAGATTGCTAAGGCACTTAATGCTGCTGATATGGCTACTTTAGAGGCTGTAGCTGTTATCATCAATACACATAAGACCGGCGAAGCTACTAAGGCTGCTGATCTTACCGGAAATGGATATTATCTCATTGTAGATGTTACCGATCTTTCAAAGTACACTAACGAGATCGAGAAGTACGGCGTATATCTTGACAGACCCCAGCTTCAGGTTGTAGTTAACGGACAGTTCACTGCAGAGCAGAAGCGCGATAAGGTTACTGTTGAGAAGAAGGTTAAGGATATCAACGATTCAGTTGAGGTTAAGTATTCAGAGTGGCAGGATTCTGCTGACTATGATCTCGGTGATACCATCGACTTCAAACTTACCGGTACCCTTCCTGCAGATTACGCTTACTATGATAAATATGAGTACGTATTCAGCGATGTACAGTCAGCAGGACTTGATTTCCAGGCTGATTCGGTTAAGGTATACTTAAATGATGAAACCGATGATACAAACCTTATCGATAATACAAATAAGGTTTATACCGTAACAAAGGATGCAAACAATCACTCATTCGAAGTTAAGTTTGATGACCTTAAGAAAGTAACTAAGGACCCTACTGCAAAGGTTATCGTTACTTATCAGTCAGTACTCACCGGAGAAGGCGTAGTATTTGGTGCAACAGGTAACCCCAACAAGGTTCGCATCGAGTTTGATAACAAGACCGGCGGAAAAGGAAAGACTCCTTGGGACACCGTAATCGTATTCACCTTTAAGGCTGAAGTTGACAAGGTAGATGGTGCTAAGAAGCCCCTTAAGAATGCTCAGTTCACTATTGAGAAGCTTGCAGCAACCGAGGACAATGGTAAATATACTGTTGTAAAAGAAACCAAAGACGGAAAAGAAGTTGATAAGGTTATCAAGAGCTTTACAGTAAATGTAGGCGGCGAAGGCGAGGCGGAAGGAACCGTATTCAGCGCTGCAGGACTTGATGATGGTGTTTACAAGATCACTGAGACTGTGACCCCTGCAGGTTACAATACCATTGATCCAATCTACTTTGTAATCGCTGCAGAGCATGATGAGAATGCTACCGAGCCTAAGCTTACCAAGCTTTATGTTACCGACCTTAACGGAAAGGTAATCTCAAAGAATGCAACTGATCTTGGTGAGTTCGAGTTTGTTGTTACTCCTGCGACCGGAAATGTTGAGACTACCGTAGTCAACGAGCAGGGTGTAGTTCTTCCTTCAACCGGTGGTATCGGTACCACAATCTTCTACGTAGTAGGTGGAGTACTTGTTGCAGCTGCAGTTGTTCTCCTCGTTGTTAGAAGAAGAATGAGAACTGAAGAAGAGTAAAACAAATCTTAGAATGAAATAAATCATTTATATGTAAATGTCCGGAAAGCTTCCCGGCTTTCCGGATCGCCACACGAGATACCGACACCTTCACGTGGTGTGTGGTGAGCAACGCGTAAGCGGCTAAGAGCGGTTAAGAAGAAAAGCGTATAAATCGGATTGGATTGAAATGAGCATTAGCGAAGAGGGCTCCAAAAAGAAAAAAAGGAAGAAAATTGTTTCCAAAATAGTTACTGTCGTTCTTGCAGTATTTTTGGTTGTGGGCCTCGGTATAATGTTTTATCCATCGGTTAGCGATTGGTGGAATTCATGGCACGCTTCGAGATCGATATCAGAGTATGTGGCAGCCGTTGAACAGGTTGACAACAGCGAACTGGAGAGGATGCTTTCGGAAGCTGAAGTTTACAACAAGCAGCTGGCTTCAAATCATCACTTTGATCTTGATGAAGATGAGTATGCAGAGTATGAATCACTTCTTGATATTTCAGGAACGGGAATCATGGGATATATATCGATCCCATCGATCAATGTTAACCTTCCGATTTATCACGGTACTGATGAAGCGGTTTTGCAGGTGGCAGCCGGACACCTGGCAGGTTCATCCCTCCCTGTAGGAGGCGAGTCAACCCACTCCATCATATCCGGTCACAGAGGACTTCCTTCGGCGAAGCTTTTCTCTGACCTTGATAAAGTGGTTGTTGGAGATACATTTGTTATTTCGATCCTTAACGAGAAGATCACCTATCGTGTTGACCAGATCAAGGTTGTAGTTCCTGAGGATACCTCGGAACTTGATATTGTAGACGGAAAGGATTACTGTACACTTGTTACATGCACTCCTTACGGAATAAATACTCACAGGATGCTTGTGAGAGGACACAGGGTTGAGAATGAGGAAGAGGAACTTGTAGTATTCATAACACCGGATGCCTCAAAAGTTCCAAACTCAGTTGTTTCGGTATTTATTATTATCCCGTCAATTGTTATACTAACCATTGTATACATGATTTTTACATCACATAAAAAGAAACATTTCACGACTTATGAGATTTTAGATGAATTAAAAGCCTGGGGACGTGAAGAGAGAGATAAGTAGTTTTTGGTCAGCTCTTTTTTAAAGGAGGAAGCTTCCATGAACAAATGGAGAAGCAAAAGTAGTGCAATTGTAAAGAGAATATTGACTGCTACACTTGCACTGGGCCTTATAACCGGTACGCTGTTTGTTGTACCGCTGGTTTCCGATGCAGCAAATGAGAAGGTTGATCTTACAAAGACCTGCTCTATAACAGCTAATGCAGCCGACTCACAGGATCAGTACATAGATGCTGATTTAGTAACAGCCGGTGTATTGGTTGATTACTATAAGGTTGCAGATGCTGAAGGATATATTTTATCCGATGGATATAAGTTCAAAGTAACGGACCAGTTCAGAGGAAAGCTTACCATTCCCGATGAAATGGATAACGACAAGTGGAATGCACTTGCTCAGGAAGCTCTTACCTTGATCGAAGAGGGAATTGAAAAGGGTACTCCTTATACGGTAGCTCAAACTGTTGAGTTAGGAAAGAAATTCAGCGGCGATGCCGGTCTTTATCTTGTACTCGCAAGAGGAAAGAACGATGTTAAGTATATTGAGACTGTTGAGCAGAGCTCAGTTAATGCAAACAACGAAACGGTAACAACCAAAACTAAGGTTACGATTGCTAACGGTATTGATTATATATTTATGTTCTCACCTGAATTTGTCAGTGTTCCCACCAAGGCCCCCGATCCTGTTACAGGCGAAATAAATACCGCAAACAAGGGAGACTGGATCTATGATACTTTGATCTACTTAAAGTACAATGTAGAGCCCAGAGTAGGTAAGCTGATTCTTGAGAAGAAGCTTACGGTTTATGAGAAGACCGATCCTGCATACTTCCTCTTTACAGTAGAAGCTACAAAGAACGGAAAGAAAGTATACAGTCGTCTTTTGTCAATGCTCTTTACAAAGGCTTGTCTTCAGAAAATTACTATTGAGGGACTTCCTGCAGGAGCGGATGTTACAGTAACCGAAGTTTATTCAGGCTGTAATTACAAGCTTGTTTCATCCGGAGTACAGACTACGACCATTCAGGCAAACGATACCGTTAAGGTTCAATTTGAAAACACTTACGAAAACCATGAAAAGCATTGCGGAGCGATAACGAACCACTTTGAACCGGTTCTTAATCCGGACGGTACTCAGAAACTTGATGATAATAACAAACCGGTGTACACATGGAAGGCTTGGGAAGATAGAGGCGAGGAGGATCAAAACTAATGAAAAAGAAATCTTTGATTTTGATAGCCGCCTGCGCGGTACTCATAACGACTTCCTCAATTGGTTCTGCATTTGCTTACTTCTCAACCTATGAGAGAGCACTCGGCGGATACACGATCCACTTGAATGAGAAGATCAAGATACCCGAGAGATTCCAGGACTGGGAAAAGAAAGTTACCATTAAGAACAAGGACGAATCGCAGGAAACTGTTTACGTTCGTGTTAAAGGCTTCTCAGCTCCCGAAGATATATTAACATATGTTCATGGACCTGAATGGGTGGACGGTGGAGATGGATGGTATTATTACCAGTATCCTTTGAAGCCCAATGAGGAATCAACGGAGATCGATGTTAGGATCGAACATCACCCTGTAAATCCGGCTAAACCTGAGGCCTTTGACGTATCCGTACTTTACGAGGCTACAAAGGCTAAGTACATGGATGATGGAACGCCTTATGCAGACTGGAGCGAAGTCTTGGCCGTTACAACAGAAATAGGAGGTGATAATTAATGAACAAGTTTAAGAAGATTATCACTTCAAAGATATTTACAGCAGCATCATTTGTAGTTGCAGCCGGCCTTCTTGTTTTCTCATCCATCAGCGGAACAAGAGCGGCAATGACATACTACTCTCAGAACTATACTTCGAGACTGCAGATGTATGATATCGGTGTTACCATTTCAGAAAACGGTAAGCCTATCTCATACAGAAACTACGTACCCTACAGTAATTACGTTTGGGATACACACAGAGGAATGCTTCTCGAGGATATGATCCCTGCCGGAGAGGAATTTAAACTTGGTAAGAAGTACAAAGAAGTACTTACCATTGCCAACACCGGTATGGACGAAAATACAAGTATCAACACCTATAGCAGAGTGATCATTTACAAGTATTGGGTTGATAAGAACAAAGACAAGATCACCGATCTTGATCCCAGCCTTATTCATATTGAATATGAGAATATCGGAACCGACTGGCTCATAGATCAGGATGCGTCAACAGATGAGAGAACAGTGCTTTATTACACCAAGTGCTTAAAGGCCGGTGAATCAAGTACACCTTTCACAAAGTCGATCTCAGTTGACGGAATCGTTGCAAGAGACGTTACTCAAACCAAGGAAGTTACTACTGATCCCGACGGAACAAAGTGGACTACCATTACAACTGAGTACAATTACGACGATGCAACATTTATCATTGAAGCGGTTGTTAACTCGATTCAGGATCACAGTGCAGAAAAAGCTGCAGTCAGTGTTTGGGGAAGAGAAATCTCTATAGCAGATGACGGCACATTATCATTAAAGTAGGAAAGGAGCGCAGAGAAAAATGAAAAAGAAATTACTCAGTGTAATTATTTCTCTTGGATTAGCGCTTTGCTTTCCTCTAAGCAGCTTTGCCGATACCATTTCAGGCGGCTCCGGTTGGAAGGTTACATTCACAGCTGATGAAAAGATGGAAAGTAACTTTACCACCGGTAAGATGTCCGATACCATCTCAGGCATGCAGCCCGGTGATACCGCTGTATTTACAGTTGCTCTCGGAAATGAAAACGAGACCACCGTTGATTATTATATGGCGAACAAGATCCTTAAGTCTCTTGAGGAGAGTAAGAATACAGGTACCAAAGGCGGTGCATATACCTACATCCTTACCTACACAGGACCCGATGGATCCACCAAGACCATTTTTGACAGTGACAGAGTCGGTGGTGCCATAGTAAATGAAAAGGAAGGTCTTTACCAGGCAACTCAGGGATTGGAGAATTTCTTCTTCCTTGACTCCTATAAAAAAGGACAGACCGGTAATATAACCCTTACTATTTCCCTTGACGGTGAGACTCAGGGTAACGATTATCAGGATACTCTGGCTGACCTTCAGATGAACTTCGCTGTTATGCTTAGAACAGCAGGAGAGTATGGAAACGAGGGTGATGACGAGACCGGTAGGGAGAGGAATCCCAGGGTAGTTCAGACCGGAGACAATACAAACCTGAAGCCTTTCTTTATTATCGCGATATGTGCTTCCGTAGTACTTGTGGGACTTGGAATCTTAGGCACTGTGGAACGTAGAAAGATGAAGAAAGGAGGCGAGGCATGATGAAAAAATTATCAAGTTTGATATTTACAGTATTTGCTTCGCTTGCGATCTTTGCATCATCGGTTCTTCCTACTTTTGCAACCAATCTGCCTTCTACCGGTACAGAGTATTTTTATACTGTAAGATTCATGGTTGGAAGCCAGGGAATCTTTAACAAGGCCGGTATTGTTATTCAGGACGCAAAAGGAAATGAAATAACCTCACCAAAGGTGACCATGTCTTCCGATAATACAGTTATTACTGTTGAGGACATCGAGTATGGCTCAAGAATCTCTTTTGATCCTAAGTCAGTTGATGTTACCGATGCTAACAAATACTATGTTAAAGGAATCAGAGAGAGTGGAATGGACAATAACACCATTACCAACAATTCCTTTTATGTAGTAGAAGATATTGATTATGTTGTAGGATATGCTCTTTACAAAGATGCAGTAGCTTACACCATCAATTATCTCGATAACAAGGGTAACGTGCTCTTCCCTTCAGAAACCCTTTGGGGTAATGTGGGTGACAGACCCGTTATCGCATACAGATTCATGGATGACTATCTCCCTCAGGCTTATAACCTTACCGGTACGCTGTTGGCAGATGCATCCAAGAATATATTTACATTCGTCTATACTCCTCTTTCAGAACTTCCCGATTATTATCGTGGATATATTAACCGTGGAATTATTGACAGAGGCGTTACAGGTGAGGAAGGCGTCATCGTTATCCCCGGAAACGGCGGTCAGGCCGGCGGAGGTGCAGCAGGTGGTCAGGGTGGCCAAGAGGGAACTGACATCATTGACGAGAATGCAGCACTTAACGGTGGAGAAGAGCAGCCTCAGGGACCTGCCGAGATCCTTGACATCCGTGATGAAGAGTCAGCGTTATCCGATGGTAACGGAATCTTCGACGGATTAATGGATGATCTTGGAATTGACACCGAATCACCTTCAGCATTCTTTACCAGCATCCCTGTCTGGGCAAAGATTGTAGCAGTTACGGTCGTTCTTTTGATCGTTGGTTTAACAGCTTACTTATTATTTATAAGAAGGAGCATTAAGTCGAAAAATGAAGAAGAATAACGGAAATGAAAACGTTTCCGAGACCGGTTCAAAGGGCAGGAATGGATTTTCTGCCTTTTGTTCTGTACTTGGAACAATTGTATGTATCGCATTAATTTTATTATGTTTTCCTGTGACCCTGCCTCGTTTATTTGGGGTAAACATTTATAATGTAGAGACTCCCAGCATGGAACCTGCTATTAGAGTGGGAAGCCTTCTCTATGTTATCGAGGAAGAGCAGAATGAGGCGATCATATCCGGTGATGTAATTGCTTATCACGGAGAAACCGGAGATGTTATCACTCACAGAGTTGTATCGAATGATACTATGGCAAAAGAGATAGTAACCAAAGGTGATGCCAATGAAATGGAGGATCCCGTACCTGTTAAGTACGACAGAGTTATCGGAACCTTGAGACTTCATATTCCTTTCCTGGGAATCTTTTATAAGTTCTTTGCATCACTTCAGGGAAAGATCATTTGTGGTGTAGCTCTTGTTGCATCATTTATTCTTATGATCATAGGTAAGAAATGAAAAAGGTAGTATTTCGTGTTGTTTTTATAATTGCATTGGTGGCTCTTTTGGGATCCGTCGGTTATATCGGGTTTACATACATCGGTTATGCTAAGGATGCCAAGGTTTACGATGAAGCTTCAGATCAGTTTGTTACTGTTTCTGATACCGATACTGTGAGTAAAACTTACATTGGCGCAGCACCCTTTAAGGAAAAGATCTTTAATGCGGTTCAGGTTGGAGAGGACGAGTGGGTCCATGTTGATTTCTCCGTTCTCTCCGTTAAGTACCCCGATGTAGTCGGCTGGATCTACTGTCCCGGAACTGTCATCAATTATCCTGTTTTGCAGACGGACAACAACGATTATTATCTTCATCACAATTATCTTGGCGACTATACAGCTGCCGGGTCTATTTTTGTTGAGTGCGCAAATGACCTTGATTTTGTAGATTCTAATACAATCATATACGGCCACCATATGAAGGATGGCTCCATGTTTGCCAGCCTTTCAAAATGGACCAACCAGGAATATTTTGATGAGCATCCCAAGATGTATTTATTTACAAAGGATGTTACCTATGAAGTAGAACTCTTCAGCGCCTATGCTACGGAGGCTACTTCTGATTCTTATTGTGCAATTCTTTCTCCCTGCGAGGAGATGGATGAGTATCTTCAGAGGGTTTCTAAGAGGTCTAAGATCAAGTCTGATGTTGAACTTGACGGAGATGCTCAGTATATCATGCTTTCTACCTGTGCATACATGTTCGAAAATGCGCGAAGCGTTGTTCACGGTAAACTTGTTCCCATACGTGATTGGACAAAATAAGACAAGAAAGGTTGTATTTAGATTAAAATACATCAATTTTGCTTGTAAATATTGATAAAATAAGTATAATTGTATATGTTGACTTTTAATGTACGATTGTATACAATTATACAGTAGCTTTTCCGAGACGTACATTAAACATGTCAAAATGTATCAGTAGAGGAATAATATGAGCGAAAAAGATTTAAAACAGGAAGTTACGGATAAATACTCACTTCGTGGAAGAGTTTTTTCAAGACTGCGTGAGGATATTTTAAGCGGTAAATATGAAGAAAACGAAGAACTTCGTGAAGTAGCCATTGGTGAGGAACTTGGAGTAAGCCGTACTCCTGTAAGAGAAGCATTCAGACAGCTTGAACTTGAGGGACTGATCCGTATCGTTCCCAACAAGGGTGCTTATGTTACCGGCATTTCAGAGAAGGACGTTAAGGATATTTACATGATCCGTTCCCGCCTTGAGGGACTTGCCGCAAGATGGGCTACAGAGCATATAACAGATGCACAGCTTGAGGAAATGGAAGAGAATGTATATCTCGCAAAATTTCATTCCGAGAAGGGACATTACGAGCAGCTTGCAGAGCTTGATAACCGTTTCCATGAGATCATGTATGAGGCCAGCGGAAGTAAGATGCTTGAGCACCAGCTTAAGGACTTTCATCAGTATGTTATCCGCGTCCGCAAGAAGACTCTTTCAAGTGCGAGAGGTCCCAAGTCCAATCTTGAGCATGAAGGCATTATGCTTGCCATCAAGAACAGGGACGGCGATCTTGCCGAGAAACTTGCGCATGAGCATATCCTGAATGCATACGAGAATCTTATCAAAGCAGGTCTGGCTAACGGATGATAATTGGGTTCCATGTGCACCTGCATATGGAACTTTTATTATAACTATATAACAATACAGAAGGGACACAACGATAATGAGCAAGATTTCTATGAAGACTCCCCTTGTTGAAATGGACGGAGACGAGATGACCAGGATCCTCTGGCAGATGATTAAGGATGAACTTCTTCTTCCCTATATCAATCTTAAGACAGAGTATTACGATCTTGGACTTGAGCACAGAAACGAGACTAACGATCAGGTAACCGTTGATTCCGCAAACGCTACTCTTAAGTATGGAGTTGCAGTTAAATGCGCCACCATTACTCCCAATGCGGCTCGTATGACCGAGTACAACCTCAAGGAGATGTGGAAGAGCCCCAACGGAACCATCAGAAGCATCCTTGACGGAACTGTATTCCGTGCACCCATCCTCGTTAAAGGAATCGTGCCTTACGTGTCCAACTGGACAAAGCCCATCACCCTTGCACGTCATGCATACGGCGATGTCTATAAGAATGTTGAGATAAAGGTTCCCGGCGCAGGAAAGGCAGAGCTTGTCTTTACCGCAGAGGATGGAACTGTTACAAAGCAGACCATTCATCAGTTCGATGGCCCCGGTATCATCCAGGGAATTCACAACACTGATAAGTCCATCGAGAGCTTTGCAAGATGCTGCTTCAATTACGCCATCGACACAAAGCAGGATCTTTGGTTTGCAACCAAGGATACAATTTCTAAAAAGTATGATCACAATTTCAAGGATATCTTCCAGGAGATCTTTGATAAGGAATACAAGACAAAGTTTGATGAGCTCGGAATCGAGTATTTCTACACACTCATCGACGATGCGGTTGCCCGTGTTATCCGTTCTGAAGGCGGATTCATTTGGGCCTGCAAGAACTATGACGGTGACGTTATGAGCGATATGGTTGCCACCGCATACGGCGACCTTTCAATGATGACTTCCGTACTTGTTTCTCCCAAGGGAGTTTATGAGTATGAGGCAGCTCACGGAACAGTTCAGCGTCACTACTACAAACATTTAAAGGGCGAGGAAACCTCCACCAACTCCATTGCAACTATCTTTGCATGGTCCGGCGCTCTCAAGAAGAGAGGAGAGCTTGATAATCTTCCTGAGCTTGTCGCTTTCGCAGAGAAGCTGGAGAAGGCCTGCATCAAGACCATTGAAGACGGCAAGATGACAAAGTCACTTTCCCTCATCTCGACCTGCGAGAATCCTACGATTTTGAATTCGCTTGATTTTATCAAGGCTATCCGCGCAACTTTGGATACGCTACTGTAATTCGAGCTACTTTACATAGTAGCAGTAGTAGCGGGATTTGCGTTACAGACATTAATACAGCGGGATTTGCAATTACGCAGATCCCGCTGTGTATTTTTCACTCATGCCGCAAAATAATACAGCGGAAAAGCATAAAATGCTTTTTCCGCTGTGACTTGGCTGTAATTTGGCCGTAATCTGGCTGTGACTTAGCAGTAGTTTGGCTGTGACTTAGCAGTAGTTTGGCTGTGATTTGCGCGATTTTACTCTGCCAGGGTTTCCCATTCTTCGTATAATTTCTCTAATTCCGCTGAGACGGACTCGCGGTCCCTGGTGAGCTCCTGTAGCAGCGCTACATTATTTCCGTTAGAGGAGTCGTTAAGCTGAGCATCAATCTCTGAAAGCTTGTCCTCAGCTGCCGCGATGGCTTCCTCGCACTTCTTAAGTGCATTCTCTTTCTTTTTCTTCTCTGCCGCAAGTGCTTTCTGTGCCTTCCAATCAAGAGCAGAAGATTGTGTGGTTTCACCAACGGTTACTGCATCGCTTGAATCGGATGAGGCAACAGATTCGTTTTGAACCGCAGTATTTATTATGCCATTGGCACTTGCTGCTGCGATAACATCCTCATGTTTCTCAACATAGTAATCATAATTACCGATGAAGTTTACGAATCCTTTTCCTGTAAGCTCAAGGATCCTTGTTGCGGTCTTGTTGATAAAGTATCTGTCGTGAGATACATAAAGGACCGTTCCTTCGTAGCTGTTGATAGCGGTCTCAAGGATTTCCTTTGAGCGGATATCAAGGTGGTTTGTAGGCTCGTCCAGGATAAGGAAGTTACAATCGCTCAGCATAAGCTTGGCAAGTGAGAGACGGCCTCTTTCTCCACCGCTTAAATCCCTAACAAGCTTGAATACATCGTCCCCTGTAAAGAGGAAAGCAGCGAGGGTGTTACGGATCTCTGTAATGGTTAAATATGGATATTCATCCGCAATCTCTTCATATAGATTCTTCTCAGGATGGAGTACATGGTGCTCCTGATCGTAATAACCGATCTCAACTTTTGAACCTAATGTAAATGAACCGGCATCGGCTTTTTCCAGTTCGTTTAAGATCTTTAAGAGAGTAGTCTTTCCGGTTCCGTTATCGCCAAGGATAGCAACATGCTCTCCGCGCTTGATCTCGAAATTAACGTTTTCAAAAAGCTTGTGTGAACCATAGCTTTTTGCAAGGTCTTCAACCTTAAGAACGTCGTTACCGCTTTGGCAGTGGGGTGTAAGAACCAGCTTCATGTCAGCGTTGACGGTAGCGGGCTTTTCGATGCGGTCTATTTTTTCAAGCATCTTTTCACGGCTTTCCGCACGCTTGATTGATTTTTCACGGTTGAAGGATTTTAGCTTTTCTATGACAGCTTCCTGATGCTTGATGTCTCTCTGCTGATTAAGATATGCGTGGAGCTCTGCGATACGGCGCTGTTCCTTCTTAACTGAGTAGTCGGAGTAGTTGCCGGTATATTCGGTAGCCTTTCCGTTTTCAAGTTCGATGATCTTGTTAGCAATCTTATCAAGGAAATATCTGTCGTGGGAGACGATTAAAACTGCTCCCTTATAGTTCTTAAGATAGGTCTCAAGCCATGTGATGGAATTAAGATCCAAGTGGTTTGTAGGCTCGTCTAAGATAATAAGGTCAGGGCTTGCAAGAAGCATCTTACCGAGAGCTACTCTTGTTTTTTGACCGCCTGATAAAACATTTATCTTCTTTTGATATTCATCCTCTGAAAATCCGAGACCTCTTAATACTCCGTAAAGCTCTGACATATATGTCTCGCCGCCAAGGAGCTTGAAGGAATGGGAGAGAGTCTGATACTTCTCAAGAAGAGCATCAAGCTCTGCGCCTGTTACTTCGCTCATTTTCTCTTCAAACTCGCGAAGGCGCTTTTCCATGTTTATGATATCTGATTTTACGCTTAAAAGCTCGTCCCAGATGGTATTGTCGGTGTTTACTGCTGCGTCCTGAGCAAGGTATCCGTATGTGGAATCCTTCTCAAAAGCTACAACGCCTGTATCGGGCTCAAGCTCACCGACAATGGCACGAAGAAGAGTGGTCTTGCCCGCTCCGTTAATGCCGACGATGGCAGCCTTGTCATTGCTTTCTATATGGAAGCTGACATTATCGAGCACTACGCCTGTGACAAATTCAACTTTTATATTTGAACACGAAAGTAACATATATAAATCCTTTATCTAAGCCCTTTCGGGCAAAACATGTCTTAAGTACCCTAAGATTTTATCTGTTTTCCTCTCAAATTGCAACATTGACCCCCGGGGACGGAGTTAGGTGGTCATTTTTGTCCCCCGGGGACGGGGTTAAGTGGTCATTAGCTGTGATGGAATAGCCTGAAATATGATATAATCTATGAAGAATTTAGAAAGACGATATCATCATGTTTGAATACAAGTTTGTAAAATCAAGAAGAAAGACCATAGGAATCACTGTTAAGTCAGACGGAACCGTGATCCTCAGAGCGCCTTTATATTGTTCAAGGAAAAGAGCGGAAGAGTTCTTGTTCGAGAAAAGAGAATGGGTTGAAAAGACCAGAGAGAAGATCCTTAAGCAGGCCGGTGGCGAAAAGCCTCAGCCCTTTACCGAAAAAGAACTTAACGTGCTTAAGAAAAAAGCCAAAGAGATCATCCCACCAATGGTTAGCGAGATAGCAAACGAAATGGGGATTGATTACGGACGCATAACAATTCGCGCTCAGAAGACCGTTTGGGGCAGCTGTACATCAAAGGGTAATCTAAACTTTAACTGTCTTCTTATGCTTGTCCCTGAAAATGTACAGCGCTATGTTATTGTTCATGAACTTGCTCATAGAAAAGAAATGAATCATTCGCAGAAATTCTGGGCACTGGTGGCAAAGTATCAGCCAACTTATGTTTCAGATAGGCGGTATTTGAAGAAAGATGGCGAATCCTTGATCCGTCGCTTGCCATAAAATGACCACCAAACCCCGTCCCTAGGGGACAAAAGTGACCACTTGACCCCGTCCCCGGGGGACATTTCTCAACTTGACTTTGGGCTTCAGATTGCCTAAAATATAGATTGGTAAAAAAGTAACAAACTATCGGAGGATTCCTTAAAATGCAGGAAAAGGAAATATCCCAGGCTGTTGTAAGCCGCCTTCCCAGATATCTTCGTTATCTCGGAGAACTTAAAGAAAAGGGAGTGGAAAGAGTATCATCTCAGGAGCTCAGCCAGCTCATGAACGTGACCGCTTCCCAGATAAGGCAGGACTTCAACAACTTTGGTGGATTCGGACAGCAGGGTTACGGCTATAATGTAGAGTATCTTTACACCGAGATCAGCAAGATCCTTGGACTTGATCGTGAATACAATTTTATTATCATCGGTGCCGGAAACTTAGGCAGAGCACTCGGTAATTACCTTAATTTCGAAAGAAGAGGCTTTATTTTCAAAGGTATCTTTGATAAGGATGAAAGCCTTGTGGGAAAAGAAGTTCGTGGGGAAAAGATCAGACTCATCTCTGAACTTGAGGACTTCTTAAAGAACAATACCGTTGATATCGCAGTCCTTACCATTCCTAAAGTTGGAGCGGTAGGACTTGTTGACGTGCTTGTTGATAACGGAATCAAGGCAATCTGGAACTTCGCTCATGTGGATCTTGACGTTCCCGACGGAGTACAGGTGGAGAATGTTCACCTTTCAGAAAGCCTTATGAAGCTTTCTTATAAACTTAGCCGTTACGAGCGCGAGAATAAGTAATCAGGGGTAAGGGGTATTTTGCATGGCAAAGCAGTCCGGAAAAGACAAGGAAAGTTCATTTACAGATTCGCTGATCGGAAGGGAAATTCCTGTCTTGACCTTGGACAACAAGTGGTATAAACTGCTTGACGAGGTAGGGAGACAGAACGTAAAATCCCTTGAGACACAGTTAAACGACCTCCTTAAGAGACAGGGCAAGATCAACTCCGAGACCAAGGAGATCAAGAAGATCAAGAAGCGTCTCATGGAAGAGATCGTTACTCTTGTGGACGATGCCGCAAACGGCGATAAGTCCGCCGAAAAGAAGATAGCGGACAATAAGAGACTTGTTGAAGACTGTAACAAGAAACTTGAACAATATGATGACGAGATCGTAGACATTCCCCGTGAGATCAATGAGCTCAACAAAAAACTCATGATCATCACTATGGAGCATTGCTACGAGACCATGCAGGACAATACCGACGATATAGAAGAGCTTGATGAATGGCTGACTCAGGTAAGGATAGACCTTAAAAAGAACCTTATCCGTAAGCAGGAAAAAGAAGCCAGGAATCATATGATCTATTCATACATGCATGACATCTTTGGTCCTGAAGTGGTGGAGCTTTTTGACCTTAGGTACAACCCGGAGGATCATCATCCTCTTACCAAGGCCGAGCTTGAGAAACAAAAAGCTAAGGAACAGGAAAACAATTAATTTACAATATGGGAAAAAACTTTATGGGTAACTCCCCTATAAAGAGTATTGAATTTGATGAAAAGAAATATGCTGACCGGCTTGAAGAGTTTTCAAGAGGGTATGCCGTTATAAACCTTGATGCCATCGAAGGCAACATGAGATCCATGCACGAGCACCTTGCACCCGGAACAAAGATGCTTGGTGTCGTTAAAACCAATGGTTATGGTCATGGAGCAGTTGCTATTGCAAGAGTTTTAGAAGAACTTGATTATTGCTTTGGATATGCGGTAGCTTCCGCAGAAGAGGCAATGCAGCTTAGAGAAGCAGGCTTTAAGAAGAAGATCCTTATCCTCGGATACACCTTCCCTTACAGTTTCGATATGCTGGTTAAGAATGACATCAGCCCTGCGGTATTCAGAAAAGACAGCCTTGATGGTCTTTGCAAAGCCGCAAAGGATAATGATAAAAAGCTTAAGGTTCATGTTAAAGTTGACACGGGAATGGGACGTATCGGAATCTCTCCCGATGATACAGGACTTGAATTTGTTAAGGAAGTTTTGAGCAGACCTGAGCTTGAACTTGAAGGAATCTTTACTCATTTTGCAAAAGCAGATGAGACAGATAAGACATCGGTTAATAAACAGATAAAGATCTTCAAGGAATTCACCGATCGTATTGAGAGGGAACTGGGATACAGAGTTCCCATCAGACACTGCTCAAACAGCGCAGGAATCCTTGAACTCCCCGATGCAAATATGGATATGGTCCGCGCAGGTATAACTATGTACGGCCTTATGCCTTCCGATGAAGTTAACCTCGGAAGCATTGAACTTACAGCTGCAATGAGCTTAAGAAGCCATATCTCTTATATCAAGACAGTTCATGCGGGCCAGAGCGTAAGCTACGGCGGACTCTTTACCGCAAAGGAAGATACAAAGGTTGCTACCGTTCCCCTCGGATACGGTGACGGCTTCCCCAGAATGCTTACCGGAAAAGGAAATGTCCTTATCGGTGGCAAGCGTTGCCCCATTATCGGAAGGATCTGCATGGACCAGTTCATGGTTGACGTAACAGCGCTTCCCGATGTAAAAGAGGGCGATGAAGTTGTTCTTATGGGTAGAATGGGAGATGAATGCATCTCCGCAGAAGAGATCGGAGAACTTTCAGGCAGATTTAACTACGAGCTTGTTTGCCTTATTACCGACAGACTTCCCAGGGTATACTTCAAGAACGGAAAGATCTATAAGTCCAAAGTATACCAGTTAAGCCTTGATCCTTTTGTATAAAACAGCGGGTTCTTGAATAAATAATTAAATAATTAAAAATTTAACAATTTGTTACACATTCTTGATATACAGGCAACAAAATTGATATAATTTCACGCTGTGTTGTGCTAAATTATGAGATGAAAAGAAACATATTTCTTTTTCATCTTCCTATATTGAGGGGTGGGGTGTATTTCGGTACTGGGCCGGGGTGCATCCCATTTCTTTTTTGAAGCACTGGATAAAGTGGCTTTGAGAAGAGAAATGAAGGTACTCGGCAATCTCAGATGATGAATATTCCGAAAAGGCCAGCATGTTGGTTGCGGCCTTTATTCTTTCTTTGCGGATATATTCTCCAAGGGACAGGCCGGTATTTTTTTTAAACAATTTTGATAGATAACTCCTGTTAATGTTGAGTGCGTCGGCAACGGATTCGACATTTATCTCTTCGGTGTAGTGGCTGCCCACATAATTCATGGCTTCCACGGTCTGGAGAGAGTAGACTTTGACCTTGGGAAGATTCTGCATGGTCTGGGCGTAATCTATAAGCATTTTTGCATGAAGATTTACGATATCCCGGACTCTTGTCATCTTATCAAGGTTTCTAATATAGACGTCGCTCATTGTATAAGCAACCTCGGGATCCAGGCCCGCTGTAATGCAATATCTGGTGGCGAGAGCTGCCGAAATGGCAACGTGATATTTACTGTTTTGAATGGGATCGTCGGAGAGATGGCCGTATCCGCTATTATCATATTCCGCTGAAGGGTCGTGGAGACTTGTTAATCTGGTTATCTCTTCCACGTTTCCTGAAGCAACAAGATCGTAGAAATATACTTCTTTTTTGTACTGTTTGTGTACTTCGCTGTTTTCAAGTCTGTTAAAAAGTTCGTTTGTAAATTCTTGTTTTAAAGCCATACCCGTACCTCATAGTAAATTTATAGTCTAAATAAATATTTATCACACACGTGACAAAATAGCAACAAATTTGATATAGAAGCACTTACATTTATACTATATTTAAATGGAAACTGAATTTGGAAAAACGGTGCTTTCCCTTTTGGTTTCTGCTAATGGAGGGAACTATGTTAAAACAGCTTAACGGATATATAAAAGGAATCGACCTTGGAGGATGGCTCTCTCAGTGCAATCACACCAAGGAAAGATATGATAATTTCATAAAGGAAAGCGATATCGAGACCATAGCGTCATGGGGAGCAGATCATGTCAGGATCCCTGTGGATTACGAGCTTGTTGAGACTAAAGAGGGCGAGTATATAGAGGAAGGTTTCGGATATATCGATCGCGCGATTGAGTGGTGCGGAAAGCACAAGCTCAATATCGTACTTGATCTTCATAAAACCTTTGGTTACTCCTTTGATCTTGGATACGGAGAGTCCGGATTCTTTGACAATGAGAAGTATCAGGAGCGTTTCTACAGACTCTGGGAGGAGTTTGCAAAGAGATACGCTAAGTATGAAGACAGACTTGTATTTGAACTTCTTAATGAAGTTACAGATAGATCATATAGTGACAAGTGGAATGAGATTTCCCTTAATTGCATTAAACGAATCCGCAAGATAGCACCAACGGTTAAGATCCTCGTTGGCGGATATTGGAACAATTCGGGTGATGCATTAAAGGACCTTGCACTTCCCTATGATGAAAACGTAGTTTATAACTTCCACAACTACGATCCCCTGGTGTTTACTCATCAGGGAGCCTATTGGGTGCCCGCCCTTAACCGAGAACTTCGGTTCTCAATCAAGCAAACTCTCGGAGAGATCCATGAGATCCTCAAGAAAGAGAATCCTGAGATGGCCGCAGAGTTTGCTTTTCCCGGAAGTCCCCGGAGCCGTATTGATGCGGAATTCTTTAAGGCAAGATTTGAAGAGCCTGTAAGGATCGCAGAGGAAAGAGGAGTAGCTCTTTATTGCGGCGAATATGGTGTAATAGAAAATGCAGAACCCGGTGATGTCCTTGAGTGGTACAAAGCTATTCATGAAGCTTTCGAATACTACGGTATCGGACGCGCAACCTGGTCCTACAAGGAAATGAACTTCGGCCTTACAGATAAACGCCTTGACGGTGTAAGAGACGAGATTTTGAAATACATTTAGGTTTTATTTTTTCATTAATAAAACATCCCTTGGCAAGAGCGTGCTTTCTAGGAAGCATGCTCTTGTTTAGCTTGAAATGAGAAAAAGTAATTTTTGTCTGAAAACTTGAGATATATTCACATTATTCTTTGAAAAACAAACTTTGTCTGTGCTATAATGATAAAAATAATTTATCGATTCTATTTGTTATGTACTAACAGCTTTTAAGGTGTATTGTTTTGGGGAGGCAGACTCTATGAAACTCAGAAAGGTCTTATCGTTATTGCTTGTGGTTTGTATGACGGCTACTGTGTGTGCCTGCGGCAAGGATAGTGGTACGATTGATACCATAACATTAAAAGCAGGTTTTTCCACTTCGGCTTCAGATCCAAGGGTTATCGCAACCGAACTTTTTAAAGAAGAGGTAGAGCGCGAGACCGGCGGAAGGATCATCATTGAGATTTATCCCGACGGCGAACTCGGCTCGGACTCCGAGCTTATAAAAGGTGTTGTTAACGGTGCTGTTGATATAACTGCATCCAGCGCCGGAAACTTTGCAAATTACGATCCTAATGTGGGTATCTCGGCATTTCCTTTTTTGTTTGATAATTTTGAAGATGCATGGACTTTTGTTGATGGAGAGGTTGAAACTAAAGCGGAAGAGCAGCTCTATGAATCCAATATCAAGGTTCTCAGTCATTATGACAATGGTTTCAGATGTGTGACTACCTCGGATAAGATCGGTCCCATCAACAAGGTTGAAGATATGGACGGAATTGTTATCCGTACTCCCGAGAACAGGATCGTTATGCAGACCATGCTTGTTCTTGGCGCAGAGCCAAAGATCCTTCCCTTCAATGAGCTTTATGATGCGCTTAAGGACGGAACCTTTGATGCTCAGGAAAACCCCATTCCTGTTATCTACAACAATAAGCTTTATGAGGTGCAGAGCAATCTTGCCATTACAAATCACAGCTATGACGTCATGCTTTTTGTTATCAGACAGGACATTTGGGACAGATTAAATCCTGACGATCAGGAAATCCTTCTTACTGCTGCAAAACATGCGGAAGAAAAAGACAGAGAACTTATTTCTTCTCAGACAGAAGAATATATAGACAAGCTGGAAGAAGAGGGCATGACTATTACACGCCCCAATCTCTACAGTTTCAGAACAGCCACAAAATCGGTAGTTGATTACTTTATTGGTTCCTATGATGCAGATTTACTTAACCTTATAAGATAATCTTTCAGGAAGAGGAAACGGCAGATATGGCATTGACAGTAGTGTTTTCGATATGTGCGTTTATAGCACTGGTTTGTTTTGTACTTGGCGTTAGGGACAAAAGAAGAAATTACGGTCTCCTTGTGATGACGGCATGTCTTTTTATCGGTGATATCATTTGTGTGATACTTACCGGGAGTAAGGGCATCGCAGTTGTAAGAAGAGTTATGTCTGCCTATTATTTGATCCATGTATGGTACTATTTCAGTTCCGTATTGATGATCATTCAGCTTGCAAAAAACAAGAAATTTAGGCTTGCTATCATCCCGACAGCTGTTTTAACTCTTTATGAGAACTACATGATCCTGAGCAATTACTTCTCCCATACAGATATCATCCGGTTCTCAAAACGTGTTATTTTCGGCGCTTCATGGTGGGTTGCTGAGAAGACTGAGAACAACAGTGCTTTCTGGGGCTTTGGAGCATTTAGGGGAATTCTCTTTGATATTACCGTTATCATTATCCTTACCTCTGTTCTCGCCATATTCTATTCACCCAAGATCTACCGTAACAGGTTTTTTGTTATCATATTGATCGAGGGCTCTTACGCACTTATAGAATTTATTATTCAGAGGAAAAACTGGCCGGTGTGGATCCCTTGCCTTTTTATGACACCGGTCATTGTTGTATATCTTTATATTTCCGTATTTTATTCCGTCAGAAAACTCAAGACCTGGTCGCTGTCTCATTTTGCAAATGAAATGAATGACGGCTTTATTCTCTATGATGAATTTGATAATATCCTTGTTATGAACAAGGTGCTTAAAGTTGTACTTAACGATGAGCTGATCGAGAATTTTAAGCATAAGAGCATTCTTGATGCATGGCTTGAAAACAGGATAGAAGTTGAGGGCATCGAAGTCCTTGTCATAGGCAATGATGACAAAGAAATCTATTATGATACTAAGAAGATTGAATTAAAGGACAAGGATGCTTATCTTGGTACGATCTATATCCTTCACGATACTACGGACCTTTTGCTGAAACTCAGCGCTATGCGTGAGGCAAATGAAGAACTTGAGAAAGCTGCAAGGATGAAGTCGGATTTCCTTGCCAACATGTCCCATGAGATCCGTACTCCTATGAATGCGGTTATCGGAATGGCTGAACTTTCTTTGAGAGAGGAACTGCCTGATAAGGTTGCGGATTATATTGCGCAGATCCAGTCCTCCGGTAAGAATCTCCTTAACATCATTAACGATATCCTTGATTTTTCCAAGATCGAGGCCGGAAAGATGGAGATACTTCCCGACAGATATGAGCCACTGTCTGAACTTAATGATATAGCCAATATCCTTATCAACAGGATCGGTGAAAAGCCTATTGAACTTCTCAGCGTTGCGGATACGAGCATTCCACATGCACTGCTGGGAGATTCAATGAGAATCCGTCAGATCCTTATCAATCTTGCAAATAATGCCATCAAGTTCACAGATGCCGGAGTTGTTGGAATTTATGTTTCCGGTGAGAAGATAAATGATGATCATATCATGATGACTTATCATGTGAGAGACACGGGACACGGTATCAAACAAGAAGACCTGAATAAGCTGTTTGAAAGCTTCCAACAGGTGGATTCAAAGAGAAACAGATCTGTTGAAGGAACAGGCCTTGGGCTTGCGATATCCAAGAGGCTTGTTGAGGCCATGGAAGGAACCATTGGTGTTACCAGTGAATATGGCGTAGGATCGGACTTCTATTTCTCAATTCCTCAGAAAGTTCTTGATCCCACAAGAGAACTTGTTGTTAAGGATGCCGAAAACATTATGTGCTTCGGAATAAGCGACAATCCGAAGGTTAACGAGCTGTTTGTGGCTGATATGGCAAGGCTTGGAGTCGAAGCAAAAGTCATTAATAAAGCCGATGAATACAAGCCTTCCGGAAAGAAGGATTTTATTCTTTTTGAAAGAAAGGGATTTGCCAGGGGTCTTAAGGATATTCTTAGGGAGAATCCACAGCTTACCGGCGTAACGCTGGAAGAGTATGATTCTTCGTACATACCAGAGTTTGACAATATTGTTGTCTACAGAAGACCTCAATCCACTCTTACTCTTGTTAAGATATTTAACGGAGATTATGAGAATAAGAGGGTGGAGAGAGTATCAAAGAACTTCTCCGTTGATTTCATCTGTCCTGATGCAAAGATCCTTATTGTGGATGATAACGCGATCAATATAACTATTGCGGAAGGATTGTTGCAGCCTTTAAGGGCTCAGACCTTTGGAGCAACAAGCGGTAAAGAAGCTATTGAAAAGATCAAGAAAGAAGATTTTGATATCATCTTCATGGATCACATGATGCCTGAGATGGACGGCGTTGAGTGTACCCATATTATTCGCCAGACAATTCCGAAGGCAATTAATACGCCTATCATAGCCCTCACCGCAAATGTAGTGCAGGGCGTAAAGGAAATGTTTATTGCGGAGGGTATGAACGACTTTGTTTCAAAACCCATCGATGTAAGAGACATTATCCAAAAGATAAGCTACTGGCTTCCCAAGGAAAAACTTAAAAAGCGTGAAGAAGACTTCAATCGAGGTGCAGATTCACAGAATTCCGAGACAGATGCGGCAAACGATCCTTCCGTAAAGTTCAGCTTCCTTAACACTGAGAAGGCAATCGCAACGCTTGGTTCCGCAGCTCTATATGATAAAGTTGTCAGGGAATATCAGAAAGCAGGAGACACCAAGATTGAAGAAATCATGAGGGCTTACAACGCAGAGGATTGGGAGGATTACACCATCAAGGTCCATGCCCTTAAGAGCAGTTCAAGACAGATTGGTGCACTTGAACTTGGCAATATGGCGGAGAAACTTGAAAAGGCCGGAAAGAACTTCGAGATTGAATACATCCGCGGAGAAAACGAGAAGTGCCTTGATGAGTACAGAATGGTCCTTGCAAGGATTTGGGATGCGATTTCCGTGGAGGAGTTCAATAAGCGGAACCGCGAGAAGAAGGAGATAGCCGAGAGCGATTTGCTTGAAGCCCTTGACAAGCTGAAGGAAGCCGCGGATAATCTTGACATGGATCAGATGGAAGCCATTAGGGATTTCCTTGCCGAATGCGAGCTTCCTGAAAAACTGTCGGCGAGATTCGATGAACTCAGCAAGGCGGTGGATGACATTGATTCCGACGTTATCATGGGTATTATTGATGAATTTAAGACCGGAAGCTGATTTTTTAGATAATTTATGTAAAAATCATACACTTTTATTTGGAAAACCCCTTGCGCAAGGGGTTTTTCTATGCTAAAATTTCGAATGTTGTGATAATACACGCGAAATCTATTTGTACTAGGTGCGGGAAACCGTTTGGTGCAGAGTGCTTTCACCTTTAACGCGGGCGATGGCAGAGGATTCGCGGAAGCAAGGAGCGGAAAGCTCCGGTTTAACCTAAGGAGGTATAAAATGAGCGTTATTTCTATGAAACAGTTACTTGAAGCAGGTGTTCACTTCGGACACCAGACCAGAAGATGGAACCCTAAGATGGCTCCCTACATCTTCACCGAGAGAAACGGTATCCACATCATCGACCTTCAGAAGTCAGTTGTTAAGGTTGACGAGGCTTACAAGGCAATCGGTGAGGTTGCTGCACAGGGCGGAACCATTCTTTTCGTTGGTACCAAGAAGCAGGCTCAGGACGCAGTTAAGACTGAGGCAGAGCGTTGCGGTATGTACTATGTAAACGAGAGATGGCTCGGTGGTATGCTTACCAACTTCAGAACCATCCAGTCCAGAATCGCTCGTCTTCACGAGATCGAGAAGATGTCTCAGGACGGAACCTTCGAAGTACTTCCCAAGAAGGAAGTTGCAGGACTTCAGAAGGAGTGGGATAAGCTTGAGAAGAACATCGGCGGTATCAAGAATATGACCAGAATTCCCGATGCTATCTTCGTTGTAGATCCTAAGAAGGAGCACATCTGTGTTCAGGAAGCAAGAGCACTTGGAATTACCCTTATCGGAATTGGTGACACCAACTGTGATCCCGATGAGCTTGATTACATCATCCCCGGAAACGATGACGCTATCCGTGCCGTAAAGCTTATCGTAGCTAAGATGGCTGACGCTGTTATCGAAGCAAACCAGGGTGACGAAGCACTTACCGCTGCAGATGCTAACGCAGAAGGCGGAGAGGCTACCGACATCGAGGAAGTTGCTACTGAGGAGTAATCCTTCAGATCAATAAAGACATCAACATATGGGGAGCGAACAACTCCCCATTTTTTAAAGAAAGATAAGGAGATCACTAAAATGGCAGATATTACCGCATCTATGGTAAAAGAGCTGCGCGAAGCTACAGGCGCAGGTATGATGGAGTGCAAGAAGGCACTTACCAAGACTAACGGAAATTTTGATGAGGCAGTAGAAGAGCTCAGAAAGAGCGGAGCTGCTAAAGTAGAGAAGAAAGCAAGCAGAATCGCAGCAGAAGGTATCACAAGAGTAGCTTCTTGCGATAATACTGCAGTAGTTGCTGAAGTTAACTCCGAGACCGACTTCGTTGCTAAGAACGAAGTGTTCCAGGCGTTTGTACAGGAGATTGCTGACAAGGCACTTGCTTCCGGATTAAACGGTGGCGCTAACGGCGAAGACGTACAGGCACTTCTTGACGGCGGACTTCAGGAAGTTGTTAACGAGAAGACATTACAGATCGGTGAGAAGCTTTCTTTCAGAAGATTCCAGAAGGTTTCCGGTGATGTTGTAGCAAGCTATGTTCACGGCGGCGGAAAGATCGGTGTTCTTGTTGCAGCTAACGGAACCAATTCCGATGCTACCAAGGAAGCTCTTACCAACATTGCAATGCAGATTGCTGCTATGAACCCTACCTACATCAGCAGAAACGATATCTCTGAGGCAGAGCTTGCAAAGATCAAGGAAATCACAATCGACAGTGCTCTCAACGATCCCGCATCTCTTCCTAAGCCCATCCTTCAGAAGCTTATCGAGAAGGCTCTTAACGAGAAGGCATGGAGCGATGATGATGTTAAGGCTTACGAAGCTGAGAAGAACAACAAGTTCCTCTTCAACTTCCTTTCAAAGGAAGCAGCCGGAACTCTTGCACAGTTCGCTATGGAGCAGAAGGATACCTACATGCAGGACAAGATCTTTACCGGACTTGTTGATGGACGTATCTCTAAACAGCTTAAGGAGATCTGCCTCCTTGACCAGACCTATGTTAAGGCTGAGGACGGAAAGCAGACTGTTGAAGCTTACCTCAAGAGCGTAGCAGCTGATCTTAAGATCGCTAAGTACGTTCGTTTCGAGACCGGTGAAGGTCTTGAGAAGAAGAACGAGGACTTCGCTGCAGAAGTTGCTGCACAGCTCGGCTAATTCGACTGGAATAATTTTCCCCACCTCATTTATGATGAGGTGGGGATTTTTTTTGAAGCTTATTACCTCTATTCTGAGATTTCTACGTTTTATGATGTAAGTATCTGGTGCTTCAAACCTCAATTCCAAGAATTTAACAGGAAATGAGGTATATTTCAACCGCTCCATACCTCATTTCACGCAAAATAGTTGAAAAATGATGTCGCTTGCTGTGTCCGGACACCTCATTACAACATAAAACAATTATAATGAGGTATTGGCAACAAGTAGGGTTACCTCATTTATCCTAAAACAACAAGAAATGAGGTGTTCTGAAACATTGTTATAAAAATTAGTGTGAAATGATATATAATAATCATAGGTCGTGATTTATTATGATACTGTAATATATTCCTCAAAGATAAATGATTTGAATCATTATATCTTATGTACTACAGATACGCCGTGGCTTAACTTTGGAGACTTGAATATGAGCGACACTAATCTTTTCAAACTTAACGATAAAGGCTATTTCAAATGCAGTAACGTGGATGTTATGGCCTTCGATGATTTTTATCCTGCCGGTCATCAGTCCGGTATTACGCTGATCAT
The DNA here is from genome assembly GCA_016284315.1 of Lachnospiraceae bacterium. Taxonomy (GTDB): domain Bacteria; phylum Bacillota; class Clostridia; order Lachnospirales; family Lachnospiraceae; genus AC2028. The sequence goes on along the minus strand of JAEEOO010000045.1, from coordinate 1,960 downwards.
GAATGATAAGCGTCTTCTTGCAAACGGAGATGTACGTTTTGAACAGACTCCCGGTCAATGGCAGCCTCTGCCTAAACAACTCTGCAGAAATGTTGATGAAGAAGAAAATACTATAACCACAATGCTTAAGTATCCTGACGAGAATCAGCATTTAAAGGGCTTTAACCCTTTGTTTTATCCTGATTTTCAGTTTGAATATGAGGTTGTTGCTAAAGGTTACGAAGATGGCGTAGAGGTTGTTGTTAATTTAAGCAAGCCTGTGCCGGAAGAGTTTTATGGAAAGTTGTCTTTCAACATGGAACTTTTTCCGGGAGAGATGTTTGGACGTTCATGGATAGTAGATAAGAAGACAGGCATCTTTTCGAGACAGCCCAATGGTCCCACATTAAAGAAGAAATCTTTGTATGAAAACGATGACAATATCGTAAAAATGGAGCCCATTACCTCCAAGGTTAACGGCTATAATCCCGCTACGGCGGATGATATTATCGCTGCTCCTTTGGCGGAGGGACGCGCTGTTACCATAGCTCCCGAAAACCCGGAGATGAGTTTTACGGTTGAGAGCAGCGTTGGAAGCCTCGGATTATATGACGGAAGGATGAACCACAACAACGGATGGTTTGTCATTAGCTGTAATATTCCCATGAACGTAACTAAAGGCGCTGTAAAGCTCTTTATCAGGCCTAATGTTGACAGTTCATGGATAAAGCCTGCAACCATTCAGGTATCCCAGATAGGATTTCATCCTGCAGAGCTTAAGAAGGCTATCATAGAGCTTGATTCAAGGGATAAGGATATTAAGCCTGTTATACTCAAGAGATTAACAGCATCAGGTGCCGAGATAATTGAAAAGAAGGAAGCCTCAGAATGGGGTAAATTCCTTCGTTATAATTACCTGACTTATGATTTCACGGACATAAAAGAAAACGGATTATATGTCATCGAGTATGGTGACGTTAAATCAAATGTTTTCAGGATTGCAGAAGATGTTTATGAAAGAGGCGTTTGGCAACCTGTTCTTGAGTATTTCCTACCAGTTCAGATGTGCCATATGAGGGTTAACGAGAAGTACCGTGTTTGGCATGGTCTGTGCCATATGGATGATGGTCGAATGGCACCTACGGATTACAACCATTTTGACGGTGCTATCCAGGGCAGTTCAACTCTTACAAAATACAAGCCCGGAGAACATATCTGCGGCTTAAATTGCGGTGGATGGCATGATGCCGGTGACTTCGATCTTCGCATAGAATCCCAGACCACCGAAGTTTATCATCTTTCTTTGGCAATTGAAGAGTTTGATGCCTATATAGACGAGACAACAGTTGACCAGGTTAATCATGTTACGGAGATCCATTGCCCCGACGGAAAGAATGATATCCTCGAGCAGATTGAGCACGGACTTCTTTCGATAACCGGCGGTTACAAGTCCATGGGAAGGCTTTATAAACAGATCATTTGTAAGAATCTTCGTCAGTATGTGCTCCTTGGAGATGCTGTAAATATGACTCCGGGAACGCCTGATAACGAAGATGAGAGACTTGTGTTTACTGAGGATAATCCTGTTAAGGAACTTACCGCGGCAGCTCATCTTGCATGCGCATCCCGTACCATGAAGGGCTTTAACGATGAGTTATCAAAAGAGTGCTTTGATATCGCAAGAGAGCTTTATGACGTAACCGATGATCATGAGGGAAGATTTGTTACTTTAGATTATCAACTCGGTGAGCATAAGCCTAACAGGACTCTTGAAGCAAGAATCCATGCGGCTGCAGAGCTTTTGATAACAACAAAAGAAGAGAAGTATAAAGAATTCATCGTTTCAAATCTTGAATATATCAAAAAGAGTATTTTCTCTGTTGGATGGATAGTTTGTCGTGTGATCGAGTTTATGCCTGATGATTTTGTCGAAGAGTTCAAAACGGCATTAAAGGATCATGCTGAAAAGACCGAAGAGTTG
>JAEEOO010000044.1 GCA_016284315.1 Lachnospiraceae bacterium | reverse complement strand
CTTGATCTTGAATACATCGATAACTGGAATATCGGCTTGGACATTAAGCTTTTGGTTATGACCTTCTTACATGTTCTTATCCGTAAGGGAGCTAAATAATTCAGATATTATTAGAGCGGTACATACTCGCTTATGTACCGCTCATTTTATATCAATATACTGTTTTTTTCTTTGGTTATCAGTGCTTATCCGGCCTGTACTGTGGCATGATCCTCTGTACTGCTGCCTTTACCTCTTCAGGGTGCTCTCTGCTGATCTCGTCCAGTTCTTCAAGTCCCTTTCTAAAGGCTTCCCTGTCGAATTCAAGAGGCTTTCCGATATGGATCAGGCTGTTCTCCGATCCCTGAAGGCCTTCCTCATCCATCAGCATCTCTTCATACATCTTCTCTCCGGGTCTAAGTCCGGTGAAGACGATCTCGATATCGTCCCCTACTCTGTACCCCGAAAGTTTAATAAGGTTCTCGGCAAGGTCAAGGATCTTAACCGGCTCGCCCATATCAAGGACGAAAATCTCGCCGCCCTTAGCGTACGCCCCGGCCTGTAAAATTAAAGATACTGCCTCAGGTATCGTCATAAAGTATCTGATAATATTAGGGTCAGTAACGGTAACCGGTCCTCCCGCCGCAATCTGCTTCTTAAAAAGAGGGATTACCGATCCGTTAGATCCGAGGACGTTTCCAAAGCGAACGGCCACAAAGTCCGTCTTTGACTGTTCGTTCATCATCTGGACTACCATCTCACACATTCTCTTCGATGCGCCCATGATGTTAGTCGGATTAACCGCCTTATCGGTAGATACAAGTACAAACTTCTCTACTCCGTACTTATCCGCCGCCTTAGCTGTCTTGTAAGTACCAAAGACATTATTCTTTATCGCCTCTCCCGGACTATCTTCCATAAGAGGTACGTGCTTATGCGCTGCCGCATGGTAGACGATATTCGGTCTGTATTCGTCAAAAATCTGGTCGATTCTAAGGGTATTTCTTACGGAAGCGATTAAGACTACAAGGTCCAGCTCAGGGTACTTTCTCTTAAGCTCCTGTTGGATATCGTAAGCGTTATTCTCGTAAATATCAACGATGATAAGCCTCTTGGGTTCATGCTTCGCTACCTGTCTGCAGAGTTCGCTTCCGATAGAGCCGCCGCCTCCGGTTACCATTACAGTCTTGCCCTTAACGTATCCGGCAACCTCGTCCACATTGATCTTAACCGGTTCTCTTCCGAGGAGGTCCTCAATTTCAACTTCCCTTAGTTGTGATACGCTGACTTCTTCGTTAATGAGCTGATATATTCCGGGGAGAGTCTGGAGCTTACATCCGGTCTCCTTACAGATTTCAACGATCTTCCTGATTTCCGTCTTGTTTGCGGTAGGGATTGCGATGATGATCTCATCGATCTCGTATTTTACCACCGCATCGGGAATTGCTTCTCTTCCGCCGACGATCGGGACGCCGCGCATATACTTTCCTTTGCAGCCCGGATTGTCGTCGATAAGGCACTTTACTTCCTTAGTAAGATGACTGCTGGTCTCAATCTCTTTAAGGATTGAGTTTCCTGCCGCTCCCGCTCCGACGATCATGATCTTTGAAAAGTCGCTGCGGTTCCTGATTATTTTTCTGTTAACGCGTAGGGCTCTTAAAAGTCTGTAAGAAAATCTTGTAAAAAGAGTAAGAACCCCAAGTATAGCCATATAAAATAAATAATAGCTCCTGGGAACATGTATTTTTGCGAAATGGAAAACAATGATCTGAAGCGCTGTATTAGATACCACTGCTGCCACCGTTTCCATTAGTTCGCTGGCGCTGGCGTATCTCCAAACGCTTATATAAAGTCTGAATATCCAGTACAAGATCAGTACTGACAGAATATTGAAGGGGATCATCTTGAGAGCAGGATTTAAATACTGCCTATCGATTCCCTGAAATGAAAAGTCGAATCTTACCCAAAGGGCTCCAACCGTTGCAGCAAGAACAGAAAAAATATCTGCAACGACAAAAAGGGCTGTTCTTATCAGCCTCTTGGGTTCGTTCCATTTTATAAATGCTTTTTTCTCTTTACCGGCACCCATCTATGCTCACAAACCTCTACTTTTCTCTCAAACCATACTGCTTACATTATAAGTCTTTTGCCTATAAAGTAGCAATATAATATGTCACAATAAAACCGCTGAAAGGACCTTGGTTTTTATATACTTAATCAAACCTCGTAATCGCATCCACCAGTCTCTCGACAATGAGCTTTCTTCCCTCCTGATTAAGATGGGTATTATCCTTTAAATACTTCTTATAATTGGCTTCATTGATAGTGCCGAAGTAGTTGTCTATATAGCTTGCCTTTGAATAAACCTGAAGGTCGCCGCCGAGGCTGATGGCGTAGTCGGAGGGAACTCCGTAGCTGTTCTTTACAAGCTCTGCGCTGATCTCGTTGCCCTTTTCGTCCGTCATTCCGTTGTAGTAAGGTGACATGACGATAACTCTTGTCTCCGGATAAAGAGTTGCGATATCGTTGACTGCCTTAAGGATTCCGCCACCGAAGGTGTTCTGGGCTGTTTCAAGATTCTCAAGGCTGACGGGGATATCCATGTAATAGTCCGTAAGATCGTACATAAATACTACTGTATCAACCTCGGACATATCGATATTAGCAAGAGTTTCAAGAACCTCTTTACCGTCCTTGGGATTCTCTGTATCAAGAGCCAGAACCGCTTCGTCAACTGCATCCTGTAACTTGTCAGAAAAAGCCATATAGTCAACAAGGTAGTAGGGGCTGTAGATATCCATGGGATATTCTGTAAGGTCTGTTGAATTACGCATCGCGCCGTAGGAATCTGAAACCGCGCAGTTGATTACGTTTACTCCAAGTTCCTCTTCCAGCATATTTGCCATGCCGTCTTTAGAATCCCTGTCCTCCGCAAAAGGTCCGTTGCCGAAGATAAGGATATTTTTATGCTCTCTCTTGATAACATAACCATTATCGTCCATAAGAGGGAAGATAAAGTCGTTGTTGTCCTTGTAGTTTTCAAGATCCCAATCTGAAATCTCCCTGTCGATGATAATGGGCTTGATAAAGCCCTTAATGCGAAGGAACGCAAAGAGTCCGATCAAAAGGATAACGATTATCCTAAGCCATATGAGTATTTTATGTAAATGCTTCTTAAAAAATGTTTTCATGTTTTTATATTCTTTTTCGTGTATGATCCTATTTTCTGTCTAAATTTATAATATATTTAATAATATATCGAAAAATACTGTTCCGGATTTTTATATATTGTATAGTGTTCTACCTTGGCATACTCTTCAAAGCCCTGATCAAGCATGCTTCCGGTGCTTTCTTTTGTATCATCTATGATGACGTAATGGCATTCTATTTCTTTTGCCTCAGTTCCAATCTTATCAAGATCAAGAGTTTCCTCCTGCATAGCTTCCATAAGATCCGTGTTAAATATCGGACCGTACTCCGAATCAGCCCAGCCGTAGGGCATAACAACAAGTGCAGTGTACTGCCTGACATAAACTATCATTTCCTCCGGAAATGCCGCCATAACTTCCCTTCCGGGTATTACGATCTCGTCACAGATCTCTGCCACAGCCTCCGGTACATGATACTCGTTCTCGGCGATACTGTACCTGCTGTCGGTGTAGATCAGCCTTCCTCCAAGGATAAAGAGTGCACAGAAAGCCGCTATTGCAAATACTTTCAGCTTTCCGCCGATCTTGATAACGATCTCCGTTGCCGCATCCGCCAGCGTAATGGTTACAGGTAGCATCCAAAGAAGCCTGTAATAGATCTCATCCCCGGCGAACTTCTCCATGATATGGGCTGACAGCGGGTTTAAAAAAAGGAATAAAAGGATGAGAGGCATGTAGATAAAAACGATCCTTCTTTCTTTTCTCTTCTCCGTTACGAAAAGCCATATCAGCGCCGCAAGATAAAAGAAAAATATCAGGCCCCAACCGGCATATGATTTAAAATGTGAGACTACAAGGTTCCACATATTTTATAACCTCAAATACAACAGCGCCATAAATACGCAGGGGGCGCAGGTTAAAAGCATGGGGATCACATGCTTGAATTTCTTAAATACAAATATTCCGAGGACGGCGCAGATTCCAATGGGAAGAACGCAGATAAGCGCTCCCAAAGTACTGCAAAGGCATCCTGAAACATTCAAAGAAAAAAGCAAAAGGTAAAGCCTAAAGTCTATCTTTTTATCTTCTGAAAGAGCCCTTAGTACAAGATAAACCGTCATAATGATCCCCGGAATGATAAGTGAAGCAATCGTTGCTTTTCCTTCCCTGATCCTTGTTAAGAAGAACTTTTCCGGAGTCATATATGAGTAAAAGCTAAACAGTGTAATGAGCTCCGTAAAGAGCATGAAAACGGGAAGATATCTTTTCTTATTCTCCCCCAAAAGCTCTGCTCCAAAGAGGGCATAAACTCCGTAAGTAAATGCTGTATGGATCACGGGTAAAATAATATG
>JAEEOO010000043.1 GCA_016284315.1 Lachnospiraceae bacterium | reverse complement strand
AGCCAAAAAGATAGGACAAAAAGTATTGCTCCGGGAAGGCTTTTGTCCCTTCTGAAACACACAAGCGCACATGCTGCCGCAAAGCCCGCCACCTGAGTATATTGAAGGTTTACAGCTCCGCTTAGTGAAATGGCAAGGATATAAATAAAGAAGATAGGTCCCGCGTTTTCAAAGCTGTCTGCTGCAAAATAAAGGCTTCCAAAAAACATAAGGATCAAAAAACCCTCAAACCATATGGCATTGTTTGCGATCAAGTAAAGGCCTTTAAAGATCAGTCCCAGTGGATATAGAACATAAACAAGGTGGGCATCCGGAATTCCCGTATAGTTGCCCTTCATAATGCTCCTTATCAGTACATCATCGTTTGACTCAAGGGCAGGATTTAAAAATACGATGATCACCGCCACTAAGATCAAGCATGTTGCAATAAGTGGAATACGCTGTTTAATTGTCCTTTTCTTAGCTATATCCATTGGTTGATTAGTTGCCTTAATTATTTTTTGATAACCACATTTCCTTCCCCGAGAAGTTCTGTCAGTTTAGCTTTAAGTTCCTCGTTTGCAAGAACTCTCTTATTGGGAGGAAGTACTTTTACCTGTTTATTCTCTTTTATAAAGATAATAACTTCATCGTTTCCGTCAGAGTCCGCCATGGCCTCAAGGACTTGCGCCTCCATAGCTGCGTAGTCCACAGCTGTTGCGAATTGCAGAAACAATCCGGTCTTAGGGATCGATACGGGCTTTACCGCAGCCGTTCCCGGGGCGCCCTGACCGTTATGCAGAACATTTGCCGCAATGTTTGAAGCTTTGGCAGTCTGCCTGTAGCCTTCGGAATAATTTCCGCCACGGAATCCGTTATAACCCTTGAAGGTCTTTCCGCCCCTAAAGATTTCGGCTCCGTTCGCGTTAATAGCATCTTCAAAAGTAACTATATCTTCGCAGATAAGCTTTGCGTTCTTGTCTTCTTCCGCGCTAACCCTTCCTCTGACGAAAACTTTCGCATCTTCATTAAGAATAGGATTGAACTTTAAGTAGCTCTTGGGGAAGATGATGACTTCCACCGTTCCTACGAGATCCTCTATGGTAACAAATGCCATCGGTTCGCCGTTCTTGGTGTACTTGACTACTTTATCCGTCACCATTCCGCCGATATTGACGTAGGACTGATCCCTGACGCCCACCTCTCCGGTCTCATCGTCAAGTTCAAAGTCTCCGGTTCTAACGGTGGCGTATCTGTCCATAAGATCAAGATATTTTTCCAGAGGATGTCCGCTGATATAAATACCAAGGACTTCCTTTTCCATGGCAAGCTTGATCTCCGGCTCGTATTCGTCCACATTTGGAAGCTTGAATTCAAAGAATTCCTTAGCATTCGAAAGTCCCGAATCAAAGAGGGATATCTGACCCTCCACCTGGTTCTTTTTACCGTGGGAAAGGTCATCAAGGATGCCGCCATAAACTGCCATCAGTTGTTTTCTGTTGGCTCCAAGGGAATCCATGGCTCCCGCCTTTATAAAGCTTTCGATGGCGCGTTTATTAACATCCGTTCCCTGAATTCTTTCAAGGAAATTCTTGATGTCCCCAAACTTTCCGCCCCTGGTTCTTTCCTCAACGATCCTGTCGATAACGGGACGTCCCACGCTCTTAAGAGCTGTAAGAGCATATCTTATAGCCTTGCGCTCATTGCCGTTCTCGTCCTTCTCCCTAACAACTGAGAAGCCGCTCTGACCATAGTTGATATCCGGGGGCAAAAGTTCGATGCCCATCTGACGGCAAACAAGGATGTATTCCGAAACCTTCTTTGAGTTGTCTATAACCGATGTCATTAATGCGGCCATAAACTCCTCGGGATAATAACACTTTAAATATGCTGTCTGGTACGCAACAACCGCATAGCAGGCTGCATGAGATTTATTGAATGCATACTTTGCAAAGTCCATCATCTCATCGTAGATGTGGTTTGATACAGCAGCATCGATGCCGTTCTCCGATGAACCCTTTACAAAGTTCTCTCTCTCGACTTCCATGACGTGCTGCTTTTTCTTACTCATGGCACGTCTAACAAGGTCCGCATGACCAAGAGTATATCCCGCAAGATCCTGAACGATCTGCATTACCTGCTCCTGATATACGATACAGCCGTAGGTGGGCGTAAGTATCGGGCGGAGCTTTTCCGTAGAATAGGTAATGGCATTTTCGTTGTTCTTACCGGCGATATACTTCGGTATAAAGTCCATGGGGCCGGGACGATAAAGTGAGATTCCCGCGATAACGTCCTCAATATTCCTGGGGCGAAGCTCCTTCATGAAGCTCTTCATTCCGGCAGATTCAAGCTGGAAGACACCTTCCGTATGTCCGCTGGATAAAAGGTCATAAACCTTCTGATCCGTCATATCAAGATTATCAAGATCAATAGTTACTCCCTCGGTCTCCTTAACAAAGCGAACCGCATCATGAAGAACCGTAAGGGTTCTGAGCCCCAAAAAGTCCATTTTCAAAAGTCCCAGTTCTTCAAGAGTCGTCATGACATACTGGGTAACGATACTTCCGTCGGAACCTCTTGATAAAGGTACGAACTCATCCGCCGCCTTCTGGCAGATAACTACGCCGGCAGCGTGCATGGAGGTATGTCTGGGAAGTCCTTCAAGCCTGCGGCTCATGTCGTAAACTCTTCTTACTTCCTCGTCTGTTTCATAAAGTGATCTCAGCTCCGGATTCATCTCCAAAGCCTTATCAAGGGTAATATTAAGCTCATTTGGAATAAGCTTAGCAATACGGTCTCCGAAAGTATAGGGAAGGTCCATAACTCTTGATACATCCCTTACAACTCCCTTCGCTGCAAGTGTACCAAAGGTTACGATCTGGACCACCTTTTCTTTACCGTATTTTTCAGTAACATAATCAATAACTTCCTGGCGCCTGTTGTAGCAGAAGTCCACGTCGATATCGGGCATGGATACACGCTCAGGATTAAGGAATCTCTCGAAGAGTAGATTAAATCTGATGGGGTCGATATTGGTTATCTTAAGGGCATAGGAAACGATGGATCCCGCTGCGGAACCTCTTCCGGGGCCAACGGGGATATCATGTTCTTTAGCATAGTTGATGAAGTCCCAAACAATTAGGA
>JAEEOO010000042.1 GCA_016284315.1 Lachnospiraceae bacterium | reverse complement strand
GGAAAGGTATTCGGATTTAATGTAATGCCGGAAGGTTTCACCCCCATCAATATCTTTGTACTTGCACCCGGAGCATTCTTTGTTCTTGCATTCCTTACAGCGATCCAGAATGCGATCAAGAAGAGGGCTGCCGCTAAAGGAAAGGCTGTTAAAGTATCCGATGGTTGTACCCATGATTGTACGACCTGTGGAGAAAAGGGATGCGCCGAGAGATTCTATGATGCAGATGCACCTGTAAAGAATCCCGAACCCAATGCATTCAAGCAAGTAGAGCCTGAAGTAAAACCTCAGGAAAAAGTTGAAGAAGTAGAGAAGGAGGAAACTGAAAATGAATAATATTTCAAACATCAGAGATCTTTTCATCCTCCTTGTTGGATCTTCCTTAGTTTCAAACGTTGTGCTTTCACAGTTTTTGGGACTTTGCCCCTTCCTTGGAGTTTCAAAGAAGATCAAGACCGCTGCAGGAATGGGAGCTGCGGTAATATTCGTTATTACCCTTGCCAGTGCCGTTGCGGGAGTTATTTACAAGTTCATTCTTGTACCTTTCGAGATCACCTACCTTCAGACCATTGTGTTCATTCTTGTAATTGCAGCGCTGGTTCAGTTCGTAGAGATGTTCTTAAAGAAACTTGTTCCTTCACTTTACGAGGCACTTGGTGTTTACCTTCCTCTTATTACCACTAACTGTGCGGTTCTCGGTGTAGCACTGACCAACGTACAGAAGGAATATGGTATCGGAACCGGAGTTGTTAACGGCTTTGCAACAGCTCTTGGATTTACCATTGCGATTGTGATCCTTGCAGGTATCCGCGAGAAGATGGAGTACAATGACATCCCCGAAAGCTTTAAGGGCATGCCTTCCGTACTTCTTACCGCAGGTCTTATGGCCATTGCGTTCTGCGGATTCTCGGGACTGCTTTAAAGGAGGGAGATCATGAGTTATACAGGTATCTTAATAGCAGCGGGAATTGTTGCTGCAGTAGGATTGTTTGTAGGAATCTTCCTCGGAATTGCAGGTATCGCATTTAAGGTTGAGACCGATCCGAGAGAAGAGGAAGTTTTATCTGCACTTCCCGGAAACAATTGTGGTGGATGTGGTTATCCCGGATGCTCCGGACTTGCCTGCGCCATCGTTAAGGGAGAGGCTCCCGTTAATGCCTGCCCCGTTGGCGGCGAACCCGTCGGAAAGAAGATTTCCGAGATCATGGGAGTTGAAGCGGAAGAGTCAGTAAAGAAAGTTGCCTATGTTGCCTGCAAGGGTGACTGCGAAAAGGCAAAGACGGATTACGAGTATCACGGAGCTGAGGATTGCCGCGTACTTGACTTTGTACCCGGCGGCGGCCCCAAGAGTTGTTCTCACGGATGCCTTGGTTACGGAAGCTGCGTAAAGGCTTGCCCTTTTGATGCGATTCATGTTGTTAACGGCATTGCAGTTGTTGACAAGGAAAGCTGTAAAGCCTGCGGTAAGTGCGTTGCAGCCTGCCCTAAGCATCTTATTTCTCTGATCCCCTACGATTCAAAATACGTTGTGGGATGCAGCTCCAAGGACAAGGGCCCCGTTACCATGAAGGCCTGCACCGTTGGTTGTATCGGATGCGGACTTTGCGTAAGAAACTGTCCCAACGAGGCTGTCACACTTGTTGACAATCATGCAGTCATCGATCAGGAAAAGTGCGTAGGATGTGGTGTCTGCGCAGAAAAGTGTCCTAAGAAAATTATCATTAAAGAAGGTTAATTCCTATGAAACTAAACGGAAGTGACAACAGAATATCTCCCCAGATCGGAGCGGTGGTTGTCGCTTCCGTTTTGATCGTTTTTGTGATCCTCGGAATTGTTCTTGTCCCTCAGTTGGTGAACAAAAAGAATAACAACGTGGATTATTCCGGTGTTATGCCGGCATCAAGTGTACTTAACAAAGATGAGAATGAAGTAAGTCAGAACAGTGGGTCTGATTATATTTCCGGAATCAGCGAACCTACCGGCGTTACTTCACCGGGTGAACTGGATTTCTGGGATCTTTATCCTGAGAATAAAGAAAAGCCTGCTGAGATAGAAAAGGTTCCGGGTTCAAATAATTCGGATGATAAGAATAAAGAAGGAGACGAGAATACAGATTCCGATGATCCTTCCAAAGACGGAAAACACACAAAAGTTGTTAACCGTGACGGTACCGAGGAGTGGGTTACCATTTCCCAGTATCTCCCTAAAAATGATTATGATTATTCCAACCTTGTCTTAAAGGATGACAGGATGGAGTATTATGTAGATGGAAAAAAGACTTCCTATATCGGAATTGATATTTCCAAGTACCAGGATTATATCGACTTTAACAAAGTCAAGAAAGACGGAATTGCCTTTGTAATGATCCGTGTCGGCGTAAGAGGTTACGGAGACGGTCAGATCACATTTGATGACTATTTCTTTGACAACATCAAGCGCGCTACGGATGCGGGACTTAAGGTTGGCGTTTATTTCTCATCCCAGGCCATAACCAAGGATGAGGCTCTTGAAGAAGCCAAGCTTGTGGTTGATTCATTGGCAGATTATAAGATCGATTACCCAATAGCTTTTGAGATGAGCTTTAAGAATAATGACACCGCAAGAGTTGAGGTCCTTTCCCCTGCGGAGAAGACCGATATGGCAAAGACATTCCTTGATTATGTCAGCAGCAAGGGTTATACCGGATGTGTTCTTGCTGACAAGGAATGGCTCATCAAAGAGATAGATCTTTCAAAGATCACTTCATACGATTTTTGGCTTAAGCAGGAAGAAGACCTTCCGGATTACCCTTACAAATTCTCTATGTGGCAGTATAAGACCAAGGCTTCAGTCGACGGCATTACGGGATTTGTTGACCTTAATATCTCCTTTGTGGACTATACTGAGAAATAATTATCAGAAAATTTACTAAATTTTATTAAAATATAAAATAATTTTGTTTTTTTAGAATTAATGTGTTAAAATAACTTCAAGTATGATCAGTCATAAATATTTACCAATGTAGTTTTGTAACAAGTTTTATCCGTATCTGAAAAGTTTTGTTTTTAAAGTATTTGTTCTAAATGTTTTATTGAAAATTTTTTGTTAAGGAGAGAAGCTTATGAAGACTAAAGCTAATGGTATTTCTATTTATCTTACGCAAATTCTTTTTGCGCTGGTTCCTCTTTTGACAGGTGTTATAATCTTGACCATTACAGCTGTATACCAGTTGGACAGTGAAATGGAAGAGGCTACCTATTCCCAGATCCATTCAGCAGCCATCGGATGTCAGAAATATTTCGAATATGATATCGATGAAGGAATCTTAGCTGCAGATGATGAAAGTTTCGAATACTGCGACAGCTTACAGGAAAACGGAGTAGAGCTTACATTGTTTGTAGACGATACTCGTTTTGTAACCTCCCTTAGAAATGCGGATGGTTCAAGAAATGTGGGAACTCAGGCAGATTCTACGATCTACGCGACTGTTAAGAGCGGAAAAAACGTTTATAAGAAGAATGTAACCATAGGTGGTAAAAAGTATTATGTATGCTACCTTCCACTTTATGATTCAGACGGTCAGTTCTTCGGTATGGCATTTGCCGGAAAATTAATGGAAAATGTTAATGCTGCTAAGACTAAGATCGTTATGACGTCAATCGGAATTGCAGCAGCGGTTATTGCTGTATTCACTGTTATTGCAATATTCATAGCAAGACTTGTTGCAACTCCCATCAGAACTCTTGGAAAGATTTCAGAAGAACTTGCACAAGGAAATCTTGCACTTGAGGTAAAAGCTAAGAGTAACATCGTTGAGATCTCTGCTCTTATTATTTCAATCCGCAGTATTGTAACGGCCTTCCAGAAAGCTGTCGGAACCGTTATAACTTCAGCAGATAATCTTGGAAATGCAGTTACTGAGGTTGACGTAAAGACAAACAGCAACGTTGACTCCATCACCCAGATCAACGAGGCTATCAACGAAGTTGCACAGACTTCACAGTCCGTTGCAGAATCTGCTCAGAACATGTCCGAGAAGGCTATCGAGCTTGGCGACAACATCGAGAGACTTAATGAGAGCGTAGAGATCCTTAAGAATGCATCCGATGACATCATGGTTGCCAACAATGAAGCTTCCGAGTACATGGAGACAGTTCTTAATTCAAGTAATGAATCTGTTAACGCAGTTGCTGAGATCACTGAGAAGATCAGTGCTACCAACGATGCGGTTAAGGATATTTCAGAATCTGTACAGATGATCGACGATATCGCATCCCAGACCCAGCTCCTTTCACTCAACGCTTCCATCGAGGCAGCAAGAGCAGGAGAAGCAGGACGTGGATTCGCAGTCGTTGCAGAGAGCATCAAACAGCTTGCTGAAAGCAGTTCAGAGAACGCTGCAAAGATCAACGACATCGTTAAGAAGGTTACCGATATCTCCAGCGAGACTGTACAGGTTGCTGAGAAGGTTAGAGGTATAATCGAGAACGAGAGAGAGTACATCACCGAGACCCAGGGCAAGTTCACAATCCTTTCAGGAGCTGTGGATCAGTCAGTCGCAGGTATCTCTGCAATCTCTGAGATGGCTCAGGAACTTGATGGAATCAAAAATGAACTTACCAACTCCACCACAGATCTCGGAGCAATTTCCGAAGAGCTTGGTGCAAGTGCGGAAGAAGTATCCGCAAGCTGCTCAACCGTTACTGAGTCCTGCGTTGAGACCCAGGGCAAGACCGGTGAGATGAGCGCCATCAACGGCGACCTCAGCGAGGCAGTATCATTCTTCAAGATTTAATCTCCTTTTCTCCTTAAATAAAATATAAAATTCACTGAAAAACCCGGGTACTCCATCCCGGGTTTTTCGGTGTGAGTTGAGAAAAACATATATGCAAGGATTATCCGAAGGTTATTTTTTATTTACTATATTTTTTACGGATGTTATAATGCAAATATGAGTACAAATGAAAAGCAGGTTGCTCGGCTTGAAGGTGTGTTTCCTGCAAAGAAAAAGGACGGCACTCCTTTCTACCGCTCATCCCTAACCTACAAAACAAAACACATTTCTTTGGGAAGCTATGATACCCCTGAACAGGCTCATCAGGCCTACAGAATGGGGCGTCTTCTTTTGGCGGCTACTTATACAAGACTCGAGGATTACACCGAAGGAAATCCTTTGAATTTTGAAAAATGGGTGGTTCTTCTTAATTTCCGTGATAATGATATCTACATCGGTACGCCCATTTACGTTGGCCAGAAGATGTTCAGCTATTACCTTTCTCCCGACAAAGTTTTGAAATTTGATATGGATGATCTTTTCTATTTTTCATCCCATAAGATCATGCAGCGAGGCGGACATTTATTTGTTGCCGACTACGGTTCACAGATAACCCTTTACACCCGCTACGGAATTAGGCCTTATGCGGTTGAAGGAGTGGATTATACTTTTGTGAACGGAGACAAGCTTGACTTCCGTCGCCAGAATCTTAAGGTGGTCAATTCCTATCATGGCGTCCGCCCCGGAAGAAGAGGAAAGTTCCACGCCCGTATCCATCTTAACGGATACTTCCACATCGGAACCTATGAGACGGCCCTGGAAGCCGCCATCGCTTACAACAAATCCGTTGATATCGTCCGCAAGGCAGGCTGCAAGAAGAACTTCCTCCAGAACTACATCGAAGAAGTTTCTCCCCGCCAGTACGCGGAGATCTACTTCCAAATCCCGGTATCCGATAATGTACTTAACTACAAAGGATAGGTGACACTGATAGGCTACACCGCAAGCTTGATTGTTTTTGAAAACGTATTTTTGACATATTTTACCCCGTATGCAGTAGTGCATTCGGGGTTTTTTCATGAAATTTTTGGTGTTTAACTGAAAATGAGGTACCCCGCAAGTGGATGAAACCTCATTCATTCTGTTTCAGGGTGAAAATGAGGTGTGTTAAATTCCATTGCTACCTCAAAAATCACAATTATATTTGCTAATGATGTATGCAAGAATGACGTAATACCTCAGTCTAGGTGATTATCTGGCAAATTGATGTGTGGTAGGATGATGCGAGACCTCATTTGTATTGTATTGTTGCAAAAATGATGTATGTGAAAGCAGCGTAAGACCTCATTTGTATTGTATTGTTGTAAAAATGATGTATGTGAAAGCAGCGCAAGACCTCATTTGTATTGTGTTGATGTAAAAATGATGTATGTGAAAGCAGCGCAAGACCTCATTTTTATTGAATTTATGTAAAAATGAGGTATGTAGAAATATTGTAATACCTCATTTTCATCGTATATTTGAAAATTGATGTATCCGCAAATTGTGCCACACCTCAGTTTAATAGCTTACTTGAGGAAATGAGGTAATTGAAAATTTTGATATACATCAATTCTCTAGATTCTTCAAGAAATGAGGTTTAAGAAGAGTACACGGTAAAAAATCAATACCTCATTTTGATAAAAAATATTGGTACTGAGGTTTGGGAAAAGAATAGATATTTCGCGGAAACTATAGTATAATTACAGAGATTATGAGTTGTATACATGCATAATGTATTTTGTATTTCAAATCATGTTGTTTCGGGGAGGCTTTATATGTACAGAGATGGTAAGATTCTTGTTGGTAAAGATGTAAACGGGGAAGAGATTTTCTTAATTCCGAAAATGGCCAATCGCCACGGCTTGATCGCTGGTGCCACCGGTACCGGAAAAACCGTTACACTCAAAGTTCTTGCTGAGAGCTTCAGTGATGCGGGAGTTCCTGTATTCTTCGCAGATGTTAAGGGAGACCTTGCAGGATGTTGCCAGAGCGGAAGCATTAACGAAAAGATTGCTGAGAGACTTAACGGTCTCGGAATAGCTGAAAGCGATTTTCAGACAAAGAAATATCCCGTTAATTTCTGGGATGTATACGGGGAAGCGGGCATGCCCTTAAGGACAACCGTTACCGAGATGGGCCCCATCCTCCTTTCAAGAATATTCGGGCTTACCGAGGTCCAGACAGACCTCCTTACCATAGCCTTTAAGATCGCTGACGATAATGCAATGCCGCTTATCGACACCAAGGATCTTAAGGCAATGCTTCAATACGTAGGAGAGAATGCATCAGAATTCTCCATGCAGTACGGAAACATCACAAAGCAAAGCCTTGCTGCTATCATTCGTTCCATCGTTGCCCTTGAGACCGAGGGGGCAGATCTTTTCTTCGGAGAGCCTGCACTTTCAATCGGCGACTGGATGACAAGAGACTGCGACGGAAAAGGAACCATTCAGATACTTGACTGCAGACAGCTTGTTAACAATCCTACCATGTACGCAACCTTCCTTCTTTGGATGATGAGTGAGCTTTTCGAAGCTCTTCCAGAAGTCGGAGACCTTGATAAACCCAAGATGGTATTTTTCTTCGACGAGGCGCACCTTCTTTTCAAGGATGCTCCCAAGTCACTTCTTACAAAGATTGAGCAGGTGGTTAAACTTATCCGCTCAAAGGGCGTTGGTATCTACTTCATAACCCAGAGCCCCGGCGACATTCCTGATGGAGTACTTGCACAGCTTGGTAACAAGATCCAGCATGCACTTCACGCATATACTCCCGCTGAGCAGAAGGCAGTTAAAGCTGCGGCTCAGTCCTACAGGGAAAACCCTCAGTTCAACACCTACGATACCATCATGGAGCTTAAGACCGGTGAAGCCGTTGTTTCAATGCTTGATGAAGAAGGCGTACCCGGTGTTGCAAAGAGGACAACAATCCTTCCTCCCCAGAGTATGATGGGAGGCATAACCGATGGTGAAAGAGAGATTCAGATAAAAGCAAACATCCTCTACACCAAATATTCCGAATACTATGACAGAGAATCCGCATATGAAATGCTTGAGAAGAGAATGGTAGAATCTGCTCAGGCTGCAGAAGCGGAGAAGGAAAGGCTTGCACTTGAAAAGCAGGCCGAAAAGGATGCAAGACAGGCTGCAATAGATGAACAGAAAGCCATCATTGCAAAGAACAAAGCGGACATGAAAGCGAAAGAAGCTCAGGCTAAAGCCGTTAAGCGTGCCGCTAAATCCGTTGCATCCACCACAGCGGGAACCGTAGGCAGGGAACTTGGAAAGAATCTTGGCAAAGGTGCCGGATCCTTCGGAAAGACCCTGGGCGGCAACGTCGGCGCCTCACTCGCCCGCGGCATCATTGGTACACTTTTTAAGTAATATAAAAGACACGAGGAGTAACGATTATGGAAATCATGTACAGCAGCACAAGAGGACACGGCGGCAAAGTTACCGCATCACAGGCAATCCTTAAAGGCCTTGCCGAAGATGGAGGACTCTTTGTTCCCGAAACAATCCCTGCCCTTGACAAGAGTCTCAGGGAACTTTCCGAGATGACTTATCAGCAGGTAGCTTACGAGGTAATGAAACTTTTCCTTACCGACTTCACAAAAGAGGAACTTGAGAACTGCATAAACAGAGCTTATGACTCAAAGTTTGACACAGAAGTCATTGCACCCCTTGCGTATGCTGAAGGAGCATATTACCTTGAACTTTTCCATGGTGCAACCATCGCATTCAAGGATATGGCACTTTCAATCCTCCCTCATCTAATGATCACCTCTGCGAGAAAGAATAACATCAAGAATGAGATTGTTATCCTTACCGCAACCAGTGGTGATACCGGTAAAGCTGCTCTTGCAGGATTTGCCGATGTTGAAGGAACAAGGATCATCGTGTTCTATCCTAAGAATGGTGTCAGCCCTATCCAGGAAAAGCAGATGGTAACCCAGAAGGGTGCCAATACTTTGGTTGTCGGAATCAAGGGAAACTTCGATGATGCTCAGACCGGCGTTAAGAAGATGTTTGGCGACAAGGAACTTGAGAAGGAACTTGCAGGCAAGGGCTTCCAGTTCTCATCAGCAAACTCAATCAACATCGGACGTCTTGTTCCCCAGATCGTATACTACGTTTATTCCTATGCTCAGCTTCTCAAGGAAGAGAAGATAACCGACGGTGAAGCAATCAATGTTGTAGTTCCTACCGGAAACTTCGGTAACATTCTTGCTGCATTCTATGCAAAGAATATGGGACTTCCCATTGCAAAGCTTATCTGCGCATCAAATACCAATAAGGTCCTTTACGACTTCTTCGAGAGCGGAGATTATGACAGAAATCGTGAGTTCCATTTGACCACTTCTCCTTCAATGGATATCCTTATCTCTTCAAACCTTGAGAGACTTATCTATCGCATTGCCGGAAACAGTGCAGAGAGAAACAACGAGCTCATGAGCGACCTTGCATCAAAGGGAATCTACTCCATCACCGATGAAGAGAAGAAAGGTCTTAAGGATTTCTACGGCGGATTTGCTGATGAGAAGCAGACTGCTGACGAGATCGCAAGAGTTTACAAAGCATGCGGATATGTAATGGATACCCATACCGCAGTTGCTTCTGCAGTATATCATCAGTATGAAGAAAAGACCGGCGATAAGGCAGTTACTGTAATTGCTTCAACTGCAAGTCCTTTCAAGTTCACCAGAAGCGTAATGAATGCCATCGATCCTAAGTATGATGCAATGGATGACTTCACACTTATCGATGAGCTTTCAAAGATCGCAAATGTTGAGATCCCTCAGGCGATCGAAGATATCAGAAGCGCGCCTGTTGTTCATGATCATGTTTGCGAAATTAATGAGATGCCCGACGTGGTAAGAGGATTCCTCAAATAAGACCGCGGGGTAAATGAAAGGTAATATATGACAAACGAAGAAATGCTTTCCCATGTTGACCATACGCTTCTTAAAGCGTTTGCAAAGTGGGAAGATATAGAAAAGCTTTGTGAGGAAGCGGTTAAGTTCGGCTGCGCCAGTGTCTGCATTCCGCCCTGCTATATCGCAAGGGTTCACGAAAAGTTCCCTACTCTCAATATTTGTACCGTTGTGGGATTCCCTTTGGGATACTGCGTTACTGAAGCAAAAGTAGCAGAGACTGAAAAAGCCATCAAAGACGGCGCAAACGAGATCGACATGGTGGTTAATATAACCGATGTTAAGAACGGCGATTTCAAGGCTGTGGAAGAAGAGATCAGAACCTTAAAGAAGGCTTGCGGAAGCAAGATCCTTAAGGTCATCATCGAGACCTGCTATCTAACCGATGGTGAAAAGATTGAACTTTGCAAAGCAGTTACAAACGCAAAGGCTGATTTCATTAAGACCTCAACAGGTTTTGGTACCGGCGGAGCAACCTTTGAAGACATTGAGCTTTTCAAAAAGCATATAGGACCTGACGTTAAGATCAAAGCAGCCGGCGGCGTATCTACCCTTGAAGATCTTGAGAAATTCTTAGAGCTTGGATGCGAGAGAGTCGGAACAAGCAGAGCGGTTGGTCTTATCGCAAATAAATAGATTTAAAGCATGAGCAGCATAACTGCTCAGAAAGAGAGTTTTTTGATGTATAACGATGTAATTCAGAAGCGCCTTGAGGCACTTAGAAGCGCAATGAAAGCAGAAGGAATCGATTATTATCTGTTTGTTACGGCAGATTTCCATTCCTCTGAATATGTATGCGACCATTTCAAAGCAAGAGAGTATTTCAGCGGATTCAACGGATCCAATGGTGATCTCCTTGTTTGGAAGGATGGCGCTGCTCTTTGGACTGACGGAAGATATTTCCTTCAGGCTTCCGAGCAGCTTGAGGGCACCGGCGTAGACCTCATGAAGATGGGAATGAAGGGGGTTCCTACTGTAGAGGAATTCCTTGAGAAGAATATGCTTCCCGGCGAGACTTTGGGCTTTGACGGAAGATGCATTCCTCTCGGAAGAGGAAAGGGCTTTGAGAAGATCTGCGAGAAGGTTGAAAAGAAAGCCTGCGCAGATGCAAACAATCCGGAGAAGAGCAGAGTTATCCTTTGCGATATCGCTGAGAAGGTTTGGACCGACAGACCCGAACTTCCCGCTGAAAAGGCATGGCTTCTGACTAAGGATAACACCGGCGAATCAAGAGAAGAAAGAATCGCAAGAGTAAGAAGAGCAATGAGAGAGAAGAACGCTGATGTTCTTGTTATTTCATCCCTTGATGACATTGCGTGGCTCCTTTTACTCAGAGGCGGAGATATCGAATTTAATCCCGTTTGTCTTTCATACGTTGTTGTTACCGAGGATAGCTTAACTCTTTATTTAAACAAGACAATTCTTTCAGCAGATGTTATCGAAGAACTTACTGCAGACGGAATCGAAATAAGATCATACAACCAT
>JAEEOO010000005.1 GCA_016284315.1 Lachnospiraceae bacterium | reverse complement strand
GTGGACTGCGGTAGATGCTGCAGAAGATGATGATAAGAAAGACATCGTAGAAGCGGTAAATGTAAAGGGAACCGCAAATATCGCAGATGCTTGTGCCAAGACCGGTGCAAAGATGTTATACCTCAGCACAGACTACGTATTTGACGGACAGGGCGAAACTCCCTGGGATCCCGATTGCACCGACTATGCACCTCTTTCTGTTTACGGCAAGTCAAAGCTCGGAGGAGAGCTTGCGGTAAGAGAAAAACTTGAGAAGTATTTTATCGTTCGTATCGCATGGGTATTCGGACTTAACGGTAAAAACTTCATTGCGACAATGCTCAGACTTTCGGAAACACATGACGAGCTTTCCGTCGTATGCGACCAGATTGGAACACCGACCTACACTTACGATCTTTCAAGACTTCTCGTCGACATGATCCTTACAGATAAATACGGAACCTATCACGCGACCAATGAAGGCGGATATATCTCATGGGCAGATTTTGCCGAAGCCATCATGCAGGAAGCCGGCAAGAAGACGGTTATCAAGAGAGTTACAACCGCAGAGTACGGACTTAGCAAAGCGGCAAGACCCTTTAATTCAAGACTTGATAAATCAAAGCTTGTTAAGAACGGATTTACTCCTCTCCCCGATTGGAGAGATGCTCTCAGAAGATATCTGAAAGAGATTGAAAAATAAAACAGGCATATAAAAAAACCGCTTCACCTTAAACTTGGCGAAGCGGTTTTCTTTTACGTAAGTTAATTATTTCTTGATCAGTCTGAAGATGAAGATGAGGAGACAAGCTCCGACAACACCGCAGATGATGGATCCGATGGGACCTGCGAAGCTGATTCCGATAACTCCGAAGAGTGCT
Source organism: Lachnospiraceae bacterium (assembly GCA_016284315.1). Lineage (GTDB taxonomy): Bacteria > Bacillota > Clostridia > Lachnospirales > Lachnospiraceae > AC2028. Next base: position 7,690 of record JAEEOO010000005.1, on the reverse strand, counting down.
CCGGCAACGGCACCGCCTACGATACCGAGAAGGATATTAACGATGATCCCGTTTTTGCTCTTCATGATGACTCCTGCAAGGAATCCGCATAAACCACCAACTACAAGGGAAACAATCAGATTTACCAAGCCGCCTACCAAGTTCATAAATGATCTCCTTTCAGGATCTAAATATCATATTCGACAGGGCAGATTATACCATATATAGTACTTGTTATCAAATCGGCAAAATAATGTTTGACAAAGGCTTTACAAGCACATATACTATTTTAGCGTGCGTACAAAGGACTTACTATGCCCTTACGGCGCAGTAACCTTTGATAAACGTAAATATTAAGAAAGGAAAGGTGAACGAAATGCCCACATTTAACCAGTTAGTAAGAAAGGGCCGTCAGACCAGCGTTAAGAAGTCTACCGCTCCCGCTCTTCAGAGAAGCTTCAACTCTCTTCACAAGAAGGCTGTTGATAACTCCTCACCTCAGAAGCGTGGCGTATGCACCGCTGTTAAGACTGCAACCCCTAAGAAGCCTAACTCTGCACTCCGTAAGATCGCGAGAGTACGTCTCTCAAACGGAATTGAAGTTACCAGCTACATTCCCGGCGAAGGACATAATCTTCAGGAGCACTCCGTAGTGCTTATCCGTGGCGGACGTGTTAAGGATCTTCCCGGTACCAGATATCACATCATCCGTGGAACCCTTGATACCGCAGGCGTGGCAAACCGCAGACAGGCCCGTTCAAAGTACGGTGCCAAGAGACCCAAGGCTGATAAGAAGTAATTTTTTATCAAAAGGGTTTTAGGTAATTACAAAAACGTAACTGAGAATTAGTGTTGGAATGTAAAGACGTTCATCTTTTATATAAAGATACGAACCTTCCGCACGAACACTTGGGGAAACACATGTGAGTACCGATGAATTAACGTATAATTGTTAAGGAGGGAAGAAACGTGCCAAGAAAAGGACATATAGCAAAAAGAGACGTTTTGGCAGATCCTCTGTATAATGACAAGGTTGTCACAAAGCTTGTGAACAATGTCATGATCGACGGAAAGAAGGGCGTAGCCCAGAAGATCGTTTACGGAGCATTTGCAGAGGTTGAGGAAAAGGCCGGCAAGCCCGCACTTGAAGTTTTCCAGGCAGCAATGAACAACATTATGCCTACTCTCGAGTGTAAGGCAAGAAGAGTCGGTGGTGCTACTTATCAGGTACCCCTTGAGGTTAAGCCTGAGAGAAGACAGACCCTCGGCCTCAGATGGCTTACCATGTTCGCTCGCAAGCGTGGCGAGAAGACCATGGTAGAAAGACTCGCTAACGAGATCCTTGACGCTTCAAACAACACCGGCGGTGCTGTAAAGCGTAAGGAAGATATGCACAAGATGGCCGAGGCAAACAAGGCGTTTGCACACTATCGTTTCTAAGGAGGGAAGAAAATAAATGGCAGATAGACAGTACCCTCTCGAGAGAACGAGAAATATCGGTATCATGGCGCATATCGATGCCGGTAAGACTACTCTTACCGAGCGTATTCTGTATTACACAGGTGTTAACTATAAGATCGGTGAGACCTACGAAGGAACCGCTACCATGGACTACATGGAGCAGGAGCAGGAGAGAGGTATCACCATCACATCCGCAGCTACCACCTGTCACTGGACCCATCAGGAGAACTGCAAGCCCCAGCCCGGTGCTCTCGAGCATCGTATCAACATCATTGATACCCCGGGTCACGTTGACTTCACCGTAGAGGTTGAGAGATCTCTTCGTGTCCTCGACGGAGCTGTTGGTGTCTTCGATGCTAAGGGTGGTGTTGAGCCTCAGTCCGAGAACGTTTGGAGACAGGCAGACACCTATCATGTACCCAGAATGGCTTTCGTCAACAAGATGGACATTCTTGGAGCAAACTTCATGAACACCGTTAAGGAGATCCGTACCAAACTCGGTAAGAACCCTGTTGTTATCGAGCTCCCCATCGGTAAGGAAGATTATTTCCAGGGAATCATCGATCTCTTCGAGATGAAGGCTTATATCTATAACGACAGCAAGGGCGAGGATATCTCCATTACCGATATCCCCGACGATATGAAGGCTGAAGCTGATGAGTGGCACACCAAGCTCGTAGAGCAGATCTGCGAGTTCGATGACGATCTCATGATGAAGTACCTTGAAGGTGAAGAGCCCACCATCGCTGAGATGAAGGCTGCACTTCGTAAGGCTACCATCGAGAGCGCAGGTGTTCCTGTATGTTGCGGCTCCGCTCACCAGAACAAGGGTATTCAGAAGCTTCTTGACGCTGTTATCGACTTCATGCCCGCTCCTACCGACATCGCTGATGCCGTAGGTACCGACGAAGAAGGAAATGAGCTTACAAGAAAGTCATCCGATGATGAGCCTTTCAGTGCTCTTGCATTCAAGATCATCTCCGATCCCTTCGTTGGAAGACTTGCTTTCTTCAGAGTTTACTCCGGTACTCTTAAGTCCGGATCATATGTTTACAACTCTTCAAAGGGCAAGAAGGAAAGAGTAGGCCGTATCCTTCAGATGCATGCTAACAAGAGATCCGAGCTCGACGAAGTTTTCTCCGGCGATATCGCTGCAGCAGTAGGCTTCAAGTCCACCTCTACCGGTGATACCATCTGCGACGAGCAGCATCCTATCATCCTTGAGTCCATGGAGTTCCCCGAGCCCGTTATCGAGCTTGCTATCGAGCCCAAGACCAAAGCAGGTCAGGACAAGATGGCAGACGCACTTGCAAAGCTTGCTGAGGAAGATCCTACCTTCAGAGCACATACCAATACCGAGACCGGTCAGACCATTATCGCTGGTATGGGTGAGCTTCACCTCGAGATCATCGTTGACAGACTCCTTCGTGAGTACAAGGTTGAAGCTAACGTAGGTGCACCTCAGGTTGCATATAAGGAAGCTCTTACCAAGCCCGTTGATGTTGAGTGCAAGTATGCTAAGCAGTCCGGCGGACGTGGTCAGTACGGACACTGTAAGGTTAAGTTCGAGCCCATGGAAGCTAACTGCGACCATTTCGACTTTGATCCCAAGGCTAACATCCTGCTCAACGAGCCCCCTCAGCTGCTCTTCGAGTCCACCATCGTCGGTGGTGCTATTCCCAAGGAATATGTACCCGCTGTCGGTGACGGTATCAAGGAAGCAATGCAGGCAGGTATCCTCGGCGGATTCCCCGTACTCGGCGTTCACGCTAATGTTTACGACGGATCCTACCACGAGGTGGACTCTTCCGAAATGGCATTCCACATTGCCGGATCAATGGCATTCAAGGATGCAATGAGCAAGGCAGCACCTGTTCTCCTCGAGCCCATCATGAAGGTTGAGGTAACAATGCCTGAAGAGTACATGGGAGACGTTATCGGTGACCTTAACTCAAGACGTGGACGTGTTGAGGGAATGGAAGACATCGGAGGCGGTAAGATGGTTAAGGCTTACGTACCCCTCGCAGAGATGTTCGGATATTCAACCGATCTCCGTTCCAGAACCCAGGGACGTGGTAACTACTCAATGTTCTTCGAAAAGTACGAGCCCGTACCTAAGAACGTTCAGGAGAAGGTTCTTGCAGGTAAGGAAAAATAAGCACTAAAACGCTTGAATTAAGGCAACTATTTTAATATAATAATCGTTGCCGTGTAAAAAAAATGATTGGCGCCGTGGGCGCAGGCAAACGGCGCTTTTATAACACTTCATTCAGGAGGGAAGTTAAAAAATGGCTAAAGAGAAGTTTGAAAGAACAAAACCCCATTGTAACATTGGTACCATCGGCCACGTTGACCATGGTAAGACCACTCTTACTGCTGCTATCACCAAGGTTCTTGCAGCAAGAGTTGCAGGAAATACTGCTACCGATTTCAGCAACATCGATAAGGCTCCCGAAGAGAGAGAGAGAGGAATCACCATCTCTACCGCTCACGTTGAGTATCAGACCGAGAACAGACACTATGCACACGTTGACTGCCCCGGCCACGCTGACTACGTTAAGAACATGATCACCGGTGCTGCACAGATGGACGGCGCTATCCTCGTAGTAGCTGCTACCGACGGTGTTATGGCTCAGACCAAGGAGCACATCCTCCTTTCCAGACAGGTTGGCGTTCCTTACATCGTAGTATTCCTTAACAAGTGCGACATGGTTGACGATCCTGAGCTTATCGAGCTCGTTGAGATGGAAGTTACCGAGCAGCTTGAAGAGTACGGATTCAAGGATTGCCCTATCATCAAGGGTTCCGCTCTTAAGGCTCTTGAAGATCCCAACGGCGAGTGGGGCGACAAGATCATGGAGCTTATGGCTACCGTTGACTCTTACATTCCCGATCCTCAGCGTGACACCGACAAGCCTTTCCTTATGCCTGTCGAGGACGTATTCACCATCACCGGACGTGGAACTGTTGCTACCGGCCGTGTAGAGAGAGGAACTCTTCACCTCAACGACGAAGTTGAGATCCTTGGAATCAAGGAGGAGAAGGGCAAGTCAGTTATCACCGGTATCGAGATGTTCCGTAAGATGCTTGACGAGGCTCAGGCCGGAGACAACATCGGAGCACTCCTTCGTGGTGTAGACAGAAAAGACATCGAGCGTGGACAGGTTGTTGCTAAGCCCGGAACCGTTACTTGCCACAAGAAGTTTACCGCACAGGTTTACGTTCTTACCAAGGACGAGGGTGGACGTCACACTCCTTTCTTCAACAACTACAGACCTCAGTTCTATTTCAGAACAACTGACGTTACCGGCGTTATCTCTCTTCCCGAAGGAACCGAGATGTGCATGCCCGGAGACAACGTTGAGATGACCATCGAGCTCATCCACCCCATCGCTATGGAGCAGGGACTTACCTTCGCTATCAGAGAAGGTGGACGTACCGTTGGATCAGGAAGAGTTGCAACTGTCATCGAGTAATTCGAAGACAAAACTTTTCGAAGATTGCATAAATACAATATGCCGGAGATTTACTTCTCCGGCATATTCTTTTGATGGGAGGATTATTATGAAAAAAATACTTGCAGCAGTACTTGCCTCCATGATGGTTCTTGCACTTGCAGGATGCGGTAAGACCGGCATTGAAAGCAATTGGGTTGAAAGTGACGAGAACATCACCGCTACCGAAAAAGAAGACGGCTCATTTTTATACGAGGGAAGAATGGGCTCTAACATGAAGACCTATTGGTTTGATTACAGTATTGATGATGCTTATTACACCACAGATGAGATCGGTGGATATATTCCTGAAGAAGGAAATGAGTTTGTTGTTGTTAAAATTACCATGAAGAATACTTTTGGTCAAACTGTTCCCATGGGCCTCTGGGATTATATTCTAAAGTGGGGCAATGATGATGAGGATAAACATATGAATGAATTTTCATATCCTATTGACGCATCAGAGCCGGTTCTTGAAGATCAGTTCCCCAATATGTATGAGCTTGATGATAAAGAGACCAGAACAGGAACTCTTGTATTCGTTGCTCCCGAAGGTACAGAAGATTTTCGCATAGGTTTCGTTGAGACTTTTGAGAATGATACCGAAGGGAACGAGTTTTGGGTGTTTTTCACCGCTGATGAGAAATAAAAATCAGAATTAAAAATGTAAGATATCAGGGCCACTGCTATATGCAGTGGCCTTTTTTGTATAATTTGACAATTATTAATAATAAAATAAAAATAAATTTGTAATAAATAAACGATGAAGATTTTATTAAGATATTATAAACTATTTCTAAACTTTATAAAAACTTTAGAAAGAAAACTTTTATTTGGATTTCGGAATTCGATTGGGCCTGCGATATGGTTTTACGCCTGCCTCGGTATATTTCCGGGGTATTTTTTTGGGCTTTTTGCAAAAAGTTTGAGGAGAGGGAAAATGTTCAAAAAGATTTTAATGTATTCGATCATTTCAATATCGATCATGAGCGTGAATTTAACTGTACCGTTTTTCGTATCTAAGGCAAATGAGACCGTAACGGAAGAGTCGGTAACTGCCATTGAAACCGAAGAGGTAACAGAGGAAGCGGTGGTATATGATCCGACACAGCCTGTTGATATAGTGATCAATCTGGAGGATGAGACCAGATATATGGGAGTGACCGTATATCGTATCGGTAATTATGACGGAGAAAGATTCACATATCTTCCCGAGATTCTTTCTCTGGTTAACAAAGACTATTACAAGCTGTCGAGAGGGGCTGATATAAAAACTCATGCCGCTGCCATCGCATCTCAGATACAGAGCACACAGATTGAAGGACAGAATGTGTCGGTCGTATCCGGAGAGGGAAGGATTGAAGATTTAACCTCAGGTCTTTATCTGATCGTACAAAACAAGGCAGACCATAATGCAACGATTGATGTTCCGTATATTGTTGAGACTCCTCAGTGGTCCGAAGAAACCATGGAGTACATGTACGATGTTCGATTTTTTCCGAAGTGGGAAAAAGAAGTCTGGTTTACTTTCAGAAATGAGGTTGTCTATCCCTTTGTATTGGGAGCACTCTTATTATTCCTGGTCATATATTCACTGACAGGAGGAAGGGTGCTGAAGGCTGTATTATCGATCCTTGCTTTCTTCGCATGCGGATATACGGGAATGATGCGAAGCTGCGAATATTTTGGGATAGAATCGGACTTTCTGTGGATGTTTGTATTCTTCATGATCTTCGCATTTATCGGCATAGGAATACTGTGGATCTTTGTCACGGTGATCTCCGCAATATTCAGGAAATTTCACGCTGCTGAATTGATACATAAAAATCTCTTCTGGATAACGGCATTCAGCGGAGCAACGGGAGTTTTCTTCCTGCTGACAAGATATATACTGACAGACCGGTATATATGCGGAGTGATCGCAGTCATCCTTGGTATAGTCGGATGCATGGTGCAGTTTTTCGGAAGAAAAAACAAAGCTTGCGACTATACATACGAAGATCTGTACAGGCTTCCGGTGAAAGAGACATCCGATGATGAAAGGGTGGACAGTTAATGCTAGATGTAACCAGAGTTGAAAAAAAATACAACATCGATCCCATCGGCATGGAACTGATGAAAAGGCGGTTGACGAGAGTAATGACATCCGATCCGCATAACGGTCCCACGGGTTATATTGTCAGATCTTTATATTTTGATTCGATCAGAAACAAAGATTATTTTGCCAAGGCAGATGGAGAAGACGTAAGAAAGAAGATCAGATTAAGGATCTATTCTGCTCAGGACAAGAACGCAAAACTTGAAGTCAAAGAAAAAACCGACGGAATGCAGCGGAAAAGATCACTTAGCATCACCCGCGAGGAATCAGAGAAGCTGATGGCGGGCGATTACGGTTTTTTAGCAGAGAAAGATGACTCCTTTGCACAGGCTCTTTACTATCTGATGACAAAAGAAATCTACAGACCGAAATGCATTGTCGAATATGACAGATACGCATTTATACATCCGGATAACAATATCAGAGTAACGTTTGATCAGAATCTGAGAATGTCGGAGGATCCGGCTGATATGTTCAGGCCTGTTAATAAAATGATCCCTGTGGCGGAATCGTCGGATATCACACTTGAAGTTAAATATGACGGATTTTTATACAGCAGTATAAAGTCAGCGATCGGGGATGACTTATCAATAAACGTATCAAGCAGTAAATACTGCAGAGTCAGAGAACACATGGGTTTTTAACTGGAATCAGGAGA
>JAEEOO010000041.1 GCA_016284315.1 Lachnospiraceae bacterium | reverse complement strand
AAATATCTGAATAACATTTTCAAGGAGGTACAAACGTATGGCAGACAACAAGTGGAGATGCAGAGCAGAGGACTTAAAGGGTACAGAGACTGAAAAGAATCTTATGGCTGCTTTTGCGGGCGAATCAGAAGCAAGAAATAAGTACACTTTCTTTGCATCAAAGGCGAAGAAGGAAGGATATGTACAGATTTCAAATATCTTTGCAGAAACTGCAGCAAATGAAAAAGAGCATGCAGAGATTTGGTACAAGATCTTAACCGGAATCGGAAGTACTGTTGATTGCCTTAAGGAAGCTGCTGAGGGTGAGTCCTACGAGTGGAAGGAAATGTATCCCTCATTTGCCAAGAAGGCAAGAGAAGAAGGCTTCGATGAGATCGCAGAGCTTTTCGAGGGCGTTGCGGCAATCGAGAAGGAGCATGAGGAAAGATACAGAAAGCTCCTTAAGAATGTTGAGGATAAGCTTGTGTTCTCCCGCGACGGAGATTGCGTATGGCAGTGCAGCAACTGCGGCCATATCGTGATTGGAAAGGAAGCTCCGGAGGTATGCCCTGTTTGCAACCATCCGAGGGATTACTTCCAGCTTAAGGCAGAGAATTACTAAGAATCGCTGTGTAGGATAAAAATCATAGATGGAGGGTACGATTATGGATCCAAAAGCAATGTTTAAGCTTAGTTACGGTTTGTTTGTTTTGACTACGAAGTTCTACAACAAGGATAACGGTTGCATTATCAATACTGCGATCCAGGCGGCCTCTGAGCCGAATCAGATCAGTATCTGCGTTAACAAGGCAAATCTGACTCATGATATGATCATGCAGAGCAAAGAGTTCACTGTTTCCATCATCAGCGAGGAAGCAAAGTTTGATCTTTTCAAACGTTTCGGATTCCAGTCCGGAAAGGATGTGGATAAATTCGAGGGATTTGCTGATCACGTAAAGCGTGGAGCCAACGGTATCTATTATGTAACCGATGGCACCAACGCTTATATCTCTGTCAAAGTAGAAAAGACGGAAGACCTGGGTTCACATACAATGTTCATCGGAACTATAACGGATATGGAGGTTTTATCTCCTGCCCCTTCAGCAACCTACGCCTACTACTTTGAAAATATCAAGCCGAAGCCGGAAGCAGTCGGAACCACCCCTAAGGGCGAGACAATCTGGCGCTGCAGGATCTGTGGCTATGAATATGTGGGAGAGGAACTTCCGGAGGATTTCATCTGCCCGATCTGTAAGCATCCCGCAGAGGATTTTGACAAAATCATAAAGTAAAAATGTCCACTTAACCCCGTCCCCGGTGGACTTTGCTCTTTTGAAATGGCCCCTTGACTCCGTCACTAGGGGCCATTGTTTATGGGAAATTTTAAAGGTTTCTTAAAAGACAAACGCTGATATTTGTGGTAATATTTATTAGTATTAGTCTGTAAAATTTTTGTTCACTAGGAGAATATATGAAAAAAGCACTTATTACCGGAGTTACCGGTCAGGATGGCTCTTATTTATCAGAGTTTTTATTGGAAAAAGGATATGAAGTTCACGGCGTTATTCGTCGTTCATCTGTAGATTTTAGAGAGAGAATCGTTCATCTTGAGGGTAATCCCAACTTCCACCTTCACTACGGGGATCTTTCAGACTCCATGAGTATCCTTAAGGTTGTCAGTAGCGTTCGTCCTGACGAGATCTATAATCTCGCAGCCCAGAGCCATGTTCAGGTTAGTTTCGATGTCCCTGAGTTCACAGCTGACGTTGATGCTACCGGAGTATTAAGAATTCTTGAGGCAGTTAGGATCTGTGGCCTTGCTGATACCTGTCGTATTTACCAGGCTTCTACTTCAGAGCTCTATGGTAAGGTTGAGGAAGTTCCTCAGAATGAAAACACTCCTTTCCATCCCTATTCACCTTATGCAGTTGCAAAGCAGTACGGTTTCTGGATCACAAAGGAGTACCGCGAAGCTTACAACATGTTCGCTTGCTCCGGAATTCTCTTTAACCACGAGTCAGAGCGCAGAGGTGAAACCTTCGTTACAAGAAAGATCACCCTTGCAGCAGCTCGCATTGCGCAGGGTAAGCAGGATAAGCTTTATCTTGGTAACTTAAGCTCCCTTCGCGACTGGGGCTATGCTAAAGACTATGTAGAATGCATGTGGCTCATCCTTCAGAATGAGAAGCCTGAGGACTTCGTAATCGCTACCGGCGTTCAGCATTCAGTACGCGAGTTTGCTAATCTCGCCTTTCATCATGCAGGAATCGAACTCGAGTGGCAGGGCGAGGAGATGGATGAAAAGGGAATCGATAAGGCAACCGGAAGAGTTCTTGTTGAGGTATCTCCCGATTTCTATCGTCCTACAGATGTTGTTAACCTTTGGGGAGATCCTTCAAAGGCGAAGAGAGAGCTTGGATGGAATCCTACCAAGACCAGCTTTGAGGAACTTGTACGTATAATGGTTCAGCACGATATGGAAAAGGTTGCTGTTGAGAGAGCTGAAGAGAACATCAAGACTAACCTTGCAGAGTACCTTGAAAAGGGAATCGTAAAATAATCTATGAATATAATCTTATTATCAGGGGGCTCGGGCAAACGCCTTTGGCCCCTTTCGAATGATATTCGAAGCAAACAATTTATAAAGATCTTTAAGGGCGAAGGGGACGAGTATGAGTCGATGATCCAGAGGATGTACCGCGGAATAAAATCCGTGGACAAAGACGCAAAGATCACCATCGCTACCTCCAAGAGCCAGGTCTCAACTATTCACAACCAAATCGGAGAGAACATCAATATATCCGTTGAGCCTTGCAGAAGGGATACTTTCCCCGCAATTGCTTTGGCTTCAGTTTATTTAAATGAAGTCTGCGGAGTAGGATTGGATGAGCCCGTTGTAGTCTGCCCTGTGGATCCTTACGTTGATAAGTCCTATTTTGAAGCACTTTTGAAGCTGTCTGAGCTTACTGAAAAAGGTGAAGCGAATCTAAATCTTATGGGAATGGAACCCACCTATCCCAGCGAAAAGTATGGTTACATCATCCCTGAGTCAAAGGATAATATCAGCAAAGTAAGCGAGTTTAAGGAAAAACCTGATGAAAAGACCGCGGCGGAATATATAACCAAAGGTGCTTTATGGAACGGCGGTATTTTCGCTTACAAACTTGGATATGTAGTTAGCCGTGCCCATGAACTAATTGATTTTAAGGGCTATAGGGATTTTTTTAAAAATTACGAAAAGGCAACCAAGATAAGCTTTGACTACGCTGTAGTTGAGAAAGAAAAGAGCATCAGTGTAATGCGCTTCTCCGGAACATGGAAAGACCTTGGAACCTGGAATACTCTTACTGAGGCCATGGAAGAGAATGTTGTGGGAAACGGCATTTTAAACGAGACCTGCGATAACGTTCATATACTTAACAGCCTAGATATGCCAATCCTTGCTATGGGATTGAAAAACGTAGTTGTCAGTGCATCTCCCGAGGGAATCCTTGTTTCCGATAAGCATGAATCAAGTTATATAAAGCCTTTTGTAGATAAGTTTGATAATCCTGTAATGTTTGCTGAAAAGAGCTGGGGAAGTTATAGAGTTATTGACGTTGAGAACGAGTCTATGACTATCAAGGTTACTCTTAATCCCGGTAACAAGATGAATTATCACAGTCACGAGCACCGCGATGAGTCATGGAACGTTATTTCGGGAACAGGACGGGTTAT
>JAEEOO010000040.1 GCA_016284315.1 Lachnospiraceae bacterium | reverse complement strand
GGGATGATAATGGAAACTGCTTAACAAACGACGAACAGGGATTAAGCGGAGATATAGGTATAGTAGATATAGATGTTATCGCCTGTGATTCGGATGGCTCTTCAGTAGATGTTATGCTTGTAGTTGATGAAAGCAACGAGTATTCTATAGAGTCTCTGGGAGATAAAATTGATATTTCCATTGCGTCAAATGAAAGTTTTTATTCGGTATCCGGGGAAAATATCAGTACAATAAGTATGAAAGACGGAGTTATAGAATTGGATGGCGAAGACTATATCTTTGATGTTTCGATTGCCTCCTACACTTCTCAAAGCAGTACGGATCTAGTAAGTTATTCGGGAGATTCAGACGGAAAAATACAAGTAATGGCGGATGAGGAGAGGATCAAAATAAGCGGAAGTGAGGAAATCGATAACTTAGTTGCCTATAATTACATAACGGAAAAAGAATATACAAATTTAAAGGAGAATAAAAACGGACAGTATTCCGTGATAGCGGGTACTAGGATTTTTATGATCAAAAAATACTGGTGGGTAATGACTGTCATTGCGACAATCGTTACTATGAGTCTAGCCGTTATCATTTTGGTTAATGTAAAAAAGCTAATGAAAAAGTAATGTAAAAATGTGGCAAGGGTTCGTCCCATGCCACATTTTGCAAATTGACACTCAACGCAAAAATACGTAAGATTAATCGAAGAGACATTAAGGGGAAATGATAAATTTGACCGAATAGGGATAACTCTTAGAGTCAGAACAAAGGAGGTAATCCACCATGAATTTGGAAACGGCTACATACATCGTTGAGTCAATCGATGGTGACTATGCAAATTTAAAAAGAACAGACATCGAATCCGATGATCTTAAACTTGTGGCAAGAGCACTTCTTCCCGCTGAAACTGTTGAGGGAAGCAAGCTCAAATATGAGATGATGCAGTACGAGATAATGGATTAAGGGCAGCGGGTATAATCTTGTGATTAACCATTGGTTGCCTGTATAGGGGGCTAAGATCGATATCGTATATAAAAAGTTGACGGAAGAGTATCTTGAAACCTTTATAGATATGAGAATTACTCAGTTCATGATGTATAATTTATAAACAAGCGGAGGCTAAGAATTCTTAACCTCCGCGATTTTGTGACAGTGGGGCCTGTCCCCACTGTCACATTTTGCGTGTTTTAGGGTATAATAAAACGTAAGTAATCAGACACATAAATGACAGTTTAAAAGCTAAAAACACATCGGAGGATTTTATGGACAAAAAAGCACTGGAAAATTTATTACATGACATGTCACTTGAAGAAAAGGTAATGCAGTTGGTACAGATTCCGGGCTCGGAGTACGAGGCGGATGCGGAGATAACCGGAATTGAAAGAGGACAGGTTAAGGACGATGTAAAGAGACTTGTCGGAAGTACCCTTGGCGTTTGGGGCAGTAAGAGCCTCAAGAGGATTCAGGAGCAGTATATCAAAGAGCATCCTCACCATATTCCTCTTATGTTCATGCTTGACGTTATCCACGGACATAAGACTGTCTTTCCTTGTCCTCTTGGTCAGGGAGCAACCTTCGATCCCGAGGCAGTAAAGAAGGGTGCGGAAGTCCAGGCTAAAGAAGCTTCTGCCGATGGCGTTCATGCTACATTTTCACCTATGGCGGACCTTTGCAGAGATGCAAGATGGGGAAGGATCATGGAGTCTACAGGCGAGGATAAGCTCCTTAATTCCCGCATGGCAGCAGCCATGGTAGAAGGATATCAGGGAGATGACTTAAAGGACAGGAACCACATTGCGGCATGCGTAAAGCATTTTGCGGCATACGGTGCAGGAGAAGGGGGAAGAGATTACAACAACACCGAGCTTTCGGAGCACACTTTAAGAGAGCATTATCTTCGTGCTTACGATGAGGCAATCAAGAAGAATCCGGTTATGGTAATGACTTCTTTCAACACCATTAACGGCATCCCTGCAACAGGTAACAAATTCCTCATGAAGAAGATCCTGAGGGACGAGTACGGATTTAAAGGTGTCCTTATTTCAGACTGGGCGGCAGTCGGAGAAATGATCAATCACGGCTTTGCGGAGGACCAGAGAGATGCTGCGCTTAAGGCTATGGAAGCAGGCGTTGATATCGACATGTGTTCAGGTTGCTACAGCGGACATCTTGTAGAACTTGTCAAATCAGGAGCGGTATCAGAGGCGGCTGTTGATGAAGCGGTTTTAAGAGTCCTTAACATGAAGAATGACCTGGGACTTTTCGAGGATCCATTCAGAGGAATAGACACAGAAACAGGCGCAGTGGTAACCGCAGAAAGCAGAAGCCTTGCAAGAAAGGTAGCTGCGGAAAGCCTTGTACTTCTTGAAAACAAGAATAAGGCATTGCCTCTTAAAAACGGAAAGACTGCATTTATCGGTCCCTTTGCAAACACAAAGAGACTTCAGAGCTCATGGGCTTTTTCGGGAGAAGATGAGAACACTGTAACAGTTTACGAAGCCGCTCAGGAAGTATACGAATCAGATAAAATAAAAGTATCCGAAGGTTCTACTATAATGGATCAGGATGCGGTTACCGCAAGAGGAAAGTGCCACGTAGATAACTGGGAGGAAGAAAACGAGAAGCTTTTAAAGGAAGCTGTAGAGGCCGCAAAGTGGGCTGACACAATTGTATTGTGCATTGGTGAGGACAGCACCCAGACCGGCGAGGCTACCAGTAAGGCGAGCCTTAAGCTTGCTGATGTTCAGCTTAATCTCTTGAATGAAATCAAGAAAACAGGAAAGAAACTCATCACCTTGATATTCACCGGAAGACCTCTGGAACTTAAGGAAGTGGCCGAGGTTTCTGACGCCATGCTTGTATGCTGGCTTCCCGGTACGGAGGGTGGACATGCTGTTATGGATGTCCTTTCAGGAAAGGTTTCTCCTTCAGGAAGAGTTCCTGCAAGCTTCCCTTACACTGTAGGCCAGGAGCCTCTTCACTACGACATTTATCCTACGGGACGCCCGAAGCCTGAAAACGGTCCTTCAGAGTACTCTTCAAGATATCTTGATTGCGAGAACTATGCCCTTTATCCCTTTGGATACGGACTGTCATACACCACCTTTGAATTCGGTGACGTAAAGCTTAGCGCTGATAAGATGACGGCAAAAGATAAGATAACAGTTTCTGCAAAGATTAAAAATTCAGGAGACGTAAAGGGCGAGGTAACGCCCCAGCTCTATATCAGAGATGTGGCAGGAAGCCGCGTTCGCCCTGTAAGAGAGCTTCTTGACTTTAAGAGAATTACATTAGAGCCCGGAGCTGAGGAGGAAGTAAGTTTTGAGATAAACGAAGAGCAACTTCGCTTCTGGACGGCAGAGGAAAAGTGGGCAAGTGAACCCGGAAAGTTCTTTGTCTGGATAGCTAACAGCAGCCGCGATGGAAAACCTGCGGAATTTTTGCTCCAAATGTGATATAATATTACGTAATATAAAAACGCCAGCGGTATCTTTAACCGGGAGGAAATAGAGCATGAAGAGATTGATCTGCATTGTTTTAGTCCTATGTACTGCTATATCGATGACGGCCTGCAATGGTAAGGGAGCGGGAAAAGCTGACAAAGAGTTTGTTCCTGCGCTTGATACAAGCACTTCTTGCGAGCTTACTGTGGTCGGAAGTTATGATAATTTTGAGGCGCTTGAAGCTGAATTTGACAGATTCAGCGAGATATATCCGAATGTTCAGCTCAGCTATTTAAAGCTGGATGATTATAACAATATATTGGGCACTGTCCTTGAAGGCGACAATAAGCCCAATATATTCTTTTCCAATGCGGGAATGATCGGGAATGAAAAGTATAATACGGTTTTTTCACATACCGAAGACCTTTCAGACTCATCTCTAAACTTAAATCTTGATTGCATTCGTCCCGGTCTTATCAATCATGACGAGACAGGCCGCGTGCTTATGGTGCCGGTTTTCTCAAGAAGCTATGGCATGCTTGTAAACAACGACCTTTTTGAAAAAGAAGGTTTAAAGGTTCCTACCACATGGTCAGAGCTTTTAAATGTGTGCGAAGAATTCAAAAGCAGAGGCTACGATAATCCCATGATGGGATACAGCGCAGGCTCTTCCAGCTGCTTTATGTACACAATTGCTTATATTATGTTCGCGGCGAATCTTGCCGAAAATCCCGATGCTCTTAAACTTGCCAACGATCTTGATCCTGCGGCAGGAGAATATATGCGCCCTGCTCTTGAGACAGTGGATCAGCTCATTCAGAGCGGATACATTGACTTAGATGAGTGCGATAAGATTGAAGACAATTATACTCAGGTTATTTTGCGCTTCTTTGAGGGCGATGTTCCCATGATGATTTGTGCCGGCGATACCGTTTCCGGTACAAGAAAGCGCGAGAGCCAGTCCGAAGCTTTTTCCCAGAATCCTTTTATTTACACATTTTCACCCATTCCTTTAACCGATAAAGGAGGATACTTTATCGACAGCCCTTCTGTTGAGTTCTCAGTAAACAAGGACTGCGATAATCTTGATATGACCAACGAGTTTATGAGATTTTTAATCTCAAATAAAGAACTTAACGAAATGGCTTCGGTTAAGAGATTGATTACTCCCACCAAGGATTTGTCCTTTGACTCGGTTTATGCTCCTTTTGGACAGGTGCCTGCAGAGCGTACCATATCACCGGAAGTTCTTGGAATTAAGGACAAACTCACAGTACAGATTAAGAACGCGGCCTATAAGGTCGGAAGAGGAGAAATCACTGTGGACCAAGCTGTATCCATGTACGGAACCTTTGAGTAAATCGGAGGGAATCGCGTGAAGAAAGCACTGGTCATTGTTCCCAATATCCTTATAATCGGACTGATACTGTTCTTTACGGTTAACTATGCCAATGCGAAGGTGAAGGAGAGCAATCAAAACGTTATAGAGTCATATGAGAAGATGACCATTACGGTGGATCAGATCATCACCAACTATTTTGAGGATGAGCAACATCTCTGTGATATCTGGTCCAACTATATCAATAGCTCTGCGGAAGCAGGGGAGCCCATGACCGCCGAGGAGGCTGTTTCCTACATCAGAAAGGCCAAGCTATACCCGGAAATATCAGGTCATCTTATATTTATGGACAGTCCGAATCGCTCAGGTATTTCTTCTTCGGCAAGTCCAAAATCTTCCGATGATTATTCGGTTTCTTACAAGAATATATCTATTTTTGAAAATCTCGACAGTGTCAGCAATATAGACGGTGTTGTAAACCTTACAAGGGCTTATACCAATCCTTTGAACGGCGTGCAATCCATCGCATTTATGAATTTTGTTCAGGTGCTTGATGAGGGTACCGGGGAAATAAAGACCGGTCTTTTAATGAGAGTGGTTCCCTTAAGTCATCTTGAACAGAAATTAGTGTTTTTAAAGGGCGAGTATGAAACCGTTGAAATAAGTCTTATTGATAAAGACGGTAACTACGTCATTCACGGAAAATCCCTGAAAAACAACAATTTCTTTGAGTATTACAGATCCTACAACGATGTTTCCAACGAGGAATATGAGCGCGTTAAGAATGAAATAATAGGTGGCGTGGGATCCATGACCATTAAGAACTCAAAGGGCGTTGATTGCATGATTGCTTATACTCCTCTTGAGTCTCTGAAGGTATGGCATTTGATCGCCTACATTCCCCTGGATGACCTTGTGGGAAGCCGCGTTGTTGACTGGCATTTACTTGGTGTTGTTTCAGTCGGACTACTGGCTCTGCTTATATTTAATTTTATAGTTTTGATGAGCTTTAACCGCAAACTCTCAGAAACTGCGGAGGAAGCAAACCAGGCAAACGAAGCAAAGTCCTATTTCCTCTCAACAATGTCCCATGACATTCGTACTCCTATGAATGCTATTTTGGGACTAAACGAGATGGTGCTTCGCGACAGCCATGAGGAAACTGTCATCGGTTATTCCGAGAACATCAGAACTGCAGGAAATACGCTGCTTGGACTGATAAACGATATCCTTGATTTTTCAAAAATAGAAGCGGGAAAAATGGATATTGTAAATGTGGATTACAGCCTTGTATCTGCTCTGAACGATTTGGTAAATATTGTTCAAAACAAAGCTGAGGACAAAGGTCTTGCATTTAATATCGACGTTGACGGCAAGATTCCTTCAATACTTCACGGCGACGAGATAAGGATAAAGCAGGTAATAACAAATATCCTTTCCAACGCGGTTAAGTACACCAAAGAAGGAAGCGTTACATTCTCCGTTGGTTACGATAAGATTCCGGAAAAGCCGGATTCAATTATTTTGAAAGTAAGCGTTGCAGACACAGGAATAGGCATTAAGCAGGAGGATATGGACAGGCTGTTTAAAGCCTTTGAACGAATTGAGGAGAAGAGGAATCGTAACATTGAAGGAACGGGACTTGGAATGTCCATAGCCCAGAGCTTTCTTGGCATGATGGGCAGCAAACTCCAGGTACAGAGTGTCTACGGTGAGGGCTCTGTTTTTTCCTTCGACCTTGAACAGAAGGTTGTTAAATGGGATCCTGTAGGCAATTATGAGGAAGCATACAAGCGCTCTCTCAGCCAGAGAAGAAGCTATAGCGTTAAGTTTAATGCGCCTCACGCAAAAATCCTTTGCGTGGACGACACACCCGTTAACCTTACAGTATTTGCCAGCCTGTTAAGCAGGACCAAAATGCAGATTGATACTGCAGAAAGCGGAGATGAAGCCATCGTAATGTATAAAAAACAGCATTATGATGTTATCTTCCTGGATCACATGATGCCTGATAAGGACGGCATCGAGACTCTTAAAGAGATGAGGGGAATCAAGGGCTCTCCCAACGACGAAACACCGATAATATGTCTTACCGCCAATGCCATTTCCGGCATGCGTGAGATGTATATAAAAGCGGGATTTGATGATTACATCACAAAGCCCATTGATCCCGACAGACTGGAGATGACGCTTTTGCAGTATCTTCCAAAGGGTAAGATTGCTCCGGCGGGGGATGAAAACGAGAATGATGATTATGTCCTTCCCGATTTTCTTTATCATCTTGAGGAACTTGATGTCGGTGCGGGTTTGATGCACTGCGGTAACGGCGAGTCCTACATGACGACTCTTAAAATGTACCGGGGTGCTGTACAAAAGAATGCCGATGACATCGAGCAGTTCTGGGCTGTTAAGGACATTAAGAATACTACAATAAAAGTCCATGCACTTAAGAGCACGTCACGAGTTATCGGTGCTCTCGAACTGGGAGAGTTTGCAGCAAGGCTTGAGAAAGCCGGAAATCAGGGCGATGCAGATATGCTGGACAGAGAGCTTGGTAACCTTCTTTCTAAGTACAGAAAGCTTGCTAAGGAACTGGAGCCTTTAAACGAACTTGATAAATCTGATGAAGATGAGAACAAGCCTCTTATAACCATCGGTGACCTTAAGGAAGCCTACAATGTTCTTTCCGAGTTCTGTGAGAGTTTTGATTTTGACAGCGTGGTTCATGTGACGGAATCCCTTAAGGGATATCGGATTCCGGAGGAAGAGGCCACGAGAGTCGATGCAATAATTAAGGCGGTAGATAATTACGATTATGAATTGATACCGGGAATTATATGTGGGGGAGTAGAAGGATAGTATGACTGACAAAATTCTTGTAATCAGCAGAGGCTCCGGTTTTATGGTGGATGCCCTGGACAACAACTTCAAAAAAGTGGGACTGTCGACGGAGTTCGCAGAACCAATGGTTAAAAGCATCGAAGACGGAAGACAGGATTGTGACATCGTTCTTTTGGTGGCTGATGATTACGTTTTTAATTCCGCTGAAGCTCTTGTCTATATCAAAGACATAACCGCTGATGACGATATTCCTCTTTGTGTAATCGGTTATGACCAGGAAATTGCGGAGATAAAAAAGTACATTCCGGAAGAGCGAATTCACCGTGTTTTCAAGAGACCTTTCGATGCAAAGTACATTGCTGACGAATTGATGTCTGTTGCGGAAATCGCTTCGGATAAAAGACTTGGAAAGCGCATCCTTTTGGTGGATGACGATCCTACTTTTCTTAAGATGCTTCAGGGCTGGCTTTCAGACAAATACCGTATTACCGCAGTTAAATCCGGAATGCAGGCTATAACATATATCGCAAATCATACCCCTGACCTTATTTTACTTGACTATGATATGCCAATTACTCCGGGACCGCAGGTTATGGAGATGATACGAAGCGAGTTTAGCTCCGAGGAGATTCCGATTATTTTCCTTACGGGTAAATCAGACCGCGAGAGTATTATGAGGGTTATGAAACTTAAGCCCCAGGGATATCTTTTGAAGACCATGAGCAGAGACGATATTGTTAATGCTATTGATAAATATTTCGTAAGTCATAAATGGGACTATCTTAACTGATCGTAAAGAAGAAAATCTTGATTGGATGAGAGGTTATATATGGACGAGAGAGTAGTTGTTGTTGATGATGACGCTATTATACTCAAGCATGCAAATATGATACTTACCGAAGCCGGATTTAAGGTTACCTGCTTAAAAAGCGGAAAGCTTTTGCTTGATTATATTGCTGTTAATCCCGTTGATATGCTGCTACTGGATATCAGAATGCCTGAGATGGACGGCTTCGAAACCATCTGCGCCCTGAGAGAATTGGAAAGCGGTAATTCCAAAGAGGCGACTCCGGTGATCTTTCTAACCGCCAATGAGGATGCGGATTCCGAGGCGAAGGGATTGTCTCTTGGAGCAATGGATTTTATCAGAAAGCCTTTTTCATCTGAGGCTTTGAAGATAAGAGTAAGGAACCTTCTTGACCTTATAAGGCTTCAGAGGGAGCTTAACCGGGAGGTCGCAAGGAAGACGGCAGAGCTTGAAAGCCTTTCTTTACACGTTGTTCACACCCTTGCAAAGACCATAGACGCAAAGGACGCCTACACCAACGGTCATTCCGAGAGGGTTGCTGATTATTCAAGAGAGATCGCAAAACGCTACGGCTACGATGAAAAAAGACAGGAAGAGATTTACATGATGGGACTTCTTCATGACGTAGGTAAGATCGGCGTTCCCGATACGGTCATCAACAAGCCCGGAAAGCTTTCTGACGAAGAATATGAAATGATAAAGAAACACCCTGAAAAGGGCGCGGAGATCCTAACCACAATTACCGAGATGCCGAAGCTTGTTACAGGCGCCAGATGGCATCATGAAAGAGTTGACGGAAGAGGCTATCCCGATGGATTAAGGGGTGATGAGATTCCCGAGGAAGCAAGGATAATCGCAGTTGCGGACGCCTATGACGCAATGACCAGCCACAGAAGCTACCGTGACATAATCCCCCAGGATCACGTTAAGAGCGAGATAGAAAAGGGAATGGGCTTCCAGTTTGATGAGAGATTTGCCCGGATCATGCTTCAAATGATCGCGGAAGATACGGAATATAAGATGCACGAATAGCATATTACGTTTATAATATTACTGACATGAAAAGACTTAATGCTAAATTACTAGATACTAAAATACTTAAAGAAACTTTAAACATTGCATGGCCGGCGGTGGTAGAATCTTTCTTCACCGCCTTTGTCGGTCTTGTGGATTCATATATGGTGAGCAGCATGGGAAGCGGCGCAGTAGCTGCAGTAGGTCTTACCACCCAGCCAAAGTTCATGGGACTTTCCATGTTCTTTGCTGTAAATGTATCTCTTTCAGCTCTTGTTGCAAGAAGAAAGGGTGAGGAAAGAAAAGAGGATGCCAATAGGATCCTTGTTTCGGGACTTCTGTTCATCATCCTTTCAGCGATCATCATCGGTTCGGTGCTTGTTGCTTCCGCGGATCCTATCATAAGATTCTGCGGTTCCGATGTAGACACCCATGATCTGGCGGTGTCATATTTCAGGATCGTAATGGGCGGCATGATCTTTAACTGCATCCAGATGGGAATCAACTCAGCTCAGCGAGGTGCGGGAAATACAAAGATCACCATGCGCACCAACCTGACTTCCAATATCGTAAACGTTATCTTTAACTATCTTTTGATCGGCGGAAAGCTGGGCTTCCCGGCTCTTGGGGTTAAAGGAGCAGCACTGGCTACGGTCCTCGGAACCGTTGTTGCCAGCATTATGAGTACTCAGTCCTTGTTTAAGAAGGACTGTTTTGTCAGCATTCCGTATATCTTTAAGAACAAGATCATGCCCGGTCTTGATGCCTTTAAATCCCTTGTAAAAGTCGGATATTCCGTTTTCTTTGAGCAGATGCTGATGAGAGTGGGATTCATGGCAACATCTATCATGGCGGCAAAGATGGGTACTGCGTCCATGGCGGCTCATCAGGTCGGAATGAACATCATGGGACTGTCATTCTCCTTCGGTGATGGCCTTCAGGCCACGGCGGTTGCCCTTATCGGAAGAAGTCTTGGGCAGCGTGATGAAGCTCTTGCAAAGGAGTACGGTCGTACATGCAGGATCGTTGGCCTCAGCATTTCCGTGGTACTTTCACTGTTGTATTTCTTTGGCGGAAGACCTCTTATGTCCGCCTTCTTTGAGGAGCCGGAGATCGTTAAGATTGGCGTTGATATAACAAGGATAATCATCGTTGTTGTTGTATTCCAGGTTTCTCAGGTTATATACATGGGATGTCTGCGAGGGGCAGGAGATACGGGTTATACCGCTCTTGCATCCATCATCAGCGTAACAGTTATCAGAACCGCGTTTTCATATGTCTTCGGTTATACATTAGGCCTTGGTATCAATGGCGTCTGGATGGGAATCCTTGCAGACCAGGTATCCAGATTTATATTTGGATCAGTAAGATTTAAGCAGGGAAAATGGACGAAGATAAAGATCTGATCTTTTGGCAAAAATAGTGACAAGAATAGAAAATTGCTACAATTTTTTTGTATAAAGTGGCAATTGTAAAGTTAAATACAATCTGTATACTTGTATACAAGCAAAGGCGCTTTGAGTCACACAGTGATTCTGAGCGCCTTAGTTTTATTCTTTTCATTACAATAATCCTATAGTATCTCAATGAAACAAGGGCGTTTCGGGTTATACCGGAACGCCTTTGCTATTTGAAAGGAAAACATATTATGTCGATGATCAGGCTTGAAAATGTAAATAAAAACTTTGGTGATCTTCATGTGTTAAAAGATGTGAATCTTGAGGTTGAAGAGGGTGAAAAACTTGTTATTATAGGTCCTTCGGGATCGGGAAAATCTACTACGGTTCGCTGTATGAATTTTCTGGAGACCCCCAGTAGCGGTCATGTTTATATTGATGGTGTTGAACTTACTTCGAAGAACAAGACAAGAGTGGTTAGAAATAGTACATCCATGGTGTTTCAGCAGTTTAATCTTTACCCGCACATGACTGTTCTTAGGAATCTTACTCTTGCACCCATGAAGCTTCATCATAAATCCAAGAAAGAGGCTGAAGAACTGGCATACCATTATCTTGAGATCGTTGGACTTAAGGATAAGGCGAATGTATATCCAACAACTCTTTCAGGCGGGCAACAGCAAAGAATAGCCATTGCCAGAGCTCTTTGTTCTCAGAGTAAGATCATACTGTTTGATGAGCCGACATCAGCCCTTGATCCCGAGACGATTCAGGAAGTACTAGATGTAATGATCAAACTGGCCAAAGAGAATATCACTATGGTTGTTGTAACACATGAGATGGGATTTGCGAGACAGGTTGCGGACAGAGTGATCTTCATGGAAGACGGACAGATCATAGAATCCGGAACGCCGGAGCATTTCTTTACCAATCCTGAGAGCGAAAGAGTTAAACAGTTTTTGGGAAAGATAATCAGATGAGATGACAACGTACGGAACTCGTTTTCGTATTGTCTATATACTAAACCGGGAGGAAAAGATTATGAAAAAAAGATTATTTAGTGTACTGGCAGCAGGAATAATGGGAGCCATGCTGGTGGCGTGCGGAAGTACTTCCCAGACCGCACAAGTCTCTGAGGCTAAGCCTGAACCCAAGGAAACGGTTACAGAAGAAAAGCCGGCAGAAGAGGTTGTTACCGAAGAGGCAGTAGCAGAAGATGTTCAGAAGATCATCGACAGAGGTGTTCTGAAGGTCGGTGTAAAGAATGCCGTGGTTGGATTTGGCTATGAGGACCCGTTGACCGGCGAGTACACCGGAATGGAGATTGAACTTGCAAAGGCATTAGCCGAAAAGCTTGGAGTTGATGTGGAGTTTACAGCAGTAACTGCAGCAACAAGAACAGAGCTTCTTGATTCAGGAGATATTGATTGTGTACTGGCTACATTCACCATCACCGAAGAAAGAAAACAGAGCTGGGATTTCACCACTCCGTACTACACGGATTATGTAAGCGTTCTTGTAGAAGATGCAAAAGGCATCAAGTCACTTGATGATCTTGTTGGTTCTACTGTAGGCGTTTCATCCGGTTCAACATCAGCTAAGGCTCTTGTAAAGGCGATGATCGAGAAAGGTCTTATTAATGGCGAAGCATTCGACGAAGAGAGCTTTGATCCCGCTACCTGGAGCGAGGGAGTTAAGTTCCAGCAGTATGATGATTATCCTACGATCTCTACCGCACTCAGTGCCGGCGAAGTTGATGCTTTCTGCGTAGATAAGTCCATACTTGCCATCTATAGAACAGAGGGAAGATCTTATATTGATGCAGAGTTCTCACCTCAGAATTACGGTATTGCAACCACGAAGGGATCGGGACTTTCACTTGTAGCAGAGGAACTCGTGACCGAAAGCTTTGAGAACGGTACTATTGATAAGCTTATTTCAGAAAACGGACTTGATTAATATTAAGTAGCGGAGGACCGGCGATGTCTGGATTCTTTTCACCCAGAGCATGGAACAAAATATGGATCTATAGGGGAACATTCCTTCTTGGACTTGGTAATACTCTTAAAACAGCTGTATTTGCCCTTTTGATAGCCCTTATACTTGGAATCTTGTTTGGACTCATGGCGACAAGTAACAAAAAGATCCTGAAGAGTATAAGCAGGGTATATGTTGAAGTGATACAGAATACGCCGGTCCTTTTACAGATGTGTTTTTTATACTATGCCCTTGCTTTTTCGGGACATAGTCCCGGAATCATTGTGACGGGCTGTCTCGCACTCGGCATTTATACCGGAGCTTATATGGCAGAAGTTATAAGAGCCGGAATAGAGTCGGTGCCCAAGGGGCAGTTTGAGGCAGCTCAGTCCCAGGGATTCGGATATGCGGGACAGATGTTTTACATTGTAATCCCTCAGAGCATAAAAGTGATCCTGCCACCCATGACTAACGTGATCGTAAACATGATCAAAAATACTTCTTGCTTGTATATAGTGGGTGGCGCAGACCTTTTATCTCTTACATACAGTTTTGTTACCGGAGAAAATACCGGTGGATCCTATGCACCCGCATATATCGTATGTGGCGTGATCTTCTTCATTATCTGTTTCCCTCTTTCGTCTTTTGCATCTATGTGGGAGACCTCATTAAAGAAGAGGGAGCAAAAAGTATTCCAAAACAGCACTGCGAAGGAGGCATGATATGAGTACATTGGACGGCAGTCTCTCAATGCTGAAAAATCCGGCAATAATAAAATTCATACTTCAAGGAGTGCTTTTTACCCTGATCATATCAGCCGCAGCAGTGCTTTTCAGTATAGCCATCGGAACTGTGCTGGCACTGATGAGAAATTACAGTACAAGCAAAAAAACGGGAATACTGAAGGCAATATCGGTAACATACATAGAGGTGTTCAGGAACACACCGCTATTGTTCTGGATCTTTATATGCGTTGTATTTTGCCCCACACCGGGGTTTGTAGACAGGCCCATGTTTGGCTTGTCCTCGGTTAATAACAAACTACTGTTTAAGGCTACTGTGGCACTTATCTTATATACCTCGGGTGTTATTGCGGAGATCGTAAGGGGTGGACTTAATTCCGTCGCTCACGGTCAGATTGAGGCGGGCCGGTCCCAGGGATTTTCCATGCTCCAGATCATGTGGTATATAGTTTTGCCACAGACATTCAAGGCCATAGTCCCTACGCTCTTGAGCCAGGTAATAACCACTATCAAGGACAGTTCTTTCCTGGCAAATGTGGCTGTTATAGAACTTATGGCGAGAACCAAGCAGATACTGTCCGCTGCCAATAGGTATAACGGACTTAATTCTATTAACGTGTCCGATGTATTTGTACTGTTTGGTGTAGCTGCAGCTATTTATTTTGTGATCAATTTTTCGATTTCTATGATCGTAAGAACTATTCAGAAAAGAAAGCTGACTGTGAAAGTAAAAAAATCTCCTTTTCCTGAGGAGAAAAAGCAGACAGGATGGGCCTACAATGGATAAATATGTGATTACGATTTCCAGACAGTTTGGCGCTTTGGGAAGAACTATCGCTCAGAAGATGGCTGCGGAGCTGGGAATAGAGTTTTATGACAGAGATATTGTTGAGCATACCGCCAAACGTATGGGACTTCCCATCTCAGAGATAAGTAACGAGGAAGAACGTGCCGGTGGCTTCTTTGCCGAAAGAAGATATCCCCTTGGAATGGGACCTGTGAGCATGCAGGAAGAACTGTTTCAAGTTCAGACAAACATAATAAAGGATTTGGCTTCCAAAGAGTCCTGCATCATTGTCGGAAGGTGCGGTGATTACTGTCTTAAGGATATGGAGCGAGTGCTGAATATTTATGTTTATGCTCCCGTTGAAAAGAGGGTTAAAAACTGTACTTCGATACTGGGGATGGATGAAAAAAAGGCACGGGAAATGATACAGGATGTCGATAAGGCCCGCGAGAATTACAGGAGAAAATATTGTAAGGATAATGCCGGAATCTTTGACAACAGGGACATATGCATTGACTCCGGTAAATATGGCGCTGATAAATGTGCCGAGATCTTATGCGGGGTTGTGAGGAGTGTTTTTGGCTGATATATGGGAAAAAGCAGGATACATATTCCGCATATAGGAATGCGGATAATTAAATCGGCACTTGGAGTGCTCATTTGTTTTGCTATCTACTTTCTGAGGGGAAAGCAGGGGGCGCCGTTTTATTCAGCACTGGCCGTTTTATGGTGCATACAGAACCGGACCGATAATTCGCTTAAAAACGCTATTCAGCGAACTATCGGAACCGGGATAGGCGCGATATACGGATTGATCTATATTCTTATAAAGCAGGAAATTGCTGTTCCCGGGGACAGTTTCCTGCTTTATGTCGTTATTTCACTTGCACTTATCCCTATAATTTATACGACCGTAGTTATTAAGCAGAAAAATGCATCGTATTTCTCATGCGTTGTCTTTTTGAGCATAGTAGTCATTCACCTTATGGATGAAAATCCGTATATTTTCGTCCTTAACAGAGTGCTTGATACTCTTATCGGTATATTCGTAGGGCTGGTGCTTAATTCGCTGTCAATCCACGGCAAATATGATAGGGAGACGCTCTTTATAGCAGATTTCGACAGGGCTATGGACGGCTTATCCGACGGGATAACTCCATACAGCAAGATCATGTTAAATAATATGCTTGATAAAGGGATGAAACTAACATTCATGACGTTAAGGACGCCGGCGGGATTTCTCGAGGGAATGCCAGAAATAAGGCCGACTTTACCGATAATTGCCATGGATGGTGCCATTCTTTATGACATAAAAGAGAACAGGTATCCAAAGGTTTATGTTATTTCCGCGGAACACGCCTGTAATATTGAGGACTTTATCAGGAACAGAGGGTTTAATATTTTTACGACCATTATTCTTGAGGATGTTCTCATAATCTATTACGACAACTTGAAGAATGCTGCGGAAAAAGATATCTACGGAAAGATGCATAAATCACCTTATCGAAACTATCTTAACAAGAAAAGGCCCCGGGCTCATCCTGTGGTATATATGATGTGCGTGGATGAAACAAAAAGGATAGAGCAGTTGGTAAAGGAGATTAAAAGCAGCGAAATTTACGACGAACTAAAGATCCTTTCCTATCCCTCCGATGAGTATAAGGGGTATTCATACATAAAGATCTATAACAAGAATGCATCTGTAAAAAATATGACGGATTATCTGATGGAACTGTCGGGAGCGCATGATACACTAACCTTTGGTGACAACAGTAGAAACAGTACGGATTACTGCTATCCACAGTGTGACCGTTTAGTGAGAAAACTGCATCATCTGTTTAATTTCAAAACAAAATAAATATTGACAGCCTTGATTGCTTAGTGCTAAATTATCCTCATCTGATTAGATGAATATCTAATTAAATATTTTTATGAGGTATAAAAAATGGAATCAAGGATAATCAGCAAAATGGTAGATGCAATGCACATCGGAGCAGATGACGTTGTGCTTTTGAATTTGTGGTGTGAGGAGTTAAATCAGGATCTTACGGTATTTGAAAATGTTCTTTCCGAAAAAGGGGTCAAGTACCATTCCATCGTCTTTTCTGACGAAAATCTTTTAAATCTTACAAAGGAAAATAAAGGTGGTCTAAGCAGTGATTGGTTTTCGGAATATGAGGACACCACTCTTGTCATAGATGTAATGGACAAGCCTGCAGGAATGCCTCCTAAGGGGATGGATAGAGCGGATTATCCCGTTTTTGGAGCTATTCTTCAGAACTTGTTTGGCTTCATGAGTAGGTTCGAGAAACTGATCCAGATCACTATGCCTTCAAGGATCAACGCCGATCTTGCAGGTGAAGAATTTGAAGTGTATGAAAAAAATATAATCAAAGCCTTGGACGTAGATTATGATAAGCTTTATAAGGAGTGCAAAGAAAAAGTAGAATCTATAAAGTCTGATAAGCTTACGATCAAAACCGGCGAATCCTGTGAACTGAGCATGGATCTTACCGGAAGAGAGTGGAATATTGATGCGGGAGAGGGTGCATTCCCCTGCGGTGAAGTCTATATAGCTCCTTTAGAGGACAAAACAAACGGAAATATTTATTTCAAGAAGTTTGTTCTTGAAGGAGTAGGTGTATTTGATGATATAATCATAACAGTGAAGGATGGTAAGGTTACCGGATCAAATTGCGAGGAATTCAACGGATTCCTGGCAGAGCAGGAAGAAGGGGCAAATGTTGTAGCCGAACTTGGAATCGGCATGAATCCTTCTGTTACATTCACCGCTTCGGGAGCTTCTCTTGATGAGGATGCGATCGGAACATTCCACATAGGACTTGGAATGAATGTAATGTTCGGCGGAACCAATAACTGCAGGTTTCACATGGATTTTGTTACAGAAGGAGAAATCTTAGGAAGTAATTAATGGACAGCAAGATAAAAGAATTAAAAGAGTACATGGAGCAGAGCCGCTCATGCGTACAGGACAAGATAGATGAACTTGTAAATGACGGCAGATCGGATGAAGCAAGGGCTTATAGAGCAAGCTTTAATATTTTTGAAGTGTTTACAGCGCTTATCGACACCTCGGCAAAGATATCGGGGGGTGATGTAGACAGATTCAAGACCGAGTTTCATAAATTGGCTGAGAAGATCCCTTCAGGATGGAGAAGATCTCTCGAAGAGGCGAAGCAGCATGATGATCCGGAAAAAGTCATGATCGAAGAGGCCAAGCTTAAGACTGCGGATGAAATCATCAGCAAGTTCGACGAGTTGTTTTAGGGAGGAGCGCCATGACAGATCAGGAAGCAATTTCCTTTTTTAAGTGTCTTTCAGATAAATCAAGGCTTGCTATCCTAAAGTCGCTTATGGAAGAGGATATGTATGGGGAAAGGCTTGCGGAAAGACTTGGCATAACTTCAGCTACAGTATCTTTCCACCTAAAAAAGCTGGAGGATGCCGGAGCCGTCTATTCTTACAAGGACCAATACTACACCATGTATTCCATAAACAAGGATATCTTTGAAGTAAGCATACTTGAAATCCTTAAAGAGAAGACCTCAGAGAGCGAGCTTCAAAAGGAAAGGGACGAAGCCTACAGAAATAAGGTTATCGGTGCTTTCTTTGAATATGGGAAACTTAAATCAATTCCTACTCAGCTTAAGAAGGAACGAATAGTTCTTGAAGAAATAGCAAAGTCCTTTGAGGCCGGAAAAAAGTACAGTGAAAAAGAAGTAAATGAAATAATCAAGGGTTTTCACGAGGATTTCTGCACCATAAGAAAAGATATGGTGCAGGAAGGGCTTTTGCTGAGAGAGAAGTCGGTTTACAGAAAGAATCAGGGGCTATAAAATGAACAAGAACAACGATGAAGAGAAGATAAATGATCTTGTAAATATGATCGATCACAAGATGGACTCCGGTATAAGTCGTCTTGGAGTAGCCTTTTCCGATAAGCAGGAAGAAGGAATAGTCAAGGAATCCCATTACCACGGCAAGAAGGATTCCTGGAATCCCGGTGTGTGGGGAGAACGCCACGGGGAGAGGTAAAATAGAGCACTCTGCATGCAGGGTGCTTTTATTCAATGATGACAACTTTTGGAAGAAAGCGAGGTAGCGTTATGGCAAAGAATACTAGCAAGAAACTTAGAAATATGCTGATATACCAGATCTTTGTTCGCAACTACAGCGAAGAAGGAACTTTTGCAGGCGTAAAGCGTGATCTGGACAGGATAAAGAATCTTGGAGTGGATATCATATATTTGCTGCCCATTCATCCTATTGGTGTAAAGAACAGGAAGGGAAAGTTGGGCTCGCCCTATGCGATCAGTGATTACAGAGCTGTAAATCCGGAGTATGGTACTTTGGAAGACTTTAAAAGCCTGGTAGATGCTATACACGAAAAGGGCATGAAGTGTATGATAGACGTGGTCTATAATCATACTTCTCCTGACTCGGTTTTGTCTACTACGCATCCGGAGTGGTTTTATCATAAACAGGACGGATCCTTTGGAAACCGTGTGGGAGAGTGGACGGATATCATAGATTTGGATTACTCAAATAAGGAACTTTGGGATTACCAGATTGAGACATTAAAATACTGGGCGGAAATAGTTGATGGTTTCCGCTGTGATGTTGCGCCCATCGTTCCCGTTGAGTTTTGGGAGAGAGCCAGGAAAGAGGTTGAAGAAGTAAGACCGGGATGTATCTGGCTTTCAGAGTCGATAGAGCCTGAGTTTCTCATTCATTTGAGAAGCCGCGGCATCACAGCCCATAGTGACGGTGAGATTTACAGTGCATTTGATATCAGCTACGATTACGACATTTATCAGGCATTTACAGATTACATTACGAAGAAAGGTGATCTTGGCAGTTATGCAGAGGCGATAAATAGGCAGGAG
The DNA here is from genome assembly GCA_016284315.1 of Lachnospiraceae bacterium. Taxonomy (GTDB): domain Bacteria; phylum Bacillota; class Clostridia; order Lachnospirales; family Lachnospiraceae; genus AC2028. The sequence continues at coordinate 2,752 of JAEEOO010000040.1, read as the reverse complement.
TACACCTATCCGGAGAATTATATTAAACTGCGTTTCCTTGAGAATCACGATCAGACAAGAGCTTCATTTTTGATCCCCGATAGGCGGGCACTTCGTAATTTTACTGCCTTTTCCTTCTTCCAAAAGGGTATCGCTTTTATCTATGCGGGCCAGGAATTTGGAGCAAGCCATCTACCCAGCCTTTTCGATAAGGACACGGTAAACATGCAGCCCGAGAATGGAACGGACTTGAGTGAACTTATTCGCAAGCTTTCAAAGATAAAGAAAGAGGATATATTCACTGATAGTGTTTATCAGGTTTCAGCTGAGCCGGAGGAGACAATTGTGGCAACACACAAAAAAGATGAGCGTAGTATTGTCGGCATATTCTCCCTCAAAGGAAAGACAGCTCACGTTCAAGTTCCGCTCCCCGACGGTATTTATGAGAACCTTTTGACAGGTGAATCCGTGGAAGTGTTCCGAGGTATGATGAATTGCTGTGGTGAGCCGGTTATTGTGCGTAGTCTCTATTCGGAATAACAAGAAGAATCTAAGAAATATAAAATATGAAGTATAAAAACATAATTAAAGCCGTTTTTGAATCCCGCCCAAACCGTTTTATTGCGAAGGTTTTGATAGATGGACATGAGGAAACGGTGCATGTGAAAAACACCGGAAGGTGCAAAGAACTGTTGATACCGGGATGCGAAGTCTGGCTGACTGAGCCGGGTACGCCGGAGCGGAAAACAAGGTATGATCTTGTGGCAGTGCGGAAAAGCACGGGGGTACTGTTTAACATCGACAGCCAGGCTCCGAATAAGGTCGTTAAAGAGTGGCTGGAAACAAAAGAGTACGACCGCATAGTACCTGAATATACATACGGTAATTCACGCATCGATTTTTATATGGAGAAGGAAAATGTAAAATTCCTTATGGAAGTCAAGGGGTGCACGCTTGAGGTAGACGGCATAGGTTATTTTCCCGATGCACCCACAGAGCGGGGCGTAAAGCACTTGAGGGAGCTCATAAAGGCAAAGGAAGAGGGATACCATGCGATGCTTGCCTTTGTAATACAGATGGAGGGGGTATATGAGGTAAGACCAAATATAGCAACCCACCCTGAATTTGCAGTAGTTTTTGAAGAAGCGAAAAAAGCGGGGGTTGAAATCCTGTTTCTTCCCTGCAAGGTTACGCCGGATGAACTGAAAATCTAAATGACACAGGAGGACGGGGTTGGGGGTTCATTTTCAGATAAAACACAGAAGTAAGGCATTAACCAATTTGGCGATTGAAAAAACAGCGAGTATGAGAAGAATTACGATTCCGCTGTAAAATAGTCGGGTTAAATGCCTTTCGGGCGGCGGAAAAAACAATTTCTCAAATCTCACTGCTATTTGCCGGACAGGAAAGAGAATTAAAGGCTGAGAAAGAAGGAAAGGTCGGGAAAGAAGGACAGGTCAGCGAAGAAAAGTGCAGGAAAAAGGACCGGTCGGGAAAGAAAAAGTACAGGAAAAAAGTACAGTAAAGTTAAGGGTTACAAGGGATGATTAGAGTGCTAATGGTATGCTGGGGCACGCCATACTAAGGGTTAGTTAAAATCGCGCAAACCCGCTGCAAACTGGCGCAAATCTTGCCCACTTTACATTTTCTTACTACCAAAATTCTACGTTTCATGATAGATAAAACTTAATGAGAATGGCATCAGCGAGAAGTAATAGGGGGATGAATATAGCTAAAGAAAATGAAATTGTATTATTTGAAACTGAGGATAAGGCAATTACCCTTAACGTAAAAGTCAATCAGGATACTGTATGGCTGAACAGGAACCAGATGGCAGATCTGTTTGGCAGAGATGTTAAGACAATTGGCAAGCATATCAATAATGCGGTTCGTGAGGAATTGAGTGATCAGGTGGTAGTCGCAAAATTTGCGACTACCACTCAGCATGGTGCAATCGAGGGAAAGACTCAAACGCATATGACGGAATATTATAATCTCGATGTCATCATTTCCGTCGGCTACCGCGTCAAATCTCAGAGAGGTATCGAGTTCAGGCGCTGGGCTAATAACGACTACGGAGGATGAGATAATATGAGTAATATTGAGAGATACGATATAAGTGAAGAGTGGGCACATTCCGGAATAATCAAAGCTGGGGATTTTTGCTATTTAAGTTATTGTGTCGGAAATATAGGTGGAACTATTGAGGAACAGATTAACGGTGCGTTTGATCAGATGGAACAGAGACTTGCACTTGTGGGATTGACGTTTTATGAAAACTTAAAAAAGTATATTGACTCTCACATTATGTGAGGGATTATCGTTGTAGTGAGCTCAAGAAAATACATCCATGGAGGTAGAAAAAATGCTTAAAATAGGCGAGTTTTCAAAATTATCCAGAGTAAGCATCAGGATGTTACGACACTACGATGATATCGGACTTTTGAAACCGGCTGAAATCGATGATTTTACCGGGTACCGCTATTATCGCGAGGAACAGCTTTTTGCCATTGGAAGAATTACATCACTCAAGGATATGGGCTTTGCCCTTGCAGATATTATCAAGATCCTTGACAGCTATGATGATAAAGAAAAGATGGATGCCTTTCTGTCAGAGAGGCAGATGGAACTATCAAAGCTTTCCAAAGAAACGGAGTACAAACTGATGCTTCTGGAAACAGCCAGAAAGAGGCTGAGGAAGGAGCAGAATATGAGTTTTGATGTAACTGTAAAAACAATACCTGAGAGATATGCTGCCACGGTTCAGATGGTG
>JAEEOO010000039.1 GCA_016284315.1 Lachnospiraceae bacterium | reverse complement strand
TCAATATTAAGTGCATGATCCGAATTATCAAATGTAATCGCAACATATGCAGCCGCCTGTGGTTTCCTCTGTTCTGTTCCTGCAAAGATGACATCCTCCATCTTCGAACTTCTGAGTCTTGAAGCACTCTGTTCACCAAGAACCCATCTGACCGCATCGGCAACATTACTCTTTCCGGATCCGTTGGGGCCTACAATACCCGTAATACCGTTGTGAAACTGAAAAACTATCTTATTTGCAAAGGATTTAAATCCCTGCACCTCAATACTTTTTAGAAACATATCCCTTATCTCTCAATTTGAGTAATGCCTGGTAGGCAGCCTGCTGTTCGGCAGCCTTTTTGGTACGGCCTTTTCCGTTTCCAAGAAGCTCTCCGTCAACAAATACAGAGACATCAAACTCCTTGTCGTGTTCGGGACCGTTTTCACCATTTAGGACATATTCAAATTCTTTCTTTAGTTTGCCCTGCACAACCTCCTGCAAGGTACTTTTACTGTCGTAAAAAAGCACTTTATCTTCAAGGTCTGACAAAATGAAGCGATTGATATGTGCTTTGGCTTTTTCCATTCCGCCGTCAAGGAAAATGGCGCCTATAATGGCTTCCATAACATCAGACGTAATGCTTTCCCTGTCTCTTCCTCCGGTGGCCTCTTCACCTTTTCCAAGCAAAATATATTTGCCAAGATCAAGGTCCCTGGCACAAATGGCAAGAGAAGGTTCGCACACCATGGAAGCTCTAAGTTTTGTAAGACGGCCTTCAGGCAAATCCGGATATTTATGAAAAAGGAATTCTGATGAAACGACTTCCAAAACTGCGTCGCCAAGAAATTCAAGTCTTTCATAATCACCCAATTTGTTGATCTTCTGCTCGTTAGCATAAGAACTGTGAGTAAGAGCCATCTTAAGAAGATTCTTATCCTTAAAATCGTATCCTATGAGCGATTCTAATTCTGATTGATCATATATATTCATTTTTACCACACTTAATCAAAAAGATTCCCGGGTGTGTTTTTCATCCGGGAATCAAAAATCCAAATGTCCGATTCGTAAGAACCCCTGATTAGTTAAGAGCCTCTTTGATAAGCTCTACAGCCTGTCCTACGGTAGTGATTGACTCAGCTGCATCTTCTTCAACATGAATATCGAAAGCATCCTCAATCCCCATAATGATCTGGTAAACATCAAGAGAATCAGCTCCGAGATCATCTGTGAAAGTAGTCTCGGGAGTGATCTCATCGGGATCAACGTTAAGCACTTCAGCGATAATTGATTTTAATTTTTCAAGTTCCATAATTTCTAGTTCCTTCCTTAAAAGCTAAACTATTAAGTTAACTTTAATTTTCATCTTCCTCTTTTTTGAGTTTATCTTCAGCATCAATCCTGAGCTGTTCTTTTATCTTACCGTTAATATCAAGGTCGGTAAATTTCACACACTGTAATATGGAGTTTTTGATAGCAACGGATGAACTGCTTCCGTGCGTCTTAACAAGAAGTCCGTTGCATCCAAGTAAGGGTGCTCCGCCGTAACTCTCTGTATCAAAGATCTTAAGAGTCTTTTTAAGGGCGGGCTTTGCAAGGAGAGCTCCGATCTTGGAGATAAATGTACTGGTAAGGCCCTTTTTGATCATCTTAACAAGAGCTCCGCTGGTGCCTTCCATCATCTTAAGCACAACATTACCGGTAAAAGCTTCTGCAACAACAACGTCTGCGCCACCGTAAGGAATGTCTCTGGATTCACAGCTTCCAATGAAGTTGATTCCCTTTGCTTCCTTCAAAAGAGGGAATGTCTCTTTAACAAGTGCATTACCCTTCTCTTCTTCTGCGCCGATATTAACGATTCCTACTGTAGGATTCTTGATGCCAAGGAAGTTCTCTGCATAAATTGAACCCATCTGTGCAAACTGTACGATAGCCGTAGGCTTTGCGTCAACGTTTGCGCCGCAATCCAAAAGGAATGAAATTCCCTTGGTTGTAGGAATAACGGTTGCAAGAGGCGGTCTCTCGATACCCTTGATACGGCCGACAATTATCTGTCCGCCCACAAGGAATGCTCCGGTAGAACCGGCGGTAACAAGAGCATCACACTCTCCCTCTTTAACGAGGTACATAGCTCTTACAAGTGAAGAATCCTTCTTGCGTCTCACAGCGTTAACAGGGGGCTCGGCAGTTTCAATAACTTCAGTGCAGTGCACGATCTCAATTGAATCCTGATTATATGTGTACTTGCTGAGTTCCTCACGGATCTCGGGTTCTTTACCGCAAAGATAAATCTTTACACGAGACTCCGCATTAACTGCTTCTACTGCGCCCTTAACGATCTCGCCGGGAGCATTGTCTCCGCCCATGGCATCAACCGCTACTTTAACTATTCTGTCCATTATGCTTTTTCTCCAATTGTATGCGCGTTTTGCTTTCTTTTCTAAAAGATAATATACAAGAGACAGACCCAAAAAGCAACAAAAAAACCTATAAAAATCTATAAAAAATGGGTTCTCAGTTTAGAAATTTTTATATAAAAAAAGAAGCCGATTTCTCAGCTTCTTTGTTATCTCTTATTAATGCTCAGAAGAGTATCAATCAACGTCGATAACCTGCTTCTTGTCATAAGAGCCGCACTTCTTGCAAACTCTGTGAGGCTGCATAAGAGCTCCACACTTGCTGCACTTTACGAGAGTAGGAGCAGACATCTTCCAGTTAGCTCTTCTCTGATCTCTTCTTCCCTTGGAAGATTTGTTCTTGGGGCAGATTGACATGATTTACACCTCCTTAGTGGATTCCAATTTATCGAAAATAGCTGCCATGCGAGGGTCCGGCACAAAGGTATCGCATCCGCAATCTCCCTCGTTCAAATCATGGCCGCATACGGGGCAAAGTCCTTTGCAATCCTCGCGACACAAGATCTTGACAGGCCAGTTTACAGTAATTTCATCATGCAAAAGAAGTTCGGTGTCGATGGAATAACCTTCCATAAATTCATGAAGGTCTTCTGTCTCATCTTCATCTTCGCTCACATACTCGGGTGAAGCACATACTCTGTCGATATTGATATCAAGGTCGATATCCGTATCTTTAAGGCATCTGTCACACTCACCTTTAAACTTGAGCTTAACGCTTCCGCTGATCCTTGCTTTGCCCTTTTCGATGTTCTCGAATTTAAGCTCCATATTTTCGGCGCTTAAAAGTTCAAACTCACCGAAGCCACCGTCATATACCTTAAGTTCAGGCGTTACAGTGTTCTGAAGAACTTTGCCGGATGTATTAAAAACATCTGAAAGATTGATCAGCATATTCGTTACCTTTGCAATAAATTACACGCAAAATCGCATACTCGAATATTATAAGAACTGATTCGTATTATGTCAAGCACTTTTCTGAAAGAAAATCATTTCATCAGCATTTTCTCTTATCGATATCCACATAGGCTACATGATGACCTACATATTTATAAGCGGGACGCACGATCTTACCTGCATTCAGGATCTCCTCAAGACGATGTGCGCACCATCCGGAAATACGTGAAATAGCGAAGATCGGTGTGTAAAGCTCCTCCGGAATACCCATCATACTGTACACAAGTCCGCTGTAGAAGTCAACGTTGGCACAAACTTCTTTGTGAACGTTCTTCTGCTCCATGATAAGCTTTCCTGCGATCTTCTCAACTCTCTCATAGAAATTGAAATCGTCAAGTCTTCCCTTTTCCTCAGCAAGTTGTCTTGCATACTCCTTGAGGATGACCTCTCTGGGATCGGAAAGTGTATATACCGCATGGCCCATACCATAAACAAGGCCCTGCTTATCAAAAGCTTTCTTATCAAGGATCTTCTGGATGTAGTTCTTGATCTCCTTCTCATCTTCACGGTTCTTGATGTTTGCATAAAGGTCTCTGAACATGTTCTCAACCTTAAGGTTTGCACCACCGTGACGGAATCCTTTAAGTGAACCGATGGATGCTGCGATTGATGAGTAAGTATCGGTTCCGGATGAAGTTACAACGTGGGTTGTAAAGGTGGAGTTGTTTCCTCCGCCGTGATCCGCATGAAGGATAAGGGCTACGTCAAGTACCTTAGCTTCAAGAGGAGTAAACTGTCCGTCGGGGCGAAGCATCTGAAGAATGTTCTCAGATACAGAAAGCTCCGGCTTGGGGTTTCTGATGACAAGAGCTTCGTCTTTTCTGAAGTGACAGTATGACATGTATGAATAAACTGCAAGTAAAGGAAGCTTGTTTATAAGCTCAAGTGATTGTCTCAATACATTTCTTGCAGAAATATCATCGGGGTTATTATCATACGCATAAAGAGTAAGCACACATCTTTGAAGAGCGTTCATGATATTTGCATTTGAAGCCTTCATGACAACGTCTCTTGTGAAACGTGCACCAAGGTTCTGGAACTCTCGGCATGTGGCGATAAAGGAATCAAGCTGTGACTTGGTGGGAAGCTTACCGAAAATAAGAAGGTAGGTAGCCTCCTCAAAGCCGAAACGTCTGTCTCCGAGACCCTTGATGAAATCAACCACGTTTACGCCCTGATAATAAAGTCTTCCGTCACAGGGAACCTTGTTACCGTCGATAAGGTCAAATGCAACAACGTCTGAGATCTCGGTAAGTCCGGTAAGAACGCCCTTACCTGAAGCATCACGGAGTCCTCTCTTTACGTCGTACTCAAGATAAAGGTTCTTATCGATTCGACGATTATGGTCGAGAATATCCTGGAGCTGTTCAATTTCATTACGGATATTGTCCATCTCGTTGAAATCGAGCATCTCATTTTTCTCATGTACTGAATAAATATCTGCCATAATACGTCCTCCCGAAAATAAAATTGTATACAAGTATATTTGTATAACTTTCTTGATTATAACGTATGATTATAAAAAAGGAAAGTAAAAAATTTTTAAATATTCATTATTTCGCTTTTTTCGTTCCTTAATTTACAGAAGCCACACTGTCCTTCATGCTCTTTATATAATCATAAAGATAAGGTGCTGCTTCCTTTCCGTACTTCTCAATAATGCGAACAATAGCTGAACCCACTATGGCTCCATCGCTCTTCGACGCCATTTCCTTTGCCTGCTCGGGAGTACTGATACCAAAACCAATGGCACAGGGAGTATCAGTAACTTCTCTGATATGAGCTATGATAGAATCAAGGTCGGTCTTGATCTCGTTACGAACACCGGTTACTCCCATGGAACTTACAACATAGATAAACCCATCTGCCTGCCTTGCGATATTCTTAATACGGTCTTCCGATGTGGGGGAAACCATAGAGATGACTGCAACATTATGTGCGTTTGCAGGTCCTTCCATCTCTTCCTTTTCCTCAAAAGGCATATCGGGAACAATAATACCGTCTACCCCCAGCTCCTCGCACTTTGAAAAGAACTCATCATATCCGTAATGAAATACAGGATTTGCATATGTCATAAAGCAAAGAGGAATATCACTTTCCTGTCTTACTCTTCTGACGATATCAAAAACACCATCGGTTGTCATACCGTTAGAAAGGGATCTGATATTTGCCTCCTGGATCACCACGCCCTCCGCGGTAGGATCAGAAAAAGGAATACCAATCTCAATAAGGTCGCATCCGGCTTTTGCCATTTCCAATATGAACTTTACGGAAGAATCTGCATCGGGATCGCCTGCTGTAAGAAAACCAATAAAAGCTTTTTTGTTAGATGTATCAAATGCCTTGGAAATTTTGTTGTTTAATAAATGTTTCATTTTGATTACCTTTTTATTATAACCTATGGTTAGATTAATTGCATTAAGAAAACGAATTAATTATCAGTCATGAAGATCAACACCTCTGTATCTTGCGATGGCTGCCACATCCTTGTCGCCACGGCCTGATACACAAATGATGATGCTTGAATCCTTGGGATAATCCTTAGCTATCTTCATGGCCTGAGCTACAGCATGAGCGCTTTCAATTGCAGGGATGATTCCTTCGGTTCTTGATAAATATTCAAAAGCATTAACAGCTTCTTCATCGGTAATAGGAACATATTTTGCTCTTCCGATGTCATGAAGATAAGCATGCTCGGGACCGATGCCGGGATAATCAAGACCCGCTGAGATTGAATATACGGGAGCGATCTGACCGTATTTATCCTGGCAAAAATATGACTTCATACCGTGAAAAATTCCAAGGGAACCTGTGGCAATAGTAGCTGCAGTCTCTGGAGTATCTACGCCTCTTCCGCCCGCTTCGCATCCGATCAGTTCTACTTCTTTATCGGGGATAAAATTATAGAAGGCACCCATTGCATTCGATCCACCACCTACGCAGGCAATAACAGCTGCAGGGAGTTTTCCTTCAGCCTCAAGGATCTGGGCTCTTGCTTCCTTACTGATAACGCTCTGGAAATCTCTGACGATGGTAGGAAAAGGATGAGGTCCCATTACAGATCCGAGGCAATAATGAGTATCTTCTACTCTGTTTGACCATTCTCTCATGGCGTCATTAACAGCATCCTTCAGGGTCATGGTGCCGGTGGTTACTGCATTCACCTTCGCTCCTAAAAGTTCCATACGGTAAACATTAAGAGCCTGTCTTTCCGTATCTTCCTTACCCATAAAGATCTCGCATTCCATTCCGAGAAGTGCTGCAGCCGTTGCGGTTGCAACACCGTGCTGGCCTGCGCCTGTCTCTGCGATGAGTCTGGTCTTTCCCATCTTCTTTGCAAGCAGAGCCTGACCAAGTACATTATTGATCTTGTGAGAGCCGGTATGGTTAAGATCTTCCCTCTTTAAGTAAATCTTTGCTCCTCCAAGATCCTTTGTCATCTTCTCTGCATAATACAAAAGAGAAGGTCTTCCTGCATATTCATTTAATAATTTCTGAAGCTCGGCATTAAATTCAGGATCATTTTTATAATGTTCATAAGCCTCTTCCAGCTTAATGAGTTCATTCATCAAAGTCTCTGAAATGTACTGTCCGCCGTGTATTCCGAATCTTCCTTTATCGCTCATTTTATTGCCCTTTCCTACTGCCTTAATTTAGTCCTTTTAAAGTCTTTAACATCTGTGCCTTATCATTGCTCCTCATAAAGGTTTCACCGATAAGAACAGCGTTTGTTCCGTTTTCTTCGAGTCTTGCAATATCTTTTCTTTCCTTCATTCCGCTTTCGGAAACAAATACTATATTTTCCGGGACCATTTTTCTTAGCCTTACAGAATTTTCAATATCAACGGTAAAATCTTTTAGGTTTCTGTTATTAACACCGATGATCTCAGCCTTACTTTTAAGAGCTCTTTTAACCTCTTCCTCATCGTGAGCTTCAACAAGTGCAGAAAGTCCAAGTTCTTTTGAAATACCAAGATATTCACTGAGCTGCATATCGCTTAATATTGAGCAGATCAGCAAAACCGCGTCAGCACCCATGACCTTTGCCTGATAGATCATGTACTCATCAACAGTGAAATCCTTCCGAAGAAGTGGTATTGATACCGCTTTTCTGATCTCGCTGAGATACTCATCCCGTCCCATGAACCATTTGGGCTCAGTCAGAACGCTCATTGCATCGGCTCCCGCTTTTTCATATTCCTTTGCTATTTGAACATAAGGAAAATCCTCTGCGATGACACCTTTTGACGGAGATGCCTTCTTTGCTTCGCAGATAAAGCTGATACCGGGCTTTGCAAGAGCTTTCTTAAAAGGAAATCCGGTATCGGGATTCATCGATAACGCCTCAGCTCTCAGCTCGCTAAGGGGCTTTAAATATTTTTCGTGATCAATACGCTCTATCGTATAGTCTGCTATTTTCTGTAAGATCATTTTGTCTCCCTATTACTGCTTAAGAAAATTCGCCATAACAGCTTTTCCTTCATTCGTTAAAACAGATTCAGGATGGAACTGTACGCCGTATATTTTGTAGTCTCTATGCTCCACTGCCATAACTTCGCCGTTAGGAGTAGTCGCAGTAACCTTCAGGCAATCGGGAATTGTTTTTGGATCTGCTGCAAGTGAATGATATCTTGCCACCGTCATTTCCTTATCCATTCCCGCAAACAGTGCTGATGAATTGTCTAAAAAAGCAACAGACTGTTTACCGTGCATAAGCTGTTTTGCATAAGTTACTGTTGCACCAAAGACTTCACAGATTGCCTGATGTCCCAGACAGATTCCCAAAATTGGTTTCTTACCTGCAAAATACCTGATAATGTCTTCACAGTTACCTGCCTCAGAAGGCTTTCCGGGACCGGGAGAAATAATGATGTGACCGGGGTCAAGCTTCTCTATCTCTTCCGCAGTCATCTCATCATTTCTGATAACTTTGATATCGGGATCAATACTTCCCACAAGCTGATAAACGTTATAAGAAAAGCTGTCGTAATTATCAATTAAAAGTATCATGTTTTTACCGCCTCCCCTTATTATCACTCTATGCCTTTACAGGCTTTTTCGATTGCCTGTCTTACGGCAGCAGCCTTTTGGAGGCATTCTCTGTGTTCATTAACAGGTACCGAGTCTGCAACAATACCTGCACCGGATCTTATAAAGACCTTGTTATTCTTTGTAAATGCAAGTCTTATTGCAATACAAGTATCAAGGTTTCCGGTAAATGAAATATATCCGATGGCTCCACCATAGATACCCCTCTTATTGTTTTCAAGTTCATTGATGATCTCGCAGGCTCTTAGTTTCGGCGCGCCGGATAAAGTGCCTGCAGGAAGGATGGCATCAACCGCATCAAGGGCATCCTTGTCATCTCTGATATCACCGCCTACCGTTGAACCGATATGCATTACATGTGAATATCGCTCGATGGACATGTACTTTTCGACTTCAACCGATCCGATCTTACTGATCTTTCCGATATCGTTTCTTCCAAGGTCAACCAGCATGTTATGCTCGGCTCTTTCCTTTTCATCTGCAAGGAGTTCCTTTTCAAGTCTTAAATCTTCCTCATCTGTCTCACCGCGTTTTCTGGTACCGGCAAGAGGGAAAGTATGAAGTCTTCCTTTTTCAAGTTTAACCAATGTCTCGGGGCTTGCACCTGCGATCTCTCCGTCGCTTCCGGAGAAGTAGAACATATATGGCGAAGGATTGGATGTCCTTAATACTCTGTATGCATCAAGAAGGCTTCCTTCCATTTCAGCTTCCAGTCTGTTGGAAAGAACAACCTGGAAAATATCTCCTTCATAAATATAATGCTTTCCTTTTTCTACCATCTCGCAATATCTTGCTTCGTCGAATAAGGGCTTAAAATCGCTTTTAAGCTTAAGGCCGGGTGTCTTTTCAGGCTGTCCATTAAGAACAAGTTCCTTCATTTCCTCAAGACGCTTGATAGCCATCGGATATGTAGAATCGATATTGTCAGTTCTTAAGTTGTAGATAAGAATGATCTTCTGTCTGTAATTATCAAAAGCGATAACCTTATGGAAAAGCATTAAGTTACAGTCCTTAAAACCGTCCTCGTCCAGGGCATCAAGTTTTAATGTGGGCTCGCTGTATTTGATGTAATCATAAGAAAAATATCCAACCAGTCCACCGGTAAAAGGAGGAAGATCTGTATTTACCGGGCTCTTATACATATCCACGATATTTCGGATAGACTGTCTGATATCCTCATTGTTCTTTGTTGTTCCATGAGGCTCGGTTAAAGTAACTTCTCCGTTATACGCAGTTATCTCAAATAAAGGATCATATCCCAAAAAGGAATACCTGCCCCACTTTTTATCAGCCTCTGCGCTTTCAAGTAAATAAACGTGCTTACTTACATTTTTAAGTTTTCTAAGCACTTCGATGGGTGTTGTGGAATCTGCAAAGATCTCGGTGTAAACAGGGATTACTCCATATTTTCCACATGCTGCTTTTTTCTTGCATTCTTCCAGTGAGGGTGAAATATTCATGTGATACTCCTTTCGGTATATTTATGTATAAAAAAACGCCCATGGCAAAACATATACGTTTTGCCAAGGACGGGATAAACTAATCTCGCGGTGCCACCTTGCTTCGCTAATATAAGCGCTCTTACTGAAGACCATCATCTTCTGAACAGGTAACGTCTGTTCCTACGTTGCAGAATACTCAGATCAAATTATTAAAACAAGATCCTTTGACTGCACCCTCAGCGGCCCATTTGACAGCCTGTTTACCAACCTTTCTCATCACCCGGTCTCTCTGTAAGTTCATGTACTGCCTTTATTTCCGCTTCAACGGTTTAAGCATATGAATTTTTATACACTATACTACTGCACTTTAACGTTGTCAAGTGTAAAATAAAACTGATTTACAAACTATAATAAATAATTAGCGAAATAGCTTGTTTTTTAGGAAACCAAGTGTTTTAATACTCAAAATATACAGTTAGAATTACCTTTTGTTTTATATAACTAAAAGATATAACAATAAAGCTCCTGCCATCACTATAAATATTATTAGAAAAATAATCAAAAAAGATGTTTTTGTATTATTAACAATCTTTCTTGATTTGATTTCTGCTTTAATCTTCTTTACTAATTCCTTATTCCCTGATTTCCTAGCCTCAATTAATTCTTCTTCCAAACAATCCATATAGATTAAATATCCCGGAAGAATAAATCGATCATTACGACCTATCGGAATATAGACTGTCTCAATTTCCCATTTCAATAACTCCATACTATCTATGAGATATTTATTACCTTTTTTATAGTGTGGCAAACCTAAATCAAAACAGTCTTTACGGATTTTGTTTTCACTTACGCCATATCTTTGAGCTACTTCTTTAACAGAATACTCTCTTGAAGCTTCATCCCCATATTCTGTCTCTCCATCGTAATTTCCATATCCTATAACACTGTATGTAACTTCATCCAAAACTGCCTGTGGTATATTATTTATATACACTCTATATACAGTATTCAATCTGGGATTAAATATTCCTAAATACTGTAATGATTCAAAGTAGTTATTATTTATGGAATGTAACCCCATAATATAATACATTAGAATTTGTAAAGTATGCTTACTAGTAGGTTTATTTTTTGATACTTTAAAATCCCATAATGTATCAGCTGTTAAATAGTCACCATCTCCTGAACTAACAATTCTTGTATATCCTCCTTCAAATGTAAAACCATCAAGTACTATGGGGCCATATTTTTCAATAAACGCTAATGACCTATTTACCATTGTACGAACATTTGTAATATCAACTTCTGTTGCTTTAATATCTCTTACTTCTTTATATCCAGATGAACCTGCTCTGAAAACAACATCGTATCCCACAATTTGGCAAGCAGTATATATAGATTTGTCGTCTAAACCTTTGATTTTATTAACAAGCGTCAGTGCATATTTCTCGTCATTAATAAGTTTTGCCCCTAATATAGAAATATTAAAAGCATTTTTTGAATCAGCTCCGCACATAAACCTTGTAAGATAATCTACAGCCGTACCAATCAATCCTGGGCTGAGAGATTCTCCATCCAGTAAAGTGTTTTCATCCTGAAGTACATCTATTTCAAAAGATTTGACTGGTAAATAGCCTCCTCTAGGCTGTTTTATAGATTGAATTCTTCCAGTAACAGAATACATAATAAACCTCTTAATTCTCTAATATTTTTAAGAACTCGGAAACGGTTAGTATATTAATACCTTTAAAATACTCTATTGAAAGTAAATCTTTATCGCCACTAACTATATAATAGCAATTGGCATCATATGCGCATTCTAAAAATTTATTATCATCGGGATCTCTGCAAATATCAAACTTCGATTTAACATCAATTAACTTACATTTAGACTCAATGTGAACTAGTGGAATTACAGGATGTTTTCTAGGAAATTTACACTTAAGATAATTCACGGTATCGATATATTCTTCCAAAATATCTTTTGAAACAAAAGCGTCTATCGTTCCGTTCATAACATAATCAATGATCTTCTTTGGATTTCCGCCAAAGAAAATAGCTGACGCTATAACGTTAGTATCAATAACAATCTGCATTTATTTCTTTTTCTTTTTCCTTACCTCTCTAATAGCATCTTCTATGTCATTCTCCGTCATACCAACCTCTTTAGCCCACTTACTTGATTCTTTCATAAGACTATCAAATTCTTTGATATCAGGCTCACAGATAGGTTTTAGCAAAATATTATCGCCATCTGTAAAAACCAAAAGTTTAGAACCGGTTTCAAGAGATAAAGCTTCACGAACATTCTTAGGTAATACAACCTGTCCTTTAGAAGAAACGGATGTAACTTCTGCAATAATACTCATATGTTTTTCCTCCAAAAGTAAGATTTTCTTACTTGTATTATAACATTAATATATTAATATTCAACCTAGCGTTTACAAGTTTTACAGAAAATTTACAAATACAAACAAGACAAATGTCTTATTCACAGATAAAAATACATTATATTCATATTCCATCGGTGTTCGGGGAAATCACTCTCAAAGTAAAACAAAGAGCGGTTATAGTTGAAATCAACATAGACTCAAACAGTATAACCGCTCAATTTAAAAAAATCAATTAAATTTTATCTAATACGAATATCCGTAAGTGCAACCTGGTCTCCGGTTAAAGCGGCATAAACCTTTCCGGCATCACCTGTTATGGTCGTTGTATTATCAATGATTATTCCGAGATTTTCAGTTCTTGTTAATATCTGATTACCTCTCTTTTCAATATTGATCTCACACTCAAGTCCCCGCTTGTTTATTTCTTTCCAATCATCCCAACCGGGGAATTCGGAAGTACGCTTCATAACAAATCTATTTTCGGAAAACTCATCCGAACCCTCGTTTTCACCATTGATCTTTAAAAGCGCATATTCCTTATAATTAGGTCCATTAACCTTTCCATCGTCGGAATAGAATAAAACAACATAAGGACAATGCCATACAAGATTGGCTCCCGGAAGGCTCATAGTATGGAAACAAAGCTTAAGTCTTCTTCCTATCTCCACACCTTTTGTCGTAGCTGAACGAGTTCTGTCGATCTGGAGGTTTTCGATATCCGATTCAATATGATTGATATAGCTGATCTCATCTGCGATCCTTGGGATATCACCAAAGGTTAATTCAGATCCGGCATCGCTTACTGCTATCTCTGTAATATCACAATTCTCACCCGTAAGACTTAAGTATGTGGTCTTAGTTCTGTCAGGAAGAGCAACAATTAAAGTTCTTTCAAGGGCCGCTGTCTTTAATGTAACCCTTAAATGGTCCTCGTATCTTCCGATGACGATCTCAAATAATGTATCGGTATCCGATCTGATCTCCATAGGTACATCGTAATGTCTCTCTGAGCTGTCTACCACGATCTTGCGGGCGCCGGTTGTGATGAAGTTTTCATCAAACCAGAACTCTGCGAATTCAAGATACTGATATGCATCGACATTCTTCTGATCTCTGTGTACTCTTCCGTCAAAGGAATCAAAGAGAATTGCGGATGGCGAGGAAAAACCTTCTGTTCCCGTCAGATTACTGCGCACCTTAAAGGTTATACGTTTTACCTTTTTGTCAATGACGATACCATTGGTTATCTGATCTCTATATTCTTTACAAAAGATCGCTTTTTCGATAACCCTGGATTCAACTTCTTTCTTCTTCCTTCCCTCTTCATCAATGATCTTGACCATGATATTCGCAAATTTGGGATCGTAAGCAAGTCCACCGTCTTTAACAAATGCTTCTCTTACCATGAAATCAGGCTTTGCATCTCGATATCTCTTTTTTGATGTCATGGTAACATAAGAATCAGCCACCCCAACGATCCTTGCTATCTCAGGGATCTGTTCACCTTTAAGTCCCTCAGGGTATCCCGATCCATCATACTTTTCATGGCTGGAACCGGCGCTTATACCAAGAAAAGGAAACTCGGTTATATTCGAAAGGATCTCACGACCGATAACAGGTTTCTGTCTCATAACCTCGGTATTTCTCTTATCAGGATCCGTGTCACTCATGATAACACTGTCCGGAATTCCGATAAGGCCAACGTCATGAAGAAGTCCTGCATAATAAGCCTTCCGGCAGAGATCCTCGTCTTTACCGGCCATTTCGGCAATCTTTCTTGCGTATTCCGCAACTCTGACCGCTTTTCCTTTTGAATAGTCGTCCTTCTTTTCAACAGCCATAACAAAAGCCATAGCGGTCTGGTCGAAAAGCTTCTGCATCCTGACCTGTTCACCCTTCATGTTCTGGATTTCGATTTCATGGGCGCGTTGTACCGTATCATTTATATCAATATATGTAAAAATATAGAGCGAAACAGAAACAGCAACCATTGCCATATTGACAATGGATATTCCATAAAGGATAATCTGGGCTAAACCGCAGATTATGGGAACAAAAATATAGAGCAAAAGTGAAATATAGATAACTTTGCTGTATATCTTCCTAAACTGCTGTATAACCGTAAACTGTATTATAGGGCCAACAATAGGGAAGATATAAGCAATATAGAATCCCGAACCTCTGTGATAAGTGTTGGTTTCGTCAAAATAGTAATATAGTCCCGTAAAATTGGAAATAACTGCCATCAACATTCCCAAAGCTGAAATATATGTAACTATCTTCATTCGGGCGGGTATCTTTTCCATTTTTCCTTCTGTGACCAGCCAGTCAGTCAAATAGAAATTAAACACAAATACCGTACCGGAAGTTAAAAAGAAAACAAGGAAATTACTTAACCTGACCATTAAATAGCCTGTTCTGCTTACATCACCGGCATATATATAAGCCATGCGGTCAAACCACAAAAGGAAAAATGATACAGTTTCCATGCACATCAAAATGATCTTTCTGCTCCTGGAAAGAAATCTGGTAATAGCAAGCAGAAATACCATGATGCCGCAGCATCCGCAAAGTAACAGCATGATATTCAATTGATGTGCTCTGATAAAATCTATCATCTCATCTCTCCTTATGTAGAGCGATCTCTATGGATAAACCTTTTTAAGTGCATTTTCCATGCCTTCCCAGTCAAACAACTTAAGAAGTTTTCCTATTTCCTTTATTGCCTTTTTGGCCTCAGCAGGAAGTGCATAATCCTTAAGCTGATCAAGGATCATTTCTACCGAATCGTAATCCATCTGAGGTATCATTTCAGACAAAGCTTCATAAGCCTCCTTAAGTTCCTCATCAGGGATCGTTTCCTTGTCGGTATCATCTTCAGCTTCAGCATCATCAAGGCCTGAAAGTTTTTCAATAAACGCTTCATAATTCTTAAGCAGTTCATCCGTATGCGCGTCAATAAACTCTCTGTCGTCCTTATTTCCCGCCTCTTCAAGCCTAAGTGCAAGAGCCGAAAGCTCTAAGGCTCCAATTATCCTTGCAGAGCTCTTAAGAGCATGAACCTTAATGGTATAAAGCCTGATATTCTCGGCATCATAAGCATCTCGTATGACCTTAATATTATCCGAAATAGTATCATAGAACAGTTTAAGAGCATAAATGTACGATGAAACACCACCGGAATTCTTAATACCTTCTGTAGCGTCGATTCCTTCTGTTTCTTTGATCCAAAGCATATTTTCCGGAATCTCCGTAATATCTTCAACAGCGTCGGAAGCCTCGGGTTTCTTCATCATAGCTTCGGGAAGATGCTTCATGATCGCTTTTTCAAGAGCAAGGCTGTCTATAGGTTTTGACAGATAGCCATTAAAGCCCTTGGAAATATAGAATTCTTCACCTGATGTTGCATTAGCTGTAAGCGCATATACGGGAAGGTCCTTATCAAATTCTCGTATCTTTGCACAGGTTTCGATACCATCCATTCCCGGCATCATATGATCAAGCAGTACAACATTGAATCTTGTCTCTCTGATCTTATCAAGTGCTTCCTCACCGCTTGTTGCCGTGGTAACAAATACCTTGGTTGCCTTAAGCAGTCCTCTGATAACGCTAAGGTTCATAGGCGTATCATCAACTACAAGGATGTCTGCATCTGGCGCAATGAACTGAGGAACGTAAGGTCCTGCAGCAGCGTTAGTATCATGCTCCATGAATATTCCGATGGGAGTCTTATCAATTATTTTCTGTGAAACAGTCAGGATAAAGTCAGAGCCCTGTCCATAAACGCTTTCACAAACAAGGGTACCACCCATAAGTTCAGCAAATCTTCTCGAAATATCAAGGCCAAGACCGGTACCCTGAATACCGCTGTTCTTCTGCTCATCTAGTCTCTCGTAAGCGGTAAAGAGTGCTTCCATATCCTCTTCTTTAACACCTATACCCGTATCCTTAACAGAGAATCTAAGCTTACAAATATCGTTTTCTCTTTCTTCCAAAGATACATGAAGAGCGAATCCACCAACTTCCGTATACTTTAACGCGTTGGTAAGAAGATTCAAAACAATTTGCTTGATTTTACCTGCATCACCGTACATACGTGTAGGCAGGATTTCATCAATAACAACATCAAATAAAAGTTCCTTCTCAGTACTTCGCATTCTGATCATGGAAACTATGGATCTGAGCATTTCCTGAGTATCATACTCAATCTCTACGAGATTCATTTTTCCTGACTCAATTTTAGACATATCAAGTACGTCGTTAATAAGTCCAAGAAGTGACTCGGATGCATTACGTATATCAAAGGAATAGTTCATCATGTTCATGAAATAACCTTTGGGTACACCGGTAGCGTCTTCTCTTAACATCATCTCATTCATTCCCATGATGGTGTTTATAGGTGTTCGAATTTCATGAGACATGTTTGCAAGGAATCTGGATTTAGCGGTATTTGCTCTCTCCGCTTCCTCCTTCGCTGCTTTAATCTGTTCGTACTGTTTGTTAACGACAAATCTCTTCATTACGCGGAATACAATGAAACCAACGAGAAGAGCCACAACCATAACAGTAACAAATCTTACAATCGGAAGTTCTCTGAATTTAGCTGACTTTTCAATCTGAAAAGTTTTGTCATCGATCACATATTTCTCTGCACTGTCAGTAACCAATATGTGAAGAGTATATTTACCGTAGGACAATCCGGTATACTCCAAAGAATTTAAATTACTTAAGGGCGCCTTATATCCCTGGTCCTCATATCCTTCCATATATACGCTAACCGTCGGATTAAGGAGGGTATAGTCCATAACAGAAGGTGTGATTATAATACGACCTGCATCCGAAGGAAGTTTGTAAACTCCATTCGCATCGGGAAGGATCTCATCCTCACCGCTATAAACAGCACCAAGCATTGCCTTTACAGGTATTCTCTGCTCAAAGAAATCATAAATATTTATTTTGCAGACGCCGTTTCTACCGGAGATATAGAAAAATCCATCGCTGGTGAGAGTACTATAAGCGTTAGACGTAGGCGTACCTGTCAAACCGTTTTCAATTGTATATAATCTATAGTCAGTAACTTTGTCGTTAACCATACTGTCTGCATCAACCATGTATACACCCCAGGAAGATACAATCCACATATAGTCATTTTTATCAAAGTACAGGTCATAGTTATTGTTATAAGGGAAGGATGTTACCTGGTAAATCTCGCCCTTCTTCATAAACTGAATGGAGTTGGAGGTGATTATCCAGTAAACACCTCTCTTAGTGTCCTCTTTAATACGCATAACAACATCACTGGTAAGGCCTTCATCCCTGCCAATCTGTTTTAATACGGGACCATTTATTTCATACATTCCACCGCCGTCGGTTCCGACATATACAACTCCCTTAACACCTTCTTCAACCGTAAGAACAGTAGTGTTCTTCAAGCCGTCATTGCCGGTAATACTTTTGGTTACTGCTCCATCGTTTACATATGATAAACCACCATTGGTTCCAACAAGGAGCGTTCCATCACTTAAAAAGCATAAACATCTTATCTCGTTGCTGGCCAGCCCATCTTCTTTCGTAATGTATTCAACGGAGCCGTCTCGTTTTAAATGAACAAGACCGATATCGTTAGTATAAGCACCAAACCAGATGTCTCCTTCGTTTCCTGCCTTTATGCAGCGTATTCTGGTACCTTTAAAATATTCTGTAAGCTTGTTTTCATAGGAATTTCCGGTCTTATCAATAATGATAAGGCCCTTATCCGTTCCAATATAAAGATCATCTCTGAAGATACAAGTTGAGTAAGTAACCTGTGGATCGAGCCCGGCATAATTAAGAACATCAACAAAACTGTTGGCAACAATCTTCATTATGCCCACAGTTGAAGAAGCAACCCAAATATTTCCCTGATAATCGGAAGTGGTCATTTCAATTCCACTGTCGATAGGAAGATTATTCAGCTGCACAAAATTATTGTTTTCATCAAGATAACCGATTTCGTTTACGGAAGAAATCCATACTCTGCCACAGTCATAGCTTAACCAATGGACATTATCCACAGGATCAATATAGATTTTATCCATACTGTACGCTGTGGTTCCAAACCTTCCGTAATACACAGTACTTGAAGTTGTACCCAAATAAACATAACCGGTTTTATTGGGATCTGCCAAAATAGAAGTAATCTTAGGTATATTCAGAGCTTCACCACTGTAAACTTTGGTTAGTTTATTATCTACGATCATAAAAATTACACCGTTCTTGGTTTGACCGTAAATATTGCCTTCTGAGTCGGAATCCATCTTTAAGATTCTCTCCTCATTAAGTCTAGAATCACCTATATTGTGAATAATCAATTTTTCATCTGCATAGCAAATACCGGAAGTTGTTCCGATATAAACATTACCTTCGTTATCTTCTGCGAAATCACGAATAGAGGACGAAGGAAGTCCGTCCTTATAAGTTAAGTGAGTTATATTGTAACCATCGATTACGCATACTCCGGTATCATTGGTTCCAACCCATATTCTATGCTTGCTGTCCTCAAATAAAGCTCTGCCGTTTGCAAGTCCCCCGGATGTATCAAGTCTTGTAAAAGTAGTACCGTCATACTTGATGATACCGCTGTAACCGCCTATCCAGATACTACCGTCACTGGCGCCAAGAATATAGTTGGCATCAGATGTAGGAAGTCCGTTGGACGCATCGTATATTTTTGTTGAATATCCGATATTTTCAAGCTGTCCGCTGGCTGCATATCCGCCGCCTGATATTACTGCATCATATTCCAATCCGATACCGGTTTCTTCTGCTTTGATATTCCCGTATCCGTTTTCTTCCACGCCAACAATTTCATCCGAATTTGTCGCATGAACACCGGTTGAAAAAGATAAACATATAACGGCAACAAGGAAAGATGCTGTTGCCAAATAAGCTTTTCCGAATTTATTCAAAACAGCAACCTCCGTTAAATTACTCTATTATATTTCCTCATGATAACTCTTATCTCAGGAACAGAATCCAAAAAGGCCTCTACTATCTTAGGATCAAACTGAGTTCCCGCTCCCTCTTTAATTGCAATTAAAGCCTCCTCAATAGGATAAGCGGGTTTATATATTCTCGGCGAAGTAAGTGCATCAAAAACATCCGCAACCGCCATGATACGTGCGGAAAGCGGGATAACTTCACCGTGAAGACCTTCGGGATAACCTTTTCCGTCCCATCTTTCATGATGATAAGCAGCCATATTTCTGGCTTCTTTTAAATAGTTCTCGCCTTCTACCGTGCTGATGGCATCTTCGATAATAAGCTTACCCATAGTTGTATGAGTCTTCATGATCGCAAACTCTTCTTCCGTGAGCTTATCCGGCTTATTTAATACACTATCGGGTATGTTTATCTTACCAACATCATGAAGAGGTGCGGATCTGACTACATCGGATATAAATTTAGGATTGATCTTCTCAGCGTAATACCCCTTTTTCATAAGACCATCAACAATGATCTTTACATAAGCCGAAGTCTTCTGAATATGAGCGCCTGTATCAGAGTCACGGTTCTCCACCATGTTCGCCATGGTAATGATCATACCATCCTGCATCTTTTCGGTGGATTCCGATAATCTTCTTATGCTTCGCATCTGCTCTGCCTGGCTTAAAGTCATACGGCAGAGTGAATTGTATAGTTTCTCAATCTCATCTCCGGTATAAACTTCAAGACCACGGATATTTACTACATCCTTATCATATTCTTCCTGAGTGTCCTTGGTCCTGCCAAACTTATCAACACATTCAGTTATGGCGTTGATGGGATAAATGATCTGGTATCGTACAAGCCAAATGATAAATACGCTAAGGAGTATAAAGAATCCCAAGAAGACAGAGATCATCTGTACATAAAGACTTCTCTCCATGGTAACTACATGATCAAGATCAACATCTGCCGCCGCATATCCGACGCAATGTCTGTCATTATCGTAAATAGGACAATATGAAGTAAGAAGCCGACCATATTCTTCGTCATCAGTGATGGCCGGTTCTACAACTTTTCCTGCCATAAGATCCTGTACCAGATAATCAAATTCCTCATCAAAGTGCACTCTGTTTCCAATGGTTTCTGCCGGATGATCTTCATCGCCATCGGTATCAAATATATAAAACAGTCCTTCATCATCCATACCTATAACATAAAGATATGATATGTCGGGAGTACTCTCCAATATCTGTTGCAGTAAAACCTTTTTTCTTACATAATCTATGGTTTTACCTTCTTTTTCTATATAATCATCAAAACTATTACCATCAAGAACTCTTGAAGCAATCTGCGCTGTTGTGATCGCTGTTTTTCTGTGATTGGACGTATTGGTTCTTGTATAAACAATGGCACCTATTCCCATTGCAACAGCTGCAACAATGGTTAATGATGTGCCAAGTCCGAGAAGGATCTTCGTCCTAAGAGACATAACACGTATACGTGATCTATCTCTGAATAGATCCTCATCAGAAATAGGTTTCTGGACCCATCCCTTGAAGCTGACATGATCATAGAACTTCTGTGGAACTAATCTAAGAATAATAATTGCAAAAATAACAGTAATCGTCTTATCAACCAGGTCATATGCTAATGTAGCTAAGAAATAAGCAACAATTGGATGGAAGAAACCTGTATTAATTAAAAGATCGGTCAATGATCCGCTCTCATATGTTGCATCTGCCTGTAACCAAGGGATAAGAGTTCCGATGCCGGTGCAGATAAGAGACAGGATCAAAATAGACAAAACGATCCTGTGAATTTTTTTAAACCAACCATGACGACCGAAATAAGCGGCGATAACCGCAACGAGAGAACTGACAACGCCATAGTTAAGCGCCTCCGGGTAATTTATGCTTTTAATGATATAAGTGGTAAATCCGACGATAACACCGGGGAGATAACCGCCCATGGCAGCTACTGCTACTGTTCCAACAGTATCAAGATAAATGGGCAGATTGAATTTGGAAACAACTGTACCAAGAAGCAAGTTGAAAGCAATGCCCGCGATACAGATCAAAAGAGCGAAAAGATTCTGCTTTCTTATATGATTAGTATTCTGAATGCCTTTCATTGGCACCTCCATTGGTAGTGCATCAAGATCCGGTAATTCAAAAACATATATTTTATAATACTACATAACAAGGAAAAAGTCACTGAAAACAAGTTATTCAAATATAGAAAAAATATTCTTCTTTAATAAAAAATACTCCCCGAGATATTACTCGGGGAGTACATTAAAATCTATTATTTTATAAGTGCAAGGGTCTCTCTTGCGATTGCAAGTTCCTCATTGGTAGGGATGAACATTACAGTTACCTTACTATCGGGAGTAGAAATAACGGTATCTTCTCCGCGCTTTGAGTTTGCAGCATCGTCAATCTTAACGCCGAGGTATCCAAGATACTCACAAACCTGTTTTCTGACAAGTCCGCAGTTCTCTCCAACACCTGCAGTAAATGCGATACCGTCAACACCGTTCATAGCTGCGGTATAAGCACCAACATACTTCGCTACTCTGTATGAGAAGGTATCTACAGCAACGATAGCCTTTTCATTGCCCTTGTTGTAAGCATCCTCAAGATCTCTGAAGTCTGAGGAAAGATCTCCTGAAAGACCGTAAACACCGGACTTCTTGTTAAGAAGGGTCATAACTTCATCAATTGACTTGTTCTCCTTGTGAGCGATGAACTCAAGGATCGCGGGATCAAGGTCACCACTTCTGGTTCCCATGATAAGACCTTCAAGAGGAGTAAGGCCCATTGAAGTATCTACGCACTTGCCTCCGTTAACTGCTGAAACTGAAGCACCGTTTCCAAGGTGACAGATGATAAGCTTAAGATCCTCTACTTTCTTGCCCATGTCCTCTGCCATCTTCTTTGAAACGAATGAATGGCTGGTACCATGGAAGCCGTAACGACGGATCTTGTATTTCTCATAATATGAATAGGGAAGACCATACATATAAGCCTTCTGGGGCATTGTCTGATGGAATGCAGTATCAAATACAGCAACCATGGGAACACCGGGCATAAGCTTTGCGCATGCATCAATTCCGATAAGGTTAGCGGGATTGTGAAGAGGTGCAAGATCGTTACACTCTTCGATAGCCTTTAATACTTCGGGAGTGATCACAGTACTTGCTGCGAACTTCTCTCCTCCGTGAACTACTCTGTGGCCTACTGCATCGATCTCTGAAAGAGACTTGATGGCGCCTGATTTTTCGTTTGTAAGAGCCTCAAGAACAAGTCTGATGGCCTCGGTGTGATCGGGCATGGGAGAAACAGTTACTTCCTTGTCTCCGCCTGCTTTCTGGTATACGATCTGACTTCCGTCGATGCCGATTCTTTCGCAGAGACCTTTAGCTATCCACTGCTCGGTGTCGGAATTTATAAGCTGATATTTTAAAGATGAAGATCCACAGTTAATAACTAAAATATTCATTTCATATCTCCTTTAAATTATACGAGCTGAGCCTGGACAGCGGTGAGGGCTACGACGCCGACGATATCCTGCCAGGAGCATCCGCGGGAAAGGTCGTTTACAGGTTTTGCGATTCCCTGGAGCATGGGGCCGTAAGCTTCTGCGTTGCCAAGTCTCTGAACAAGCTTATAACCGATGTTACCTGCATCGAGGTTAGGGAAGATAAGAACGTTTGCATGTCCTGCAACAGGGCTTCCGGGAGCCTTGGTCTTTGCTACATGAGGAACAAGAGCTGCATCGAGCTGGAGCTCACCGTCGATGCAAAGATGAGGATACTCTTCCTTTGCGATGCGGGTAGCTTCTACCATCTTGGTAACAAGGGGATGCTTAGCTGAACCCATAGTTGAGTGGCTGAGCATAGCGATCTGAGGTCTGGGGCCTACAAGCTGCTTGAATGATCTTGCTGAAGAATCTGCGATAACTGCAAGCTCTTCTGCGGTAGGATCCTGATTAAGTCCGCAGTCAGCGAAAAGGAATGCACCGTTCTCGCCCATATCTTTCATGATGGTATCAACGATGAAGAATGCTGAAACAAGTTTAACGCCGGGTGCAGTCTTAAGGATCTGAAGTGCGGGACGAAGGGTATCAGCTGTTGAGTGGCAAGCACCTGCAACCATTCCGTCTGCATCATTGTTCTTAACCATCATGATTCCGAAGGTAAGCCAATCTGCAAGAAGGATCTCTCTTGCTTTCTCGGGAGTCATTCCCTTAGCTTTTCTGCACTCATAAAGAAGCTCTACATACTCGTCAAGTTTGGGAGTATCGTTGGGGTCGATGATGGTAATACCGTCAAGTTCGATCTCAAGCCATGTAGCACCGTCCATGATCTTATCTTTGTTACCGATCATGATGATGTTGGCGATACCCTCTCTTAAGATTTCTGATGCTGCGATAAGAGTTCTCTTATCATTTGACTCGGGAAGAACGATAGTCTTCTTGTCTAATTTTGCTTTTTCTTTAATTCCATCAATAAAAGCCATTTTAATACCTCTCTTATACTGTTTGGTGAATAGATTATTTTACAATTTCAGAATTAAGCTAAACACGTAAGTTGCTTCTATAATATCACAGTCTATTTCAAAATGAAAGCCCTTACATTTTATTATTTGCTTTTATTTCGTCTGTTTTTATATTATATTAAAAATGTCAGGAAATTTACATGACTTTTAAGAAAAAAATCTCACAAATAATTCACTGTTTTCTCAATACCTTATCAGTTATTTTTTTTGGAGATAAATCATGATAGTTAACGGAATAGTCGGGGAATACAACCCTTTTCACAATGGCCATAAAGCGCATATTGAGCAGTCCAAAAAGATCACAGGAGCAGACTATACCGTCATCGCCATGAGCGGTAACTATGTTCAACGAGGCGCTCCCGCCGTTGTTGATAAATATGTGCGCACGAAAATGGCTTTGGAAAACGGTGCCGATCTCGTTCTTGAGCTCCCCACCTGCTATTCAACTGCCAGTGCGGAGTATTTTGCCGGTGGCGCCGTAGCTCTTCTTGATAAGCTTGGCGTTGTTAACTATCTGTCTTTCGGTAGTGAATGCGGAGATATTGAAACACTGCAGCACATTGCTTCTATTCTCCTTGAAGAACCACCGGAATTTTCAGAGTACATGCAGCGTTATCTCAGAGAAGGCTACACTTATCCTCTTGCAAGGAATAACGCCCTTATCCAGTACGAAACCTCTCTTTACGACGCGGCAAGAGTCCTGGAATCTCCCAATAATATTCTTGGTATTGAATACATAAAAGCCATCGCAAGAAGACATTCAGTAATAACTCCTTTTACGATCAAAAGACAGGGTTCAAATTATCATGACCGCTATATGGCAGATAACGCTGAGACCGCTTCTGCTCAGGCTATCAGAGAAGCCATTACCCTTGAAACAGACTTTTCTAATTCAATGCCGGAGTCTGCGTTCAACGATCTGTTCGATGAGATTGAAAATAAAAATATCATGGACCTTGATGATTTCTCCCAGATGCTTTACTACAAACTTCTTCAGGAGAAAAACATCGGTTATACATCTTATTTTGATGTAAGTACCGCCCTCTCTGACAGGATCTCAAATAAACTGGGAAGCTTTACTTCCTTCAAGAACTTCATTGAAGAAGTCAAGAGCCGTGACAGAACCTATACAAGAATATCAAGATGTCTGCTTCATATTCTCCTTGATATTACCCAGCGAGATCTTGAATGCTATAAGCTCATAGACTTTATCCCCTATGTAAGGATCCTTGGCTTCAGAAAAGACGCGGAGCCTCTTCTTTCCGAAATAAAGCAGCATTCTAAGATTCCCATTATAACAAAGCTTGCTGATGCTTCCGGAATTCTTTATTCAGAGCCTTACAAGATGTTCAGAAACGAGATCAAAGCTAATGAGATCTACTATTCAGCAAGGGCGATAAAGAACAACACTCCTGCAAAAAATGAATTTTCAACACCATTGGTTATCATAAAATAATTGCCAAATCAAAAAGGTGTGAGCCCATCAGATACGTGGGTTCACACCTTTAATAATTTTGATCAAATCTCGTTAGTTCTTAAATGAGTGAATAGGTGCAGGGATACGACCTGTTCTGTTAACAAATGCATCACATGAGAAGCTGTTAACAGGCATGATAGGCGCATAACCTAAAAGTCCGCCAAACTCAACAGTCTCTCCCACTCCCTTACCTACAACAGGGATAAGACGAACTGCGGTAGTCTTCTGGTTGATCATACCTATTGCAAGTTCGTCAGCTATGATTCCGGAAATAGTGGTTGCCTTGGTATCCCCGGGGATTGCGATCATATCAAGACCTACGGAACAAACACAGGTCATAGCCTCAAGTTTTTCAAGAGTAAGCGCTCCGGCAGTTACAGCATTGATCATTCCCTGGTCTTCACTGACAGGAATGAATGCGCCGCTTAGTCCGCCCACATAAGAAGAAGCCATTACACCGCCCTTCTTAACCTGATCATTTAAAAGAGCAAGAGCTGCAGTAGTTCCGGGAGCACCGGCATACTCAAGTCCGATTTCGCAAAGGATATCTGCAACGGAATCACCAATGGCAGGTGTGGGTGCAAGAGATAGATCTACGATTCCGAAAGGAACACCAAGCATTTGTGATGCTTCCTTTGCAACGAGCTGACCAACTCTGGTTACCTTGAATGCAGTCTTCTTAATGGTCTCACAGAGAACTTCAAAGCTCTCACCTCTTACAGCTTCAAGAGCCTTCTTAACAACACCGGGGCCGCTGACACCGACATTGATTATTCTGTCTGCTTCGGTTACACCGTGGAAGGCTCCCGCCATAAAGGGGTTATCATCGGGTGCATTACAAAATACAACAAGCTTTGCACAGCCAAGGGAATCCTTATCCTTGGTGAGTTCTGCAGTCTCTTTGATGATCTCACCCATAAGACGTACCGCATCCATGTTAATGCCGGTCTTTGTAGAGCCAAGGTTTACCGAACTGCAGACAAACTCTGTTGTAGCAAGAGCCTTGGGGATGGATCTCATAAGGAGCTCATCCGCAGGGGTGGTTCCCTTACTTACAAGGGCGGAATATCCGCCGAGGAAGTTAACACCGACTTCCTTAGCGACTCCGTCAAGAGTCTGTGCGATCTTAACGAAATCATCGGGAGTTTTACAGCATGCGCCGCCTACCAGAGCAATGGGTGTAACGGAAATTCTCTTGTTTACGATGGGAACTCCGTATTCCTTTGCTATTTTTTCACCTGTAGTGACAAGATCCTTTGCAGATTCATAAATCTTGTCGTGGATCTTCTTACAACATTTATCCAAATCGGAATCGATACAATCCAGAAGGCTGATACCCATGGTTATGGTTCTTACATCAAGATTGTATTCTTCAACCATTTTATTGGTTTCAATTACTTCAAACTGGTTAATCATTTAATCAAGGCTCCTATACTTAGATTCGATGCATTGAGTCAAAAATTTCTTCCTTCTGACATTTAACTGAAACACCGATGTTCTCACCAATCTTGTTCAGGTCATCACAGACTTCTCCGAATTCCTTGCCTGCTTTCCCCATGTCAGCGATCATCATCATGTTAAAGTACCCTGATACGATGGTCTGGGAAATGTCCAGAATGTTGATGGAATTCTCGGCAAGATAGGTACAAACCTTTGCAATGATTCCCACGGTATCTTTACCAACTACAGTAATAATTATTTTTTTCATATGCTCCTCCGTGAAAAAAAGATTACAAAATTAAATGGCTATGAGCTCAGAGGGCTCACTCCTCTTCGCGACTCTGATACAGAAGTCATCCCCCTTGTAATTGTTTACAGGGCTTAAAGTAACTTCCGTTCTTACAGCTTCATAAGCAAGTTCCGGTATATTGTTTTCCTTGGACAAATGCCCGAGATAAACATACTTCATATCATCATGAAGGATCCTTGATAAAAGCTGTCCGCTGAGTTCGTTTGAAAGATGCCCCCTGTCACTTAAGATCCTCTGTTTCAAAGGATAGGGATAGGGTCCAAGCTGAAGCATTTTTACATCATGATTAGCTTCAAGTAAAACAGCATCAAGACCTTTTAAAGCCTCTACCGTATACTCATCATACTTGCCAAGGTCGGTACAAACCGCCACTTTCTTGTTGCCGTAGGAAATCCTGTAACCAACCGGATCTGCGGCGTCATGAGAGATCTTCATAGGATTGATGGTAAGGTCTCCCAGCATAAACTTGTTATCTGCTTTGATAACATTGAATAAATCTTCATCAATATTTCCCACGGACTTATCTTTCTTAATGGCCTCAATAGTCTTCTCCGTGGCGTAAATAGGAATCTGATACTTTCTGGAGATAACTCCGAGACCACATATGTGATCGGAATGCTCATGAGTGATCAGTATTCCTCGTAAATCCCTCCCGCTTATATCTGCCGTCTCTAGAGCCGCTTCCACACGCTTACCACTCATTCCCACATCCACAAGGATATGTGTACTGTCGGAACCTGCGTAGGTGCAGTTACCGCTGCTTCCGCTGGCAAAAGCACAAAATCTCATTATTTACTTCTTCTCCCAGTATATTTCAAGTTCATCACCCTCGTGAAGATCCTGCATATATGCTGCATCAACACCGTTTACTTTGGTGATAACGCTTCTTCCCGCGGGGTTTCTTAAGTCAAAATCAATATAATCAAATACGTCTACAAAGACATAATTTGCTTTACCGTGCATAGTAACGGGATTACCGTTGGCAACAATGCTTAAGTCATGAGGTTCGTTATTCTTAGGTGCTTCATCTGCCGCTTCTTCAGAGGCTTCCTCTGATTCGCCAGCGTCCTCTGACTTTTCTTCAGGCTTGTCTTCTGACTTCTCTTCAGTCTTATCCTCAGTTTTTACCTCAGAAGTTTCTTCTTTAGTTTCTTCTTTAGCTTCTTCTGCCTCTCTGGCAGTTTCAGCATCTTCAGTTACTTCCTCTTCTTCATACTCCTCTTCCTCCTCGTACTCCTCCTCGGAATTCATTTCCTCTTCGTTAAGCTGATTCTGCTCTTCCTCGCTGAAATCAAGAGTGAAGTCCTCATAAACCTTGGTGGTTTCCTTGGCAGGAGTTCCGTTTACAGAAATGTTGGGAGTCATTTTGATATCAAGCATACCACAAATCTGCTCAACGGTATAGAAATTATCGATCACAATATCATCACCGTCGGTTATGTCATAGAACTCGTTCTGAAGTTCTCCGTTAACCATAGCGGTTCTGGGAAGAGAAATATCTTTTCCGTTAACAACGATATGTAAAGGATCCGAGATCTCTTTAAGAGATCCAAGAGTAGCCTTGGCATCATCGCCTGCAGTTGAAGCAATAACTTCAATGATATCTCCGCTGTTGATGACCGTATAAAGATCGGCGGGCTCATTGTTAAGCTTGATGATACATGAATCACCCTGCTCACCGCGGATCATCTTAGCCTTTCCGTTTACAGTATAAGTAAGGGCTTTTCCGCGCTTGGGGAAGAGGTCTTCGTTGGGAAGAGAAACCTGCATAGCCGCATCGGAAACAGTAAGCTTACCGTTGTCATAAAGCTTAAGTCTCTGACCGTTAAACTCAACAAAGATAAAGTTGTTGCTCTGGGCATAGAAGCTTAAGCAAATACCAATGGGAGTAACCATGAGGGAATCCTTCTTGGGATCCTCGTTTTCAAACTCAACGGCCTGAAGTACTTCCTTACCTCTGATAGCAACACGCTCTTTAACGATACCAAGCTTCTTGGCAAGCTTTTCTGTGTATCCGGGAACAGTTCCGCCACCGCCGACAACAAATACTGCGCTAACACTCTTGTCACCGTTAAGACGCTTGATCTCTTTTGCAACAAGATCTGTCATCTCATCCAATTTAGCATCAAGCATCTCAAGAACCTTGGAAGGTTCAATGGTCTGGGGAAGCCCAAGAATATCTGTGTACTCAATAAGCTCATGACCTCCGGCTGCGCGCTTGATCATCTCTGCCGTCTCAAATTCAACAAGACAGTTCTGAACCACGATCTCCGTAAGAGCATCACCTGCCTGAGGGATCATGCCGTAAGCCACGATTGTGCCGTCGCTTGTGATCGAAATATCGCTTGTTCCCGCTCCAACGTCCACAAGAGCAAGGTTAAGCATACGGAACTTCTCGGGAATAGCAACCTGGATAGCTGCAATAGGCTCCAAGGTCATGTTGATAACCTGAAGGCCTGCAATTCCTACTGCTTTATTAAGTCCGTCAACTACATCATCCGGAAGGAATGTAGCAATGATATCGCAGGAGATCTTTGATGCCTTGTGACCTTCAAGATTTCCTATCTGATAATCGTTCATATAATAGCGCATGGGAGTATATCCAACGCAATAGAACTTAAGATCTGAATCATTGGTCTTGGCAAAATCAGTATATGCCTGCTCAACACCGTTCATAAGAAGGTTGTAGATATCCTCAGCATCTATTTCCTTTTCAGCTTCAAATTTGATCTCAGATTTGGTGGTAATTGTACGAAGCACACGACCTGCGGCTGCAATACATACATCCGAAAGCTTAACATCTAGTTCTCTTTCCAGCTTCTCTTTAACGGCCTTGATGGTTCCTCCAACCTTTTGGATATCATGGATCTGTCCGTCTAACATAGCACGGGTTTCATGCTCTTTTACAACCTGACCGATGACATGAAACTTGTCCTTAATGAGATAACCAACGGTTCCAACAATACTTCTGGTACCAATATCAAGACCAAATACAAGATTATCAGACCCCTTTTTTACCTTAGCCATTTATATCCCTCCAGTCTTCCCTTGATGGCTTCATATGATTTATCAAGAGAGCTGCTGTTATCTATTATAAAATCACACTCTTTTCTGAAAACCTCTTCGGATAACTGATTATCCATTATAGAGATTGCTTTCTCCCTGGTATAGCCTCTGGCTTCCATAAGCCTCTTGATCCTGGTCTCCCGATCAGCATATACATACCAGAGTTCATCACAGGTACCTTTATATCCCGCTTCAATTAAAAGAGCGGCTTCCACGAAGAAAAGTTCTGTCTCTCCGTCTTTCTTTGCTTTATCAAGAGCATCAAGTAAATACTCTCTGACAGCAGGATGAACGATTCCGTTTACCTTGGAAAGAAGTTCTTCGTCGGAAAAGACTTTTGCGGCCATTTTCTTTGAATCATTCACCACATCTTCTCCAAGGAGCTTACAAAGTTTTTCATAACACTTCGTTCCGGGCTTTCTTACTTCGTAAGCAACTTCATCCGCCAGATATATTTTGCAGAGGTAATGCTCTTTTATGAATTTAAGGAGTTCACTTTTTCCGGCACCAACACCACCGGTTATTCCTATAAATTTCATTAATGTGCCTCTAACCAGTTATTTCCGATACCCATTCCGACTTCCAATGAAACCGCAAGATCAGCCGCAGATTTCATCGCATTTGTAATGAGTTCGGATACTTGATCTTTTTCTTCTACAGGTGCTTCCACAACGATCTCATCGTGTACCTGAAGAAGCATTTTTGCCTTAAGTCCGCTTTCCTTAAGAGCCTTTGAAACATTCAGCATTGCGATCTTCATGATATCCGCCGCAGTTCCCTGAATAGGTGCATTCATGGCAACACGCTCACCGAATTGTCTCTGCATAAAGTTTGAAGATTTAAGTTCGGGAATAGGTCGCCTTCTTCCAAAATATGTTTCGGAATATCCCTTTTCTTTAGCGTCAGATACAAGGCGGTCAAGATACTCTTTGATCTTGGGATAAGTCTTAAAATATGATTCGATATAAGCCTTTGCTTCCTTCTGTCCGATGGAAAGATCCTGACTGAGTCCAAAAGAACTTATACCGTAAACAATACCGAAGTTAACTGCCTTTGCATTTCTTCTTAACTCATCCGTAACCTCATCAAAAGGAACATTGAATACTTTTGAAGCTGTTATCCGATGGATATCCTTGTCTTCCTTGTAAGCATCGATAAGGCCGCTGTCTCCGGATAAAGAAGCAAGGACCCTAAGTTCAATCTGGGAATAGTCTGCATCGATGAACACGCATCCGTCCTTTGGAACAAATACGCCTCTGAGCTGTCTTCCGAGTTCAGTTCTGATTGGAATATTCTGAAGGTTGGGATCGGTGGAACTGATCCTTCCCGTAGCAGTTATAGTCTGATTAAAGCTGGTGTGGATCCTTCCGTCACCTGCAATAAAAGCATCAAGTCCGTCGGCATAAGTACTCTTAAGTTTTGTAAGAGCCCTGTACTCAAGAATATCTGCAACAAAGGGATATTCGGGAGCCAGTTTTTCAAGTACATCAGCCGCAGTGGAATAACCGGTCTTGGTCTTCTTTCCACCGGGGATGTTCATCTTTTCGAAAAGGATCTCTCCAAGCTGTTTGGGTGAATTGATATTAAAGTCTTCACCGGACTTTTCCTTGATCTCTTTTTCCAGCTCGGCTATCCTGACAGCAAGCTTATCGCCATATGCCTTAAGCTCATCTCTTCTTACTAAAACACCTTCCTTTTCCATCTCGTATAATACGGATGTAAGAGGCATTTCAATATCACGCATGATCTTAGTCATACCGTTTTCATCAAGTGCATTTTTTACCTTGACACCTGCAGCCAAAGCCGCAAAGGCATTATCTGCGCAGAATCCTTTGACAGCATCGGGACTGCTCATTAAGCATTCCTGTACGCCCATCTTTCCGAATCTGTCTTTTCTTGAAGGAACAACTTTTCCAAGATATTCAAGCGAGATATTCTCGTGGTCATAGTCATTCTTTAAAGGATTGAGAAGGTATGCTCCGATAACCGTATCAAAATACTTTTCGGTATTCTCATGATCAATGTGCTCGTACTCTTTCTTTATATCAAGAGTAAAGAGATTTCCTTTTGCCTCGGAGACTCCCTGTCTAACCACATCAGAAAGTCCTTCAAAGCCCATCATGTCGCTGACATAATATGCATTATATTCATTTTCGCTCTCGGATCTTACGCAAAGACAAGCTGCATATAATGTGCCTTCTTCAGAAAGCAGATAGAGTCCATAATCACCATTGGTTCTGTCTCTTAACAGATCACCAAACTCTTTTCCACCTGATACTTCTGAGATAATAAGCTTTGCTTCTTCCTTTGATTCGGTAACCGCCGCGTCGGGACTGAACTTGTCCAAAAGCTTTTTAAACTCAAGCTTTTTCATGATCTCGTAAGCAGCAGGAGTAAAGAAGCCTTCTGCTTTTGACTTCTCTTTATCAAGCTCCACATCACAATCGGTCTTGATGGTTGCAAGTTTTAAAGACAGTTCGCAAAGATCTCTGTTCTGCTCAAGAGATTCCCTTATGCTCTTCTTAGATATCTCATCGAGATGAGCATAAATACCTTCGATAGAACCATAGGTTACCATGAGCTCTTCCGCTGTTTTCTTACCGACCTTGGGAACACCGGGAATATTATCCGCCGTATCTCCCATAAGAGCCTTAAGCTCGATAAATCCTGCGGGTGTAACCTTGAATTCCTCCATTACATCCGCAGGTCTGTAATCTTCGATAGTAGTTTTTCCAAAATTGGTCTTAGGGATCCTGATAAGGATATGCTCATCGGAGATCTGAAGAAGATCCCTGTCTCCGGATACAAGAGAAACTTCCATTCCCATAGCCTGGGACTTCTTGGCAAGAGTTCCCATAAGATCGTCTGCCTCAAGTCCGGGCACAGAAACAACGGTTATCTCCATAGCCTCAAGAAGCTGCCTTAAAACAGGGAGCTGCTCCCTTAATTCATCCGGCATGGGCTTTCTTGTCCCCTTATATTCAGCAAACATTTCATGTCTGAATGTAGGCGCATGTTCGTCAAAGGTCACAACAAGATAATCAGGCTTTTCTTCATCAAGTATCCTAAAAAGAATATTTAAAAAACCATAGATTGCGTTGGTGTGAAGGCCGGCGGAATTTGTAAGATCCGGAACCCCGTAAAATGCTCTGTGTGCAATACTGTGACCATCTATAAGAACAAGCTTTTCGCTCATAAAACAAAACCTCAAAAAGTAATAGTAAGCAACCATCAACCGAAGATTATAATAATGGCCGCTCCGCATAAAAAGAAAATAAAAGTAATGATCCACTGAACCAGTCCGATAAAGAAACCTCTTCTTGCATGGATCCTGCGGCTCTGTAAAAGCCTTAATCTGAATTCTTCATCAAGGTCGAAACTGTCTCCTTTTTCAAGGTGTCTCATACCTTCCTGAACAAGGAATTGGATACTGAGTTCCTCTTTGCAGCTCTCACAGGAATTCATATGATCCTGAAAAGCTTCCATAACCTCATAATCAATATTATTTTTTAAATACAAGGGTATTAGTTTTTCAAACTCTTTGCAATCCATGAATTAATCCTTGTAAAATTACCCTCTCTGTGGTATTATCATTAAGTCGTGCCGGTGTGTCGGAATGGTAGACGAGGCAGACTCAAAATCTGTTGTGGGCGACCACGTGTGGGTTCGAGTCCCACCACCGGCATTTGAGAGTATCTTTAAAAGATACTCTCTTTTTTATTTGATACACTCATTTAAACCATGGTGTACTTAACGATCATATCGTTTCCTCTTACGGTGAATTCAGCTACAGAGCCCATCATAACGGGAATCATGGGATCGTAATGGCCAAAGTCGGCATCCATGATAACGGGAACATTGTACTTTCTTGCAATTCCAAGAACTGCTTCATACTTATCCAGTCCAAGCATCTCCTCACCGTTAAGCGGTCTTCCAAAAACAAATCCCTTTACATTCTCAAACCATCCGGCATGCTCGAGCTGCCATAAAGCACGTCTCTGTGAAAATACATTAAGATCACAGGATTCAAGAAGCCAGATGATTCCATCTTCTGCATACTTTCTGTTAAAGTCTCTTACTTTATCAAACTCTGTTCCAACAAGAGTTGAAAGACAGTCAAGGCATCCTCCGATAACACGTCCGGTCATAGAGAAGTAAACTGTAGACTCTCTTGCATCAGGAATGAATTCTCCTTCATGATAAATGGCATGAACTCTGTCTATCTTGGGATTAAATGTAGCAAGAGGATTCTCTTCGTTAACAAGATTATCCTTTTCCCATTCAAGATAAGACTTAAACTCAAGCTTCTTTCCTGTGATCAGGTCCAGAGCATCTTGAAGATACCTGGGTCTTGGGTCCTCACAAAAAGCAGTTGCACAAGGACCGTAAATAGAGGCCACATCACAAAGGGTATTAAGCAAAAAAGTAAAGTTGGTATTGTCGGAATAGCCCATGAACCACTTAGGTCTTGAAGCAGCGATCCTGTCAAACTTAACGTAAGGAAGGATCTCACACATAAGCTCTCCGCCACCTACAGAGATGAGTACATCAATATCACCGTCACAATACATTCCTGTCAACTCACCTGCACAATTATCAGGTGTGTTAGAAATACCGATTCCGTCCCCTCTGAAAGCATCTGTTCCGGGAAGGGGAAGGTAACCTTCTACACGTAATTTCTGGAGAGCTGTGGAGAGCCTTGTTTTATAAGGCTCGATTGAAGCACCGAATGAAGGTGCAGGAAAACCGATACATCCGTCCTTTTTTAAAAACTCAGGATAAACCATAAAATTCTCCTTTCCAATAGCTAACCGCCGGTTATATTGAAACTAATCAAAGATCATTATTTATTCTTCAGCTTTTCGTATATGGGGAAGCAATCAAATGTTGCAAAGTAATCCTTGGGTTCCTGTGCACGTCTGATAAGCTGAACGCTTCCGTCTTCCTTAAGAAGAAGTTCTGAAGACCAAAGTCTTCCGTTGTAGTTATATCCCATGGCAAATCCATGAGCGCCGGTATCATGAATGACAAGATAATCACCAAGATCGATCTTGGGAAGCTGTCTGTCGATCGCGAATTTATCATTGTTCTCACAAAGTGAACCGGTAATATCATAGGTGTGGTCGCAGGGAGCATTCTCTTTTCCGAGAACAGTAATGTGATGGTAAGCACCATACATTGCGGGTCGCATAAGGTTTGCAGCACATGCATCTACACCGATGTATTCTTTATGGGTATGCTTTTCGTGAAGGGCCTTGGTAACAAGATGCCCATAAGGAGCAAGCATGAATCTTCCAAGTTCGGTATAGATTGCAACGTCTCCCATTCCCGCAGGAACAAGGATCTCTTCAAATGCTTTACGAACTCCCTCACCAATGACTTTAATATCATTGGGTTCCTGATCGGGTCTGTAAGGTATTCCGATACCGCCTGAAAGATTAATGAACTTAATATCTGCTCCGGTCTTATCACGAAGCTCAACAGCCAGTTCAAAAAGCTGTCTTGCAAGTGTAGGATAATACTCATTGGTTACAGTATTGCTGGCAAGGAATGAATGAATACCAAACTTCTTGGCTCCTTTTTCCTTAAGGACTTTAAATCCTTCAAACATCTGATCCTTGGTAAAACCGTATTTGGAATCACCGGGGTTATCCATGATGCTATTGGCAATGGAGAAATATCCGCCGGGATTAAATCTGCAGCTGATAGTCTCAGGAATATAACCAATGGTTTTCTCAAGGAAATTGATATGAGTAAAGTCATCAAGGTTGATGATAGCTCCCAGCTTTGCAGCGTACTCAAATTCCTCTGCGGGAGTATCGTTTGATGAGAACATGATGTCCTCTCCTCTGATATCACACGCATCACTGAGCATCAGCTCAGTATATGAGGAACAATCAGTTCCGCAGCCATACTCATGTAAGATTTTAAGAATAAAAGGATTGGGAGTTGCTTTTACTGCAAAAAACTCTTTGTAACCCTTATTCCAGGAAAAAGCTTCTTTCAAAGCCTTAGCATTTTCTCGGATGCCTTTTTCGTCGTAAATATGAAAAGGAGTAGGGTACTTCTTAACGATATTTTCGACCATGTCTTTAGTAACAAATGCTTTCTTTTCCATTTTTTCATAATCTCCTAACTATTACTATATGTCCTCTATTTGCCAATCAATGGGTGACTCACCGTTGGCAATTAGAAAATCATTCGTCTTGCTAAAGGGCTTGCTTCCAAAGAAGCCTCTGTGGGCAGATAACGGACTTGGATGAGCAGCTTCCAAGATCAAATGATGAGGATTATTAAGCATCTTATGCTTCATCTGAGCAGGTCTACCCCAGAGAATAAATACTATGGGTCTGTCCTCTTTGTTTAATCCTCTTATTGCTGCGTCTGTAAATTCTTCCCAGCCATGGCCCTTGTGAGAAAAAGCTTCATGTGCACGAACCGTGAGCAGTGTGTTTAGCATAAGGACGCCCTGCCGGGCCCATTTAACAAGATAACCGTTGTTTGGTATCTTGCATCCAAGATCATCATGAAGTTCTTTATAGATATTTACAAGTGAAGGAGGAATATCAATACCCGGTTTTACGGAGAATGATAAACCGTGAGCCTGTCCCACATTATGGTATGGATCCTGGCCGATGATGACAACCTTAACCTTTGAAAGAGGCGTCAGATTAAAAGCACTGAATATTTCATCAGCAGGCGGAAAAACCGTTGTCCTGTTGTACTCAGAACCTACAAAATCAAATAGATCTTTATAATAGGGCTTCTTAAATTCTTCCCCATATATTTTTAACCAATCGTTTTCAATACCGGCCATTTTTATCAAATATCAAAGCCTTACGCTTACGCCGCGGCCTCTCAAATATTCCTTTACCTGTTTAATCTCAAGTTCTTTATAGTGGAAAAGAGATGCTGCAAGAACAGCCTCCGCTCCCACATTAAGAGCATCATAAAAATGCTCCAATTTACCTGCACCGCCGGAAGCGATAACAGGGATCTTTACGTTTTCAGAAATGATCTTTGTAAGTTCAAGATCATAACCATCCTTGGTTCCGTCACAATCCATACTTGTCAAAAGTATTTCTCCGGCTCCAAGTTTTTCAGCCTTCATAGCCCATTCAACCGCATCGATTCCCATATCAACACGGCCGCCGTTTTTGTAGATCGTCCAGCCCTTGCCGTCCTCGCGTCTCTTGGCATCAATAGCTACAACAACGCATTGAGAACCGAACTTATCGGCTCCATCACTTATGAGCTGAGGATTCATGATAGCTGCTGAATTAATTGCTATCTTATCTGCTCCTTCTCTTAATATAGCTTTGAAATCTTCAACCGTTCTGATTCCGCCGCCTACGGTGAAGGGAATAAAAACTCTTGAAGCAACTTCCCTTACCCACTCAAGCTGAGTGTCTCTTGAGTCGCTGGAAGCTGTAATATCAAGGAATACAAGCTCATCTGCTCCTGCTTTATCGTAAGCGGAAGCAACTTCTGAAATATCACCTGCATCCTTCAGATTAACAAAATTTATACCTTTAACTACCCTGCCATCTTTTACATCAAGACAGGGGATAACTCTTTTTGTGTGCATTATTATTACTCCGGCCTTACCTGTTTTGCTTAACTACACTGACAAAATTCTCGAGGATCTTAAGCCCAACATCAGAACTCTTTTCCGGATGGAACTGAGTAGCAAAAACGTTTCCTGACTCTACGGATGCTTCTATGGTACATCCGTATTCGGTAGTTGCTTTTACAATACTCTTATCCTCTGCTTCAAGATAAAAGGAATGGACAAAATATACATAAGCCCCTTCATCAATTCCCTTATAAAGTCTTCCGGGATTGGGATACTTAAGATCATTCCAACCAATGTGGGGAATCTTAAGTCCGGTATCGGGAATCCTTACTACTTTTCCTTTAAGGATCCCCAGTCCCTTTACTCCGGGAGATTCTTCGCTTGAATCAAACAAAAGCTGCTGACCAAGGCAAATGCCTAAAAGCGGAATATTTCTCTTTGCCACTTCTCTTAAAACATCGGCTAAACCATATGAATTAAGCTTATCCATGGCATCTCCGAAAGCTCCAACACCGGGTAAAATAACACCGTCAGCTGAAAGGATTGT
This sequence comes from Lachnospiraceae bacterium, assembly GCA_016284315.1. Classification (GTDB taxonomy): domain Bacteria; phylum Bacillota; class Clostridia; order Lachnospirales; family Lachnospiraceae; genus AC2028. The sequence goes on along the minus strand of JAEEOO010000039.1, from coordinate 7,423 downwards.
TTCGGCATCTCTTGTAAGGATCACATCTTCACCGATCTTAACAAGCGCTTTTTCCACGCTCTTAATATTACCTGCATCGTAATCAATAATTGCTATCATATCTGCTTATCACTCATTTCCTGTAGTCTCGACAAAATTGCCACTTTCCATGCTGTCTTCTTCGGGAAGCAGATCTTCTCTTTGGATCACCTCTACCTCAGGAGTCTCCGGCTCTTCCGAAACTCCGTTGATCTTATCCATTGCCTGCTGGTATGTCTTTCCGCCTGCAATATAATAGATAAGTCTTGTATAAGTAAGATCATCGGGCTCCGCCGCAATAAGGAATGCCTCATCGGATGTAAGTCCGTACTTATTCTGAAGGATAGTGAGCATCTCCTGATAAGAAGGATCAACCTTATCAACACAATTCCATTCTTCAGCGGTCAGTTTAAGACCGGGATAAGCATTTACCGACTGGATCAGGCTGTCCAAAGCCTTAACCTCAGAGCCTTCATCGGCAAGCATCTCATATTCTCTGAGCCAGAGTCTTATCTTTAAAATGCATTCGGAACTGTTGAACATAATGGTTTCAGTCTCATTAAGTTCCTTGCCAAATAGATCCTGATAACAGGTCTGGTAATCCTCATTTCTGTACGCTGCTCTTGCTTGTTTCTTAACAGAGAACTCACCGGCGAAATGAACAACCAGGAATATAAGTCCCGCAAACATCGCACACACGATAACGACCATGGCGATCTTCTTAGTAGAAAGTTTCTTTGCTCCGGGCTTTTCAGGTTCGGGAGCAGGTTTTTCTTTCTTGGGCTTCTTTTCCTTCTTAGGCTTAGCGGGCTTCTTCTCCTCCTCGCCTTCACCTTCTTCGTCGCCGCCTTTTTTATCCTTCTTGCCCTTCTTATCCTTCTTTTTCTTCTTTCCGTCATCGCCCTCGTTATTCATATCTTCAAGGATCTGGGCGTTTTCATCGGAAAGCTTTAAGGAAGATGCTTCATCAAGTTCATCATCTTCATCGGATTCGGTCATGGCACCAAGGATTTTGCCAAAGATACCTTTGACCTTAGCAAGGAATCCGCCCTGCTTTTCACCATCGGTTACAGGATTATCAGCTAACGGCGCCGCTCCGCCGCCTCCGCCTGAAGTTTTATCATCTTCGCCTGATGATTCTCCATCGAGGGAGAAGTCGTCTCCAAAGCTATCAAGATCTATCTCAAATTCAGCGTCTTCACCTTCACTCTCTCCTTCGGGGTGGAATCCAACGCTATCTTCCGTAAGTTCAACTCTGCCATCATCCGCAGGGGAATCAATACCGGCATCTCCTCCGAGAAGATCCATATCAGGCCCAATAAGATCAAGATCGGCATCTGCAGATGCTGTTTCATCAGCTGCGGGTTCTCCCTCTATATTGATATCCCCAAGATCAAGTGAAATATCTCCAAGATCAGCAGAGTCTCCTTCAGGATTTGCTTCCTCAGCCGTATCCCCAGCAGCACCGGCAAGTTCAGCTCCTGCAAGAAGAGCCTCAACATCGCTCATGTCGGTGTCATGAATCTCTACATCAGAGCCAACTTCAGAAGCCTCAGGTACATGAACATCACCTTCAGCCTCGGCGTTTTTCTTATTCTTCTTAGCCGCCTTAGCTGCAGCCTTTTCCTCTTTGGCTTTCTTTTTTGCAGCAGCTTTTTCTTCTTTCTGCTTTTTCTTTTCTGCTTTCTTTCTCTCCTTGGGATCAAGGTCATCAAGAGAAGGATCTTCTTCTGCACCCTTGCCAAAGAAAAGGGCTCCCGCAGATACCTCGGGGGTTGCATCAGCTTCTGCAATGCCTTCTATAAGCTCATTTCGCTCATTCTTATCAAGAAGATCTCCGATTTCAGAGCTCTCACCATCGTTTGTTGTTTCGATAAGATCATCAAGTGAAAGAGCGTCAAGATCAGCGGGTGCATCCTCAGAAGTGCCTTCACCCTGAGCCTGAGCAAGCATCTTTTCAATATCGTTCTCATCGGGAAGTTCTTCCTCTGCCTCAATCTCGGCATTAAGAGCCTCAATCTCCGCCATATCGATTCCAAGATCAAGATCGCCGGCAGGCTCCTCTGCAGTGATCTCTTCTTCTGTAGGAAAGTCAAGTTTTATATCGTCTGCGGCAGGCTCCTCTGCAGTGATCTCTTCCTCCGTAGGAAGTTCGGGCATATCAAGAGTGATCTCCTCCTCAGTGGGGAAATCAAGTTTTAACTCATCTGAAGCAGGCTCCTCTACAGTGATATCTTCCTCTGTAGGGAATTCGGGCATATCAAGAGTGATCTCCTCCTCAGTGGGGAAATCAAGCTTTAACTCATCTGAAGCAGGTTCCTCTACAGTGATTTCTTCCTCTGTGGGCATGCTATCAAGAAGTCCCTCAAGATTCTCCATGCCCGGAATATCAATCGCCCCAAGATCAAGCGGAGCTTCTTCAGAAACAGCCTCTTCTACAACGGGTTCCTCAATAACAGGTTCCTCAAAAACAGATTCCTCAATAACAGGTTCCTCAATAACAGGCTCCTCAATAACAGGCTCCTCTAAGACAGTCTCCTCAACCACGGGCTCTTCAAGATTTAATTCATCAAATGAAGGCATATCTATAGAAGGCTCTTCAGTAGCAGCTTCTTCTACAGCAGGCTCATCAAATGAAAGAGTATCCAGATCAAGTCCTTCGATAGGAGGAAGGTCACCAATGGTTTCTTCTACAGCTACTTCAGGTACTGTCTCCTCAACCACAGGCTCCTCAAGGACAAGATCGTCCATATTTAGTTCAGGTTCGGGTTCCGGAGTTTCCTCCGCAGGAATATCAATATCAGAAAATACAGAGCCGGATACAGGCTCATTGTGAGATTTCTCGATTGTTGCAATATCATTATAATCTTCGGGCACGGACTTTAAGCCGGCATCGAAAGCCGGCATGATATCTGCCATAAGATCCGCTATCTCAGAATCAAGCGGAAGTTCCTCGGCAGGTGTTAAAGATGGTGCACTATCAATTGAAATGCCCATAGTATCAACATCTTGAGGTATGTCAGATGAAGTATCCTGCTTGGCAGCCTGTTCGATCTCCTCGCTGGAACTTCCCATCATGTCTTTTAAAAGCTTATCTAAATATTCTTCCGAAGATGCCATAATGTTGTCCAATCCCTCTTATATTTTTTTACATAAAAATACTTTTATATTTTAACATAAAGAAGCGACTTATTCAATAAAATAACAGTTATTATCGTGCTTAGTTTCCTTAGTGAATTCGGGGTAATTTCAATAATTCAAAAAGGGCCGTGGAAAAACCACAGCCCTTTGAATAGTTAGTATGATTATAAGCCTTTTTCTTTAACAAGTTCATCAACGATCTTAACGAGATTACCGATCTCAGGCTTTGAAAGCTGAGCATCAGCACCCAGGGACTCACCTTTTCTTCTCATTTCTTCGTTAACCAGTGATGAGAAAATGATAACAGGAATATGTTTTGTCTTATCGTCGCTCTTTACAAGCTTGGTAAGACGGTGTCCGTCCATCTCAGGCATCTCAATATCAGTAATAAGAAGTTTAACATGCTGATCGAGAGTGCCTTCATTTTTACACTGAACGATAACATCATAAGCCTTCTGGCCATTTTCTGTGTGGATAAGATTGTCGTATCCTGCCTTGGTAAGGGATTCAACGATAAGCTTATTAAGGAGTACTGAGTCCTCAGCGATAAGGATGGGAACATCACTTCTGTCACGAGGTCCGAGATCTGAAAGATCGCTGATCTTAAGTCCTGTCTCAGGATTGATATCACTTACGATCTTCTCGAAGTCGAGAATAATAATAAGTTTGTTCTCATTCTTGATGATACCGGTAGAAACAGATGCTTCTGCTGAAGAAATAGTTGCATCGGGTTTGATGATATTTCTCCAAGATACGCGGTGAATACCAAGAACTGCATCAACATGGAAAGCGATATTTAAACTGTTGAAGTTGGTAATAATGAAAAGGCCTTTGGGTTCAGAAGTTCCGCGGCCAAGACAGTTTTTAAGGTCAATCGCAGTTATCATGATATCACGCGGCATAAAGATTCCTTCAATGCTGGGATGCGAATTGGGAACCGGTGTGACTGTCTGATAAGAGATAATCTCCTTAATCTTAGCTACATTGATACCGTAAGAGAAATTACCAATGGTAAACTCAAGTATCTCAAGTTCGTTAGTACCATTTTCAAGCAAAATCTTTGTATCCATCAATACCTCACATTCCGTCGCCCTTGCGACACTGTATAATCTAAGAACTTTTTTAAAGATCATAGGTCTCATACAGCATGTTAATATATTTGACCATATAGAGATTATAACATAATATTGAAAAAATTAAATAACAATAAGCAAAAATTGTTTAATTTTTTTAGAAAAATATACAAACATACAGATTTTTCGTCTAAAAATAGCTATAAGCCAGAGAATTCTCTTCTCTTCTTAATCCCATTTATCAGGATTTTGCACTCAAATAATTGAAAATTTCGTCCTCAGAACTCATTTTTAGGACTTTTTCAGTGACAGCTTTGCTTTCCTCTTTGGATATTCCCAGTATATTCTTTCGAAGTTCCAATACAGAAGAAGCATTAACACTGACTTCATCAAAATCCAAAGCGATCAGGAGCGGAAGTAAAAACTCGTTCGATGCAGCCTCTCCGCATATTCCAACAGGAATTCCCGCTTCTTTTGCGGCTTTTGCAACTCTCTCTATAAGCCTGATAACCGATGGTTGATACGAGGAATAAAGGTATGAAACCCTTGAATTTCCGCGATCTGCGCACATCGTATATTGGATCAGATCATTGGTTCCGATGGAGAAAAAGTCGCATTCCCCGGCAAGAATATCTGATATCATAGCTGCCGAAGGGGTTTCTATCATACAGCCGACTCTAATGTTTTCATTAAACTTTACCTGTTCACTTCTGAGCTCATCTTTGCATTCTTCTATCAATTCCTTCGCCTGAAGAAGTTCATCCAAAGTAGTTATCATAGGAAGTAAGATGCTTACATTTCCGTATGCGGACGCACGAAGTATGGATCGAAGCTGTATCTTAAAGATCTCAGTTTCCTTAAGAGTATATCTGATGGCTCTAAATCCAAGGAACGGATTATCTTCTTGTGGAAGTTCAAGGTAAGATATTTCTTTGTCTCCGCCAATATCAAGAGTTCTTATGATAACCGGCTTGTCGTTCATAGCCGAAGCAACTCTTTTATATGCATCGAACTGTTCGGCTTCACCCGGATTAAACCTGGAATTCATGAAAAGCAGCTCTGTTCTTAAAAGTCCGACACCCTCACCGTCATTATCAATAACCTTTCTTATATCCGCCGGTCCTGAGATATTGCAAAGAATTTTGATCGTGGCGCCATCCTTTGTTTTGGTGGGTTTTCCAAAATACTTTTCAAGTTCGGAAACCTTTTTGGCATACTCTTCTTCTCTCTTTTCGTATACTTTACAGGTTTCTCTGTCAGGATCAAGGATTACCTCTCCCTCAATAGCATTAACTATAACTTTCTGATCATTTTCGCAGGAATCATATATGCCTGAAACTCCGGATATCATTGGGATTTTCAAGGCTTTTGCAAGGATTGCGCTATGAGATGTTTCATTTCCGTACTCAGAAATGATACCCACAACATTTCCGTTCTCTATAGAAGAAACCAGCGAGGGTTGAATGTTTTTGCCTAAAAGCACTGTTCCTTCGGGTACATCACAAATAAGGTATTCTTCTCCGGCCAAAATCGAGCGCACCTGAGTGCTTATATCAAGAATATCAACACTTTTTTGCCGCATATATTCATCTTCCATGGAATCAAAAATATTTGCAAAGATTCCGCATACATTATCAACGGCCTGATCTGCGCTCTTTCCTGAGTTGACGAATTTATAGAGAAGTTCATTCATCTCTACATCCTCAACGATGGCGATATGGCTTCTGATTATATCTCCGTCTCCCTTTCCGAGATTAATATCTACTTTCTCGGCAAGTTTTAGAGTCCTTTTCTTATACTCAGCAAGTGCCTTTTTTATGCGCAGCATCTCTTCCTCCGGAGATCTTGCCTCCGAAGGTACAGTGTTTTTTTTGTCTTTTATCTTAAAAATGCGACCTATACCGATTCCCTGTGAACAAGGGATTCCAAGATAAGGCTCTGTATTAAAGGGTTCCATATGTTTTCCTCTAAACACAGTTGACAGTATCAATACTTATAATCTTTACTCTCTATGCCTTCATATAATGCAAATACTTCCTCGCCTTTGCAAAGATCATCAGAAAATGCCGTAGCAGAACCGGCTGCAGAACCAAACTTAAGTGCTGTTTCAAAATCTCGAAACTTCTCATAACCATAAATAAATCCGGCTACCATTGAATCGCCTGCTCCGACGGTATTACTGATCTTTCCGGGAATTGCAGGAGAATAATAAGTCTTTCCTTCTTCTGTTAAAAGAAAAGCTCCTTCTTCTCCCAAAGAGACAAGTACATTACGAGCTCCTTCTTCCTGTAAAGCCTTTGCATACTTTAAAATATCTGCTAAAGTATCAAGCTTTACATCAAAGAATTCTTCAAGTTCCTGCTTATTGGGCTTAATAAGGAAAGGATGATGCTTAAGTATATTTCTTAAAAGATCTCCACTTGCATCTACTATCGAAGAAACATTTTTCGAAGATAATCTGTCAAGGATCTCTTCATATATAGTAGTTGGAAGTCCCTTGGAAATACTGCCTGCAAGAACTATGATATCACCATCGGTTAACTTGTCGATAATGTAAAAGAACTTATTAAGTGACGCATCGTCAATAACAGGTCCGTTTGCATTGATCTCAGTCTCAACCTTGTTACTGCCCTTAAGTTTAATATTTATTCTCGAATTACCTTCGGGTAAAACAATATAATCAGACTTGATTCCTCTATCGGTAAGCCCTTTAACGATTGCATCTCCGGTAAATCCGGCGGCAAATCCGATTGCTATGCTGTCCAGTCCCAATTCTTTCAATACAAAAGAGACATTATTACCTTTCCCACCGATAAAATACTCTTCGGAAGCGCTTCTATTGGTCATTCCAAAGTTGATTTCCTTGTCCATACGGACCACATAATCGATTGAAGGGTTAAAAGTAACTGTATATATCATCTTGATATCCTTTATTTCTATTATCTAAAAATATTTTATCATTTTTGAATGAAAATCCCAACGATTATTTTCATCTCAATTTAAGCAAAAAAAAAGACTACAACCTAAGTCGTAGTCTGTATCTTTACTTAACAAGGGTTTTGCACCCTGAAAACCGAACACGAATCAACCATCAAGACTTCCTATCTTGAACAAGCCCTCGACCGATTAGTAAATGTCAGCTGAAAGTATTACTACTCTTACACCTCATTCCTATCAACCTCATACTCTCT
>JAEEOO010000038.1 GCA_016284315.1 Lachnospiraceae bacterium | reverse complement strand
CCTGATAGCAAAATGGTCAGTCAGCACTTTTGATTCTATTGCAAGCTGCAATTCTTATTATACCAAACACCAGGAGGTATAAAAAGATATTCTCTGTGGATTTTTAGTTCTCTGTGTAAATATCGTTACAGATTTGCAGGGCGTTTACGGATTAGCGCAAATATGTCCCACATATTTATTGAGTGGATAAAGTAACAATTGCTTTCTTGCGCGGAAGCGGGTAAGCCATCGGCAAGGGCGGAGCCCTTTTGAGATGCCAGTCACGGCGAGTGACCGCTAACCGCGCAGGTTGGGGCCCCGGGTTTGTCGCCTGCGACAAACCAATACGGGGTATTTCCTTGACGCGACAAGGTTTCGCACTAAGTAAAAACACCGCAAGGAACAAGAAAGGAAGTAGAAAATGGATTATAGACAGACAAATCATAACGGCAGAGTCAGCGCTAAAACAGGAACTGTTTACAACAGGAAACATAATGATCGGAGCTTTGATGTAAAGCGTGCGGATAATGTTCATCCGGACAGGGTCGCTCAGAATATAATCATCCATTATGATGCGATGAATCACCCCGAGATTGTTGATATCAGTGATCCATATCATAAATCCATCGATGAGCATGAGCACGATATCTATACCGAACTATTCTCTGAGAGTCTCAGCAAACAACACGCCCGCAACGAAGCTGCGAGGCACCCGGAAAGGAACAAATCCATTGATGATCTTTTGGATAGCAAAAACACTTGTCCAGAGGAGACTATCTTTCAAATAGGATCCGTTGAGGATGGACATCCACCTGTAGAAACCCTTATGGCTGTATTTGAGGACTATCAGAAAGAAATGATTGAGAAGTACGGGGATAACCTACACTTCCTTGATGCTGTCCTTCACATGGATGAAGCAGTCCCGCACCTGCACATCAGAAAAGTATGGACTTATCACGGAAAGGATGGGCTTGATATCTCACAGAACAAAGCACTTACTGAAATGGGCTTCGAGCGTCCGGATCTGTTTAAGCCTGTAAACAAATGGAACAATGCAAAGATATCCTTCTCTGAATGGGAACGAAAAATGAAGCTTAAAATCTGTGATGATCATGATTTATCAGTGCACCGGTTACCGAAATCACCCGGGAAAGCAACTTTAGAAAAAGAGGAGGCGGTAGCAAAAAAACTACGGGAGCAGATAGACTCTTTATCAGCGGAGCTTGTAACGGAGAAGGAAAAAAACAAGGAATACTCCGATACCAATTTCTTCGGCAGACCACGATCCATTTCAGTCACCCCGGCCGACCTGCGCCGCTGGCAGGCTTCCGTTGTAACAAAGGAAGAAAACGAGCGGATGCAGGAGTATTTTAAGGAGCAGCAAAAGCTTTTAGATGCCCGTGAGCGAGATCTTGAACGTCGGGGCAGGGATTTAGCCAATGACCGTCTTTCACTTGAATGTGAATTAAATAAGCGTGTAGAGGTGGGCATTCGGGAGAAACTACCGGATGCTGTAAAAGAAGTACAATATGATATTCGGATAAAACAGCGGGAATTGGCTGAATTTCAGTCCAAGCTACAAACCCGTAGTCAACGGCTTGACGAAACCGAAAAGGAGCTGAACAAGCGGCAAAAAGAATTGTCTGAAAAAGCGGATGTTCTAGAAATGCGGAAGCAGTCAATGGATATGGAGATAAAAAGATCCGTCGCAACTATCATCAAGGACGCTTTTCAGGAATGGTTTAAGAAGCTTAAAGAGTCATTTCTTACACATTTCCGTGGTAAGCATCAAGACGAAGTACTATCTGTCGTTAAAGAGATGCCCATCGACCGTGAGACCGCTAGCAGGCTTTTTAAATATGGTTTCCCAAATGCGGAATGTTACACCGTGGGTGAGATGCTTGAAAAGGCGCAAGACGAAGATATAAGGGATGCTCTTTATGAAGCCGGTGCCGGTTACCGTAGCATCCGCAGTTCAGATGTTGAGTCAGTAAAGCAAGCCATCAACCAAGGGGAGTCACTGGAGGATGTTGTTAATAGAATAGCTCCAGACATTACTCACGTGATTGCAAAAAACCGCTAAAAAAAGGGTTGGCATCATTTAGACGCCAACCCTTCTTCGAATTTTTAGTATACGTCAATTCTGTTTACGTGCTTTCCTTCAGTATATAAGACATTGACGCGTGTGTTACGATCTGCGATTGCAATGTCACGGGAGTATCCCTTGGTTCCCTTGAATACTACCTTGTTATTACCAACCGGGAGCGTTATTTGTACAGAGCCACCGTTCGCGACAACGGTTTTTAATTTTTTGGATTGGATTCTTAACATCGCCGCCGGATTGTTTTCTGATATAAATTTTACAGTAACATTAGGCTCTGTGATTATATTACTAACCCTGCTTAACCCAGCTTTCGCAGTCGAGTTATCCGGTTGCATTTCAAGAACGCGGCTGTAACTAGAATATGCTTCATCTATTTTTCCAGAGTTTTCCAACTGCTGCGCACGTGTCAGTAAGTTTTCAATTGCCTCGGAGTTATCGATTTTGACAGCTCCGGATATTTCGACTTTTTCTTTCACGTTTACTATTTTATATCCACAATATGAACAGAAGCAAAATTCCCTGCTATCATCGGCTTCCATACTTGCACCACATTCTGGACATTTTAAAGCAATAATCATTTTCTGTACCTCCAATACACTTTAATGAATTCTGCCCTATGATAATAGGGCTTGAATATTATTAGCCATTTATGGCTAATATCTACATTAGCACCTTTCGGCTAATATTTCAATATATAAGAGAGGGCTAAGCAGTGATCACCTATGAAAAACTCTGGGCTACAATGAAAGAAAAACAAATTACTCAATACAGACTAATCAATGAGTATCATATTAGCGCCGGTCAACTTTCTAGACTCCGTGCAGATAAACATGTTAGTACACATACACTCGAAATGCTATGTGATATCCTTGACTGCAATATCGAAGATATTATAACCTTCAAGAAGGATTCCTCTGTATGACAACCAAAATTTATAATTTCCGTTAAGGTGATACCGAAAGGCATCATCTTTTTTTGTGTTTTTTTTACGGATTATCCCCAATCCTGTCCCACATAGTCTTTGAAAGGCAAAGTTTCAAACACTATTAATTCTGGGAAAGGAGGAACATTTCATGGCATTACAGCCGTCAGCACTACCGAACCCTTCTTCAGATTTCAGTGAATTACAGAACATACAATCTCAAATAAACCACTTGCTTGATATCCAGAAGAAGGGTATTGTAGAAGGTGTTGACGTTGTAATACAAGAATTGAAGAAGAAGGAGTTAAAACTAAAAGAACAACAAGTCCTAAAGATCCATAAAAACGCGATAACAAAGGTCACAGTAAAGAAGCGAGGGCAGGAAGAGACACGCTGGCAAACGCGGTGCGGAGATCTCCGCCCCCGGTGCTCAAGCTACGAGGCCCTTATCGAAAAGCTCTTTGAAATCTATTTTGAAGGCTATATCCTCTCAGACTACTCGTTTAAGGCTATATTTGAACTGGCTTTAGATGAGAAGATCAGAACGGAACGCCCCAAGGAAAAAACTATAAGGGATTACCGTGTTACCTACAACGCATTTATCTCTGATAAGTTCGGTGCCAGGGACATAAGAACGATTAAGCCCTCGGAGATAAAAGAGTACATCCAGAAGGTCACTACAGAGCTTGCACCGCCCAAAAAGCGTTTCTACAAGTTCAAAGGGATACTGAACATGGCTTTCGGTTATGCCTGTGATCCCGAGAGACGGATAATCGATGTTAATCCCGTCCCGGCAAAGAATGCGGCTTATTCAAAGAACTTTAAGCCTTCAAGCAACAGGCCTGAGGATAAAGCCTTTCAGCCGGAAGAAGTCGCCCAGATAAGGGAATACCTCTGGGAACGTATCCGTAAGTCGCGTTATGATGTAAATGGCTATGCTATCTTGTTTGCTTCCGAGACCGGAGTCAGGGAAGGCGAAATACCTTCGCTCAAATGGTCGGACGTAAAGGATAATGCCATTCACATCCACTCACAGCAGAATGACGAGAAAAGGAACGGCGTTAAAATCTATTACTACAACCCTACTACAAAGAACGAAAAGGGTGTCAGTCATAACGGACGCTTTATCCCTCTCACCAATAGGATCAGAAATATCCTTGAGGATCTAAAAGCCAAGCAAGAATCCTTAGGCATCTGTTCCGAATGGGTTTTCTGCAAAGAAGACGGTTCATGGATCACCACCGTAGCTTATTATGAATCTCTCTACAGGGTAACACATAAGCTCGGCCTTAAGCTAAGCAACAATCACGCATTCCGTATGTCGCTCAATTCCTATGTCTATGTTCCAATGGGATTGCCTGCTACAGAACGCGCAAAGCTGCTTGGTCACTCCGTCGATACCAATCTAAGGCATTACACCTTTGCAAGAACGGATGATTACATCGACGAATTATGTGAAAAGATCAATGCATTTGATGAAGAAAGCCTGAATTTTCAAGGCTCACGTGAGGTGGGTACCTCAGGGTACCTCAAAATCGTTCCTTTTTCCGCAAAAGAAAAAAGCCCAGAGTTCGCTAAAACTCAGGCTTTTCTCTAACAAAGCTATTATGCGGAAGAAGGGACTTGAACCCTCACGATGTTGCCATCACAAGATCCTTAGTCTTGCTCGTCTACCAGTTCCGACACTTCCGCGCAACGGTGATATATTACCATCACCGATTATAAATGTCAACAGATTTTCGAAAGTTTTTTAGCAAAAATTCTTTAGCATAAATTGCAGGTTTTCGCTACCCCTGAACCTGTTGATATCAAGGCCGTAACATACGCTTACCTTGAAGCTTGCACCGCCCTTTTCAAAGGCCTCTCCGCTTCCGGCTCCGTACTTTTCATCAAGGAAAGCAAGGAAGTCATCGGGGTGTGCAAAGGAGGTAAGCTCTGCAGTCTTGCCGTTAGGAGTCTTTACCGTATACCTCGCGTACTTTCCTTCGGATCCGAATCTCTTCATTGAAACAAATTCAAGATCCTTCATGGCAAATAAAGGATGGGGATTTCCTGTTCCGAAGGGCTCAAGCTTCTCAAGTTCCTTTGCCAGCTTCATGGTGGCATAATCAACAGGCATGGGAACATCGATTGTAACCTTCGCGACAAAATCATCATCTGAAAGAACCGCATGCTCATTTAAGAACGCATCCAGCTTTTCAATGTTCTCTTCTTTTAAGGATAAGCCTGCAGCCATTGCATGACCGCCAAACTTTTCAAGGAGTTCCGAAGCTGCCATAAGGCTTTCCTGCATGTGGTAGGCTTCTATTGATCGTCCGGAACCCTTTGCTCCCTCTTCACCCTTGGTTAAGACAAAGACAGGGTGATTGTACTTCTCACGGATCTTTCCCGCTATGATTCCGGCGATACTCTCATGAACATCGGGAAGGTATATGATCCAGACCTTTTTATTCAAAAGATCATGATTCTCAACATACTTAACCGCTTCCTCTATTCCTTCATTGGTAAGATTCTTGCGGCTGTCATTGAGGCCTTTAAGCTCTGTTGCAATAGTAAGCGCCTCTGCCTTTGACGGAGCATTTAAAAGTTCAAATGCACGAAGAGCTGTATCAAGTCTTCCACTGGCATTGATGCAAGGGCCGATGACAAATCCAAGATGATATGCGCTAAGTTTGGAAGCATCGATGCTGTTTACTTCGATAATGGCGTTAATTCCCACATTCTCGCTGTGGGACATAAGCTTTAAGCCTTCCTTGACAGCGATCCTGTTCTCGTCCTTAAGTTCCATAACGTCGCAGACAGTTCCCAGAGCAGCAAACTCAAGAAGCTCATTCATTGAAGCCTTAAGGGCTTTTACGCATCCATCCTCTATTCCGTCAAATCCATCCGCGCTGCCCTTTTCGCAAAGAGCTAGACAAGCCTGAATGACCTTATAAGCCACCATAGCGCCGCAAATGCCCTTAAAGGGATATTCACAGTCAAGTCGCTTGGGATTGATCACAGCAAGAGCCTTGGGAAGGATCTGGGTCCTGTTTCCGTTTTCATCCTCTTCAAAAGGAACCTCATGGTGATCGGTAACCACAACATCGATTCCAAGCTCATTTGCATGGTCGATCTGAGCCACCGCGGAAATACCGTTATCACAGGTAATGATAAATTCTACTCCGTCAGCCTTTGCATCATCAACAAGGGATTCGCTGAGACCGTAGCCGTCATGGATCCTGTGAGGTATCGCCGTTGAGACATTTCCTCCAAGAAGCTTAATACCCTTTGTAAGGATGTATGAGCTGGTAACGCCGTCCACATCATAGTCGCCGATGACTCTGATGCTCTTCTTATCCGATATGGCCTTTAAAAGGAGCCTTGCCCCCTTGTCCATATCCTTTAGGAGAAAAGGATCATGCATCTCATTAACAGAACCGCCAAGGAAACACTTGGCTTCCTCGGCGGTCATAATATCCCTGTTACGCAGGATCCTGGCAGTGACTACGTCAATGCCAAGCTCCGCGCTCCAACTTTCAAAATCTGCTTTTTTAGTTTGTACAAACCATTTTTCCATAGATTAAATCCGGTTTATGCGTTCTTCTTTCCGGGAAACTTGTTCTTAAGAGTGAACCAAAGTGCACCGGCAAGGCAAACTGATGAGTAGCATCCGCAAGCGATACCAACCATAAGAGGAAGGGCGAAATCACGGATACTTGAAACACCGAATCCAAAGAGGAATGCAACCATGATGAAGGTTGTTAATGAAGTAAAGATACTTCTTGAAAGAGTCTGGGTAACGCTCTTGTTGATAACCTCTTTGAGATCTTCTCTGACCATGATGCTTCTGTTCTCACGGATACGGTCAAAGATAACGATGGTAGCGTTGATCGAGTAACCTACGATAGTAAGCAGGCAGGCAACAAATGTATTGCCGACTGATACTCTTGCTGCTGCGTAGAACGCGATAACAACGAGCACGTCATGCGCAAGGCAGATGATGGAACTGAAACCAAACTTGAAATCCTTGAAACGAATTCTGATGTAGATAAGCATAAGCACGATTGAAACGATAACCGCAATAAGGGTATCTCTCTTCATCTCGGAGCTTATGGTTGAGCTGATGGTCTCGGTAGTGATCTTTGATTCACTGAGTCCGAACTTCTCAACAAACATATCCTGAAGGTCTTCTCTGGTATCAACATCAAGTGAATTGGTCTTGAAGATAACTTCATTGGTTCCGGAAATGGTCTGGATCTGAACATTGCTTCCGGTAACCTTTTCGATCTCAGGTGCAACCTGTGCAGTAAGATCATCAAGATTCCATTCTTTGTCAAAATCAACGGTAGTAGCTGTACCACCCTTAAACTCAAGTGAGTAGTTAAGTTCATCCCTATTAAGGGCAAACTTGTTAACACCCATGATAACAAGGCCTGCAACAATGATTGCAGATGAAATTGCGAAGAAGAGTCCTCTCTTTGAAAGGAAGTTAACTGACTTAGAGCCCTTAACTCTTCCGTAGAACTTCTCGCTCTTCATACCGAGAGTATACATAGCTCTGATAAGAAGTCTGGTAACAACAAGTGCGGTAAACATTGAAAGAACGATACCAAGTACAAGGGTCTGTGCAAATCCCTTAACTGATCCGGGACCAAGTACCCAAAGTACGATGGCAGCGATAAGAGTTGTAATGTTACCATCAAGGATAGCTGAAAGTGCTTTGTTAAATCCGGTCTTGATAGCGCTGTCTACCGAGTAGCCTGCTGCGATCTCTTCACGGATACGTGCGAAAATAACAACGTTAGCGTCAACGGCCATTCCGACTGAAAGGATGATACCTGCAATACCTGCAAGGGTAAGAGTCATATCAAATCCCTTGAGAAGAAGAACGATGAGCGCGATATAAGCAACAAGTGCAAGGACTGCGCATGCACCGGGCATGAAGTATACAGCGATCATGAAGATTGCAACTGCTACAAATCCGAAAAGTCCTGCCTTAAGTGATGTTGAAATAGCATCCTGTCCAAGCTGAGCTCCTACAACCTTTGAGTGGAGTTCTTCGAGTTCAAGTGAAAGACCACCGATACGAATAGTTGAAGCAAGCTTTTCAGCCTCTTCATAAGTAAAGCTTCCGGTGATCTGTGCTTCACCGGTAGTAAGAGCGCCCTGTACGGTGGGAACACTTACGAATGCTCCGTCGTAGTAGATACCAAGGGACTCTCCCTTTCCGTATGCACGAGTGGTGGCTTCTGCGAATTTCTGCTTACCTTCCTCTGTCATGGTAAGTGAAACCGCATAAATGGTGTTCTTATAATTGTCCTGAGTAGAAACTGCTCTTGCATCTGCTACGTCGGTACCCTGAAGTTTAACGGAGCCGTCAGCGATGAGCTCATCAATGGTCTTGTCAAGTTCCCACTGATCCTCACCTACTCTGTGGTAGTTTGCATTTCCTTCGTCATCGGTCTCAGCGATGAAATAAAGCTGTCCGGGACGTCCGAGTTCCTGCAAAATAGTGGTTGCATCGCTTACACCGGGAATCTCGATATTGATACGATTGAGTCCCTCCTGATAAACGATCGCCTCAGTGCTGTATCCTGTAACACGCTGCTGAAGCTTGTAGATAGTATCTGACATATCCTCTGAACTGGGATTCTCATCTCCTACTACCTGATATGTAATGCTGACACCGCCTGCAAGATCAAGTCCAAGCGAAATCTGCTCAGCAATACCTTTTTCATTGTCGCCTACACCTTTGATATCGAGGAATCCGATACCGAGAGTAAGAGCAATGATAAGTACGAGCGTAATAATTGCCGTGCCCTTTTTCATAATAAAGATCCTTTCCCTTACATCTAAAAATAGATAAAAATAAAGTGTACTTTAAATCAATGTGAAATAAATGCACACACTAATCTAAAATACACTCATTTTGAAAATAAATCAACCTTTATGGTATTAATTTATGGTTTTAAATCATAGAAAATATTGGTCAAAGATCAGTCCTGTTCGTCGCTGTATTCTCTGATGGCGGCGTTGATCTCATCAACGGCTTCTTTGCGCTTAAAAGGCTTGGTAATGTAATGAGCCACTCCCAGTTCTTCACAGATCTCGCGGCTTGACTGAGTATCATCTCCGGACACAACAATTATAGGGAACTTTACATCCCATTTTCTGTCACGAAGCTCCATAAGGAACTCGTATCCGTTCATTTCAGGCATCAAAAGATCAAGAAGCACTGCCTTTATTCCTCCCATCTGAATGGAGAGAATATGAAGCGCTTCACGTCCGTTTCTCGCAAAAACCACCTCAAACTGGTCTTCAAGTAGCTCCGCGAGGAGTTCTCTGCTCATTTCGGTATCATCAACTATAAGGATTCTATCCATAGCCAAAGCCTCCGCTTATTCTGCAAAATTTTTCCTAGCCTAATTAAAATATAACATATAGTCAGAAAATTAGCGACTAAATTGTTATATTTTCTTTAATTTTTTGTTAATTCCGCTTCCGCTGCCTTCATCATGATAGCGCACTCGATACGCTTTCTCTGGAGTTCACATCCCACTTCATAAACATCGGTGATCTTTCCGTGGAAGTTGTAGGAATTTGCCGCACATCCGCCGCTGCAATAGAACTTGGCAAAGCACTTGCGACATTTCTCTTTCGCGTAAACATTGCACTGCTTGAACTCGTGCATGATGTCATCGCGCTTAACTCCCTCGTAAACATTACCCATAAGGAAGTCTTCGTTACCTACGAACTGGTGGCAGGGATAAAGGTCACCCCAAGGAGTAACCGCAAGGTACTCGCATCCCGAACCGCATCCTGAAAGTCTCTTTGCAACGCAAGGACCGCCCTGAAGATCGATCATGAAGTGGAAGAAATTGAAAGGTCTTCCTTCCTTCTTTCTCTTGATCATCTCTACGGCAAGCTTATCGTATTCTTCCTTAAGAATAGGAAGATCCTCCTCGCGGATCGCATATTCATCGGTGGGCTGAGCTACAACAGGCTCAACTGAGATCTGCTCAAATCCAAGGTCTGCAAGATGAAGTACATCGTTGGAGAAATCAAGGTTGTAGTGAGTATAGGTACCGCGAACGTAGTAGTTCATCTGGTCTCTGCTCTCTGCAACGTGCTTGAACTTGGGAACGATGGTATCGTAGCTTCCCTGTCCGCCACGGAAAGGACGCATACGATCGTTAACTTCCTTACGTCCGTCGATGGAAAGAACAACATTTCCCATTTCCTTGTTAGCGAACTCAAGGATTTCTTCATTTAAGAGAACACCGTTGGTTGTAAGAGTAAATCTGAACTTCTTGTTGTGATCCTTCTCAAGGCTGCGCCCGTACTCAACGATCTGCTTAACAACATCAAAGTTAAGAGTGGGCTCTCCGCCGAAGAAGTCTACTTCAAGGTTTACACGATTTCCTGAATTTGCAACAAGGAAATCGAGAGCCTTCTTACCTACCTCAGCGCTCATGAGAGCACGACGTCCGTGGTATTCACCCTCTTCTGCAAAGCAATACTTGCAGGCAAGGTTACAATCGTGAGCAATGTGAAGGCAAAGTGCCTTAACAACAGTCTGTCTGTCCTTGAAGGAATCGATATAATTCTCGTAAATATCCTTTGTAAAGAGCTGCTCAGCATTTGCAAGCTCAAGGATCTCTTCTACGGCCTCTTTAACATCGCTTTCGGGATATGAAAGTCCGCCAACGTGAAGAGCTGCGGCGGTAAGAGTATCAACATCCTTAACCCCCTGCTCGTAGAGGGGCTCGATGAGCTGGATCATGTCATAGACGATCTCGTCCACCACATGAACGGAACCGCTGTTTACATCAAGAACAATGTTGTATCCGTTGTTTTTGTAGCAGTGTATCATAGTATTTCTTTAAACCTTTCTATCTTTGTACACCCCCGCAAAAAAAAGCAGCGAATAAATCGCTGCTTAAAGTTTGCATTACGCATTAAAATAGCGAAATAGAATTACTTAAGCTTCTCGCAAGTCTGGTTTCCAACAGTGCAAGAGGTCTTGCATGCTGACTGGCAGGAAGTCTGGCACTCGCCGCATCCGCCCTTCTTCATTGACTCCTTGAGATCTCTGGTGGTTAAAGTCTTGATATGCTTCATGGAAAAGCCTCCTATAAAAATTTAAACATAAAACAATCTGTGGCAATCACAGACTTGATTTATTTTACCATAGAGCCTCTAAAATTTGCAACTGTTATTTTGCAGTTTACATAACTTACAAGAATTAAAGCATGCTCTTTCCCGCAAGTCTCTCGGAAAGTCCGAGGAAATCAAGGGTTGTGGCAGCTATATCCGCGAAGCTGTCCCTTGTTCCCAGGTTCTTTGCAGGGATCTTCTTTCCGTAAAGCAGCATTGGCGTGTACTCTCTTGTATGATCCGTGGTCCTTGTATAGGAAGGATCGCAGCCATGGTCTGCAGTTATCAAAAGGGCGTCGTCATCTTTGAGTTTAGAAAGAATATCCTTAAGCTTTATGTCAAAGAAATTAAGGGCCGCCGCATATCCGACGCTGTCTCTCCTGTGGCCGTAGAGCATATCATAGTCCACAAGGTTGATAAAGCAAAGGCCATCAAAGTCCTTGTCCAGATATTCAAGGGTGCGTTCGATTCCCTCTGCATTTCCGGAAGTATAAACGTACTCGGTAATTCCCTTTCCCGCAAAGATATCATTGATCTTTCCCACTGCGATAACGTCTTTTCCCTTTGCCTTCAAGACATCAAGCATGGTATCTCCGGGGGGAAGAAGTGAAAAGTCATGTCTTCTTGGAGTTCTTGTATAATTTCCGCTTGTTCCAACAAAAGGTCTTGCGATAACGCGGCCTACGCCATGCTCGCCAACAAGGATTTCTCTTGCGATCCTGCAATATTCATATAGTGTCTCGCATGGTACTACATCTTCATGAGCGGCGATCTGGAACACGCTGTCCGCGGAGGTATATACAATTAAGTCACCGGTCTTAACATGTTCATCGCCGTAATCATTGATGACCTCTGTTCCGGAATAAGGCTTGTTACAGAGCACTCCCCTGCCGGTTCTCTTTGAAAACTCATCAAGAACTTCCTTGGGGAATCCGTTAGGGTATGTGGGAAGGGGCTTTTCGGAAACAAGTCCCGCTATCTCCCAATGGCCGATTGTCGTATCCTTTCCTGCGCTCCTCTCGGTCA
This sequence comes from Lachnospiraceae bacterium, assembly GCA_016284315.1. Taxonomy (GTDB): domain Bacteria; phylum Bacillota; class Clostridia; order Lachnospirales; family Lachnospiraceae; genus AC2028. The sequence goes on along the minus strand of JAEEOO010000038.1, from coordinate 3,533 downwards.
TTCTTGCGATCATTGCGCTGTGACCGATTCCTCTGTCGATACTTCCATCAACATCCACACCCTCGATCTGAAAAAGTCCAAGATCTCTCATATTGGGCACATTAAGGGCTCCGGTTCTTGAAACAGCGCCGATGGTATTAACATCAAAATCCCCGAATTTATCTGCATCAGGCATCTGTCCTATTCCAAAACTGTCCAGTACGATAATGAAGAATCTGCTCATTTTATCAGTCCTTTCAATCCTTTTTGCTCGTCCCTGATCTCTTTTATTGACAAGACAACATTAGAGATTATATCCCTTGCTGTTATAGAATCCTCAGCCATCTTTTCAAGGCACATGGTTCCCGCCATTCCGTGAATATATACAGCATTAAGAACCGCTTCCCAAGAATTCTTATCGCTCTGTCCAAGCAAAGCAGCAATTATACCGCTGAGGACATCTCCGCTTCCTGCCGTTGCCATTCCGTTATTTCCGGAAGCAACATATGCATTGTGATATCCATCGGTTATAAGTGTGGTGGCGTCCTTTGCAACGGTAATGACACCCATACTTTTTGAGTATTGGGCAGTTGCCGATGAAAGATCCGTTTTCAGGGCCGCTACTGTTTTACCCGTAAGTCTTGAAAGCTCGGCAAGATGAGGAGTAAAAACGGTGGGGACTCTTCTTCTTTTAATTAATCCCTCAAAAGTCCTTGTTGAATCTGCCGCTATCAGATTAAGGGCATCCGCATCAAGGACCATAGGCTTTTCTCTTCCGTAGTTAAGCAGGGCAAGAAGCATTTCTCCCGCGGAATCATCCATTCCGATGCCGGGGCCTGCAACTATAACATCCGCCCAATCTATATCCTTCTTCAGTTTCTCATAATCCGTACTCTTGGCAGGTAGGATCGTTACCATTGCCTCCGGAACTGCTTTTTTAACAATTTCTGCGTTCTCGGGGCTTGTAAAGACCTTTACCATTCCCGCACCGGATTTAAAAGCAGACCAGGTAGAAAGCACACATGCGCCGCTTATTTCCCTTGACCCGGCATAAACCAGTACTTTTCCAAAAGTTCCTTTGTTTCCGTCCTTGGCTCTTCTTGGAAGAGTGTTCACCACATCTTCTTTCTCCCAGACTACGGAAAGGATCTCATCATTTACCGCTTTCAATGACCTGTCCGTAATACCGATATTCGCTATCAGTAAATTGCCCGTATAGTCTTTTCCGGGATATAAAACATGTCCATGCTTCGCATAACCGAAAGTAACAGTAATATCAGCCTTAAAAGCCGCCCCCATGACTGCCCCTGTATCGGCATTGATACCACTTGGAATATCAAGAGCCACGTGATGACCTTTAAACTTATTTATTCTTTTTAAAAAATATTCGTACTCAGTGGAAAGTTTTCTGGACAAGCCGATTCCGAACATAGCGTCCACGATGATATCATATCCGTCATAGATTTCATCTTTTTCTATGGGATTTAATTCATATTTAAGAAGAATGTCCAGCTGCTTATCAAAAAGCTCGCTGTGTTTATCACTGTCAAAGGGAATACAGTAATCAACAGGGTAACCGCCCTCATGAAGGATCCTTGCAAGGGCCAGACCGTCGGCACCGTTGTTACCCGTGCCGCAGATGACAAGAGTCTTGGTATCTTCATACATGATCCCGCAGTTACATATAGAAATAAAAGCAGAAAGAGCAGCCCTCTCCATAAGGACTACAGAGGGAACTCCCAGAATATCCGATGTGTAGCTGTCACATTTTTTCATCTGTCCGGCTTTAAGGATCCTTCTCATTTATACACCCTGTTCCCTTCCAAGGAATGCCTTTAACGGAGTAACTTTTCCTGCTATTTCGGTGATGGTGTCCCTATCATTTTCCACATAGGAAAGCAGACCCTTTATCTCTTCCTCCGTAAAGCCGTTGTTCATAAGGGCTTTGATCTCCCTTCCGGGCTCGGGCAAAAGGATCTCCGCTTTCTTTGTGCCATCCTCAAACAGCACATATATGGACTTTTCCCCGTCTTTCCTAAAAACGGGCGAGACATTCATCTTTATCTGTTCATTCATATAAGTAAGTATACCACAGTGATTTGAAAATAAGAAAGAATTATGGTAATATCTTGCGTTGTACGTGTGCATATGCCCGAAGAGCGCGTCTTTTAAAGATTTTTAAGCGTTCGGGGAACATGGAATGGAGTGAAAGTCTCCGCGAGTCGGTCACTGTGAAGCGCAAATTAAGGAAATTGGTGGAATACCTTAACATATGCGATAAGTCAGACACATGGGTGATGCATACTTGTTTTTGCCGAAACCGAAAACAAGAAAGGAAATGAAAAAATGAAAAATACTAAGGCAATCATCAGCAAGGCAGTAGCACTTGCCGCTGTTCTTGTGCTTGCATTCGGTCTTACCGCATGCGGAGCAAAGGGAAAGAAGATCACTATCGAAGTGACCGGTCCCGACGGAGCTACAAGCTCATTCGAAGGCAAAACCACAGATGAGTTCCTTTTCGACGCCATTGATGACGTTGAAGGTGTTACCATCGACGGTTACGATTCTGACTGGGGTTATTATATTACCGCAGTTAACGGTATCGAAGCTAACTACGATACCGACGGCGCTTATTGGTCAATCTACGTTAACGGAAATTATGGCGAGTTTGGTATCTCCCAGCAGCCCGTTACCGAAGGTGATGTATACAGTTTTGTATATACAGTAGATCAGGCTGCAGAATAACATCCATTAACCGCCAATTATAAATGAATTGCTTTCCACCGGCGATTCACCGGAATTTGCCAATGCCGAAGACAGTATCCGCGAATTTAAGACGATGCCTTATTTCACGCAAGATTCTTGCGGGAATGCTCTGCTTTTGTCTTTTTTGCGCTGCTTTCTTCGGCGTTTGCTTTTCATCAGACTCTGATTCTTATGCAAAATCCCTTGACGAACAAGGTTTAAGATCAAACATCTATGACATTTATTCCCGGAAAATAGAGGACGAAAATGCCTCCGATCTCCAGGATCTTATTGATACTTCTTTTTGTAATGACCCCCTTAACGGAACAAATCAGACATATATAATCTCGATAATTCAAAATCCGGAGATTTCTGCGGATTTTACAAAATATATCGGCTGCCTTTCTTATGCACTTGACCAAGCAGTTAATTCAGAGGAAGGAATATTCCCCACATCCCTTCAAAAATCCGTCTCAGTCCTTAATAAATGTGCAGATTACTCAAGAGGTGAAGACACTAAGCTTTCAGAGCTTGTAAGCCCTGAAGTATATGATACAGCCCTTTACCACACCATAGGCGAGAAAGGCATCATGTCCTATATCTACGGACTTTATATGATTGATACATGTAGATTAAGCGAACTTGAATCCTCCAGAGAAGAAATCGTAAATTCTCTTCTTTCCATGCAGTGTTCGGATGGTGGATTCACTCTGGCAGGTAGCGAAGGTGACATTGACGTCACAGCCATGTGCTTGCAATCACTGGCTCCAACATATCTCGCTGTTAAGAATCGTGATGATATGATCCTC
>JAEEOO010000004.1 GCA_016284315.1 Lachnospiraceae bacterium | reverse complement strand
AGTCCATCCGGAATTCCTTCTTGATGTAAGCAAGAAACTGAACTTCGAGTTCATGTTTAAGGGTATTTAAAATACACCGGGGTTTTGTCCACCGGGGACGGAGTCAAGTGGACATTTTCCGGAAGGAAACAAAAAAATAAATATGATTGAAAATGTCCACTTGACTCCGTCCCCAGTGGACATTGCGCAAATATTAAGAAGAACTTAGTATAGTATGCATACTGCTATATGAAATGAAATGGTAGAATCCTAACTGTAACAGGTTGGAGATCCTACCATTTTTTGTGTTTATTGGAGGTACTTATGGGAAATTGGGGAGATGAATCAGATCCTGAGGTAGCGGAGCTTAAGGAGTATAAAGTTCGCTATACCGTGAATTTTAAAAAGATCTTTGTTGACGTAGGCGAGATGAGCGAGCACGTGCTGGAAGTAACGGATAAGCATCCCAAGGATGATCTTATGAAACTTTGGGCCGGCGCAATGACCGCGTATTTTGTATTCTTTTTGCTTAGCTACAAGATACTCATGATAATCACTCTGCCTTTCATAGTGTTCTACTTTATCGCGCTTGTCCGCATTGGGAGCGTATGGAAGAGCTTCAAGTACAAGGCATGGCAGTACTGGCTCATGACCATAGGCGCATTGATCGTCATATTCGTCGTTGCTATGGTAGCCCAGCATTTCGGAATGATGCTGTTCATGTAATAATCAGCGCTGTTTGCGGGAAATTGGATAGTATATGGGTTAGCACCTCATTTTACGTATATATATGTAAAATGAGGTGCTGTTTTTGTTGCAAAAAGGCTTGGATACCTCAAAAACGTAAGCTCTGCTCGAAAATGAGGAGCGTGGTCGATGCGGTGCACCTCAAAATTGTCAGCTCCGCTTGAAAATGAGGTACGCGATCAAAGCCACGCACCTCATTTACAGCAAAATAACATTCCAGTGAGGTATGAAGGCGAGGGCACGTACCTCATTCATACAAGAAAAGTATCTTAGTGAGGTTCGGGGGAGAGCGCCGTTACCTCAAAGCTTGTGGCTTGGGCGGGAAATGAGGTAAGAACTCTATCCCAGATACATGCGGAGCAGTCACAAGCTTAAAAACTGAGGTAGCTCGCTCGCGCTCTATACCTTAGCTTAGATAAGTCCGCTCGAAAATGAGGTGCGCGGCCGAGTTGGAATACCTCAAAAGTCTGAAACTTGCTCAAAATGAGGTGAGCGCACCCGGCCATGTACCACATTTCTGAAGAAAATATTGAAAATGAGGTGCACAAGGATTCTGCACAACAAATTGCGCGACAAATTGTGAAATTCTCACAGTTGAAACGTGGTGCAAAGTGGTGCTAATATTTAAGAGCAATCGATTGCGCATATTTGAGCAAACAATTGCGCACATCGGACATAAATCCAAAAGGACAGATCGGATATAAACCTTATAATGGATGAATTAAACAAGAATAACAAAGAAAATATAACCATACATGATGTGGCGAAAGAACTGGGCGTCTCTGCCAGTACCGTCTCCCGCGCAATATCGGGCAAGGGAAGGATCGGAGAGCAGACAAGACAAAAGGTCCTCCAGTACATCAAGGAGAAACAATTTTATCCCAACGCTTCTGCGCGCGGACTTGCTAATCAGAGAACATACAACATTGCACTTATAATGCCGGAAGTAAAGGATCTTGTTGACATGCCTTTTTTTCACACCTGCATGCATGGTGCGGAAGAGGAAGCGCAGCTCAGTGACTACGATCTTTTGATCGTGACCACCGACGGAAACAACACCAAGCCCCTTGAGAGAATGGTGAACAACCGCAAGGTGGACGGCATGATCCTTACAAGACTCTATAAGGAAGATGTCTTTGTTGAGTATCTTAAAAAGAGCGGTATTCCCTTTGTGGCCATCGGAAACAGCGATGACGAAAGCATCGTTACCGTGGATCACGACAACTACGGTGGATGCAGAGAACTGGTAAGCCTCCTTATTTCAAAGGGAATCAAAAAGGTTGCATACCTTGGCGGTGGAATGGACCAGACCGTCAACATCAGAAGATATGAAGGATATCTGGACGGTCTTAAGGACGCGGGCGTTAAGCATGATAAAGGCGTAGTCTTCACTGACCTTACCAGCAAGGCTCAGGTTAGCAAAGCTGTGGAAGATGTCTTAAAGACAAAAGCAGACTGCATCCTTTGCCAGGATGATTATATTTGCGACGAGGTAGTTCACCATCTTGCGGACAAAGGGGTTAAGATCCCTCAGCAGATGAAGGTTGCTTCCTGCCACCACAGTAAGCTTCTCGATAACTTTCCCGTTACCATTACCTCTCTTAAGTTTGATACCATGGAAATCGGACGAAGAGCCTGCAAGGTGCTTCTTGACCTGATCGCAGGAGAAGAAGTTGAGAGGAAGACTCTCCTTGAATACGAGATCAACCTCAAAGAGAGCACAAAAAACACAAAAAGTCGTAAGTAGGAAACCACTAGAAAATATACAGTGCAAAATCCGTTGATTTTGACAAATGTTTCACGACTAAAAACGGTTTCCGTAAGAATATAAATGTGCATGTTGCACAAAATAACGTCTCAATCTTAAGTAATTTGTTTGATTGACATATATTGGGGACGTTGGTAATCTATTACATGTAGACAATCGGTTGCGCATTTTGAGCAATTCGTTGCGCAAAATACCATCCGACTGAACTAAAAAACAGCATCTGTATCGGATGCAAATTTGCACATTATGTGTAAGGAGGAAAAACTTATGAAAAAGAAGTTAGTTGCAGTTCTTTTGACTGCGGCAATGGCTGTTTCTCTTGCAGCTTGTGGCAAGACAACAGAAAAGCAGCCCGAAGTTGCTCCCGAGCAGGGAACAGAGCAGACCACCGAGGAAAAGACCGGTGACACAGAAGTAGTTATCAATCAGGGTTCTGATGACGCTATCGCAAACCTCATCGCAGCTACCGAGGGTACAGTTGATCTTACTCTTTGGTGCTCAGAGATGGAGAGCTATCAGAACACCATGAAGGAACTCGTTGATGAGTTCAAGAACACCTATTCAGATGTTGACTTCAACATCACCATCGGTGCTCAGTCAGAGTCCACTTGTAAGGACGAAGTCCTTAAGGACGTAGAAGCAGCTGCAGACGTATTCGTATTTGCTGATGACCAGCTTAACGAACTTGTACAGGCAGGTGCTCTTCAGGCAGTAACCACTACCTACACCTTCGATCCCCTCGCTGCAAACGGCGCAGGTGCTGTAAACGCAGCTTCACTTAACGGAACATGCTATGCATATCCTCTTACCGCTTCAAACGGATACTTCCTTATCTATGATAAGTCTCTTCTTACTGATGAGGATGTAGCTTCTTGGGAAAACCTTGTAGCAGCTTGCGAAGCACAGGGCAAGAAGTGCGGATTTGACTTTGGTAACGGCTGGTATACTTACGGATTCTTCAGCGGAGCAGGATGCACTGCTACCCTTGCTGAGGATGGTGTAAACAACGTTTGCGACTGGAACAACGAGACCGGTGTTGCAGTAGCAGAGTCACTTGTTAAGATCTGCTCATCAGATGCAGTTATCTCAATCGGCGATGCTGATGCTCGTGCACAGGCTAAGGACGGCGATCTTATCGCTTACGTAGATGGTACTTGGTCAATCGAAGACTTCCAGGCAGCATACGGCGACAATCTCGCTTGCGTAAAGCTTCCTACCTTCGAAGTAAACGGAGTAGCTACTCAGGAAGGTTCATTCGCAGGATACAAGCTTGTTGGTGTTAACGCATACAGCAAGAATGTTGGTTGGGCAATGCTCCTTGCAGAGTTCATCACCAATGAGGAAGCTCAGATGAAGATTGGCGCTAACACTCAGGAAGGCCCTTCAAACATCAATGCAGCAGCTTCTATCTCTTCACCCGCTCTTTCAGCACTTGGTGCTCAGTCAGCATTTGCTGATCTTCAGAGAGTAGGCGGAAACTACTGGACTCCCGCAGGAACTCTTGGTCAGACTCTTTACACCGGAACTGACGATGTAAAGGCTGCTCTTGACGATGCAGTAGCAGGAATCACTGCAGCAGCAGAATAATAATTTGATCATGTAATCAAAGAGCCCATATATCTTCGGGTATATGGGCTCTCTTTAAAAAAGTATATTAGGTGCAAATACTATGAAGCGACTACTAAAAGCAATTGGAAAGTATTTTGCAGACTTTGGAACTGCAGTCTCAAAAGGCGACATTTGGGTTAAACTTAGCCTTATCATAATGGGTATGGGATATATCGGACGCGGGCAGGTGATCAAGGGACTCCTTGTTACAGCACTCGAGGCCGTTTTTGTACTGTTTACAAAAAATATTTCCTGGCCCTACATAACAAAGTTAAATACCCTCGGAACTGTTCAGAGAGAAGAGGTATTTGACCCTATAACTATGACAAAAACAGTGAATGAATATGATAATTCACTTCTCATACTTCTCTTTGGCGTATTGGGAATTGCTATTATTGTAGCATTCCTTTTAGTATATATCGGAAACATCAAATCCGCGTACAGGATCCAGGAACTTAAGAAGAATGGAAAACATGTTAACAACTTCGCTGAGGATTTAAGAGAACTTGTTAACGACAAATTCCACATTACCCTTCTTGCACTTCCTTCAATCGGCGTTATCTTCATGTGCATACTGCCCATCATCTTCATGGTCTGCATTGCATTCACAAACTATGATGCGGCACATCAGCCCCCCAGCACACTGTTTACCTGGGTTGGATGGAAGAACTTCATCACATTGTTCTCAAACAAGCAGGGTAGCACATTTGCTTATGCTTTTGTAAAGGTTCTTATCTGGACACTTATCTGGGCGGCTCTTGCAACAGTAACAACCTACATCGGCGGTATCCTTCTTGCAATGCTCATCAATCATCAGGATACAAAGCTTAAAAAGATGTGGCGTTCACTTTTCGTTGTTACCATCGCGATCCCTCAGTTCGTTACCCTTCTTCTTATCAGCAAGATGTTTGGTAACTACGGTATCGTGAACGGAATCCTTACAAGGATTGGTCTTGTTGATAAGCTCCTTGAGTGGGGCTGGATCAGTACCAGCTATGTTCCTTTCATGACACACAGCGGTCTTACACATGTAATGATCATCCTTATAAACATCTGGGTCGGAATTCCTTACCAGATGCTCATTGCTACCGGTATTCTTATGAACATTCCTTCAGATCAGCTGGAGAGTGCAAGAATAGACGGTGCCAACAAATTCCAGATCTTTTGGAAGATCACAATGCCTTACATGCTGTTCATCACAGGTCCTTCACTGGTAACAAGCTTCATCGGAAACATTAATAACTTCAACGTTATTTACCTTCTTACCGGCGACTACGTTACCACGGATGCTTCCCTTGCGGCGGCAAACGCAAAAGACGTTGACCTTTTGATCACCTGGCTCTTTAAGATCACATCCGAGTCACAGCTGAAGCAGTACTACATGGCTTCCGTTATCGGTATAGTGGTATTTATAATCTGCGCTACATTGACATTGGTTACATACTCCAGAATGATCAAGGGCGATAAAGAGGAGGTGTTCCAGTAATGAAAGCAAGAAGAATCGTAGCAAGTGTTTTCAGACACCTTTTTTTGGCAATAATGGCGGGTATTTGGCTGATCCCCATTCTGTGGCTCTTTGTAACCAGCTTTTCGACGGATCCCGGAATCAGGACCACCAGATTCTTCCCCGAGCATTGGACACTTGCCAACTACTCAAAGCTCTTACTCCATCCGGATACGGTTGCAAACTTCCCCGCATGGTTTAAGAACTCAATGATAATCGGCGTTATAAGCTGTATCATTTCCAGTGCTTTTGTACTTATGGTTTCTTATGCATTCAGCTGCATGAGATTCCCTTCAAGAAAGAGACTGATGAGCTTTTCCATCATCCTTGGAATGTTCCCCGGTGTTCTTTCTATGATCGCTGTTTACTTCATCCTTAAGATGTTTAATCTTACGGATTCACTTGCGGGACTTATCGTAGTTTACTCCGCAGGTTCGGGACTTGGATTCCTTATCTGTAAAGGATTCTTTGACACCATTCCCGCATCCTTAAGAGAGTCCGCAAAGATCGAGGGCGCATCGGAATTTACTGTATTCACAAGGATCGTAATTCCTCTTTCAAAGCCCATGATCGTTTATACCGTTATCAACTCCTTTCTTGCTCCCTGGATGGACTTTGTTATGGCAAAGCTCCTTATCAGATCAAAGGATCCCGCGGATTGGACGGTTGCTATCGGACTTTACAATATTTTACAGAAGACCCTTATCGGCCAGTACTTCTCAGTATTCTGCGCCGGCGGTATCGTTGTAGCCGTTCCCATTTCAATTCTGTTCATTATCATGCAGAAGTTCTATGTGGAAGGCATTACCGGAGGAGCTGTAAAGGGCTAAGGATAGCTTGAAAACAAACTCAGTTATATTAGGTTAAAAACATGAAGAAAAATATTCTTAAAAATTTAACCGCATTAATGACCGTGACATCTGTCACGGCCATTTTGCTTGCGGGATGTACAGGTAAACAGGTTGCAGGTGACGCAGAGGGACAAGAAGGCACCGAACAGACCGAGCCCAAACCGGAGATCGACTACTCAGATCCCCTTCTTTCTGCAGGAAAACAGAAAGAAGATACCGCAAAAAAAGAAGTGGAGATCCCTGATGATTATGAGTACAGTCTTGACGAAATGGGATTTCTTGACATTGGCGAGATCAACGAGCCCACTGATGACAACTTCAGAAATTACTATGAGATCTTTGTGCTTTCATATTATGATAGCGACGGGGACGGAATCGGTGATATAAACGGAGTTACCGAGAAGCTTGATTACATCAAGGAAATGGGCTTTAACGGAATCTGGCTCATGCCCATCATGGCTTCTCCTTCTTATCACAAGTACGACACTACGGATTATTATTTGATCGATCCTGCCTACGGAACCAATGAGGATTTCAGAAATCTTCTTAAGGAGGCTCATGACAGGGATATTAAGATCATCATTGACTTCGTAATAAACCATTCTTCTTCGGAACATCCCTGGTTTACACAGGCCTGCGATTATCTTAGGACCCTTAAGGACGGAGAAGAGCCCGATCCTTCCGCTTGTCCTTACGTAGATTACTACAATTTCAGAAAAGACTGGACCAATGGTTATTGCAAGGTTGAGGGAACCGATTGGTATTATGAGGGTGTCTTTAACTACACTCAGCCGGACCTTAACTTTGACAATCCTGATCTTGTAAAAGAGATCGATGATGCGGCACGCTTTTGGGCTGAGCTTGGAGTTGACGGATTAAGAGTGGACGCCGCAGCTCATTTTAAAGAAGGGGACGCACAGTACAATAAAGACGTATTAACCCATCTTTATGAGACTTGCACGGCAGTTAATCCCGACTTCTACATGGTTTCTGAGGTTTGGCTTGATGAAGTTACTGTTTCAAATTATTACGAGAGCATGACACCAAGCTTCTTTAACTTTGATTCCGGGGACAGTACGGGAAGACTGATCAAGACTGCGGGAGGAATTTCCAAGGCAAGCAGCTTTGCCAAGGCAATGCTGAGGTATCAGGAGGATTACGGTTCAAAAAATCCTGATTACATCGATGCTGTGTTCATCACAAACCATGATCAGTCAAGAGTAGCCAATGCTCTTAAGAATGATCCTGATGATATGAAAAAAGCCTGCGGACTTATGATGACCATGCAGGGTTCAACTTTTGTATATTACGGTGAAGAGATCGGAATGAAGAGTTCCGGAAATTCCGATGAAAACAAGAGACTTCCTTTTATCTGGTCTGAAGAGGACGAGACCGGAAAGACCAACGGCCCCGAAAAGGGAGAAAAGTCGGTTAAGTCAAATTTTGCGGCATGCGATAAACAGGCTTCTGATCCGGATTCAATCCTTAACTATTACAGGAGAGCGGTGAACTTCAGAAATGAGTTCCCTGAGATCGCAAGAGGAACGATATCATTTGATGAGGCTGACCTTACGGATACTACAGCTCTTGTTTGCAAGGAGTATGAGGGAAGCAAGATCTATATTGCTTTTAATACCGCGGATGAAAGCGGAGAGCTTAGCGTACCCGCGGGACTTTCTGTGGTAGATGCGCTTACTTTGCACCCATGGGAAGGGGTAGAACTTAATGATGGCAAGCTTTCTCTTCCTGCCGGAGCCATCGTGGTCTTAAAATAGCAGGATCCCACAAAAACAAAACCGCATCGGATTTCAATATCCGGTGCGGTATTTTTCGCAATAATATCTATAAGCAGAAGCTTTCCTAAATAAAAGTCTTAAAAGAACTTAGAAAAGATCGTCTCCTGCTGAGGAGTGCTTGATAAGGAACTTAACCTGAAATCCCATCTCTTCGCTAAGGGCTGTGATTATGCTCTCGGCCTCCTCAATAACCGACTCATTTACGCATATGGTACACATAGTTTTGTTGCGAGAAAAGATTGAAGGTTTCTGCCACTTGATAAAGTATGAGATCCTGTGATTCAAAAGGGCCTTTTCGATAGCTGCCTTTGTTTCTTCGTCATGAACCTCACAGATTTCATATTCATTATTAACTTTTAACTGTGTATATAGTGTCTGCATGTGATAAATTTTACCACCGAGAGGCTAAAATTGGCAATAGCAACTTTCTCTTTTCATATAAAGAATTTTTTGGTAAAATAATACTATCTATGCGAGTTTATACCCAAAAAGGTTAAGACAACGGGGCGAAAAACATTCGCCTATTTAAATGTAAGCATAGTTGAGGCGTATTATGAATTATGGAAAAAGAGGAATAAAAAGTAAAAACAAAGAGCTGAATGCTGTTGGCCATAAGGTAAATAAAAAGGTCGCTCAGCTCATTTTGAAACTGATCTTAGGTGCCATGGCATTCGTTATCGTATGCGGCATCTCACTTGGCATCGGACTTTTCAAGAGTATCCTTGCCAACACTCCTGTGATCAACATCAGCAACATGATCGCTACAGGTCAGGCATCAATCGTTTACGATGCGGCAGGAAATGAGATCGATCAGTATGTCAGCATGAACTCTAACCGTATCGAGGTTGACTGGGACGAGATCAGTGATGACGCAAAGCTTGCCTTTGTTTGTGCAGAGGATGAGCGTTTCTATGAGCATAACGGAATCGACTTTAAGTCCATTGTTCGTGCAGGATATCAGTTCATCAAGTCCGGCGGTAAGGAGACTCAGGGTGCAAGTACCATTACCCAGCAGCTCCTTAAGAACACCATCTTCGTTGACTGGATGGAAGAGGGCGACAACAAGATCCGTAAGATCAAGCGTAAGATTCAGGAGCAGTACCTTGCTCTTGAGGTTACCAAGGTTACCACTAAGGATGAAGTCCTTTTGAGATATATGAACGCAGTTAACTGTGGTCAGAACACTCTCGGTATCGAGTCCGCATCCCAGAGATACTTCGGTAAATCCGCAATTGACCTTGACCTTTCAGAGGCTCTGGTAATCGCTATCGTTACCCAGAACCCTACGAAATATAATCCCATTACAAAGCCTGAGAAAAACGCCGAGAGACGTTTAAGAGTCCTTGACAGAATGCTTGAGATCGGTAAGATCGACCAGGCTACTTATGACGCAGTTAAGGCTGACAGCGAGGACGTATACAAGAGGATCGGATATCACAACACCCAGCTCCTTGAAACTGATGCAGGTATTTCTTCCTATTTCTCGGATTCAGTTTATGAGGCGGTAAGAGACGATCTTGTTGCAATGGGAACCGATAAGAAGGAAGCCGAGCGTATGCTCAACAGCGGCGGACTTCGTATTTATACCACCATGGATCCCGAGATCCAGAAGATCATGAACGAGGAGTTCCAGAACCCCGACAACTATTCAAGCGAGGTTCACTGGTATCTTAACTACGCTCTTACCATTACCGACAATGTTGGCGAACAGCACAACTTCAGTAAGGAAATGATGACCAAGTGGTTCAAGGAAGAACAGGGTCAGAGCAATTTCAACCTTATCTTTGCAGATCAGGAATCAGCTTACGCAGCAGCAGAGCAGTACAAGAATGCTATGTACGAAAAGCTCAGCGTAACCGAGACGGATAAAAACTGTCTTGAGTCCATTACTCTTACCGCTCAGCCCCAGGTTGCAATGGTAATCGAGGATCCCCACACCGGCTATGTTGTAGCCATGATGGGTGGACGTGGAGCGAAAGAAGGAAGACGTACTCTTAACAGAGCTACCGGAGCATTAAGATCTCCCGGATCAACCTTCAAGGTTCTCGGATCCTTTGCTCCTTCAATCGATGCAGGTCTTAAGACTCTTGCATCAACATACAACGACGCACCCTTCAACTACGACGGAGGACGTGCGGTTAAGAACTGGTACACCGGATACGGACAGTACGGAACTGTATGTTCAATCCGTACAGCGATCATCCAGTCCCTTAACATCATCGCAGTTAAGAACCTTACCGTAGTAGGACCTCAGCTTGGATACGATTACTGCGAGAAGCTTGGGTTCACGTCAATAACCGATGGTGAAGTCATTAACGGACAGATCTACTCAGACGTTAACCAGACTCTTTCACTCGGCGGACTTACCCACGGTGTATCACCTTACGAGCTCAACGCCGCTTACTGCGCACTTGCTAACGGCGGTGTTTACTGCAAGCCTAAGCTTTACACCAAGGTTACGGACGCTGACGGAAACATCATCATCGACAATACTCAGATCGAAGAGACCCGCGTATTTAAGGAAACCACCGCTTACCTTGTTACCGATGCCATGAGAGAAGTTATGACAAGAGGTACCGGTACAGCAGCTGCCTTCAGCGGAATGACACTTGCCGGAAAGACCGGAACATCCTCAAAGAACAAGGACTTCTGGTTTGTTGGATATTCACCTTATTACAGTGCCGCAACCTGGACCGGTTATGATAATGCCATCGAAATGAGTACCGCATCATCTAACCGTGAACAGGACATCTCAAAGAAGATGTGGAAAGCCATCATGAAGAGAGTTCATGAGAACCTTCCCAATGCATCATTTGAAATGCCCGAAGGAATCGTAAGAGCGAGAGTATGTAGCAAATCCGGACTTCTTGCCACGGATCTTTGTGAACAGTTTGGCTGTGCATATGAAGAAATGTTTGATAAGGACAATGTTCCCGAGGAGAGCTGTAATCTCCACTATTCAGGACTTGTTTGTGCATACTGCAACCGTATTGCTACACCCAATTGTCCTTTCGCTACAGAGAGAACAGTTGAACTTCCTCTTCCTGAGGCACCCGAACTTGTAGAAGGCTCCACTCAGATCATCGAGCAGGAAGACGGAACGGAGACCTATATCGATCCTATCTCTTCTGTATATTGCGTACACACTGACGAATTCTTTGCTAACCCGGATTACTACAATGTGATCCAGCAGCAACAGTGGGAGATGCAGGCGGCATATGAAGCAGCCCAGCAGGGTCAGTAAGCCTATGGATAATGAGGCGAGGATAGTCCTTTTGAAAGGTGGGACCGGAGAATATGAAGAAAAGAAGTCCCGCTTTATAGCAACGCTAAAGCCTGTGACCTCTGAAGAGGAGGCCACAGAGTTTATAGCATCCCTTAAGAAAAAATATTGGGATGCAAGACATAATTGCAGCGCATACATTATTGGAAAGCGCGGTGAACTTACAAGGTGCTCTGATGACGGAGAGCCTTCGGGAACCGCAGGGCGACCCATGCTGGAAGTGCTTACCGGCAGGGAAGTAACCAATATTTGTGCAGTGGTCACAAGATACTTCGGAGGGACCCTTTTGGGAACCGGAGGTCTTGTGAGAGCCTACACTCAGGCGGTAAAGGAAGCCCTTGATAATTCCGTTCTCGGAAAAGTATCCGAAGGGGTGGAATTGGAAGTTATTATCGACTATAATGATGCGGACAAGATCAGATATCTGCTTTCAAAGAAAGAACAGGAGATAGCTGATGCCGTATATGGCGCGGATGTTACTTTTAAGCTTAAGGTAAGGAAAAGCGACGCTGACGCCCTTGAAAATGAGATCACACAGACAACAGCCGGAAGGTGCCTTATAACCAAAGGTGATAGCTGTGAGATAATAGAAAGATTGTAAATTACTAAATTTGCTTATTCAGGCATTTATCCGAAAGGAGGTGGTTGCATGAAACGTAAAGAGAATAATGATTCATCGGTTCCCCGAAGTACTAATCGAAATGTTCTTCATTATACTGATGAGCATTTCGAGCCTTTTATGAATGCAACCAACTTAATCAAGGAGAAATGCTATGGAAGAACTTACCAGGGTTGAGGAGATCAAAGAGCTCCTCGATACCAAGCAGTACACCAAGCTGCGTCAGTTCCTTTCGGAACTTAACGTGGCTGATATAGCTGCGCTCATGGAAGAATTGGGGGAACAGGACCTTTTTAAGTGTTTTAGGATACTCCCCAAGGATCTGGCAGCAGATGTATTTTCATATTTCGATGTTGATAACCAGCATCTTATCATTACATCACTGTCCGATCGAGAAGCGGCCAACATTATCGATAATCTGATGGCCGATGATGCTGCGGACCTTTTGGAAGAAATGCCCGCCAACATAGTTAAAAAGCTTTTGGTAAATGCAAGTCCCGAGACAAGAAGAGATATCAATCACCTTCTTCGTTATCCCGAGGATTCAGCCGGAAGCATAATGACGGTCGAGTATGTCGACCTGAAAGAGACATCTACCGTAACAGAAGCGATCGAGAGGATCAAAAAGGTCGGTATCGATTCCGAAACCATCAACATCTGCTATGTCCTTGATATGCAGAGAAGATTGGTGGGAACTGTTGCTTTAAGATATTTGCTCCTTTCCGATGGAGATGATATAATCGGCGACATCATGCATGAGAATGTCATTTCCCTCACCACCCTGATGGATCAGGAGGAAGTTGCTCATCAGTTCCAGAAATACGACTTTACGGCCATGCCCGTCGTAGACAATGAGAACAGACTTGTCGGTATCATCACAGTCGATGACGTTGTGGATATTCTCCAGGAAGAGACCACGGAGGATATGGAAAAGATGGCGGCAATCGTCCCTACGGACAAGCCTTACATGAAGACTTCCGCCTTTGATACTTATAAGAAGAGGATCCCCTGGCTCCTTTTACTTATGGTATCAGCCACCTTTACAGGAGCGATCATTTCTTCATTTGAAGATGCACTTAAAGTGTATGGGGCGCTTATTGCATACATCCCCATGCTCATGGACACCGGCGGAAATGCTGGCGGACAGGCCAGCGTTACCATTATCCGTGGATTATCGCTTGGCGAAATTGAATACAGAGATATCCCGAAGGTCATTTGGAAAGAGATCAGGACCGCGCTTTTATGCGGTGGTTCACTTGCAATCGCAAACTTTGCAAAGCTGATGCTCTTTGACAGGGTAGGACTTTTGGTGGCACTCACGGTCTGCGTAACACTTCTTTTTGCAGTACTTGTGGCAATGCTTGTAGGATGCCTGCTCCCCATCGGCGCAAAGCGTATCGGCTTTGACCCTGCTGTAATGGCAAGCCCCTTCATCACCACCATCGTCGATGCATTGTCCCTGCTCCTCTATTTCCGCGCAGCGACATTGATCCTCGGCATAGCCTGATATAATTTGCATTCATTGCAATTTTATATAAAGAAACAATATAGGAAGATTCAAAATAGGAAGGTTTGAAAAATGAGGTATTTATTCGAAGCAGAACTCAACAAGAAAAACGGCGGCTTCGCTGTCAACGTTCCCTTCAACGTATGGGAAGTTGTAAAGCAGCGTGACGCATTCAACGCAGAACTCGTTATCGAGAACGAGATCGTTCCCTGCGAGCTCAACCCCATCGAGAAAGGCAGATACGAGCTTACTTTCGAAGCAGATGAGAAGCTTGATCTCAAAGAGAACACCGCATACGAGATGCTCCTTCACGTACACGGCTCACTTGCACCTATGGATGGAGAGAGCCCTTACAGCATCGAGAATCCCATCAGAAAGATCGACAGCATGAACATCCTTGTTCAGGACGGTGACGGTCTTTGCGGACAGACTTGCATAGCTATGCTCGCAGGCGTTAGCATCCAGGATGTATGCGATGTTATGAACTGCCGTGAGTGGCAGGCTACCATGGGTAAGCTTATTTCCGCACTTAACTACTACGGAATCGATCACTCAGACATCATCGTTTACTCTAACGAGAACGTACAGCTTCCCAAGTGTGCACTTATGATCGAAAAGCTCGGAAGATTCGGTCATTACCTTGTTGCATATGATGGAAAGTTCTACGATCCCAACAAGGGAGTTATGGATGAATATGACTTCTCCAAGCTCGTTGGTTACCTTGAGATCAAGTGCTGATAAACAGTCTTTATTTTAGGGAAAAAACAATTATAAAAAATGTATTAAACACGTATAAACCACTTTACTTTTTAAGTAGGGTGGTTTATATTATTTTTTAGTGATTAGCACTCAAAAGAAAAGAGTGCTAACAATAAAGGAGGCATACATCATGAAGTTAGTACCTTTAGGAGACAGAGTTGTTCTTAAGCAGCTCGTAGCTGAGGAGACCACCAAGTCAGGAATCGTTCTCCCCGGACAGAATAAAGAGAAACCCCAGCAGGCTGAAGTTATCGCAGTAGGCCCCGGCGGAATGGTAGACGGTAAAGAAGTAGCTATGCAGGTTAAGGTTGGAGACAAGGTTATCTTCTCCAAGTATTCCGGAACCGAAGTAAAGCTTGATAATGATGAAGAGTATATCATCGTAAAGCAGAATGATATTCTTGCAGTTGTACAGTAATTAACAAGGAGATGACCTAAAATGGCAAAAGAAATCAAGTACGGTGCAGAAGCACGTGCAGCATTAGAGGCAGGCGTTAACCAGCTTGCAGATACAGTAAGTGTTACACTTGGACCCAAAGGAAGAAACGTTGTTCTCGACAAGAGCTACGGCGCTCCCCTTATCACCAACGACGGTGTGACCATCGCTAAAGAGATCGAACTTAAAGACGGTTTCGAGAACATGGGAGCACAGCTTGTTAAAGAAGTTGCTACCAAGACCAACGATGTAGCAGGTGACGGTACCACAACCGCTACCGTTCTTGCACAGGCAATGATCAATGCAGGAATGAAGAACCTTGCAGCAGGAGCTAACCCCATTATCCTCAGAAAGGGTATGAAGAAGGCTACCGATTGTGCTGTTGAGGCTATCAAAGAGATGGCTAAGCCCGTTGACGGAAAGAAGCACATCGCTCGTGTTGCGGCTATCTCAGCAGGTGATGAAGAAGTCGGAAATCTTGTAGCAGACGCTATGGAGAAGGTTTCAGGTGACGGCGTTATCACCATCGAAGAGTCAAAGACCATGCAGACCGAGCTTGACCTTGTAGAAGGTATGCAGTTTGATCGTGGATATATTTCAGCTTATATGGCTACCGATATGGATAAGATGGAAGCTAATCTTGATGATCCCCTTATCCTTATTACAGACAAGAAGATTTCCAATATCCAGGAGATCCTTCCTCTTCTCGAGCAGATCGTTCAGTCAGGTAAGAAGCTTCTTATAATCGCTGAAGATGTTGAGGGCGAGGCTCTTACAACTCTTATCGTTAACAAGCTTCGCGGAACCTTCAATGTAGTTGCAGTTAAGGCTCCCGGATACGGAGACAGAAGAAAGGCTATGCTTGAAGATATCGCTATTCTTACCGGCGGTACCGTTATCAGTTCAGAGCTTGGACTTGAGCTTAAGGATGCTACCATGGATCAGCTTGGCCATGCTAAGTCAGTAAAGGTTAGAAAAGATGATACCGTTATCGTTGACGGTGAAGGCGACAAGGAAGCTATCGCAGCCCGTGTTGCACAGATCAAGAAGCAGATCGAAGAGACCACTTCAGACTTCGACAGAGAAAAGCTCCAGGAGCGCCTTGCAAAGCTCGCCGGCGGCGTAGCTGTTATCAGAGTAGGCGCTGCTACCGAGACTGAGATGAAGGAAGCTAAGCTTCGTCTTGAGGATGCTCTTGCTGCTACCAGAGCTGCTGTTGAAGAAGGTATCATCAGCGGTGGTGGAAGCGCATATATCCACGCATCTAAGAAGGTTGCAGTACTTGCTGATTCTCTTGAGGGAGATGAAAAGACAGGAGCACAGATCGTTCTCAAAGCTCTCGAGGCTCCTCTTACCAAGATCGCACAGAACGCAGGTCTTGAGGGAAGCGTTATCGTAAACAAGGTTCGTGAGTCAGAGCCCGGTGTTGGATTCGATGCTCTTAAGGAAGAGTACGTTAACATGGTAGAGGCAGGAATCCTTGATCCCGCTAAGGTTACCAGAAGCGCTCTTCAGAACGCTACTTCAGTTGCAAGCACACTTCTTACCACTGAGAGTGTTGTTTCAACCATCAAAGAGCCCGAACCTCCTATGCCCGCAGGCGGAGCACCCGGAATGGGCGGTATGTATTAAGCCAAATTATTCAGCGGCGACAGGAAACTGTCGCCGTTTTTTTATCCCTTTTTCCTTGAAGCATAACACCCCTTATGCTATACTGATTTTGCTCGCGACTACCTTGGGGGGATTAAGGGGTTTTATGGATTCGATTTTGTATTTTGATTACATAGCGTTACCGCTATATATAATTCTCATGGTCTCCTCTTTCGCCAGAGGTATGACAAAGGGACGTTCAAGCAGACTTTTCAACTGGATTCTTTTCATTTCCATCATTACCACAATTTGTGATATTGGTTTGGAAACTCTTGTCAGAGTTAAGCCTGTAACGGGTGGCAGATTGTTTTTTGCCACTGTATTTGCGTACGGTTATTTTCTGTTCCATAACATGACTGCGTTCATTTATTTCCTTTTTATTTATTCGATAACAAATACTTGGTACAAGCTGAGGAAAAAAGTGGTTCAGCTTATCATGTCGATTCCCTTTGCGATATTTGTCGTACTGTTATGCTTCAACCCCTTCCTGCACAATTGCTTTACCGTAACTGCTGTGGATGGATATCAGCGTGGAACAATGATGAATGGATTCTACGTTCTGGCATCTTTGTATGTGATCATCGGACTTACCCACCTCGTTTACTGTAAACGATTCCTTACCATCACTAAGTGGTTGGCACTGTTTTCAATGTATGTGTTTACCTATGCGGCTGTAATTTTCCAGTATTTCCACCAGCCCTATATGATAGAACTTGTTTCTTCGGCTATATCCTTCCTGCTTATCGAGCTGGTTGTTCAGAGGCCGGATGAGGTTCTGGATTCAGTTGTCGGACTTATGAGCTGGAATGCGTACCTTGATACTGTTCGCAAGATCATGATCACAAAACAACCGGTTCAGATCCTTGTTATCAAATTTACCAATGCGAAGGAAGTAAGAACCTATCTCGGAGAGGAAAGATACGTTAAGTATATTAAGCTTGTGGCAACCAAGACCCAGGCGCTGGCAGCGGCAGAGCATCTTCACATGGAACTCTTCTTTGAGCACCCCGGTTATTTCTATCTCATCATTGATGAACATGATTTTGACAGCCGGAAAGCAATTCCTATTCTTTCTTCCAACGTGGAGAAGTATACGGAAGATCTTAAGGGCACCGGAGCAAAGCTGGAGTACAAGGTATGCTCTATAAAGTATCCCGATGGGCTTGATGATTTCAGAGAGATCAAACATATCGGACATCACTTTTCAGAACTGATGCCCCATGATCAGGTATTTATTGATGCGGCTGAAATATGCCACACAAAGGAATTCCAGATCATCAACAATATGAACGACATTCTCAAGAGAGCAATTGAGGGTGAAAAGTTTGAAGTATACTACCAGCCTATTTACTCCATCTGGGATCATAAGTTTATTTCCGCCGAAGCACTTTTAAGGCTTGAAGATGACAGATTCGGCCAGATCTCACCGGCTGAGTTCATTCCCGAGGCGGAAAGACGCGGACTTATACTACCCATTGGTGATTTTGTTCTTGAACAGGTTCATAAATTTGCTTCAGAGAACGAGATTGAAAAGCTTGGTCTTTCCTATATTGAGATCAACCTTTCCGTGGCACAGTGCCTTGAGAAGGAACTTCCGAACAAGATCGGAGCATTGAGAGATAAATATAACGTAGGCCCCGAGTCCGTTAACCTTGAGATCACCGAGACTTCCTATGAGAACATCGGCAGGGTAATGGATGAAAACCTCAAGATCCTTTCAGAGCAGGGCTACAGCTTCTCACTTGATGACTACGGTGTGGGATATTCAAATATTCAGCGAGTTTCAAAGCTGCCTCTTAAGATCGTAAAGATTGACAAGAGCCTTGTTGATAACATGGGAACAACTTCCGGACGTTCAATTATGAACAATACCGTTCGTATGATGAAGGACATCAATAAGGAACTTGTTATCGAAGGTGTTGAGACTAAAGAAGATTTTGAAGCCTTAAGAAACATGGGATGCGATTTTATCCAGGGCTTCTACTTCTCAAAACCTCTTCCCGCAAAGCAGTTTGTTGAGTTCCTGAAGGAGCACAATAAGCAGGATAATGAAGTCTCTGAAGAAGCATGGAACTAAAAAGCTAAGATAATAAAACAAGAGCTTGGATCAGAAAAATCCAAGCTCTTTTAATGCATTCGCAATGCCGTCTTCGCTGGCCTTAGTGGTCACGTGGGCGGCGTTTTTGATTATATCTTCAGACTCTGCATTTCCCATGGCAACGCTGTGCTTAACATAGGAGAGCATTGTCTCGTCGTTGTTACTGTCTCCGAAGGCATAGGCGCTTTCGAGGGGAAGATTATAGTGATCAAGGACCTTCTGAATGCCCGTGGCCTTGCTGTAACCGATGGGTACAAATTCCCTGAAGGTTCCGCCTCTGTCAATGCACTCGAAATATTGATCTGTGTATTCCCTAATCTTTGCAAGCTGATCCTCGGTTTGGTACCAGATAACGAACTTATCGCAGGTAAAATTAGGATCATCGATATTCATTGCAATATCGTATCCACGCTCAAGAAACCTTTCAGCCTGTCTCTTTGCGGCGGGATGCTTTATAGAAAGGGTACGATCAAAGGTAACGTAATATCTGCACTCGTAAAGGGTATCAACGTCAATCTCTCTTGAAAGCTTGATGATATCGTGGATCCTTTCAGCGGGCTGGGATACATAAAGGAGAGTTTCGTCTCCGATAACGATATGGGTTCCGCAACCGTTTACAAATCCATCAAAGCCAACCTCACGAAATCTTTGTTCCACATTTTGAAAGCAGCGTCCCGTGTTAAGGAACATGAGATTGCCGGCGGCTCTTGCTTTTCGAATGGCCTTCTTGGCGCTATCGGGAACGGACCCGTCTATTTCAGATGTAAGAGTCCCGTCTATATCAAAAAATGCTATCTTCATTTATTCACCAATCAAAATTGATCAAATTATAACAGGCAAAAAGTCTTAGTTAAAGCAACACTGATATCTTAACAGATAGCATAAATACTGCATAAGAGACATATTTACTAATTTTTTTTATTTTCCTGTTGACAGTCCTAAACAAAAGTGTTACATTTACTACGACAGATGAAGTACGACAGCCGTAGCAACGAGTGACGAAGTAACGACAGTCGTAGGAACGTCAGATAAAGTATCGAAAAGTAAGGATAACAAAACAGTTTTGCAAAGGAGAACAGGTTATGACTGAGATCAGCAGCGATGTTATCCGCGGATATAACGATACAATGATCCTTTACCTTTTGCTGAAGGAGCCTTCATACGGATACGAGATATCCAAACAGATCAAAGGACTTTCCGACAGCAAGTACATCATTAAGGAGACCACATTGTATTCGGCATTTTCCCGGATGGAGAAAAACGGATATGTAGAGTCCTTCAGCAGCGAGGCTGAAGACACCGGAAAGAAGAGAACCTATTACCGCATTACAGATGCAGGAAGAAAGTACTACAGCGAAAAATGCGAGGAATGGGAACTGACTAAAGAAGTCATTGAGAGGTTTATAGAGGAGAAATATAATGGAAACTATTAAAAATTATCTGGATACGATGTTTGCCAATCTTCCAAACACGCCCGCTGTTGTAAAGGCGAAGGATGAACTTTGGCAGATGATGGAAGATAAATATACAGAGCTCATAAGCGAAGGAAGAACCGAGAACGATGCGGTTGGAACCGTTATCTCAGAGTTCGGAAACTTAAACGATCTTGCAGAAGCTCTTGGTCTTGAAGATATCGTTATCAGCGAGAACAGAGAAAACAAAGCAAACGAAAGCGAAGTAATTAATCAGCCCGGATTTGATTCAGAATCATCAAATACTTTCAACTCGACAGTTAATACTCCGGATCTTATCACTGCTTCAGAGGCAGAGGAGATGCTTAAAGAAAGATCACTCTCTTCTAACAGGATCAGCCTTGGAATCGCTCTTTGCATCATGAGCATATCGATGCAGATCCTTGGAGGAATCGTATTTAACGGCGCTTTTGAGTTTGTCGGATTCATTCTCTTTATCGGAATGATCGCAGGCGGTATTTTGATGATCATCTTCGGAGCCCTTGAAGAGAAGAGCTGGAAAAAGCTTAGCGAAGGTAACTACACCTTGAGCATGGATGCAACAAAATACGTTGCCGAGGAAAGATCCCTTTACTCAAGAAATCACAACCTTCTTCTTACAGGCGGAATCCTACTTTGTGTTCTCTGCTGGATCCCTACAATGATCTTTTCAGAGATCCTTCCCAAGTACGAGGATGCTTCAGCCATCGGACTTTTCATCACAGCCGGACTTGGTGTGTTCCTTATCGTATATAGTTCGCTGCGTATGAATGGTTACGACAAGCTTCTTAAGTTAAACGGCGAGGGAACCCTTAAGGCTGCATACGAGCCTGAGAATGACAAGAATGTAAGATATATCAGCCCTGTTGCAGATTTCTTCATGAGTGTTTACTGGCCCACCCTCACATGCCTTTACCTCATCTTAAGTTTCCTGACTTTCCACTGGGAAGCAACATGGGCCATCTGGCCTGTTGCCGGAATCCTGTACGGACCTTTGAAAAAGGCTCTTCGAGAAAAAAAGCAGTAAGAGAAATAGGAAGAGAAAAAGATATAGTCTGATTTACATCAGATAAAGGAGAAAGAAAATGAAAGCATTAAAAAGCATTTATATAATTGTAATATTCGCGCTCACCGCAATTATCATCGGAGCGGTACTGTGGTTTAAATTCCATAACTTTGACATAGCAAGAGCATTTAATTCCGTAACCACCGGAGAAGGCATAACTGTAGAGAAGAACGTTGACAGTTTTAAGGACATTCAGATCGATGCAAGCATCATGTCTTTTGATATCGCTGAGGGCGAAGGATATAAGGTTGTATATACTTATCCCGAGGAATTAACACCTGAATTTGAGGTGGACGATGATACTCTTAAGGTAAGAGTAAGAGAAACAAACAAGATAACCATTGGTGGTAAAGTTAACTCCGACAATTTTAAGTTTACAGTTTTTGTTCCTGCAGGAACAAGCCTTGGAGAGGTCAAGGTGGATGTAGATGCAGGAGATATCGATCTTCGTGACAAGACTTTTGAAAAGTTGACCGTTGACGGAGATGCCGCAAATATCGAGTTAAGAAACATCAATTGCGAAAAGACCGAGCTTGAGGCAGATGCCGGAAACATCGAAGTAAGAGAGTCTAAGGTTGGAAATACCTCTATCAAGACTTCTGCAGGAAATGTAGAGATCAGAGGTACCGAAGCCCTTGAAATGGATATCGTTACCGATATGGGCCAGATCAAACTTGTTGACAGCGCTTTTGACAAAGGCGAGTTTGAGTCTTCCATGGGCAACGTTGAGATCGAAGGAACCTTCAATAAACTTTCTGCAGACTGCTCTCTAGGAAGAGTAGCGGTAGAGAGCAAAAACGCGGATGCAAAGATCGATATCGAAGTAGATCTCGGTGCTATCAGCGTTAACGGCAAAAACATTAAAGGAAAGTCTTATAAACAGTGACTTTTTTGAAGATATTTTCAAAAAAATGTTGACTTTCAGCGCTTTTGCGCGTATCATAACTTATGTAAATTAATTATGGTAACTATTGAGAGTGGCTTGCGAGCCACTCTTTTTTAGCGCAGAAGCCAAAAGCACGTATTTCTGAAAGTGAGGAAAGATGAGTAAGGCAAGTGATTACGAATCAAAAACCGAAGAACTCCTGAAGCCCATTGCAGAGCAGTTCGGAGTTAAGATCTACGATGTCGAGTATGTCAAAGAAGGAAGCGACTTTTACCTTCGCTCATATATCGACAAGGAAGGCGGAGTCAACATCGAGGACTGCGAGAATGTAAGCAGAGCCCTTTCCGATGTGCTTGATAAGGAAGACTTCATCGATGAAGCTTACGTCATGGAAGTTTCAAGCCCCGGCCTCGGACGTACCCTTAAAAAAGACCGTCACCTTGAGTATTCTCTCGGTGAAGAGGTGGAGATCAAACTCTACAAGCCCCAGGACGGCACCAAGGATTTCGAAGGAATTCTGAAATCGTTTGATAAGGATGAAATAGTTGTCACCATTGGTGAAACAGATAAATCATTTATCCGTAAGGATATTGCAATAATAAGACTTAAATTAGACTTCTAAAAAACTGAATATATATTTATGGAGGACAAAAGAAAAAATTATGAACAACGAACTGATGGAAGCACTTAACTTGCTTGAGAGAGAAAAAGGCATTAGCCGCGAAGTACTTCTCGACGCTATCGAGAATTCCCTCATGCAGGCATGCGAGAAGAACTTTGGTTCCAATGAAAACGTTAAGGTAGAGATCGACCGCGAGACTTGCGATTATCTTGTTTATGCCGAGAAGGAAGTAGTTGAGAACGAGTCAGATGTTGAGAATAAAGCACTTCAGATCAGCCTTGCAGATGCAAAGAAGATCTCTAAGAAGGCAAAGGTTGGCGACGTTATCAACTGTGAGATCAAGTCCAAGGAGTTCGGACGTATCGCAGCTCAGAACGCTAAGCAGGTTATCGTACAGAAGATCAGAGAAGAAGAGAGAAACGTTATCTTCAATCAGTACTTTGAGAAGGAAAAGAACGTTGTTACCGGTATCGTACAGAGAATCATCGGCAAGAATGTATCTCTTAACCTTGGAAAGGCAGACGCTATCCTTGCTGAGGGCGAGATGGCAGAAGGCGAGACCTTCCGCATCGGTCAGAGAGTAAAGGTTTATGTTCTTGACGTTAAGAGCTCAACCAAGGGACCCCGCATCAATGTTAGCCGCACTCATCCGGAACTCGTTAAGAGACTCTTTGAAGAGGAAGTTACCGAGATCGCAGACGGCACCGTTGAGATCAAGAGCATCGCTCGTGAGGCAGGAAGCCGTACCAAGATCGCTGTATGGAGCAACAATGAGAACGTTGATCCCGTTGGTGCTTGCGTAGGTATGAACGGTACCAGAGTTAATTCAATCGTAGATGAGCTCGGTGGAGAGAAGATCGACATCGTTAACTGGGATGAGGATCCCGGAAGACTTGTGCAGAATGCACTTTCTCCCGCTACCGTAGTAGCAGTATTTGCAGATCCCGACGAGAAGTCAGCTAAGGTCGTTGTTCCCGACGATCAGCTTTCACTTGCAATCGGTAAGGAAGGTCAGAACGCAAGACTTGCTGCAAAGCTTACAAATTACAAGATCGATATCAAGTCAGAGTCACAGGCTCAGGATGCTCCCGGATTCCGTTATGAGGATTACCTCTATGATGAGGACGAGGAGTATGATGAGGAATATACCGAGGAAGGCTCCGAGGAATAATAAAGTAAGAGGATTTAAATGGCAAAAACTATTCCTACCAGACAGTGCATAGGCTGTGGTGAGAAAAAAGAGAAAACTGAATTGATCCGCATCGTTAGGGTTTCGGAAGGTGATTACGAGATCGACCTTACCGGAAGAAAGAACGGCAGAGGTGCATACCTTTGCAAGAATCCCGAATGTCTTGAAAAAGCGTTCAGGAAAAAAGGACTGGAAAGGTCCTTTAAAGAAGCTGTTCCCGCCGAGACGATGGAGAAACTGAAAGGGGAGCTGATAAATGGATAATGTATCAAAAGCCCTCTCCTTGATGGGTCTGGCAGTAAGAGGAAGAAATCTTACAAGCGGCGAAGATCAGGTCCTTGATGCAATAAGAAGCGGGAAAGCGTTTCTGGTAGTGGTTGCGAAGGATGCTTCCGACAATACCAAAAAGCTTTTCAACGACAAGTGTACTTACTATGAAGTCCCGATAAGAACCTGGGGAACCAGAGAGCAGCTGGGACATGCGATAGGCAAGGAAATGCGAGCTTCAGTAGCGATCACCGAAAAGGGATTTGCCGAGAAACTTGTTACTTTAATGGAAGAATGATCGAAAGGACGTTAAAATATGGCAAAAATCAGAATATATGATTTATCAAAAGAACTCGGAGTTGAGAACAAGGATGTCCTTGCAGTAGCTATGGAAAAAGGCTTTAATGCAACAAGCGCATCCAGCGGTCTTGACGAGAGTCAGGCAGATGAGATCAGAAAAGCTCTTGCCAAGGGAGAAAAGAAAAGTGCTCCCAAGGCAGAGGATAAAAAGGAAGTTAAGCCTGAAGTAAAGTCTGAAGCTAAGCCTGCAGAGAAAGCAAAAACTCCCGAAGCAGCTAAGCCCGCACAGCAGAACAACAATCAGGCAGAACAGCCCAAGAAAAAGAGGATCAGTATCGTCCTCAACGACAAGGCTCGTCCCGGAAGCGGAAACAACAACAGACAGGGCGGACAGGGCTATAACAACGGCGGAAACCGTAACAACCAGAACCAGGGCGGTTATGGAAATAACAACAATCGTCCCACACAGCCTGTAGGAAGGATCAAGCCCCTTACTCCTCCTTCACCTACTCCCAGTGTACAGATGGTATCTGAGAACAAGACTGTTTCCAAGAAGCCCGAAGAGAAGGTTGTTCAGAACAAGGAAGTAACCACACCCAAGACTCAGGCTCCCGTTAGGGAAGAGGCTCAGCAGGCAGCTCCCGTAAGAGAACAGTCTCAGCAGAACCAGTCAGCCGGAAGAATGAGAGAGGGTAACGGAAACGCAGGCGCTGCCAGAGGAGATCGTCAGAATTTCCAGGGACGTCCTCAGGGCAACCAGTTCCAGAACAGAGGAGGTGCTCCAAATGGCAAGAACAAGGCAGAAGGTCAAAGGTTTGGCAGGCAAGGGCAAGAAGGCGCTCCGAGGGATAACAGGGGCGGCAATGGCAGTGCAGGTCCTGGCCGTGGCTTTAATAATAATAGTCGAGATGGCAGATCTAATGAAAGACAGGGAGCTGGATTTGGAGAAGCTAGGAATCAAAAGAACTTCGGGGGCGGCGCACCTGCTCCGGAAGCTGGGGATAAAAACAGAAACGGCAGAAGAGACAAAGGAAAAGACCGTGACAGAAGAAAGGATATAGCATACGAGGAGGAGACCGAGTTCAAGCGCGCAGGCAGATTCATCAAGCCTGAGAAGAAGCCTGAAGTTCAGGAAGAAGTTATCAAGGTCATCACCCTTCCCGATACTATCACCATCAAGGATCTTGCAGAAAAGATGAAACAGCGTCCCGCTGATATCATCAAGAAGCTCTTCCTTGCAGGTAAGATGTGCACTCTTAACGATGAGCTTTCATTCGAGGATGCAGAGACCATCGCCATGGAGTACGAGATCCTTTGCGAGCATGAAGTTAAAGTAGACATTATCGAAGAGCTCCTTAAGGAAGATGAGGAAGATGCTTCCAAACTTCAGGAGAGACCTCCCGTTGTCTGCGTAATGGGTCACGTTGACCATGGTAAGACTTCACTTCTTGATGCGATTAGAAAGACAAAGGTTACCGATCGCGAGGCCGGCGGTATTACCCAGGCTATCGGTGCTTATACCGTAAACGTACAGGGAAGAACCATTACTTTCCTTGATACTCCCGGACACGAAGCATTCACCGCAATGCGTATGCGTGGTGCTAACTCAACCGATATCGCTATCCTTGTAGTTGCTGCAGACGACGGTGTTATGCCACAGACTGTAGAAGCTATTAACCATGCAAAGGCAGCAGGCGTAGAGATCATCGTTGCAGTAAACAAGATCGATAAGCCTTCAGCAAATATTGACAGAGTTAAGCAGGAACTTTCAGAGTATGAGCTTATCTCAGAGGATTGGGGCGGAAGCACTGTATTCGCTCCCGTATCAGCAAAGACCGGCGAAGGAATCGAGAACCTTCTCGATATGATCCTTCTTACCGCAGACGTTCTTGAACTCAAGGCTAACCCCGACAGAACCGCAAGAGGTCTTGTTATCGAGGCAGAGCTTGACAAGGGACGCGGACCCGTTGCAACCGTACTTGTTCAGAAGGGAACTCTCCATGTAGGAGACTTCATTTCAGCAGGTGCTGCATACGGTAAGGTACGTGCTATGATCGACGACAAGGGACGCAGAGTTAAGGAAGCTACTCCTTCTACTCCTGTAGAGATCCTTGGTCTTTCTGCTGTACCTGAAGCAGGTGAAGTATTCATCGCTCACGAGAATGATAAGTCAGCAAGACAGTTTGCAGAGACCTATCAGGCTGAAAATAAAGCTAAGAAACTTGAGGAGATCAAGGGCCGCATGAGCCTTGAAGATCTGTTCTCCAAGATCAAGGAGGGCAACCTCAAAGAGCTTAACATCATCGTTAAGGCTGACGTACAGGGTTCGGTTGAAGCAGTTAAAGAATCACTTACCAAGCTTTCCAACGAGGAAGTTGTTGTTAAATGTATCCACGGCGGCGTAGGTGCGATCAATGAGTCTGACGTATCACTTGCAAGTGCGTCAAACGCTATCATCATCGGATTCAACGTACGTCCCGATGCTACTGCAAAGCAGACTGCAGAAGAAGAGAATGTAGACCTTAGACTTTACGATGTCATCTACAAGGCAATTGAAGATATCGAGCTTGCTATGAAGGGTATGCTTGATCCCGTATTCGAGGAGAAGGTTATCGGTCATGCAGAGATCCGTCAGATCTTCAAGGCATCCGCTATCGGAAACATCTCAGGTTCTTATGTACTTGACGGTGAGATCCAGAGAGGATGTAAAGTTCGTATTACCCGTGAAGGTGAGCAGATCTTTGAAGGTGATCTTGCTTCCCTCAAGAGATTTAAGGATGATGTCAAAGAGGTTAAGGCCGGATTTGAGTGCGGTCTCGTATTTGACGGCTTCGACAAGGTACAGGAATTTGACCAGGTAGAAGCTTACATTATGGTAGAGGTACCCAGGTAATATGCGTAAAAACAGTATTAAAAATACCCGTGTTAACGGGGAGGTCCAGAAGGAACTCTCCGTTATCATCAGGGACGAGATAAAGGATCCCCGCATTAGTCCATGGACCAGCGTGGTTGATGTACAGGTTGCTCCGGACCTTAAGACTTGTAAGGTCTGGATTTCGGTCCTTGGCAGTGAAGAGGAACGTGTTAATACAGGAAAAGGTCTCAAGAGTGCTGCTCCCTACATCAGAAGAGAGCTTGCTCACAGACTCAACCTGCGTAATACTCCCGAGATCAACTTCGTTATGGATCAGTCCATCGAGTATGGTGTTTCCATGACTCACAAGATCGACGAAGTTATCGCCAAGGATGAGGATGCTGCAAGGGATCGCGGAGATTTCGAGGAACAGGATTTTGAGGGGTCAGATGGATCAGAAGAATAGTTTTGACATTTTAAAAGAATGCGAAGGAGCCAAGAAGATCGGCATCAGCGGACATATTCGTCCCGACGGAGATGCGGTCAGCTCCTGTCTTGCACTCCGCAGATATCTTATGAACAATATGCCCGAGGCGAAGGTTGTGGTCAACTTAGAGTACCCGCCTTCAATCTTTAACGACCTTTGGGGATATGATGATATTGTTCAGGAATTTCCGGAGGATGAGGAGCCTTATGATGTGTACTTTGCCCTTGACTGTAATTATGACAGACTGGGTGAAGCACAGAAGTATTTCGATAAGGCCAAGAAGACCATTAATATCGATCACCACATGACCAATACCGGTTGCGCAGATGTTAATGTTGTTGAACCCGAAGTGAGTGCGACAGCAGAAGTCCTTTGCAAATATATGGATAAAGAAAAGCTTGATGTTGAGATCGCTAAAGCTCTCTATGCCGGAATGGTTACGGATACCGGAGTTTTCCAGTATTCCTGTACATCACCCGACACCATGAGAAGAGCAGCGGATCTTATTGCTTTCGGTTTTGATTTTTCAAAACTCATCAAGCGCGTTTTCTTTGAAAAGACCTATCTCCAGTCCCAGATCATGGGAAGATGCATGATGGAAAGCGTTCGTTTTATGGACGAAAGATGCATCGTCAGCCTTGTGGATCTTAAGACTGCCGAGTTCTACGGTGTTAAGCCAAAGGATTACGAAGGAATCGTAAGCCAGCTTAACAATATCCGTGGTGTTGACGTTGCTATTTTCATGTACCAGACAGCAGCTCAGGAGTTTAAGGTTTCTCTTAGATCCTCCGAGAAGGTCAATGTTGCAAAGATCGCCCAGCAGTTTGGGGGTGGCGGACACGAAAGAGCCGCAGGCCTTACCATGAATGGAACATTCCATGACTGCGTTAACAATCTTAGCGATAAGATCGCAGAGCAGCTTGGGGATTAATTTAGACAATATAAAAGCCGGTGAGTATCCAATGGATATTCATCGACTTTTTTGTTTGGTTGAAGTTGTATTTGAAGTTTCGAATTCTATTAGTATCTCGCGATATCTAACTGTAATTGTTTTTTCAGATCTTCCAGTGAATCAAATTTCTGTTCAGGTCTGCGAAAGGCTTCCATTGTAACCATTGCTTCTTTGCCGTAAAGATCGCCGTCAAAATCATAGAGATAGGTTTCAACACTGGGACGAACCTCACCGCCAACGGTGGGCTTGCATCCAACATTACTGATGGATCTGTATTCCTTGCCTTCAACGGTGGTATGGCCTGCATATACACCAAAAGGAGGAAGGAGCTTGTTCTCATCGGGATAAATGTTAATAGTGGGGAAGCCTAAGGTGTGACCGATGTGATTTCCTTTGACTACATCTCCCAAGATGAAATAAGGGCATCCCAAAAGCTGAGCGGCGATTCCCATTTCACCTTTTTCAACATATTCGCGAACAAGAGAAGAACTGATTTCGACCCCATCGGGAGTACATACTTTATCAACAAGCCTGTATTCATATCCTCCTTTTTCAGACATAGCCTTTAAGAGTGCGGGGTTACCTTCTCCGCGGCTTCCGAAGGAAAGGTCGGTACCGGCTGCGATAAAGCGCATATTCATCTGACTGACAAGGTAATCGAGGATAAAGGTATTGGGAGGGGTGGCAGCGGTATATTCATTCATAGGGAACTCCACTAAAAAGTCCACACCGATCCTTTCAAAGAGCATGTGCTTTTCCCGATTGGTGGTAAGGACTCTTGAGTCACCGCCAAAAAGTGCAGCAGGAGGCTTATCAAAGGTGAACACGCATGCCGCAAGCCCTTTTGATTTCCACTCGATGATCTCGTCAAGAAGCCTTCTGTGACCTAAGTGGACTCCGTCGAATTTACCGATGGCTACCGCCGTATCTTTTTCTATATAAAAATCCAATGTATCTGCTATTATTTCCATGCTGTCTATTCTACTACAAAATAAGGCTTGGGGACAGCCCCAAGCCCATATTTTTATGTGTTTTTGGATGTATCATCCGTGGTACTGTTTATTATTTGAGACTTACCACGGATTCCTTTTTTGCACCAAGATCTTCGGCTCTTTTTTCAAGAGCGCGTCTGTCAATCTTTCCCGAGGGCAGGAGAGGAAGCTCATCTATTATCTCAATCTTATCAGGTACAAGGTATCTCGGAAGATCGGATAAAACAAAGCTTTTTACTTCTTTTTTTACGCCGGAAGCGGAATTACCTGCGGCCGGTTCTACAAAAAGAATGATAGCCTTTATAACTTTGGTGTCCCCATCATTAATGGATACAGCAATAGCTCTCTCTACGCAGGGCAGCTTTGAGACTGCTTCATCAATGGTTGGAAGATAGATCTTGGTTCCGCTGACAGAGACAAGCATGTTTTTGATCCTGTCTTTGACATAGAGATAACCTCGCAGGTCAATGTAACCGATGTCACCTGAGTGAGCCCAAACTTTATTGTCTTCATGGACACGAAGAAACTTATCTGTTTCTTCTTTGTTGTTTAAATAACCAAGGGTTCTGCAAGGTGAATTGATACAGATTTCGCCTTCCTCTCCGGGATTCATTTCTTTACCGGTTTCGGGATCGGTTATTTTAATCTTAATGGGAGGGAAGGGTTTTCCCACATTTCCGTAAAGGTCGTCCTCCGGCTGCTGAACAGAGATGACTGTAAGCTCAGTCATGCCGTATGCCTGAAGGATCTTGGTGGTACATCCTCTCTTTTCAAGGAGGTTATTAATATTTTTGATCTTTTCGGGATCACATTTTTCACCGCTGCAAAGAGCAAATTTTAGGAAGGAGAGATCACCCTCCAAAAACTTTTCGGACCTTATGATCCTTTCCCAGTGTCCGAGAGAACTGAAGAACACATTGGGACGGACCTTCATAAAGATATCCGGGATCTTCCTAAGGTCGTAGATCATATGAACATGGATCTTCATGCTATAATAGAGGGGAGTGTGGATTGAGCCTGCAAATCCGAAGCAAACAAAAAGCGGAAGGTATGCAAGGATGGAGCCACACTCGGGGCTTCGAAGATCAAAGTAATATTCATTTAACAAAACATTTAAGTTTAGATTCTTTGCGGTATGACGGACATATTTCTTTTCACCGGTGGTACCGCTGGTGGTAAAGATGATCTCGCCGTCACTGCCCGCCGGAACGATCTTTTCATCATCGGGGATCCCGGGAGTGTTCTCAAAGTGCTTCCACATAAAGGCCTTGGGAAGGACAAGAGAAGTAAACATATAAGGATTTCCTGTAAAGAAACTGGAAAACTTTCTGAAAAACAAAGCGGGATAACCCAGGCTCTGGATAATAGGAACTACAAAGAGCTTACGAAGACACTCTGCCTTACAGATCACGGAAAGACGGGCGGAGATAATGTCTGTCATGAAAGCGTATTTTGCATCGGTCTCTTCAATCACGCGTCTCATTTCTCCGGGTGAAAGACGGATATCAGCCATTACCGGGACAAGGCCGATATAGTTGCAGGCATAAACAAGGCAGACGGCTTCCGGTGAAGACAGAAGACTTATCACCACGCGGTCACCTTTTTTCAGCTCTTTATCCGCAAGGAGGATCCTGGAGATCTTATCTACCTTTTCTTTGAAAAATCCGTAGCTGAAATTTTTTCCAAAAAAAGAAAAGACGGTGTCTTGATCTTTGTACTGTGCGCCGCTCTTAACAAAATCAAAAAGGTTCATGTTGGCGGCAGCATTTATTGTATTTATATCCAAGTTTTTGTTTCCCATAGGAACTATTATATTGGATGTTGGAGAATTTCAAAATGTTTTTTTAAGATTTGGAAGAGAATTCGTTAATATGATATAATTTTATTCAATAAAACTAAAAGAGTGGTATTTGAAATGAAAGTACTAAAGAGAATAACTGCGGGACTTTTGATCGCAGCAAGCGCACTTGTTATGGTGGGCTGTGATTCAGGAAAGGAACCGGATGCAGTTCAAGTAATCATTGATTCAACTAAGGTTGAAAGCAAAGACTTAGATGCACTTGTTTCAGTGATTCAGAACAGAGCTTGGGTTTATGATTATAGAGCTGACGTAAATCTTATCTATGACGGGAAGCAGATAGAGGTAGTTTTTTCTGATTTAACTATTGGTGAAGAAGTTGCAGAGAAACTAATAAAGAAGCCTAATCTGGAATTCCGTATGGAGTCTGATCAGTCCCTTATTTTGACTGACAAAAATGTTGTATCTGTTCAAAGCATTATGTACAACAACGGAGTTTATAATGATTATGCAGTTTCATTAGCTTTTGACGAAGAGGGCACCAAAAAGTTCGCTGAGTCAACTGCGAAAGCTGTTGAAAGCAGAGAGGCAATTGAGATTTACTTTGACGGTGAACTAATAAGTGCTCCAAGAGTCGCAGATACTGTAACCAACGGCACAACTGTTATAAACGGGCTTGCTTCTATGGAAGATGCCGACAGCCTTGCAGCAAAAATCAAAAGCTGTAACCTATTTGACAATCTCAAAGTTGTGGACTGTTCAAAGATTAGAACCAATCCCTTTAGGGAAATGGTGGAGAGAAGATAGTCTACCGAACAAAAGCATATGTTGATCAATGAAAAGAACTGCGGAGACGCAGTTCTTTTTTTGTGCAGATATATAAGAGAAAACTATACCAGACAATAAATTCATAGTATTAGACGATAACTCGAGGCTGTGTTAATCTTCAAGCATAAACAATATAACAATGTTATCGGACTAAGTAAGGCACACAATGGATTAACCATTGGATAAAATAGCGGAGAAAAAACTATGAGAGAAATTCTTGCATTCGGAGATTCAAATACCTGGGGCCTTGTACCTGGAAAAGATTTAAAGAACAGATATCCAAGAAACAAAAGATGGACAGGAATCCTTGAAGACAAGCTTAAAGAAACAAGAATAGCTGAGGAAGGTCTTTGCGGAAGAACAACGGTTTTTGAAGATGAACTAAGACCGGGGCGCAGAGGTGTTGAACTTCTCCCTGTTCTTCTTGAAAGCCATCATCCCGTAGACGGTGCAATACTTATGCTTGGCACCAATGACTGCAAAACCTATTATCATGCGTCAGCATACACCATAGGAAAAGGCATAGAACTTTGCCTCAATGAACTTGAGAAGTTTATTGCCCCGGAAAACATCCTTCTGGTTTCGCCCATCCTTCTGGGAGATGAAGTATGGACTCCGGAAAAGGACCCCGAGTTTGATAAAAACTCCGTTAATGTCTGTAAAGGCTTAAAAGAAGTTTATAAAAAGATAGCAGAGAAACGAGGAGTAAAATTCCTTGCAGCATCTGATTTTGTCGAAGCTAGTAGTGTGGATGATGAGCATCTAAACGAAGAGGGGCACAGGAAACTGGCGGATGCAATATATGAAGCTATTGCATAAAAGTGGCGCTATAGACGTTGGTTATAGCAAGCAATAGAGCGCTAGTATTAGACGATGATAAGAACTGATGTTAATCTGTTAACAACTTGAAAACAGCAAAAAAGGAATCGGTAAATACGAATGAAACACTACAATAAAAGCTCCGGAGGAATTCCATATTGTTTACCTTAGCGGACAACAAAGTAAAGGCACAACAAACTAACAAACATTAGGTATTAAGGAGAAACAATATGTCTAAAGAAATTAATTACACAATTTGCCCCGTAGCTAACGCATCATACATTGCAGCGAACACCAATTTCTTAAAGGATGAGCTGGATAAAATCGGATACACTCCTATCAAACTCCAGACATTGGAGAAGGAGCACTGGAAAGAACATTTTACTTACGAGAACGACAGACTTTTCCGCGAAGGTGGAAACACTCCTCCGACTTGGGCGAAGTCAAACGGTGCTGAACCGGTTCTTATCGGAATAAATCTTATCCCCGGTGAGCAGGCAATCCTCGTAAGAGCAGATTCTGATATTGAAAAGGTATCAGATCTTAAGGGAAGAAAGATTGGAATTCCCGACAGAGTAAACGCAACTATCGATCATCAGAAGACTTCAACCATCGAAGGATTTGAAAATGCACTTAAGTCAGCTGGTCTGAAGAATGATGATGTTGAATGGGTTTACTTGGTTGATGAAACTCCCGATTACCCTTCACAAACTCCCAACTGGACATTTAAAACCGGACTTGATTTTACAGCACTCGATGAAGGAAAGGTTGATGCAGTATTCATTAAGCTTTCAGCATCAGAGAGAGTTCTTGATTCCGGCAAATATCGCAGAATCCTTAACATCGTAACTGACCAGAACGATGTGGATCCCGTAAACAACGAGTATCCCAATGTATTTACTGTAAGCAGAAAGCTGGCTGAAGAAGAGCCTGAAGTAGTTGTAGCTTATGTAAAGGCAGTTGTTAAGGCAGCAAGATGGGCTGCTGATCACAAGGAGGAGGCAGAGGAACTTCTTGCAGAGCAGACACACGGAAGTGTTGAGCAGTACAGGAGAGCTTATCCT
Organism: Lachnospiraceae bacterium; assembly: GCA_016284315.1. Lineage (GTDB taxonomy): Bacteria > Bacillota > Clostridia > Lachnospirales > Lachnospiraceae > AC2028. The sequence goes on along the minus strand of JAEEOO010000004.1, from coordinate 107,121 downwards.
GCAGACTTCTACAAGCATCTCGAGCCTAACTTCTCGGAAGATGGATTAAAGGCACTTCAGACAAGAGCACAGTTCCTTTATGATCACGGATTTACCAAATCAGTAGTTGATGTTTCTAAGTGGGCTGATAAGAGCTTCCTTGAGAGAGCGTTATCAGAACTTGCACAAGAAGCATAAATATATAGCAATAGGAGAAAATTATGAAAAAGACAGCACTTATTAAAAATGTAATCGCTATAGGACTTGCGGCATCACTTGGATTAACTGCATGCGGAGCAAACGGAGGAAATACTAATACCAATACAGGAAAAGCATCCGAGGTAAAGGCTGAAACAGCCGGCACAGAAGTATCTGCAGAGGCAATCAGCAAAGCAGAAGAATTGATTGGTAGAAACGTTACTCCTGAGGATGTAGTCACAGAGGAGATTATCGAAGCAGCTATCGACAAACTTAAGGAGCAGTACACTTTTGAGGAACTTAAGGAATTAAAGATTGGAGCTACCAGCTGGGCATATCTTGCTGATAAGAACGGATGGTTTGATAAGCTTTTGGGAGATAACGGAACTAAGGTTTCACTTGTTGAAGGAACTGTAGGAAATGAGGTTCAGCTTATGGATAGAGGCGAACTTCATCTGACCAACAGAATGCTTTATCCTTATCTTCTATACAAGTCACAGGGCGGTGACATTACCGCAGTTGAACTTTCAGAAGATCCCCAGCCCGGTATTGTTACTTTCCTCGTAAGAGCTGATTCAGATTATCAGACTCTTGCAGACCTTAAGGGAAAGACAATCGCAAGTTGGAAAGCAGGCTGCCAGTATGTTGCTTTGATAGAGCAGACCAATGATCTCGGATGGGTTGAGGGCACTGATTGGACCTATGCGAATGTTTCAAACAGCGACATAAAGACTGCTCTTGATGCAGGTGAAATTGATGCGATTTCAGTTCATCCCTTTGCAAACATTAACAGTGAGATTATCAATGGAAACTTCCGTGAAATCGGAAATGCAAAGGAAAACGGAGTGTATACCAATTATGGTGGAGCATCCGTAAGCTTTGCACCTACTCAGTTTGCAGATGAGCATGTGAACATTTTTAAGGCTGTCTTAAAACTCCGTCAGCTTATCAATGCCTATATAGTTGGAAATCAGGAAAGCACAGCAGCTGTCCTTGAAACTATAACAAGAGAACCTGCAGAGAACACGATTTGGTACCTTCAGAGAAGTAAGGAAACATCATTCTCCGCATCAGCGCCTCTTTCTCAGCTTATCGATGATACCGACAAATATCAGGATTGGCTTATTAAGAATACAGAAGAGTTCACTGAAGAGGGTAGAGTCGACAAAGAGACTTTCTTTGATACAAATTTCTTTAACTGATAAGGAACAATAAAATGGCTAACACAATTACTTCAACAGGAGCTCAGGCAGTGAGCAAACAAGATAAATTAAATTCATTTAAAAAGTTGTCAGGGGATATAGGCAGCAGTAAATTTGGTCCGAGATTTTTAGCACTTATAAATACAATAGCGGTTCCGGTTCTTCTGCTTATACTTTGGCAAGTATTATCCGGCTCGGGGCTCTTGTTGGATGTAATTCTTCCATCACCCTTGAAGGTGGTAAAAGCGTTTGTAGAAATGGTAAAGGACGGTACCCTCGGAACTGACCTTGCGGTCAGCGGAAAAAGAGTAATCATTGGTTATCTCTGGGGAGCCGGAATAGCTTTGATACTCGGAGTCTTAAGCGGACTGAATAAAGTGGTAGAAAGGGTTGTTTCACCTATAATCAACGTCATTCGTCAGATACCTTTATATGCGTGGATGCCTCTTATTATTCTCTGGTTTGGAATCGGAGAAGTTTCAAAGGAAATCATCATCGCAAGAGGAGTTCTTATTCCCATCTTCCTTAATACGCTTCAGGGAATTAAGGGAGTGCAGGCAGAATACTTTGAGCTTGCACAGGTTCTAGAACTCAAGAAAAGTGTTTTCCTTAGAAAAGTGGTACTTCCTTCAGCAATATCTTCCATTTTCACAGGTCTCAGACTTGGAGCAGGAAATGCTTGGATGGCGGTAGTTGCGGCAGAGATGCTGGGAGGACTTACAGGACTTGGATATGCTCTTATGAAATCAAGAGAATTTCTTTGGTCAGACAAGTTGATTGCACTGATGGTTGTTATCGGTGTTATAGGAGTGATAATCGATGTGATTCTTCGAAAGATTGAAGAGAACACTCTGAGATGGAAGAAAAAGACAGCAAAATAGGTGAGCGGCATGAGTCAAAATAATATCCTGGAAATTAATAATGTATCAAAGGTTTTTCACACCAAAGATAAAGACGTGGAAGCCATAAGAAAAGTAGATCTGAATATAAAAGAAGGAGAGTTTATTTCGATTATCGGAGCCAGCGGCTGCGGTAAGACAACACTCCTTAGACTTATAGCAGGTCTTGAAAAAGATTATGGCGGAGACATTCTTTTGGATGGCAAGAGAGTAGAGAAGGCCGGACTTGACAGAGGAGTAATCTTCCAAGATCACAGACTTCTTCCTTGGCTTACAGTTGAAGAAAATCTTACTCTTGGATTGGAAGGAACAAAAAAGGAACTTCACGATCAGGTGCAGGAGTACTTAAAGAAAGTAGATCTTGAAAACTTTGAAAAGGTTTATCCCGGTCAGCTTTCAGGCGGTATGGCTCAGCGTGTATCAATTGCAAGAGCACTGATGAGACATCCCAGGATACTTCTTTTGGACGAGCCTTTGGGAGCTCTTGATGCACTCACCAAAATGAACATGCAGGTGGAAATCAGTAAAATCTGGGAAGAAGAAAAGACCACAATGCTAATGGTTACTCACGATATAGATGAGGCAATTTACTTAGGGGACAGAGTTATTGTAATGAGACCGCGTCCTGCCGAAGTGGATGAAATTATTAACATTGAACTTCCGAGACCAAGACTTAGAAGCAGCGCCGATTTTGCCTTCTACAGAAATAAGATTATTAACATATTCAATCAGAGTATAGTTGAGTATGCTATCTAATTAACCATCGGATATGATGGAGAGAAGAGAGATTATTGAGATGGAAAATAAAAAAGTAAATATAAGAGTTACCGACATTGTTTTACTGGTGGTTTCATTAGCTTACGTAGTTCTTCTGTTAACGGTCTTCAAAGCATGCGGACCAAAGGATGACGGAAGCTTTATGAAATGCCAGTGGGCCTGGAGAGCGGTAGTTACTACTTCAATAGTTATTGCGGTTAATGCAGTTATACATTTGGCTATTCCCGATAAGAATATCAAGCTTGGCTTGGCAATCGCAATCTTTACCGTAAGCGTAGCAAATATTTTTCTTGCGGGTACCATCATTCCTCTTTGCGGAATGGCGACAATGGAGTGCAGAACACTTACCCAGCCCGGAAATACCGTATTGGGAATAATTACAGCTATTGCGGCTGTGGCAGATATCATAGTTTCGGTGATCAAGAAGAAAAAATGAGATTCAGATTTAATTTAGCACTTAAAAACATAAAGGCAAGAGCAGGCAGATCCTCTTTGCTTATTATCATATGTGCGATACTTGCAGCCTCCGTTTTCGGGGGCTCAGTATTTATAAGGAGTATTCAAAACGGTCTTCACAGTTATGAAAAGAGACTGGGAGCGGATATCATCGTTATTCCGGAAGAGGTAAAGGAAGAAGGTTCTTTTGACGGAATACTTCTTCAAGGAATCCCTGATACTTTCTACATGGACCGAAGTGTCCTTGAGAAAGTAAAGGAGACGGAAGGCGTTGAAATCGCTTCATATCAATTCTTCCTTGCTTCTGCCAATGCAGGCTGCTGTGACAGTCCGGTCCAGATAATCGGATTTGATCCCGAAACGGATTTTTCCATTCAGCCGTGGATCAGAGAAGCATATGAAGGAGAGATAACCGATGGAGATTTAATTGTCGGAAGCAATATTGTTATTCCACCTAACAGGCAGCTAAGGTTTTATAATGTAACGCTTAATGTTGCCGCAAAACTGGAAAAGACAGGAACCGGGTTGGATAACGCAGTGTTTGGAAACATTGAAACAATAAAGTCTCTTATAAGAAGTGCTGACTCACTTGGTTTTGAAGACTTTAAAGATGTTGACCCTGATTCAGTTATATCTGCAGTAATGGTTAGAAATGAAAAAGGATACGATGTATACAAAACTGCAGGAAACATAAATATTCCTATTGAAGGGGTTAACGCTGTAACATCACAGAAGATGATATACGGAATCGCACAAGGCCTTAAAAATGTTTCCGGAATAATCGGAATTATCACAGGACTTGTTTGGGTGTTGTCAATTATCATCCTGATTGCGTTGTTCTCATTAATTGCGGGCGAACGAGTAAGAGAGCTTGCAATTCTGAGAATAACCGGTGCATCAAAAAAGATAATTACCGGAGCATTGTTGTGGGAAGCATTTCTCATAGCGCTTATAGGATCTGTTAGCGGTATAGCCGCTATATCCATTGTTTACTTTCCTTTTGCGGACACAATAAAAAGAAGTCTTGAACTTCCGGTGCTTCAGCCCGGTGCAGGCTTTATGATCTTGACCGGGTTCATTACAATAATCCTTTCAATTATTATTTGCGGAGTGACATGGAGTTTATGTGTCCTTCGAATTGCCGCAAGGGATACGGGACTTTTATCAAAAGAAGGTGTTTAAATGTCACTGATTACAGCTGAAAAAATAAGTAAAGAATTTACCAGAAAAGGCAAAAGTAAAAAGCGTTTTGAAGTGCTTAAAGAAACTTCTTTTGAGATAAACAAAGGAACTGTCACGGAAATTATCGGGAGGTCCGGTGGAGGAAAAAGTACTTTTGTTTCAATCCTATCAGGCTTATTACAGCCTGATACAGGTAAGGTTTACTACGAAGGGAAGGATCTATATGAACTTTCAGATGATGAAAGAAGTAAGCTGAGAAATAAAAAGTTCGGTATTATTCCTCAGGATCATATGGTTTTCAAGAATCTTTCCGTAATCGAAAACCTTCTTCTTGTAAAAGAAATGTATGGGACGGAGGATAAAGAAGAGGAAAATGAAAGGCTTGCAGAGGAACTCCTTAATAAAGTCGGACTAAAAGATTATGCTTCTTATAAAGCGGGGGAATTATCCGGTGGAGAATTAAGAAGGCTTGCCATTGCAAGAGCGCTGATTAATGACCCGGAGGTGATTTTTGCAGACGAACCTTCAGGTGATCTGGATGAAGAGAATACGAAAAATGTTCTTTCAATATTCAGGGAACTGACAGAACAGGGAAAAGCAGTTATTCTCGTAACTCACGATAGAGAAGCGATTCAGTACGCAGATTATATTTACAGGATGGATTTGGGAAATCTTAAAGAAGAAAAGCTTTGATGTGACAAGGGGTGCGTCCCCTTGTCACATTTTTTTTGTCTCACTATACAGCTATATAGATAAAAGTTATAACCGGCTCTTTGTTTTAGGTATTTTTTGTTGCTAATAGTTTTCAGCTATAATTAGACCATCGGTTACAGATACCGACAAAAAAAGACTTTCTGCATAGGAAGAGAAAGCGTGAAAAGATGAATTTTAACACTGCACTTCTCCATGCGGGAGTGGACAAAAAAGAAAAGTTTGGATCGACCTTAAGTCCTATATACCAAACCTCAGCTTTTTTCCAGTCCAGCGCGGAGGACCTGGCGGGTATCTTTGAAAACAAGGTACCGGGATTCTGTTACACGAGAGTGGCAAATCCAACCATCAGCACATTTGAAAACAGAATTACTAAACTTGAAGGCGGAATCGGAAGTGTGGCTGCGGCATCAGGAATGGCAGCAATCTTTAACGCACTGACAAACATTCTTGAAAGCGGAGATGAGATAGTTTCAAGCTCAAGCCTATACGGAGGAACAATAGACCTCTTCAGAGATCTTGAAGCTTTCGGAATCAAAACCAATTACGTCTGTAATAACGATTTTGAACAGTTTGAGAATGCAATTAATGAACATACAAAATTAATCTTTGCCGAAACCATTGGCAACCCTTGCCTAGATGTAACGGATGTGGATGGACTCGCAGAAGTGGCCCACAGACACGGAATACCTCTTATCATTGACAACACCGTGGCCAGCCCCTATCTCGTAAAAGTACTTGAGCACGGAGCGGATATAGTTATCAACTCAACTTCAAAGTACATAAACGGAAGCAGCAACGCGATCGGCGGAATACTGACAGACAAAGGAAAATTCAAATGGACAGCGGAAAAGTTCCCCGTCCTTAAAGATTATTTAAAACTCGGGCCTTTTGCTTACCTGGCAAGATTAAGAGCAGGACTTTACAGAAATGCGGGAGCGTGCATGACACCTCAGACCGCATATTTAAACCAGATCGGTTTAGAGACATTAGGGCTTCGTATGGAGCGCCAATGTATGAACGCTGCGTTACTGGCGCAGCATCTTGAGGACAAGTACCCGGATGTAATTGTTAACTATCCTGGACTAAAGTCCAGTAAATGGCATGAAATAGGAAAGAAGCTTCTTAAAGGCGGTTACGGCGCAATCGTAACAATTAGAGTCGGTTCAAAGGAAAGAGCTTTTCAGCTTTTAAATGAACTGCAGCTGGCCTACAGACTTTCAAACATTGGAGACACCAAGACCTTGGTTCTTCACCCGGCATCAACAATCAGTCTTCACTCAACTGAAAAACAAAAAGAGGATGCGGGAGTGTTTGATGATCTTATACGAATAAGCGTCGGAATAGAAGATATAGAGGACCTTAAAGAAGATTTTGATAAAGCGTTTGAAAAATTAAACGCAGGAGGAAACTAAGATGGCAGAAACAATTGATTACTCATCCCTTAAAAAAGGCGGATTCATGAGACAGAAACAGAAGGGTTACTTCTCCTTAAGACTTGGAGTTGTAGGAGGAAATCTCACTGCCGAGAACATTAAGACTATCGCAGAGGTTGCTGAAAAGTACGGACACGGATATGTCCACATGACTTCCCGTCAGGGCGTTGAAATTCCTTTTATCAACTTCAATGATATTGAAGAGGTAAGAGGAGAACTTGCAAAGGGCGGCGTTCGCCCCGGAGTTTGCGGACCGCGTGTAAGAACCGTTACGGCCTGTCAGGGCTCGGCAATTTGCCCCAGCGGATGTATTGATTCCTACACACTTGCCAAGGAATTCGACGAGAGATACTTCGGAAGAGAGCTTCCACATAAGTTTAAGTTTGGCGTAACGGGATGCATGAACAACTGCTTAAAGGCAGAGGAGAATGACCTTGGTGTTAAGGGCGGATATTTAATCGAATACAAGCCCGATGCCTGCATTTCCTGCGGAGTCTGCATCAAGGCTTGCCGCGAAGGAGCACTTAGCCTTGTGGACGGCAAAGTTGTTATCGATGAATCCAAGTGTAACCACTGCGGACGCTGCGTAAAGGCATGTCCTGCTGATTCCTGGAATTATGAGCCCGGTTACATTGTTTCCTTTGGAGGACTCTTCGGAAATAAGATTTACAAGGGCGAAGAAATCGTTCCCATTATCAAGGACAAGGAAACACTCTTCAGAGTAGCCGATGCGGCAATAAACTTTTTTGAAAAGAATGCAAAGCCCGGAGAAAGATTCAGACTTACCCTCCAGAGAGTCGGTGAGGAAGAATTCAGAAAAGAAATCCGCGCGGCATACGAAGGAAAGTAAAGGAGACTAAACATGGCAGACATCAAAGTAGACGAAGAAGTTGACATTACCGATAAGGTTTGCCCTCTCACATTTGTAAAAGCAAAGGTGGCAATCGATGAACTCGATGAGGGACAGATTATCGCTATTAGAATGAATGACGGCGAGCCCGTTCAGAACGTGCCCCGCTCTATAAAAGACGAAGGACATCAGATACTCAAACTGGCAGACAATGAGGACGGTACTTACACATTATTTGTAAAGAAAGTAGGAGAATAAAAATGACTATCACAGTTGCAGGCGAAAAGAAAGAATATCAGGACGGATTTACATTACCCGAGCTTATTGCGGCAGAGAACGTTGAGATGCCCGAGTATGTAACTGTATCAATAAATGAGGAGTTCGTTGAATCAGACAAGAAGGAGTCCACCGTTTTAAAGGATGGCGATACCGTTGAATTCCTTTACTTCATGGGAGGTGGACAGTAATGGCTCTTACCGATGAACAGCTTGAGCGCTATTCAAGACATATTATTTTAAAAGAGGTTGGCGCCAAGGGACAGAAGAAGCTTCTTAACGCAAAGGTGCTTATTATCGGTGCCGGCGGACTGGGAGCTCCCGCAGCAATGTATCTTGCGGCAGCAGGTGTAGGAACCATTGGCATTGTTGACGCAGATGAAGTAGACCTTTCAAACCTTCAGCGTCAGATCATTCACGGCACTGCGGATGTTGGAAAAGCAAAGGTTCAGTCCGCAAAGGAAACCATGAATGCAATGAACCCCGATGTTGTTGTAAACACCTACAGAGAGTTCGTTGATTCAACCAACATCAGAGAACTTATCAGAGATTACGATTTCATCATCGACGGAACCGACAATTTCCCTGCAAAGTTTCTTATCAACGATGCATGTGTAATCGAGAAGAAGCCTTTTTCTCACGCAGGAATAATTAGATTTAAAGGTCAGCTTATGACCTATGTTCCCGGTCAGGGACCTTGCTACCGCTGCGTATTCAAGAATCCTCCGCCGAAGGATGCAGTTCCTACCTGCAAGCAGGCAGGCGTTATCGGAGCAATGGGCGGCGTAATCGGAAGCCTCCAGGCAATGGAAGCTATTAAGTATATTGTGGGTGTGGGAGATCTTCTTACCGGATATCTTTTGACTTACGATGCTCTGACCATGGAGTTCCACAAGATTAAGCTTCCAAAGGATACACATAACTGCGCGGTTTGCGGCGACCATCCCACTATCCTGGAGCCCATTGATTACGAGCAGGCAGCATGCGAATTTAAACCCGGGGGACATTAATATGTCTATTGTCAGAATTGATTACAGCCTCTACGACGACATCGTAAAGTACGCAAGAGAGCATCTTCCTGAGGAGGCTTGCGGACTGATAGCCGGAGAAGATAATGAGGCCGGAAGATTTGTTAAGAAAGTGTATTTCCTGACCAACGTGGATCACGCGGAGGATCACTTCACTCTTGATCCCAAGGAACAGTTGGAGGCAATAAAGGATATGCGGGCCAACGGTTATAAGCCCCTTGGCAATTGGCATTCTCATCCGGAGTCACCCTCAAGACCTTCTGAGGAAGATATAAGACTTTCTTATGATAAGAATGCCAGTTATTTTATCCTGTCTTTAATGGCGGAGAATCCTGTTCTCAACTCATTCCACGTTGAGGACGGAGTAGTTACGAAAGAGGATTTAAGAATCATATCGGAGAAATATTACTACTAGTTTTGATTCTTAAGGAGGAAGATTATGAAGAATAATGTTTTAAAGAGAATAACCATCGGTTTTGTGGCAGCAGGATTGTTATTGACGGAAGTATCTTTTACCGGATGCGCAGATAAAACTGTTGCGAACATACAAAAGGACGCACTGGTGGTTGAAAAAACAGAAACTGCAGAGAACAACGAAATCATCGAAAATGTCGTTACCGAAAGTCTCGATGTTGAAGTAACGGTTTCTGAAGTGACTTTCACCGATGCTCTGGGCAGAGAAGTAATTGTTTCAAAGCCTGAAAGAGTTGTTACTCTTCTTGGAAGTTTTTGTGATTTATGGCTTCTTGCGGGAGGGGGAGTTGTAGGAACAGCAAAGGATTCATGGACTGCTTTTGATCTTAATTTATCCGAGGATGTTGTTAATATCGGAAGCATCATGAGTCCCGATCTTGAGCAGATTATTGCTCTTGAGCCCGACTTTGTTATTGCCAGTGCCGGAACGGATGCGCAGGTTGAACTTTTGGATTCTTTGGAAGGGGCAGGAATAAACGTAGCTTATTTCGAAGTATCAAATTTTGACGAGTACTTGAACGTCCTTGGTACTTTTACAGAGATTACAGGAAAGTCTGAAAACTACGAAAAGTACGGAACCGAAATAGCAAAGGAAATTGAGGAACAGAAGAAGAAAGCGGCAGCTGCTCTTGAAAAGAATGAAGCTCAGCCTACCGTTCTCTTTATTCGCGCCGCAGCAAGCAACGTAAAAGCTAAGGGAAGCAAAGGGACTGTCGGAGGAGAAATTCTTGCTGATTTGGGAACTGTAAACATTGCAGATTCCGAGAAAGGTCTTCTTGAGGATTTAAGCCTTGAGGCAATCGTTGCGGAAGATCCCGATTATATCTTTGTTACAACTCAGGGAGAGGACACTGAGGCTGCTCTTGCAAATGTAGAGGAGCTTTTAAAGAATCATCCTGCCTGGAGTTCCTTAACCGCCGTAAAGAACGGCAATTATTATGAGATAGATAAATCTCTGTACAATTCAAAGCCCAATGCAAGATGGGGCGAGGCATACAAGATTCTCGCAGACATTTTGTACGGGGATAATTAAAAGGATTTTCGATATGGCATATTTTCCATTTTTCTTTGAACTGAGAAACAAGCAAATACTCATTATCGGGGGTGGTAAAGTTGCTCTTGAAAAAGTGGAGCGACTGAAGGACTTTGGGGCTTTTATTCACGTAATTGCCCCGGATATCCTCCTCGAAATTAAAAAAATAGAAAATATAAGCTTCGAAAATAGAAAGTACGCGCCGGGTGACATCCTCGGCGCGGATTTTGTAATAGCCGCTACGGATATAGAAGAGGTTAACGAAGAAATCTGCGAACTGTGCAGAGAGAATCGTATTCCAATAAATGTTGTTGATGACAAGGACAAATGCGATTTTATTTTTCCTTCGGTTGTTAAGCGTGGAGAACTGGTAGCCGGAATAACAAGCTCCGGAGCAAGCCCCCAGGTAGCGATCAGATTACGAAAAGAATTTGAAAATCTTATCCCTGACAATATCGAGGATATTTTGGATTATCTTGGAAGCATAAGGGAAGATATTAAGAAAAGCGTACCGGATGCAAAGAAAAGACATAAGGTATTCAAACTGGCAGCGGATGTGGCTTTGGAAAAAGGAAGAGCATTAACAAAAGAAGAGATAAAAGAAATAGTAAACGAATTATAGAAAGTATTAATGCGTAACCAATGGATAACAAGACAAATACTATAAACAAAAATGTTTTATACATCATATTTCTTTTAATTCTTCTTGCGGTGGTGTTTACATTATCCCTCGCCTTCGGAAGTGTTGCGGTTTCTCCAGTAAAGGTTGTTAAGGCTCTTTTTACGCCTGAGGCAGGAGCAGCATCAAATGCCATCATTAGGACCATAAGACTTCCAAGAGTTGTGGCGGGGCTTCTTGCAGGCGCAGGTTTATCCGTGGCCGGAGTAATTCTTCAGGGAGTAATGAACAATGCTTTGGCCAGCCCCAATACCATCGGCGTCGGATCGGGAGCGGGATTTTTTGTTATGCTCTCTATTATGCTTTTTCCTAAAAAGGTTTTTCTTCAGCCCGTGTTTGCCTTTGCAGGTGCACTGGTAGCTACGCTGCTTATCTTTGCCATTGCATATTTCGCAGACGCATCAAGGATTACGATTATCCTGGCAGGTATTACCGTATCCAGTTTTTTGACCGCGGGAATTAACCTTCTGAAAACTCTTGATACTGATATTTCTCTTAATATCAATTCCTTTTTGATGGGCTCTTTATCGGGAGTCAGCTTTGGAGATATAAAACTGCCCGCTATGGGAATAGCAGTAGGATTAATCTTTGCAATTATAATGGCAAGACCCTTGAATATGCTTGGCCTTGGAGATGAGGTGGCTGGTTCACTCGGGATGAGAGTCGGAATAAACAGATTCCTTCTTCTTGCAATCTCCAGTTTTCTTGCAGGATGCGTTGTAAGCTATGCGGGACTCTTAAGCTTTGCGGGACTTATCGTGCCTCATATCTGCAGAAAGATTTTTGGAAATGATGCAAGGCTCTTAATTCCCTGCAGCGCACTTCTGGGCGGTAGCTTTGTCATGCTATGCGATGTATTAAGCCGTGTTATTTTTTCACCCTACGAGATTCCTACGGGAATAATAATGTCCTTTATAGGCGGACCTTTCTTTATGTATTTGGTTATCAGAAAGAAGGGAGGTCGAAGATTACATGCTTGAGTATAGAAATGTATCTCTCTCTGTATCGGGAGAGGAGATTATAAAAAAAGCAAATGTGACATTTAAAAACGGAAAGCTTACGGCGATCATCGGCCCCAACGGATGTGGCAAGACCACTCTTGTTCAGGCTCTTAACGGAGTCAGCAAAGTAACAGGCGGTGAGATTCTTTTAGAAGGACAAGATTATCTTGCTCTTAAACCCAAGGAAAGAGCACGTAATCTTTCTTTTCTGCCACAGGTGCATAATGTAATTCCCTCCATAAGCGTAAAGACTTTGGTTTCTCACGGAAGGTTCCCGTATCTTGGTTTTTCAAGAAGTATGGGAAGCGAAGATAGAAAGATAGTTAATGAAGCTATGGGAAAGGCTGAAGTAGCGGACCTTTCCGGCAAGGGCGTTGACACGCTGTCAGGAGGCATCAGACAGCGTGCCTTTATAGCAATGCAACTTGCTCAAAATTGCGGCTTTTTGGTAGCCGATGAACCGACTACTTATCTTGATATACCCAGTCAGAGGAAAATTTTAGATATATACAGCGCTCTTCGGGACGAGGGAAAAGGTGCTATATTAGTGCTTCATGACATTGCTAAAGCCCTTGAAATTGCCGATGAGGTCATAGTTATGAAGGACAGACAAATTATAAAAACAGGCAGTCCCGAAGAGATAATAAATAGCGGTGTAATTAACGAAGTATTTGGTGTATCGGTAAAACGCTTAAAGGACGAAAACGACGGAAAGGATTACTTGGTAGTGTTATAAATTCTTGTTTTTACAACTCTCAAATTGTGATATAATCGAGCCAAAGGCATTAAAATTTTTACATATGGTTTGGTTCTAAGAGTTTTTTCTGAGGAGATTGTACTTATGAGAGAGTGGAAGGTCCTGCGAATTATTCTTTTTACTGCTGTTTGTGTTGGAGTTAACATTATTGGTAAACTCCTTGCTGTGAAATTTCAGCTGCCTTTATGGGCTGATTCCTTTGGAACTGTTCTATGCGCATATGTAGGTGGTCCAATTTGCGGCGCTATAGTCGGGGTTACGGGTAACCTCGCCTATAGTGTTATAAACCATCTGTCAATGTTTTATTCATTGACCAGTATAGCCATTGGCATTATCGTAGGCTATGCCGCAAAAAAGAAATGGTTCAATCAGTTCTACGGCTTTATGAAAGCCGCTTCTCTCGCTATGCTTACAGCTCTTGTGGTTTCTGTTCCACTTGATCTTATCTTGGACAAAGGTTACACCGGAAACAGATGGGGCGACGGCATAATCGATTATCTTCTCGATAAAAATTTCCCTCTTGTAGTATGTACGATCCTTGGTCAGTTGGCTCTTGAATTCGTTGACAAGATCCTTACTATTGCAACAGTATATATCTTAATTCTGGTAAGACGTTTTAAGAAGTTTGAAGAAACTTCTCCCGAAAAAAGCGTCTCTACTTTGAGTGTAATTATTCTTTGCCTTACTTTAGGTCTTACCTGGAGTATGTCTTCTAACGCTACCAACGCAACTCCTCGTGAAACTCCCGATTATAACGATTATGTACAAAGTATATATAGCAGCAACAACGGACTTCCTTGCGGAGAAGCCAACGACATTGCCCAGACCAACGACGGTGTTCTTTGGATAGGAACCTATGCGGGACTTTACCGTTACAACGGCCGTGACTTTCGTTGGATCGATGATTATGAGTCCGTAAGGAATGTTAACTGCCTTTATGTGGATGAGGAAGGACGTCTTTGGATCGGTACCAACGATAACGGCCTTTCTATTGTTATCCGCGAAAAGGTAGCAAATGTAATTGATGAGTCTGAGGGGTTACCTTCCAACTCTGTTCGCTGCATTACCAGTGCATCCGATGGGTATTATTATGTTGGAACCGCATCAAGTATGCAGCTCCTTGAGATGAATAACGGTTTAAAAGCTGTTGCGACTTTGGACGAGGTAACAAACGCAGACAGCATTTCATCCGACGAAGAAGATCATGTTGCAACAATAGCCTCAGACGGTACCCTGTTCTTGCTCAAGGGCGGAAAGATCCTTGATTCACTTAAACTGACAAACGGTGAGGAGGACTTTAACTGCTGTGCATTTGCTCCTGACGGAAATCTTATGGTTGGTACTTCCACTAATCATATTTATTGCTATGACATTTCGAATGAAAAGATCAGCCTTATCAAGACTGAGACCTGTGATGATGTTAAAAGTATTAACAATATCAAATACTTAAGCGACGGAACCCTGTTTATCACAACGGACAGCGGAGTTTCTTATGTTGATGCCGATGGTTATCATATCATTAACACCAACGAGTTTAACAACTCCATCGACAACATGCTCTATGACTACCAGGGTAACCTTTGGTTCACATCATCAAGACTTGGACTCCTTAGAATGGCAAAATCACCCTTTAAGGATGTTTTCGGTTCTATCGGAATGGAGCGCCACGTTGTCAATGCCATAGTTTATTGGGAAAGACAATATTACTTCGGAACAGATAACGGTCTTGAGATCGTTGATAAAGCATGTCACAACCAGATCTTTAATTCCCTTACTGAAGAATTGGACGGAAAGAGGATCCGCTGCATGTATGTGGATTCAAATAATCATTTATGGATCTGTACCTACGGAAGCGGTCTTCTTGAATATGCCGCCAACGGAGAGTCCTGGGCTTACAATAAGGACACCGGAAGCGCCGGAAACAAGGCGAGGATCGTAACTGAACTTTCGGACGGAACCATCCTGGCAGCAGGAGATTCCGGAATCAGTTTTATCAGGGACCATGAGATAGTTAATTCAATTAAGAATGCTAACGGACCCATCAATTCCATGATCCTTACCGTTACGGAACTTTCAAACGGCACGATCCTTGCGGGAACCGATGGTGATGGAATCGCTGTCCTTAAAGACGGAAAAGTAGAAAAAATGCTTACCCGTGATGACGGACTTTCCAGTGATGTAATCTTACGAACAGTAAAGGATCCTAAATCAGAGGGCGTTTTCCTTGTAACCAGTAACGGACTTTGCTATTTGGAAGAAGATGAGACCATCCGTACCCTCGATAAATTCCCTTACTTTAACAACTACGATATCTGGGTAAAGGATGACGATACATTATTCGTTATGTCCAGTGCCGGAATCTATGTTGTAGAGCGCGATGAACTTGTATCTGACAACAGCGATATGGCTTGGGAACTTCTTGATGCAAGAAGAGGCCTCGGAACATCCCTTACCGCAAATTCATGGAACTATTATAACGGAATCGGAGAACTCTTCCTTCCCTGCGATACAGGTGTATATGTCATCGACGTTGAAAAGTACAACTCCGATGTTCGTTCCTACAGAATGCAGCTTGCTTCCGTAAGGCTTGATGGTGTAAACCAGCCCATCGCGAGAATGGGAGCTATAACCGTTGGCAGGGGTGTTAACCGTGTTGAACTTGGCCCCGAGATCTTGAACTATACCATTCAGGAACCCAATGTAGGTTATTTTCTTGAGGGCTTTGATAATCAGTGGACTATCTTACCTCAGAGCAATTTGAACAATATAATCTACGTCAATCTCCCTGCAGGAAGTTATACCTTCCACCTTGCAATCATCGACAGTTCCGGTGAAAGGATATTGGAGGAGAGGGAATTTGACATAGTTAAAGAAGGCGAGCTATACGAAAGACCGGGCTTTAGAGTCTATATGCTGCTGATCCTTTCGTTGATGCTCATCTGGTTTACATGGCTGATCGTTCAGAGACAGCTTAACCAGCAACAGATCAAATTGGATATGGCCAATCAAACAGTTGTTGCGATCGCAAACGCAGTCGATGCTAAGGACGTGCGTACACATCAGCACTCCATGCGTGTTGCCCAGTATTCAATGATGATCGCGAAAGAGATGGGTTGCTTCAAGGGATTTAAGAAGAGAAAAGAGATTTCCAATATCGGAAAGATCGCACAGATGCACGATATCGGAAAGATTGCAATTCCGGACAGCGTACTTAATAAGGTGGGACGTCTTGATGATGAAGAGTATGCAAAGATGAAGTCCCATGTTATCAGAGGATCTGAGATCTTAAAAGATTTTACGTTGGTTGACCACGTAACCGATGGAACAAAATACCATCATGAGAGATATGACGGAAAGGGATACCCGGAAGGACTTAAAGGCGAGGAGATTCCTTTGTATGCCCGTATCATAAGCGTTGCGGATACTTTCGATGCAATGACATCAAACCGTGTATATCGTAACCACATGGATACGGATTATGTAATGAATGAGATGAAGCGAGGCAGAGGTACTCAGTTTGATCCCGATGCCTTGGATGCTTTCATGAGGCTGATCGATAGAAAGATCATCAACCTTGATGAACTCTATGCTCAGAAACGTGCGGAGGTTGAACAGGCAGATCAGGAAGCTCAGGAAGAATTAAAGCGCCGAGTGGAGGAAGATAAAAAGATCCAGGCCGCTGAGATGGGCGACAAGGGCGAAAATAAAGAAGATTTAAGAGATGTAAAATACAGATCCGAGGACAATGATGAGGAGGATACCATGATATGAGAAAAGTATATATAACAGTAATACTTACTTGCATAGTCATACTTGGTGGCATCGTTCTTATCCTTAAACTCATGAACCTTACAGGTGTGAAGGACCATCTAACCGTTGGTTTTATCTATGATAACGATGAGAGCACACCTTACACCTACAATTTCTCCCTTGCAAAGGATGCACTTGAAAAGAAGTACGGAGACAAAGTAGATATCCTGACTTGCAGTAACGTTATCGATGATGAGATGGAAGAGCCTTTAAGGGAACTGGCTGAAGCAGGATGCGATATCATCTTTTTTAACGGATACAGTGAACTTGTTATGAAGCTTGCACCTAAGTATCCCGACACTCAGTTTTGCCAGACTTCATACATGGATATGGAAGACGTACCCGTTCCGGAAAACTATCACACTTTTAAGGGCGAGGCATATCAGGGAAGATATGTTAGCGGAATCGCTGCCGGAATGAAGATCAAGCAGATGATCGAGGAAGGTACCATTACAGAGGACCAGGCTTTGGTAGGTTTTGTTGCTGCTTTTCCCACATCGGAAGTTATTTCAGGATATACCGCGTTTATACTTGGTGTGCGCTCTGTTGTTCCTACTGCGGTAATGGAGGTATGCTACACACAAACATGGAGTAGTTACGCACAGGAAAAGGATGCGGCTGAGCGCCTTATTGCTGACGGATGTGTTGTTATTTCTCAGCATACCGACACCATTGGCCCTGCTATTGCCTGCGAGGAAGCCATTAATGAAGATGCCGAAAAGGAAGTATATTTCGTAGGCTACAACCAGAGCATGTCAGAGGTTGCTCCCGGAACATCTCTTGTAACCTCAAGAATATGTTGGGAACCCTATGTACTTTCAGCTGTTGGAGCAGTGATGTCGAATAATAAGATTGAACATATGATTTCGGGAAATCTTCACGGAACCGATGTGTCTGCCGGTTTTGAGAAAGGCTGGGTAGAAATGATCGACCTCAATCTTCAGGTTTGCGCTCCCGGTACTCAGGAAGCAATGGATAGCGCAATAGAGCAGTTTAAACGCGGAAATGTGGACATAGTGTTCAAGGGCGATTATGTGGGCGTTAACGTAAAGGACCGCTCCAAAACCATTGATCTGACAGAGGGTTACCTTGAGAATGACCACTGCTCTTATCCCTTATTTGATTATATTTTGAAAGACGTCATTACTATTGTGGAGTAAGCCCGGTTTGTGATATAATATTTGTCAACCGCATAACAACTTTTGCTTGAATAGATGTGTTCTACGTGTACTACCCAGGGGGCGGAGACTGATCTTCATTTATAATTTGTTTTTTAATAAATCGGAAACGAAGGAGGTCTCTATGAGTAACGTAAAAGACAAGAAAAAGTCAGGAGCAAAAAGGCCAATCAGCAGAAAACTCCTTACTCTGTTTGTGGCTCTTTTGCTTGTCAGCATTTTGATTTCAGAAGCTTTGGTTTATGTTTTAGGCTTTTCAATGGTGAAGGACCTGATCCACACTTCACTTGAAAACAAAGTTGCGGCAGATGCATCCGAGATCAATAAGGAACTCAATGCATCATTCTATTACTTAAACGGAGTTGCAGATGCCGTTGAGCAGAATACTTTTGAAAATGATGCTCAGATCATGGATTATCTTAAGGGAACCGTCGGAAGGTACGCCCTTATTCCCACCGGTGCATATCTTGCACTTGAAGATGACACCCTGTTTTATCCCGCAGATCCTTCTTTTACAATGGACAACGTAACTCAGACAGCCTGGTATCAGCAGGCGATAAGTTACGAAAATTCCTGGTTCTATTTTTATGATGAACCTTATTTTGACAACGTGACCGGTGCTCTTTGCGCAACCGTTGTGCGCCACGTTCATTTAAAGGATGGTCGTGAAGGATGCTTTACCGCAGACTTTATGCTCGAAAAAGTCCAGACCACTCTTGATGGCGTTACTCTTTACAAGACCGGCGGCGCTATGATGGTAAATGAATCCGGACTTATTCTTACTTATAAGGAAGACGGTTCTCTTTGCGGACAATATATTACCGCCGAAGGCGTGGGAACACCTTTTCTTAATTCAGTTTATGACTTTGTGACCAAGGAAGCACAGATCGATAAGGACAAGGGGGAACATATTGTTAACGATGTTCGTGTCAACGGTGAAAAGTGGTACATGGTAACTTCCAAGGTTAGCGGTACTGACTGGTATGTTGTTGTATATGCCAAGCAGGCTGAAGTACTTTGGTCACTCCAGAAGATCGTTATCATCCTTCTCGCTGCAACCCTTGATTCGGTCATTATTGTTATCATTGTAATGACTCGGGTTCTTCACAGCATGATCAAGAAGCCTGTTACCGTCCTTACGGATAATATCGAAAAGATATCCGATGGTGATTTCACCGTTGAGATTAATGCTAAGGGCGATGATGAAATCGCTTATATGAACAAGGCCATGAGTGGATTTGTTACCGGTATGCGTCAGTCTTTGGCAGAGATCAAGGACGTCTCGGCAAGGCTCAATGATGACGCTACCAATTCCAAGAATACCGCAGGAGATCTTGAGGCTGCCGCAAACAACCAGTCTGTAAGCATGACCCAGATCCGTGAGAATATCGACAACATGGCAAAATCCGTTACAGAGGTTGCGGAGAATGCTACCGTTCTTGCCCAGGCTGTTGCCAGCGTAACCGAACGCCAGGAAGAAGTGGAAGAGACCATGAACGCCCTTGCTTCCAAGGCTGACAGCGGAAAGCAGGATATGGAAAATGTTGCAAACGGTATGAACGATATCGTGGATTCCATGAAGGATATGGCAGACGCCGTAACAAGCGTTGATGAAGCAGCCGAGAAGATCACCGAGATCATCGACCTCATCAATTCTATTTCCGCACAGACCAACCTTCTTTCACTCAATGCTTCCATCGAGGCAGCAAGAGCAGGAGAGGCAGGACGCGGATTCGCAGTTGTTGCTACGGAGATCGGAGCCCTTGCTCAGAACTCCGCAAGTGCGACAAACCAGATCCAGGAGATCATCAGAGAGATGTCTGCAAGAGTTCAGCAGCTTTCTCAGAAGTCAGAGTCCAATACGGAACTTATCAACAGCAGCGCAGGTGCGGTTAATACCGCAGCCGCAACCTTCAAGGAAATTACCACAGAGCTTTCAGAGGCCAACAATACTTTGGCAACTATGGCTCAGGAGATGCAGAAGGTTAACGATGTTGCCACCAACATGGCATCTGTTTCCGAGGAGCAGTCGGCATCCACTCAGGAGATTGCCGATAACGTTGAGAACGTCACCGAGGCAGCCAAGGGCGTTGCCGAGTCCTCAGAGCTTGTTGCTCAGGCAGCAACATCCGTTTCCGAGGCGGTTGACACCATTACTCAGAACCTCGATAGATTTAAGATTTAAAATTCAATAATTGCACACAAAAAGTGGTTTACATTTTACGATTCTTATGGTAGACTATTTGACGTATGTGTAAGCCTTCACTCAGATGACGGACACTCCGACCGCAGCTTGGTGGATGGCGTTTAACAATTTTTTATAGGAGGAATCAGAAATGATCACTAAAGAGAAAAAGACAGCAATCATGAACGAGTATGCAAGAACTCCCGGCGACACAGGTTCACCTGAGGTACAGATCGCAGTTCTTTCAGCTAGAATCCAGGAGCTCACCGAGCACCTTAAGGAGAACCCCAAGGATCATCATTCCCGTCGTGGAATGCTCAAGATGATCGGTCAGAGAAAGGGTCTTCTTAAGTACCTTCAGGAGAAGGACATCGAGAGATATCGTGCTCTTATCGAGAAACTTGGTCTTCGTAAATAATTTTTGTCTTAACAAAACAGCGGAGTTGCCCGAAAGGGCTCTCCGCTATTGTTGCATTAATTAGCTAACTTGAAGCAGAAGCTGTTTCCGAGACCGCTGAAAAGCATATCGAAAATAATTCGATGGATTTTTCAGTAGTTTCGGTAGCATCTGCTTCAAAATATAAATTTTTTATGCTGAGACGATCAGCAGAAAGGAGTAGTATGTCTACCTACAAGACTTACGAAATGACTCTCGCAGGCAGAACCCTCAGAGTCGACATTGATCGTGTTGGTAAGCAGGCAAATGGATGTGCATTCATGCACTACGGTGACACCACCGTTCTTTGTACCGCTACCGCATCAGAAAAGCCCCGTGACGGCATTGATTTCTTCCCTCTTTCAGTTGAGTACGAAGAAAAGATGTATGCAGTCGGAAAGATTCCCGGAGGCTTCAACAAGCGTGAGGGTAAGGCAAGTGAGAACGCTATTCTTACCAGCCGTGTTATCGACCGCCCCATGCGTCCCCTCTTCCCCAAGGATTATCGTAACGATGTTACCCTTAACACCATGGTTATGAGCGTTGATCCCGAGACCAGACCTGAGCTCGTTGCAATGCTCGGTGCATCTATTTCAACCTGCATTTCCGACATTCCTTTTGACGGACCTTGCGCTATGACTCAGATCGGTATGATCGATGGCCAGCTCATCGTTAACCCTTCTCAGGAACAGTGGGCAAGCGGCGACCTTAAGCTTACCGTTGCTTCAACAAAGCAGAAGGTTATCATGATCGAGGCAGGAGCTAACGAGATCCCCGAAGCTAAGATGCTCGAGGCTATCTACATGGCTCATGATGTTAACCAGACCATTATCGAGTTCATCGACAAGATCGTTGCCGAGTGTGGCAAGAAGAAGCACGAGTACACCAGCTGTGCAGTACCTGCCGAGCTTTTCGAGGCTATGAAGCAGATCGTTCCTCCCGCTGAGATGGAGACTGCAGTATTCTCTGATGACAAGCAGACTCGTGAAGAGAACATCCGCCAGATCACAGAGAAGTTCGAAGAGGCATTTGCAGACAACGAAGAGTGGCTTGCAATCCTCGGCGAAGCAGTATATCAGTACGAGAAGAAGACCGTTCGTAAGATGATCCTCAAGGATCACAAGCGTCCCGATGGTCGTGAGATCACCCAGATTCGTCCTCTTTCAGCAGAGGTTGATCTTATTCCCAGAGTTCACGGTTCAGCAATGTTCACCCGTGGACAGACTCAGATCTGCGACGTTGTTACCCTCGCTCCTCTTTCAGAGATGCAGAAGGTTGACGGACTTGATGATAACGTTACCGAGAAGAGATACATTCACCACTACAATTTCCCTTCCTACTCAGTAGGAGAGACCAAGCCCAGCCGCGGACCCGGACGTCGTGAGATCGGTCACGGTGCACTTGCAGAGCGTGCTCTTATTCCTGTACTTCCCAGCGTAGAAGAGTTCCCTTATGCAATCCGTGCCGTATCCGAGACCTTTGAGTCAAACGGATCCACTTCAATGGCTTCTACATGTGCATCTTGCATGTCTCTTATGGCTGCAGGTGTTCCCATCAAGAAGATGGTTGCAGGTATCAGCTGCGGACTTGTTACCGGTGAGACCGATGACGATTTCGTACTTCTTACCGATATCCAGGGTCTCGAAGACTTCTTCGGAGACATGGACTTCAAGGTAACCGGTACTACCGACGGTATCACTGCTATCCAGATGGATATCAAGATCCACGGTCTTACCAGACCTATCGTTGAGGGCGCTATCGCAAGATGCCGTGAGGCTAGACTCTTCATCATGGATACATGTATGAAGCCTGCTATTTCAGCTCCCAGACCTACTGTTAACCAGTGGGCACCCAAGATTGTCTCCATCCAGATCGACCCCGACAAGATCGGTGAGGTTGTTGGTCAGAGAGGCAAGACCATTAATGAAATCATCGCACGTACAGGCGTTAAGATTGATATCGACGATGACGGACGCGTATCAGTATGCGGAACCGACCAGAAGGGCATGGATGACGCAATCGAGATGATCAAGATGATCGTTACCGATTTCGAAGAGGGCCAGGTATTCAAGGGCAAAGTCGTTTCAATCAAAGAGTTTGGTGCATTCATCGAGTTCGCTCCCGGCAAGGAGGGAATGGTTCACATTTCCAAGATTGCTCGTGAGCGCGTAGAGCATGTTGAGGATTACTTAACACTTGGTGATGTCGTTACCGTTGTTTGTCTCGGTAAGGACAAGATGGGCCGCATCAGCTTCTCTATGAAGGACGTAGCACAGAATTAATCAAAGTAAAGGCTCCTTACAATATGTGAGGGGCCTTTATGTGGGATAAGATAATTAGTTAACATAAGAGGAATTATTTTTCATGGGCAATGTAAGACGCATTTACGTCGAAAAGAAAAAACCTTTTGCTGTCAAAGCAAACGAATTACACGAAGAACTTAAAAATTATCTTGGAATCGATGTGGCAGAAGTAAGGATCTTCATCCGCTACGATGTTGAGAACATCTCAGATGCCACTTTTGAGAGAGCCTGCAAGAGCGTATTCTCAGAGCCTCCTGTAGACGATCTTTATCTGGAAAATATCGATATCCCCGCAGGGGCAAGAGTATTTTCCGTAGAGTTCCTTCCCGGTCAGTTCGACCAGAGAGCAGACTCTGCTGTACAGTGCGTACAGTTCCTTGATGAAAAGGAGAATCCTGTTATCCGCACTGCAGTTACTTACATGATCGTCGGCAACATAACCGACGGTGAATTTGAAAAGATCAAGGGATATTGCATCAACCCTGTTGATTCAAGAGAGACCGGACTTCAGAAGCCCGAAACCCTTATCACTGTATATGATGAGCCCGCAGACGTTAAGATCTTCGACGGCTTCAAGGATATGGAAGAGCATGAACTCAAGGCACTTTACGAAAGCCTTGGTCTTGCAATGACCTTCAAGGATTTTCTTCACATACAGAACTATTTTAAGAATGATGAAGATCGCGATCCCTCAATGACAGAGATCCGCGTACTTGATACATACTGGTCCGATCACTGCCGTCACACCACCTTCTCTACCGAGCTTAAGGATGTTGAATTCGGCGATGGATATTACCGTTCTCCCATCGAGACCACTTACCAGAGCTATCTCGATACCAGAGAAGAACTCTTTGCCGGAAGAGACGACAAGTTCTCCTGTCTCATGGACCT
This sequence comes from Lachnospiraceae bacterium, assembly GCA_016284315.1. Lineage (GTDB taxonomy): Bacteria > Bacillota > Clostridia > Lachnospirales > Lachnospiraceae > AC2028. The sequence continues at coordinate 83,381 of JAEEOO010000004.1, read as the reverse complement.
TGGTACCATTGCAGCCAAGAAGCTTAAGAAGGACGGAAAACTTGAAGATCAGGAAGAGTCAGATGAGATCAATGCCTGCTCCATCGTTGTTCCTGTAGAAATGGATTACGGCGACAGAAGAGAGACTGAGGAGTGGCTTGTATTCTTCAAGAACGAGACTCACAACCATCCCACAGAGATCGAGCCTTTCGGAGGCGCTGCTACCTGCCTTGGCGGTGCTATCAGAGATCCCCTTTCAGGAAGAGGATATGTTTACCAGGCAATGCGCGTTACCGGCGCAGCAGACCCCACAGTTCCTGTTTCAGAGACTTTAAAGGGTAAGCTTTCACAGAAAAAGATCGTTAGAACCGCAGCCAGCGGTTATTCCTCATATGGTAACCAGATCGGTCTTGCTACCGGCTATGTCAAGGAAGTATATCATCCCAACTACGTAGCAAAGCGTATGGAGATCGGTGCGGTTATGGGCGCAGCTCCCAGAAAGAACGTTATCCGTGAGACTTCCGATCCCGGAGATATCATCATCCTTCTTGGCGGACGTACCGGACGTGACGGATGCGGAGGAGCTACCGGATCTTCAAAGGTACACACCACAAGCTCCATCGAGACCTGCGGAGCAGAGGTTCAGAAGGGTAATGCGCCTACCGAGAGAAAGATCCAGAGACTTTTCAGAAGGGCAGAAGTTACCAAACTTATCAAGAAGTGTAACGATTTCGGTGCAGGCGGTGTATCCGTAGCCATCGGTGAGCTTGCAGACGGACTTGTTGTTGACCTTGACAAGGTACCTAAGAAATATGCGGGACTTGACGGAACCGAGCTTGCTATCTCCGAGTCACAGGAGAGAATGGCAGTTGTAGTTGATCCTAAGGATGTTGATACATTCCTTAAGTACGCTGAGGAGGAGAACCTCGAGGCAGTTGCGGTTGCTACTGTTACCGAAGAGCCCAGACTTGTTCTTAACTGGAGAGGCAAGTCAATCGTTAACCTTAAGCGTGCATTTCTTGACACCAACGGTGCTCATCAGGAGACCGCAGTTAAGGTTGATATTCCTTCAGAAGAAGACAATTACTTTAATAAATTCTCAATCCCTGCAGTTGGCGAGGCAATTGATAAAGAGAGCTTTGAAGAAGCACTTCTTGCTACTCTTCGCGACCTCAACACTTGCTCACAGAAGGGATTGGTTGAAATGTTTGACGCTTCCATCGGAGCAGGCAGCGTATTGATGCCTTACGGTGGTAAGTATCAGATGACAGAGACTCAGGCTATGGTTGCCAAGCTTCCTACTCTTGAGGGCAAGACCGATACCGTTACCATGATGAGTTACGGCTTCGATCCTTACCTTTCAAGCTGGAGCCCTTATCACGGAGCAATCTACGCAGTAGTTGAGTCTATGGCAAGGATCGTGGCAAACGGCGGTGATGCATCAAAGATCCGCTTCACCTTCCAGGAGTACTTCAGAAGAATGACCTCAGATCCCGAACGTTGGAGCCAGCCTTTCGCAGCTCTCCTCGGCGCATACGATGCACAGATCGGATTTGGTCTTCCTTCCATCGGCGGCAAGGACTCCATGTCCGGTACTTTCAATGACATTGATGTACCTCCCACACTTGTTTCCTTCGCAGTAGACATCGCTAAGACCGGAAATGTTGTTACTCCCGAGCTTAAGACAGCAGGCGATAAACTCGTACTTTTCGAGATCGAGAAGGATGACTTTGATATTCCTATGTACGAGGCTGTTGCTGAGCTTTATGCTCAGATCCATGCGCTTATGGGCAAGGGCATCGTAAAGGCAGCTTACGCAATCGACGCTAAGGGCGTTGCAGCAGCTGCAGCTAAGATGGCTTTCGGTAACGGATTTGGAGTTAAGTTCGACTCAGAGCTTGAGCTTGAGGATCTTTTCAAGAACGGAATCGGAAACATCATGGTTGAGATTCCCGAAGAGAATATGGCAGAGCTTGGCGAGGTGGAATACACCGTTATCGGTACTGTTACCGAGGAAGCAGCATTCGAGTTTGCAGGAAACAAGGTTAGCCTTGAGAATGCTGAGAATGCTTGGACCAAGACTCTTGAGAAAGTATTCCCCACCAAGGCAGTTAAGGCTAAGGACGCTGTAGAAAGCCCTCTTTACAAGGCAGACAGCATTTATGTATGCAAAGAAAAAGTGGCAAAGCCCACCGTATTTATCCCTGTATTCCCCGGTACCAACTGTGAGTATGACTCAGCAAAGGCCTTCGAAAGAGCCGGCGCAAATGTTGTTACCAAGGTATTCAAGAATATGACCGGAAGTCAGATCACCGAGTCTGTTGAGGAATATGTAAAGGCTATCAATGAAGCCCAGATCATCATGTTCCCCGGCGGATTCTCTGCAGGTGACGAGCCCGACGGAAGCGCTAAGTTCTTCGCAACAGCATTCCAAAACGAAAAGGTTAAGGAGGCTGTAACAAAGCTTCTTAACGAGAGAGACGGACTTGCACTTGGTATCTGTAACGGATTCCAGGCTCTTATCAAACTCGGACTTGTTCCCAATGGCGTTATCACCGGACAGGATGCAAATTCACCTACACTTACCTTTAACACCATCGGACGTCACATCTCAAAGATGGTTTACACAAAGGTTGTTTCAAACAAGAGCCCCTGGCTTGCAGGCGCAGAAGTTGGCGCTACTTACACAAGCCCCGCTTCACATGGTGAAGGACGCTTCGTAGCTCCCGCAGACGTTATCAAGAAGCTCTTTGAGAACGGACAGGTAGCTACCCAGTACGCTGACATTAACGGAAACGTATCAATGGATGAAGAGTGGAACGTAAACGGTTCCTACATGGCTATCGAGGGTATCACCTCACCCGACGGCAGATGCTTCGGTAAGATGGCACATGCAGAGCGCCGCGGCAACGGCGTCGCCCTCAACATCTACGGCGAGCAGGATCTCAAGATTTTCGAGTCCGGAGTTAAATACTTCTTGTAATTTAAAAGAATTTATTATCACAAAATGCTCAATTACAATCGCTACAAAGACGTAGCATAGATTGTAATGAGCATTTTTTGAGGAGTTAGCCTATGAAAGCATTTTTAATCTTAGAGGATGGAACAGTCTTTGAAGGAACACACTTCGGCGCTGACAAAGAAATCATCAGCGAGATCGTGTTCAACACTTCAATGGCAGGTTACCTCGAAGTCCTTACAGATCCTTCCTACGCAGGACAGGCTGTCTGCATGACATATCCCCTCATCGGCAACTACGGCGTATGTTATGAGGATATGGAATCACGTCAGGCATGGCCCGATGGATTTATCGTAAGAGAACTTAGCAGAATCCCCAGCAACTTCCGCTGCGACTGCTCACTTCAGGATTTCATGATAGAGCAGGGTATCCCCGGAATCGCAGGGATCGATACAAGACAGCTTACAAGGATCCTTCGTGAAAAGGGAACCATGAACGGCTGCATTACAACAAATGAAAATTATAGCCTTGAGGAGCTTATCCCCAAGATGAAAGCATATACTACCGGCAAGGTTGTTCTTAAGGTAACATGCCCTGAGAAATACACTATCAAGGGAGCAAAGGACCTTTCTGAGAACGGCCCCGTATCAGGTCTTGCAGTATTCAATAAGGCTGATTACGAAGCAGGCAAGAGAGAGATGAGACCTTCACTTGTAACCGAGCTTAACGGTGCAGGCCTTAAAGTTGCTCTCATGGACTTCGGCGCAAAGAAGAACATCGCAGCAAGCCTTGCTGCAAGAGGATGTGATGTGACCATCTATCCCGCAGAGACCAAGGCAGAGGAGATCCTTAAGGATAATCCCGACGGAATCATGCTCTCAAACGGCCCCGGAGACCCCAAGGATTGCGGTCCTATCATTGATGAAGTTAAGAAACTTTATGACAGTGAGGTTCCTATCTTTGCAATCTGCCTCGGACACCAGCTCATGGCTCTTGCAACCGGAGCAGATACCCATAAGCTTAAATACGGTCACAGAGGTGGAAACCACCCCGTAAAGGACCTTGCAAACGGAAGAGTATATATATCCTCCCAGAACCATGGATATGTCGTAGATACCGACAAGCTTGACGAAAAGATCGCAGTTCCTGCGTTTGTTAACGTAAACGACGGAACCAACGAGGGACTTAAGTACACCGGAAAGAACATCTTTACAGTACAGTTCCATCCGGAAGCATGTCCCGGACCTCAGGATTCAGGTTATCTCTTTGACAGATTCATCAAAATGATGAAAAAGGAGGAAATCTAATATGCCCAAGAATCAGAATGTACATCGCGTAATGGTAATAGGTTCAGGTCCTATTGTCATCGGTCAGGCAGCAGAGTTTGACTATGCGGGCACCCAGGCCTGCCGTTCCCTCAAGGAAGAAGGCGTTGAGGTTATCCTCGTAAACTCAAACCCCGCCACCATCATGACGGATAAAAATATTGCGGATAAGGTTTATATCGAGCCCCTTACCGTACCTGTTCTTAAACAGATCATTGAAAAAGAAAAGCCCGATTCAATCCTTCCCACCCTTGGCGGTCAGGCAGGACTGAACCTTGGTATGGAACTTGAGGAATCAGGATTCCTTAAGGAGCATAATGTAACTCTTCTGGGAACCACTGCTGAGACTATCAGAAACGCAGAGGGACGTCAGGAGTTCAAGGACCTTATGGAGAGGATCGGCGAGCCCGTTGCCGCTTCAAAAGTTGTTAAGACCGTTCAGGACGGTATTGATTTTACTAACATCATTGGTTATCCTGTTGTACTTCGCCCCGCATATACCCTTGGCGGATCAGGCGGAGGAATCGCACATAACCAGCTTGAACTCGAAGAGATCCTTGAAAACGGATTAAGACTTTCCAGAGTCGGTGAAGTACTTGTAGAGCGCTGCATCGCAGGTTGGAAAGAGATCGAGTACGAGGTAATGAGAGACTCAGCAGGCAACGTTATCACAGTCTGCAACATGGAAAACATCGATCCCGTCGGCGTTCATACCGGAGACTCCATCGTTGTTGCTCCTTCCCAGACTCTTTCGGATAAAGAGTACCAGATGCTCCGTACCTCAGCTCTTAAGATCATTTCAGAGCTTAAGATAACCGGTGGTTGTAACGTACAGTTTGCACTTCATCCCACCAGCTTTGAGTACTGCGTTATCGAGGTTAATCCCCGTGTATCAAGATCATCCGCTCTTGCTTCAAAGGCAACCGGATACCCCATCGCTAAGGTGGCTGCAAAGATCGCACTGGGCTTTACCCTTGATGAGATCAAGAACGCAATTACCAAGAAGACATACGCATCCTTCGAGCCTGCGCTTGACTACTGCGTTGTAAAGATGCCCCGTCTTCCTTTTGATAAATTCATTACCGCTAAGCGTACCCTCACAACTCAGATGAAGGCTACCGGTGAAGTAATGAGTATCTGCAATAACTTCGAAGGCGCTCTCATGAAGGCTATAAGATCTCTTGAGCAGCATGTTGATTGCCTTAGAAGCTATGATTTCTCCGAACTTTCCGCAGAGGAATTAAAGGAGAGATTAAAGATCGTTGATGACCAGAGGATCTGGGTTATTGCAGAGGCTTTAAGAAAGGGTATTGATTACAAGACCATCCACGAGATCACCATGATCGACGAGTGGTTTATCGATAAGCTTGCCATCATCGTAGAGATGGAAGCAGCCCTTGAAGAAGTTAAGAACGGTACAAGACCGCTTGATAGACAGCTTCTTACCGAGGCTAAGAGGATCGAGTTCCCTGACAATGTTATCGCACGCCTCACCGGCAAGACTGAGAATGAGATCCTTAAGACCCGCCGTGAGAACGGTATCACACCTGTTTACAAGATTGTTGATACATGTGCCGCTGAGTTCGATGCCGAGACACCTTATTATTATTCAGTATACGGCGGAGAGAATGAGGCAAGAGAGACTTCAGGAAAGAAGAAGGTTCTTGTCCTTGGATCAGGTCCCATCCGTATCGGACAGGGTGTTGAGTTTGACTACTGCTCAGTTCATGCTACATGGGCATTTGCCAAGGCAGGTTACGAGACTATCATCGTAAATAATAACCCTGAGACCGTTTCAACCGACTTCGATATTGCCGACAAGCTCTACTTCGAGCCTCTTACTAACGAGGACGTTGAGGCAATCGTTGATATTGAGAAGCCCGATGGAGCAGTTGTTCAGTTCGGCGGACAGACTGCCATCAAACTTACCGAGCACCTTATGAAGATCGGTGTTCCCATCCTCGGAACCAAGGCAGAAGACGTTGACGCCGCAGAGGACAGAGAACTCTTTGATAAGATCCTTCAGGAGACCAATATTCCCCGCGCAGCCGGCGGAACGGTTTATACCGCAGAAGAAGCAAAGGCAGTTGCAAACAGACTTGGATATCCCGTACTTGTTCGTCCTTCATACGTACTTGGCGGACAGGGCATGCAGATTGCAACCAGCGACGAAGAGATCGAAGTCTTCATGGACATCATCAACCGCATTGCACAGGATCACCCCATCCTTGTAGATAAGTACTTACAGGGTAAGGAAATCGAGGTTGACGCGGTTTGCGACGGTACCGACATCCTTATTCCCGGTATCATGGAGCATATCGAGAGAACCGGTATCCACTCCGGAGACTCCATCAGCGTATATCCTGCTCCCACCATCGGAAAGCTTATCAAGGATAAGATCGCAGAGTACACAAGACGCCTTGCAAAGGCTCTTCATGTTAAAGGTATGATCAACATCCAGTTCATCGCCATCGATGAGGATGTATATGTTATTGAGGTTAACCCCAGGTCTTCAAGAACCGTTCCTTACATCAGTAAGGTTACCGGTATTCCCATCGTTGATCTTGCTACTGAGGTTATCCTTGGAAAGACCATCAGAGAGCTTGGTTATGAGCCCGGTCTTCAGCCGGAGTCACCTTACTACGCTATCAAGATGCCCGTATTCTCCTTCGAGAAGATCCGTGGAGCCGAGATCAGCTTAGGACCCGAGATGAAGTCAACCGGTGAATGCTTAGGTATCTCCAAGAGTTACCACGAAGCGCTCTACAAGGCATTCCTTGGCGCAGGCGTACAACTTCCCAAGCATAAGCAGATGATCATCACTGTTAAGGATGCGGACAAGGGTGAAGCAATACAGGTAGCAAAGAGATTTGAAAAGCTTGGATACATCATCTACGCAACAAGATCAACCGCAGCAGCTCTTAACGAAGCAGGAGTCAAGGCAAGAAAAGTTAACAAGATCTCACAGGAATCACCGACGGTTATGGACCTTATCCTTGGCCACAAGATCGATCTTGTTATCGATACACCTACCCAGGGACGTGACAAGGGACGTGACGGATTCCAGATCCGCCGTACCTCCATCGAGACCGGAATCTATTGCATCACCGCAATGGATACAGCTGTTGCCCTTGCAAAATCCCTCGAGAATGCAATGGCACAGGAGAGTCTCTCCCTCGTCGACATCGCCTCAATTTGACCACCGGGGACGGAGTCAGTGGGCCCGGGGACGTGGTTTAAGTGGACATTTTAAATTAAGGCAGGCAGAATTGTTTTTCTGCCTGCTTTATGTTATTCTATAAGTTGTAGTATTGCCTTTTTGTATCGAAATAGAATTCTTCTAGTATCGGAGGACATTGTCTTGGAAACAAGTGTAATGGTACTTGGTTTAAAGGAAACTTTTATTATTCGTGTACTTGTAAAAAAGCTTAACGATGCGGGCATCAAGACTGACTTCGTTGCTGCAACCATAAACAACATCAACAAGAACTGGGATAACCATTGTCTGGTGGTTTATTATCTTGAGACCCAGGAAATCGTTCCCGATGATGTTGCAAGATTTCTTGGCGATAAATTAAGGGATAGTGATAAGCTCATCATGCTTATCGGAGAGCCCAATGATACCGATAATCTCGCTGCTTCAATTCCAAGTGAACATATAAATGAGATTTTCCCTCGTCCTCTTGATAACCAGAGGTTTATAGATCATGTCTCAGATCTTGTGGGAAAGATCGCACAGGGGGAATTCAAGAAGAGCATTCTTGTTGTAGACGATGATGCCACATATCTTTCTGTTATAAGAGAGTGGCTTAAAGAAGACTACAAAGTTAATATGGCAAATTCCGGACTCCAGGCCATCAAGTGGCTTGGAAACAACACAGTGGACCTTATCCTTCTGGACCATGAGATGCCTGTTACATCGGGCCCCAAGGTTCTTGAAATGCTTAGGAGCGACGACGACACCAAGAAGATTCCTGTTATCTTCCTTACCGGAAAGGGTGACAAGGAGAGTGTTATGCAGGTTGTAGCTCTTAAGCCTGAAGGATATTTCTTAAAGACAGTCAAGAAGGATGAACTCCTTGAGAAACTGTCTGAGTTCTTTGCTTTAAGATAAATCGTAAGTAACGTTTAGTTTAACATTTTAGCAAAAATAAATGGGTGCCGTTTATTCGGCACCCATCATTTTTTTGATCTTGTTTTTGTTGTCGTACATGTGGTCATCCGCTCGTTTGAAGACGCTCTGGAAATCGGAATCTATGTCCCTGTCGTATAGGGCATAACCAATGGCTGCGGATATGTGAAGCCATTCTTCTTTGTGATTGTCATTGTCGATAAGCTTTTTAAGCTCTAATGATAACTTCTCAACTTCAGAAAACTTCTTGTCGGGTATATAAACAACAAATTCATCTCCGCCGACCCTGAAACAATCATAATCCGCGAAAACAATATTTATATAATCCGAAAGCTTCTTTAATGCGATATCACCTTTGTCATGACCATATTTATCGTTAATGGTCTTTAGAAAATTCAGATCGATCATTACGATGGAAAAGTCTGCGTCATGTTCTTCAATAGCTTTGTTGCATTTTGCTTCAATCTCATCAAAGGCCAGTCTATTATAAAGGCCGGTCAAACCATCCATATGGCCCAGACGCTTTTCCTTGTTAGCTGCAATGGCCCATTTTACAGATGTAAAGATCTGCTCGTACTCTACGAGGAAGATAGAACAGATCACGATATACAGCGGAAGGAAATATTTGTTAGTCGGGAATATTCCGATGGCGTTGGTGACATAGGTTATTACCGAAAATCCGATCAATGTAACGATGGGAGAGATCAGGTACTTTCTCATCATTTTTTTGGACTGAATGATCAATGTCCTTGTCTGGGGTAAGAGGGTTTTTATGTAGATGAATGCGAAGAAGGACTGTACAGCAATCTTTACGGCGCCGAAGAACATAATGTTCCTTACGGTGTAAGGCCCCGCAACTTCATCGAACAGTTCAAGTTTGGTTCCCCATATCTGGTCTGTTGTTCCGCAGAACATAAAGGTTAAAACACTGGTAAACAGAGTGGCTGTAAGTCCCAGGAATAATTTGCTTTCCCATATTTCACAGTATAAAAGGCAGAGCGTAAAACAAAGGACTACTGCCTGAATAACCTGTGGAATAGTGTCGTTGTAAAGGTTGATGGAATAGTTTACGAACATGGCGCCAAAAGCAAAGGCGACAGATAAAAGCCAGATGAACCATGTGGTCAAAGTTTTGAATTTTTTAGTAAGAGTACGGGAGGCACAATAGCCTGCCATAATGTAATTGATAGTATTTGTAGCGGTCCAGAGCAGTACGATTTTCATAACTTTTACCTTTTTACAATTTAAATTTTATTAGTTGTTTTAGTTGATGGGTCAATTAGTGAAAATAGATGCTTTATGTGACTACAAAGCCTATTTTACCACATGTTTACATAAATTAACAATATTTTCTGAACCTATTGACAATCAGATGTTCATACTGTATATATAACATATAAACAGTTATGAACACCTAGACACGACAGGAAAGTAATTAACAAGAAACGAGGGATAACCTATGGTGATACTTCAGAATTCCGGGGTTCCGATTTATTTGCAGATTGCGGAGCAGATGAAAGCGGACATAATAAGCGGAAAGATAAAACAGAATGAGTACCTTCCATCCATAAGAGGTTTGGCAAAGGATCTTAGAATTTCGGTTATTACAACAATGAAGGCCTACGATGAACTGGCGGAGGAAGGATATGTTACCGCGGTTCAGGGAAAAGGCTATCTGGTAAATCCTCAGGACACGGAGATGATGCGAGAGCAGCATTTAAGGCGAGTGGAGGATGGATTAACGGATGCAATTAAAGCAGCAAAGCTGGCGGGAATCGGTTCGGAAGAACTTAAGAACATGCTGGAAGTTCTGCTGGAAGATGATCAATAGGTTTTTACAGGGAGTTTAAAGGAGAACTATCATGAACTATTATGAAGATGTAATCACAGGAAAAGACATACATAAGAGCTTCGGTAAATTTACTTTATCTGTACCGGAACTTCATATACCTAAGGGATTTGCAACCGCTCTTATCGGTGAAAACGGAGCAGGTAAGACAACACTTTTGAATATTCTTACAGGCCTTCGTCTGGATGCAAAGGGAGAGCTCACATACTTCGGAAAATACGAAGGAGTTGAGAGCGATAATTACGTAAAAGATGCCATCGGTTATATCGGTGCAGGAAATTATTATCTTCCTCACTGGACCACTAAGCAGGTTTGCGAGATAACATCGCTCCTTTTCGACAGCTTTGATAAGAAGAAGTTCGAGGCAATCGCAGATGCACTTGCTCTTGATTGGAAGGGCAAGATGAATATGCCTAAGAAGGTAAGCGAACTTTCAGACGGTAATAAAGTTAAGCTTATGCTTTGCGGAGCTCTTGCAAGAAAAACAGAAATGCTTATTATGGACGAGCCTGCATCACCCCTTGATCCCCTTATGAGAGACAGACTTTGCGACCTTATCAGAGAGTACCTCAAGAACGGTAACGGAGAGAGAAGCGCATTTTTCTCAACACACAATGTGGCAGATATGGAAAGCGTTACCGATTATGCCATGATCATGGAGCAGGGAAAAATCGTTGAGGAAGGTTTTGTTGAGGACCTTAAGGAGAAGTACATCATTGTTAAGGGCGAGAGTGAGGATACCGCAAAAGCAAGAAACATTCTTTACTCAATTTCAGAATCAAATTACGGATTCAGCGGAGTTTGCCTTGCTGACAGATTAAATGAGTTTGCGGGCATGAATATCCAGACCGAGAGACCTACTCTTACAGATATAAGCGTGGCCGTCATGAAGGCACATTCAAAGCTTAAGTTAACCGAGAGTCTTGCAATATAAGAGGGTATGGAAATGAAAAGTATACGAACTTATTTATCCATGTATCCCACGTCTTATAAAATAGTCTTTTTGATTGGCGGAACAATGGTGATGCTTGGCTTGGCTTTTCTTGCCGCGAACATAGACGGAGCCCAGACAGCAATGACATCCTCCAGATTAATGACTATGGGCGGATATGCCTTTGCCGGAGTAATGCTTGAAATGTACGGAGAAATGTTTTCTCTCGGAGCTCTTTGCAGCAGGAAAAACAGTTTCGGCGAATTGGTTTTATCTTCATCGAAAGGTAGGCTTTTTGCAAAGAGATTTGCGGTTGTAGATGCATTGAGAAAACTCATTATTTATCTGCTTTTTCCTTTTGTAGCAGGCGTAATTGCAAAGTTTACTTATAATCCGACTGTTCCTTTGGGCGCTGTTTTCGGAATCGGAGTTGCTACTTCGTTGGCAAGCATTCTTGAAGTATATGTGTACAGAAAGATTAAGCTTCAGGTTTTACAGGCATTCTGGATGATGTTGTGCGTAATGCTCGGTATCGGACTGGCTACTGTTTTCGCATTTCCGACTGTACCCGGATTTGTCATACTTGGATTAACTGTATTTGTTGCAGCGTTTGCGATTGGTTTTTCATTATTATCGATTAGATCTATCGTTAAAGGTCTGGAGGAAGATTTTTATGACTGATTCAATGGGAAAAGATTTAAAAGTGGGCTGGGGAATGCTAAAGAATACAATAATGTTTAAAAGCAATGCAGCCCTTCTTGCACTATTTACCGTAATAGGTTTCGTTATGGAGTTTACTACCAAAGGCGAAAACATTATGGGCGTATATTTTATGGCCATAATCGGACTCTATGTTTCTCAGTTTTTAAACGGTGTTGCAGTCTCGGAGATGGTTCAGAGTTCTCACTATAAAAGGGCTCTTCTGGTTGATATTCCAACCATAATGATTGCTATTATTCAGCTTGTTGAATACTGTATTCTTGCCGGATTGAGATATTGGTATTGTGCTCAGGCAGGAGAGGTTACTCCTCAGTATACTTCGGGACTTTTGTTCTTCGGATGCTTCTTCTTTATGATTACAATATATAATTTGCTTGTATACAGGGTACCCGTCGCCGGATATGGCCTTCTTGCGATAATAATAATTTCAGTCATTCCCGGTTTTACCGGAGGAAGAGCGTTTAACTACACCGGTATTGCAGGATTCCTTAAGAACCTTCCTATTTGCAATAATTATTGGTACACCTTTGCAACTGGACTTGCAATTGTTATAATCGATGTAGTTGTGTTTTATATTCTTTCAAGAATTCTTTATAAAGTGCCACTTTCAACGAGGATTTGGAAACGTGCTCTTGAAAGACAAAAATAAACACAAATGGTTAGATAAAGGAGAGGAGATTTTTAAATGGTTCAGTTATCAAATCAAAAAAGACTAAAACCCTGGATGGGCGTAATACTTTTTGTGGTTGGTCTTTTATTCTTAATTTTTGCAGGTTCTTACATGCAGCTTAATTGGGGCATGGTGGGACTTGTTACTACAGAACTTGGATTCCTTGCCATCGCAGTTTTATACTGCGTGATCTTTAGAGTAAGCCTCAAGGAAGTGTTCCCCATTAAAAAGGTTACAGGAAAAGACATTCTTGGCCTTATCTTTATGTTCATGGGAAGTTTCCTTTTAAGCCTTGTTTGCGTAGGCTTTTCATCTTTGGTGGTTCCTACCGCCAATGAGAGCATGGAGGCCCTTACAGAGTTCCTTTACGGCAACACTTCAATGTATGTTTTACTTTTCCTTATAGCTGCAGTCCTTCCCGCGATCTGTGAGGAGGCATTTATGAGAGGCTCAGTCCTTTCAAGTTTCAGAAGCCTTAAACACGATTGGGTGATCTGCCTTATCATTGGTCTTATGTTTGGTATCCTTCATCTGGATCCCTTGAGATTTTTAAACACCGCATGTCTCGGCGCGATCCTTGCCTGGATCATGACCAAGAAGAATAACTTCATTCTTCCTGTACTGATGCACCTTATAAACAATACTGTTTCAACCCTTGCAGGATTTATCAGCGTTAAGGCTATGGGCGGAAGCGACATGGTCATGGCAGCCCAGGAAGCAGCTTCAGTAACCAGCCCGCTTACCAATCTTGGAACATATCTGATAATGGGATTTTCGTTCCCCATCCTTCTTGTTCTTGGAGCAATGTTCCTTGACAGAGAGCATCATAAGGCTAAGAGATTCCTTGTTGCAGGTATCATTTCCGGAGTCCTTTTTGCAAGCGGAATCTGTTTGACATTGATCTCAACCGCAACCAAAGGTGGCCTAATGGGCGATTCTCTTCTTACCTGGAATTCTTCTTATGTGGTTACGGAAGAAAACGTTAACGGTAAGAATCTTGCAGAAGCAGGAATTGATATTGATGAAGAAGGTATTCATATGATAGTAGTTTCTTCAACTGCTATGGGTGGAGAAATCACTTTCATAATGGAAGATGAAAACGGAGAAAAAATAATTTCTAAGACTTCCAAGAGCCTTCTTGTTGTAAGCGAAGCAAAGACTTTGGAGCCCGGACATTATTTGCTTTATTTCACAGGTGGCGAAGACGTTGTGGGAAAGACATTTACGTACGAAGTCATTGTGAAATAGCAATATGAGTGGTAAAATAGTGATGTGTGACTGAGAGGTCAGGCATCACTTTTTTTATTAGACTTTAAAGCTCTGCTATTGGTAAAAATATGAGAGAAAAAATTTCTAATGAAACAAAAATATATACCATAGTTGTTGTAAACCTTATGCTTCTGGCAGTACTGTTTCTGATGCTTGGAAACGACCTGCTTCCCCGCGAAGCAAGAGGGTTTGACGAAGCGGTTGTTCCGCTTGAAACACAATGGTATGTAGTTGGGATCAATGGTTCAAAAACAGAGATCACTCCGCCCACCAATGTAGACATTCCCAAAGGGGAGTGGATGACGGTTGAGTGCGTTCTACCTGAAATAGCCAATGACAGACAGATCCTTATGTTTCGAAGTTCTCAGCAGGATCTTAAAGTATTCATAGACGGTACACTTCGCGATGTATATACAACTGCGGACGTACGCCCTTTCGGTTCTTCCAGTAAATCCACAAACGTTATAGTTGATATCGATACAAAAGACAGCGGAAAAGTCCTTACTTTGGCTTTGATGAGCCCCAATGACTATTCCGGTACATTTAATCAGGTATATGTCGGTACCTTTACGGGAGCTCTCAGACTGCTTGTTATCCAGCATGGTTTTCAGCTTTTCCTTGCATGGAATCTGTTAACCATTGGTTTGGTTACTTCAGCCATCGGTGTGTTTTTGCAGTACAGATACAAGTTCGTCTTCCCCATGAAATACGCGGCATGGGCAGCGATCGCATCTTCAATTCAGGCAATTGCAGAATCTAAATTAAGACAGTTCTACACACCCAATATGTCTGTGGATGCGGCAGTTTCATATTTTATCGTAGGAGTAGTTCCGACGTCACTGGTCCTTTATGTTGATGCTATTCAAAAGGGCAGACATAAGAAGATTCATAGGCCTATGGTCATTTTGTGTATCCTGAACATGATCATGAACCTTGTGCTTCAGCTTACAGATGTTCAGGATCTTATGGATTCACTGACAAGGACATATGCTCTCTGTGCAGTGACAATGGTTACTGTGGTTTGCTCTGCGGTGCTTGATTTCAAGCAGGGTCATTTTGCAGAGACAAGAGTTCCGCTCATCGGTGTTACGATCATGTATATAACCGGAATCGCCGAGATCTTTTCTCAGCTTGCCCACTCCCTCAGATTTACCACCTTTTTCCTGAACATCGGAGCAGTGGTACTGATCATCGGAGCGGTCATGGACAGCGTCGGTCAGATCGCAAAGCTGAGTAAAGAAAAGCATCAGGCAGTCCTTGCAAACAGTGCAAAATCAGACTTCCTTGCAAATATGTCTCACGAGATCCGTACACCCATCAACTCCATAATGGGTATGAACGAAATGATCTTAAGAGAGTCCGGCGAGGACGAGATCAAGGTCTATGCGTCAGATATTAAAAGAGCCAGTGAGAACCTTCTTGATATCGTCAATGATATCCTTGATTTCTCAAAGGTTGAGTCCGGAAAGATGGATATAGTTGCGGACGAATACGAACTTGCGAACCTTGTTAAGGACACGGACAATGTTATGAGAGTCCGGGCGGAAAGCAAGAACCTTGACTTTAAGATCAAGGCGGATCCCAGCTGTCCTGCTCGGCTTTACGGCGATGAATCAAGAGTAAGACAGGCAATCTTTAATATCGTTGGAAATGCCATTAAATATACAGAAGAGGGAAGAGTAACCTTAAGCATTTCTTACGAACCTATAAGAAATATTGATAACCCCGACAGCATTCTCATGAGATTTGCCGTTGCGGATACGGGTATCGGGATCAAGGAAGAGGATCAGGGGAAACTCTTTAACAACTTCGAGAGATTTGAACTTAAGAGAAACAGAAATATTGAAGGCAGCGGCCTCGGACTTGCCATAACCGACAGGATCGTTAAGCTGATGAAGGGCTGGATCAAGGTGGACAGCGTCTACGGGAAAGGCTCGACATTTACTATTTATATCCCTCAGGGAATCGTGGGAAGCGCCCTTATAGGTGATGTTCAGGAGAAACTTAAGGAGAACGGAAAGAACATCCAAAGTTATCACGAAAGCTTTAAGGCGCCCGGAAGGAAAATCCTTGTTGTTGACGACGTTGCCATGAATGCAAACGTTGTCAAAGGACTTCTTAAGAAAACCGAAGTCTCGGTATATACCGCACTAAGCGGACTGGACTGTATCGAGATGTGCAAGAAAGAGAAGTTTGATATTATTTTAATGGATCATTTCATGCCTAATATGGATGGAATAGAGACTCTGATGGAATTAAGAAAACGTAAACTCATCGATTGTCCCGTTGTTGCTCTTACCGCAAATGCCATTTCGGGTATGAAAGAAATGTTCCTTGAAAAGGGCTTCTCCGATTACCTTTCAAAACCTGTTAAACCTGCAGAACTGGAGGCAGTTGTCAAAAAGTATTTAAATGCTGAGAAAGACGCAGAAAATTAGGGTTTATCGGTTGATTTTGGGGAAACGGTTTGATATAATTGGTTGCGTTGCGCTACTAGGCGCATAACTCATATTTATTTAAGAAAGAGAGAAAACACTATGTCAGAAAACAAATGGCTTCGCGGTGCAATTCCCGCCCTGCTCCTTCACATGAGTATCGGTACTGTTTACTGCTGGTCAATCTTTTCACAGGAGATTGCAAGCTATATCGGATGGTCCAAGTCATCTTGTGAGTGGGCATTCTCATTCGCAATCTTCTTCCTTGGTATGTCAGCTGCATTCCTTGGAAATATCGTCGAGAAGGATATTCACAAGTCATCACTCATCGCAACTATCTGCTTTGCAAGTGGTATGGCAGGAACCGGATTCTTTATCTGGTACGGCGGACAGCATCAGGGTAGCATCGTTGCTCTTATCGGTATCTACATTTGCTACGGCTTCATCATGGGTGTAGGTCTTGGTACCGGTTACCTTTCACCCGTTAAGACTCTTATGCTTTGGTTCCAGGATCGTAAAGGTCTTGCTACCGGACTTGCGGTTGCAGGTTTCGGTGCTGCTAAAGCAATTGCTTCACCCATCATGACTTCAATGCTTACCGGTCTTTCAACTGCCGGAAGCGAGATCAATGGCGTTGGAAACGGTATTTGGAAGATGTTCCTTGTACTTGCAGGCGCATACTTTGTAATGATGTTCATTGGACACCTTCTTCTTAAGAAGCCCGCAGGATGGCATGAGCCCACCGGCGCAGAGAAGGGACCTTCAATGTTCCAGGTTATCAAGTCAAAGCCCATCGGAACTTACATCGGCATTTGGCTTATGTTCTACATCAATATCACCTGCGGTCTTGCACTTATCTCTCAGGAGAAGATGATCGTAAAGTGCATCGGCCTTGCGGGATTAGCAGGCGTTATGTCCACCATCTCCGCTATCTTCAATGCAGGCGGACGTCTTGGATTCTCAGCAATGGCTGACGGAATGAAGGACAGAAACACTGTTTACAAGATCATTTTCGTTATTTCAATCGTGCTTACAGCTATCGTTATCCTTACCAAGGGTATCGGAAATGCAAATGTTGACGGTAACAAGAACATGCTCCTCGTAGTACTTGTACTTGCACTTATCTTCATGGTAAATGCAGGATACGGCGGAGGATTCTCAAACGTACCCAACCTTCTTTCCGACCACTACGGAATGAGCAACATTTCAGCTATCCATGGTCTTACCCTTTCAGCATGGGGTATCGCAGGACTTACCGGAAACCAGATGGCAAGCTTCATCGTTAACAAGCTTTGCGCTTCATCTGCATACGAGACTGTTATCGACGGACATACTTACACTGTAAACCCCGTTGGTTATCAGACCGTTCTCTATGTTACCTGCGCACTTTACGTTGTAGCACTTCTTCTTTCACTCTTCCTCGTTAGACCTTCAGAGAAGGCTCTCGAGGCTAAGGCTGCAAAGAAAGCTGCAAAGTAATTTGTGATTAATTACGATTTTCAAACTCCCGATCAACTTTGGTCGGGAGTTTTTTTGTTTATTTTGCTAGTGTTTCGGGGGCCTCATCCCCTTTATAATTCCTGAATAATATGCTAAAATAAATGGGTTATGGGACCTAAGAGAAATTACCAATCAGAACTTGAAAAAATCATTAAAAGATCGAATCACGAAGAGCCACCGACGCTTCTTCTTCATGCCTGCTGTGCTCCGTGCAGCAGTCATTGTCTCGAGTATTTATGCAAGCATTTCAAAGTGACCGTTTATTATTACAATCCTAATATAACTGCGGGGGCGGAATACAGAAAGCGGGTTGCCGAAGAGAAAAGACTCATTGCGGCTTTTAATTCCGAGATCATTTGGGGAGAAAGAGAAGGCAATCCCATTGCCATCAGAGAGGGCAATTACGATCCACGACGATTCTATGAAGCTATCAGAGGTTTGGAAGATCTTGGAGAAGGAAGCGAGAGATGCTTTAAATGTTTTGAACTTCGCCTTGAACAGACCGCGAGAGCCATGGGAGACGGATACGATTATTTCACCACGACTTTGACCATTTCACCTCTTAAGAACGCCGACAAATTAAACGAGATCGGCGAGAGAATGGCTGAGAAGTACGGTGTTAAATGGCTTCCTTCCGATTTTAAGAAAAAGGAAGGCTATAAAAGATCTATTGAACTTTCGGAAAAATACGATCTCTACAGACAGGATTACTGCGGTTGCGGCTATTCCAAAATGGAGAGAGAAAGAGAGAAAGTCCGAAGAGGCGAAATGCCTGCAGTTTTAGTTACCGGAACTACACAAAAAATTTATTAATTTTTTAGAATAAATCTATTTCGAACGCGGAATAGCAAGTGATAGAATAACAGAGTTGAATAATTTTAAGAGGATTGATTTATGAAAAAATTACTTGATTTGCTCACAGAAGAGATGGGCAAGGCTTTTGAGAAGGCAGGATACGGAGCGGAGCTTGGAAAGGTTACCGTTTCAAACCGTCCCGACCTTTGCGAATATCAGTGTAACGGCGCTATGGCAGGCGCTAAGCAGTACCACAAAGCACCTATTATGATTGCCAATGAAGTAGCAGAAGTTTTAAAGGAGATGCCCGTATTTTCAGAGGTAAATGCGGTAGCTCCCGGATTCCTTAACCTTAAGCTTTCAGAGAGCTATCTTGCAGAGTACCTTAAGGGCATGAGAGCCGATGAGAAGTTTGGCTTTGAGCCTTCAATGGCAAAGGAAAAGGTTGTTATCGACTACGGCGGAGCTAACGTAGCAAAGGCTCTTCACGTTGGTCACATCCGTTCCGCAAACATCGGAGAGTCTGTTAAGAGAATCTTCCGTTTTGCAGGAAACGAAGTAATCGGCGATGCACACCTTGGAGACTGGGGCCTTCAGATGGGCCTTGTTATCTGCGGTATCAAAGAGAGACAGCCCGACCTTGTTTACTTTGACGAGTCCTTTACCGGCGAATATCCCGAAGAGTGCCCCGTAACCATCAGGGAACTTGAAGAGATCTATCCCGCATCAAGCGCTAAGTCAAAGGAAGATCCCGAGTACAAGGCAAAGGCAATGGAAGCTACCAAGAAGCTCCAGGACGGCGTTCCCGGATACAGAGCTCTTTGGCACAATATCATGAAAGTATCCATTGGTGACCTTAAGAAGAACTACAGCTCTCTTAACGTTGATTTCGATCTTTGGAATGGTGAGAGCAGCGTTCACGACATGATCCCCGCAATGGTTGACTACATGAAGAAGGGCGGCTGGGCTCACATCAGTGAGGGTGCACTTGTTGTAGATGTTGCAGAAGAGACCGATACCAAGAAGGTTCCTCCCTGCATGATCTTAAAGAGCGACGGAGCTTCTCTTTACAACACCACCGACCTTGCAACCATTCAGCAGCGTATGCGTGACTTTAATCCCGACCGTATCGTTTACATCGTAGACAAGCGTCAGGAACTCTACTTTGAGCAGGTATTCCGCTGCGCAAGAAAGACCGAGCTTGTTAAGCCCGAGACTAAGCTTAATTTCCTTGGCTTCGGTACCATGAACGGCGCTGACGGAAAGCCTTTCAAGACCCGTGACGGCGGCGTTATGAGACTCGAGAATCTCATTAACGATACCAAGGCTGAGATGTATGAAAAGATCAAGGAAGGACGCCCTGTTTCCGATGAGGAAGCTAAGCAGATCGCAGACGTAGTTGCAATCTCAGCTCTTAAGTATGGCGACCTCTCAAACCAGGCGTCAAAGGATTATGTATTTGATATCGATCGCTTCACCTCATTTGAGGGAGACACCGGTCCCTACATCCTTTACACCATCGTAAGAATTAAATCAATCCTCGCTAAGTTTGTAGAGAACGGCGGAGATTACAATAAAGCACAGCTTGGAGAAGCAAAGAACGAGTTTGAAAAGGCTCTTCACATGGAGATTGCTCAGTTCGGACAGATCATGGACAGCGCGGTTACCGAGATTGCTCCTCACAAGATTTGCGGCTACATCTACGACGTAGCAAATGCATTCAACAAGTTTTATCACGAAACCCAGATCCTCGGTGAGACCGACGAGGCACGCAAGGACAACCTTATCGCCCTCCTCGTACTCACCCGCGACATCCTCGAGACCAGCATTCACTTGCTTGGATTTGAGGCACCTGAGAGGATGTGACGTAATAACAAGCCAAGCAATTTGCGAAAGCATACGACGGATGGGAGCGTGCTCACAAGACGGCGTATGATAAGCAAATTATTTGGCGACAAACGACATGAAATAGAATGCAGAGCATTCTATGAATAGCGTTTGTCGCGGCTTAGCGGAAAAAGAAAGGAATTACATGGTAGGAAGAATCCTCAAAGAAGTAAAGCAGTATACCTTCGCATCAATCATTACCCCGGTCTCCATGATCCTCGAAGTAGTCATGGAACTCTCCATTCCTTATCTCATGGCCTCTATCATTGATAAGGGCGTAGAGGCAGGAAACATGAAGCATATCCTGGTTGTGGGCGGCTACATGGTAATAGCCGCACTCTTTGGATTGCTTGGCGGATTGCTCGGAGGAAGATTCGGCGCGAAAGCCAGCGCGGGACTTGCAAGAAACCTGCGTGAGAGCATGTACAACCGTATACAGAGCTTTTCATTCTCAAATATCGACAAGTTCTCGACATCCGGACTTGTTACAAGACTTACTACGGATGTCACCAATATTCAGAACGCATATCAGATGATGCTGAGAATCGCTGTTAGAGCGCCTCTTAGTATGATAATCGCTCTTATTATGGCATTCAGCATCAATAAAAAGATTGCATCCATCTATCTGATTGCCCTTGTTTTCCTTGCAGTGGTAATGATTACTATCATGCTTAACGCAACAGGAACCTTCAACAAAGCATTCCCCAAGTACGATGCTTTGAATGAGTCCATCCAGGAAAACGTTGCTGCAATCCGTGTAGTAAAGGCGTATGTTCGTGAAGAGCAGGAAATCAACAAGCTCCATGTGGCTGCAAAGAATATCTACGATATTTTCGTTAAGGCGGAGATGAAGATATCCGTTGCATTCCCCATCATGAATCTTGTTGTATATGCGTGCATCATTCTCATCAGCTGGATCGGTGCAAAGATGATCGTTGCAGGAGACCTCACCACAGGTGAGCTTACAAGCCTTTTGGCATACTGCATGTCAATCCTCTTCAGTATGATGCTCCTTATGATGATATTTGTAATGATCTCAATGAGTATTGCAAGTATGAAGCGTGTTTCGGAAGTGCTTAACGAGGAGCCCGACATTGTTAATCCCGAGAATCCCGTTTTAGAGGTTCCCGACGGAAGTATTGTATTTAAGAATGTTGATTTCTCCTATCACAAAGAAGGCGGAGAACCTGTTCTTAAGAACATCAATCTGGACATTAAGTCCGGTGAAGTAATCGGAATCATGGGTGCCACCGGTTCATCAAAGACCTCGCTGGTTAATCTTATCAGCAGACTCTATGATGTAACGGAAGGCGAAGTGCTTGTAGGCGGAAGAAACGTTAAGGAATATGACCTTACCGCTTTACGAAGCCAGGTTTCCGTTGTGCTTCAGAAGAATGAGCTCTTTACCGGAACCATATACGAAAACCTTCGCTGGGGTAATCCCGAAGCCACCGAGGAGCAGTGTAAAGAAGCATGTAAGCTTGCTTGCGCAGATGATTTCATTACATCCTTCCCCGATGGTTACGAGACTCATATTGAGCAGGGCGGAACCAATGTATCCGGCGGACAGAAGCAGAGACTTTGCATTGCAAGAGCTCTTCTTAAGAATCCTAAGGTACTTATCCTTGACGATTCCACCAGCGCAGTTGATACGGCTACCGATGCAAGAATCAGGAAGGCTATGAGGGAGGCAATCCCCGGAACCACAAAGATTATTATTGCTCAGCGTATCAGCTCCATTCAGGATGCAGACAGAATAATCGTTCTCGATGATGGCGAAATCAATGCATTTGATACTCACGAGAACCTCCTTAAGAATAACGAAATCTACCGCGAGGTCTATGAATCACAGACCGGCGGAAGCCGCGATTTCGATGAAACGGAGGTGAGTTAAATGCCGCCTATGAGAGGAGCAATGGGAAGGCCAAAGCCGAAGCTTGAAAATCCCGGAAAGATCTTTTTCAGAATTCTGGGAAGCGTCTTCAGTAATTACGGCGTCCATTTAGTATTTGTATTTTTATGTATCATAATCAGCGTTTTTGCAAGCTTGCAGGGAACGCTGTTTATGAAGAATCTCATCGACGATTATATTAAGCCGATGCTTTTATCGGAGGGACCTGCTGATTTTGCACCCCTCGCAAGAGCAATCCTCAGAGTGGCTATTTTCTACCTTTTGGGAGCTGTAGCCGGATATGCTCAGAATGTATTGATGATCTATGTCACACAGGGAAGCCTTAAGAACATGCGTAATAAGCTGTTCGAGAGAATGGAGAAATTACCCATCGGTTATTTCGATTCCCATGCGCGTGGAGATATCATGTCAACTTACACCAATGATATCGACACCATGAGACAGATGATCAGCCAGTCACTCCCTCAGATGATCAACTCTGTAATTACAGTTGTATCAACTTTTGTGAGTATGGTTGTTTTAAGTATTCCTCTTACCGTAGTGACCCTTGTTATGGTCGGGGTAATGATGATGTCTTCAAAGTTTATTGCCGGACGAAGCAGCAAGAACTTTGTTGAACAGCAGAAGAAACTTGGTGCCGTAAACGGATACATCGAAGAGATGATGAACGGACAGAAGGTTATCAAGGTATTCTGTCATGAAGAAGAAGGAATGGCAAAGTTTAGGGAACTTAATGATTCCCTCTTTGAGAGCGCCGACAAGGCAAATGCCTATGTTAACGTGCTTATGCCCGTTAACGCTCAGCTGGGTAACGTAAGCTACGTTATCTGCGCTATAGTGGGCGGTATTTTGACTATATTTGTCCCCGCCTCAAGTCCTTTCTCGTTTACCGTTGGTGGACTTGTCAGCTTCCTTACACTGAACAAGAACTTTACCATGCCCATCAATCAGATCTCTCAGCAGTTCAACTCCATTGTTATGGCTCTTGCAGGTGCTGACAGAATCTTTAAGCTCATGGACGAGACTCCCGAGACTGACAACGGCTATGTAATGCTTGTTAATGCCAAGGAAGAAAACGGTCAGCTTGTTGAGTGCAAGGAAAGAACAGGCACCTGGGCCTGGAAGCACACCCACCGGGCAGATGGAAGCGTTGATTACAAGCCTCTCTGCGGAGACATCGTATTCGATGGTGTTGACTTTGGATATGTACCCGAGAAGATGGTTCTCCACGACATTGTTCTTCATGCCCTTCCCGGTCAGAAGATTGCATTCGTAGGATCAACCGGTGCAGGTAAGACAACTATTACAAACCTTATCAACCGCTTCTATGACATTCAGGACGGTAAGATCAGATACGACGGAATCAACGTCAACAAGATTAAGAAAGCGGACCTTCGAAGATCCCTTGGAATGGTTCTTCAGGATACCCACCTCTTTAGCGGAACCATCGCTGACAATATCCGCTACGGTAAGCTGGATGCAACCGATGAGGAAGTAAAGGCAGCAGCAAAACTTGCCAATGCCCACAGCTTTATTAAGAAGCTTCCGGAAGGATACAATACAGTAATTAGCGGTGACGGTGCAAACCTGAGTCAGGGACAGCGCCAGCTCCTTGCCATTGCAAGAGCTGCAATAGCCGATCCTCCGGTTCTTATTCTTGATGAGGCAACCAGCTCAATCGATACGCGTACAGAGCGTATCGTACAGGAAGGTATGGACAGACTTATGGGCGGAAGAACAACCTTCGTCATTGCCCACAGACTTTCCACCGTTAAGAACTCAGACCTTATCTGTGTACTTGAGCATGGACGCATCGTAGAGCGCGGAACTCACGATGAACTTATCGAGGCAAAGGGAAGATACTACACCCTTTACACCGGTAATAAGATTGCAGAATAATTATTTGGACTACGCACTCTTAATGTAATACATTTTGGGTGCGTGTCTTGTTTTAAGGATTAACCTAATGGCAGAGAATAAAACTTTTATTCCCAAGGCGGTCATCTTTGACCTTGACGGAACAATAATAGATACGGAGCGTTTTTACCGAAAGGTTTGGCCCGCAGCTTTAAAGCATTTCGGATACGATATGAGCGATTCCCAGGTGCTGGAGCTGAGAAGCCTCGGAAGACCTTTTGCTCCAAGAAAGCTCAAGGACTGGTTTGGTGAAGATTTTGATTATGACAAAGCAAGAGGCTACCGCAAGGAGCTTTTTGAAGAGTGCGTAAAAGAAGAGGGCATCAGGCTTAAGCCCGGTGTTAAGGAACTCCTTGAATTCTTGAAACAGCAAGGCATCACCATAGCCATTGCTACAGCTACGGATGTTCCGAGGGCTACAAGGTATCTCGACGCTGTTGGGATAACGGATCTTTTTGATAAGATCTGCAGCGCAGCGGATGTTCCCGAAGGAAAGCCAAAGCCGGGAGTATATCTCGAGGCTTGTAAGCAGCTGGGACTTGATCCTTCTGACTGCTTTGCAGTTGAGGATGCTCCAAACGGAATAAAGTCCGCTCACGATGCGGGATGTAAAGTTATATTTGTTCCGGACCAAACGGATGATGAGCCCGAGGCTGAGAAACTTTGCTTTGCCAAGGTTAAGACTGCGGACAAGATAATGGAACTCATAAGTAAATAAGCCCGGAATATTAAAAAGACTAAAGAGATCATGCACAGAATAAACAGAAAATACTCGGACATTTACAAAAGCATAGAGAAACGAAGAACGAGCCTGAACGAATCCTTTATGAAGGTGGCGAAAGCGATCAACAGCCTTTCCGGAAGTTCCGTGGATGAAGAGTCCATTAAAAAGCACAGGGCTTCCGTTGAAAAGGTGAGCCGACTTGTTACTCCGAAAGAAGATGTGGAGGTTGAGCGCTTTAGCGTTGGAAACGTTAACTGCGAATCCGTAAGGAAGCGGGAAGATTTTAATCCTCACTACGCCATCCTTTATGCTCACGGTGGAGGATATTTAAGCGGTGGTCTTGATTACGCAAGGATCCTTGCTGTAAAGATGGCGGTAGAAACAGGATTTACGGTTTATACCTTTGATTACAGGCTTGCACCGGAGCACACATATCCCGCGCCGCTTGAAGATATAACAGCGGTATGGGAGCATTTGACGGGTGGTCTTTATCTGCCGGGACATGTATTTCTTGCGGGGGATTCCGCAGGCGGAAATCTTGTTCTTTGCCATACCCAAAAGCTAATGGCGGAAGGAAAGGACTTGCCTAAGGAACTTTTACTTTTCAGCCCCTGGACGGACATGACTGCGGAGGCAGAGTCGTACGTAACCAACGGTGATATCGACCCTGTTTTGTCAAAGGAATTTGTCATCAGCGCAGCCAAGGTTTATACGGGAGCAGAAGAGGGGCTTGATGATCCGAAGTACAGCCCTCTTTTCGGACACTTTAAAGGCTTCCCAACCACCTTTATAATGACGGGAAAAAATGAGATCTTAATAGACGATAGTTACAGACTTTGTGATAAAATAAAAGAGGCGGGCGGAAGAGCCTTTTTGGATGTTGAAGAAAAGGGCTGGCATGTTTATCAGCAATCCCCCGTTCATATAGCGTCGAACGCAATAAAAAGACTCGCTTCGCATCTTGCGGAGGAGATAAACGAGAGAGATAAAAATAATGAGTAGTACCAATTGGTATAAACTTGATAATGTCGCCAAGGTTTTCCTTGCAACGGTTAATAAGAGGGATACAAGAAGCCTTAGAGTCAGCTGTACCCTTAAAGAAGAGATCGATCCTGAACTCCTTCAGGAAGCGGTTTTGTCCGCAATCCAGGACAGACCCCAGGTTCAGGTCCGTATCAGGCGAGGTGTTTTCTGGCACTACCTTGAGGACACGGATATCATGCCCGTTGTCAGCGAGGAGAAGGACCGCATCTGTCCCCTTTTATATGTTCATTCAAGAGCGATGCTCCACTATCAGGTAACCTATTTCGGAAACAGGATCAATCTTGATATTTTCCATGCCATCTGTGACGGAACCGGAGCCCTTGAATTCTTAAATATCATTGTCCTTGATTATCTTAGGCTTCGTTATCCCGGAGAGTATACGGATATCGCAGTCCATTCCGGAGCCACTGCCGATGACCTTTCACAGGACAGCTTTAGGCAGTTTTTCGAGAACATGGATATTTCTCTGTCGGGACGTCAGCCCAAGCAGGTTTCTTACCATCCCGGCGGATTAAAACTTCCTTACAATCAATTACAATTCTTTGAACTTCACATGCCCCTTGACCAGGTTAAATCCAAGGCCAAGGAAATTGGCGTGTCCATAACAAGTTATCTGGGTGCACTGTGGATGCTCTCAATCTATAACGAGATCCCGCCGAGGAAGAGGAAGCTTCCCATTACGGTTTCACTTCCTGTTAACCTTAGAAATTATTACCCCTCCCATACCACGAGGAATTTCTTTAACAACATCAATGTTTCTCATTTGTTTAAGGGAGATATATCACTGGAAGAGCTTGCCAAGGAGTTTGACGAATCCTTTAAGAGCAAACTTGATCCCGAGAGCATAAAGAAGCAGATGGACAGCTTTGAGACCATGGAGTTTTTTGCCCCTGTCCGCGCTGTGCCTCTTTTCATTAAGCAGCCCGTTGTCCGCTATTTCTCAAAGAAATCCGACAGCAAGGCCTCCATGGTGTTCTCTAATCTTGGCATCATGTCGCCTCCGGGAGATATGGGAGAGCGGATTGAGAATTATTCGGGATTCTGCAGTGCCAACAAGATCTTCTCCACCATGTTTTCATATAACGGAGAACTTACTCTCGGAATTTCATCGCCCTTATCAAATACCGGAGTTATCAAGAACTTTGTAAGATATTTATCCGGAACGGGCGTGAATATAAAAGCTTATGCAACGGAGGTGATCCGCTGATGAGAAAATGTCCTTATTGCAAAATTGAAGTGGGTGGAGACCTTGTTAAATGTCCCATCTGCCAGAGTAAATTAATGGGAGAGCCGGAGAAGGCTTATTTCCCTAAGCCGGTTAACCAGCAGAGACGTTCGAATTTTTATAAGATCCAGATCTTTGTTGTATGGGTCATCGCAATCCTTGGATTATCCGCCGAATACCTGCTTGGAATCAAGATCCCGACTTTTGAAACTATCCATTGGAGTCCCATACTTGTTTTGTGGCTTGCAGCTTTTGAGTTCCTTATCATGCGTCAGTTTAAGCCGGGAACGGGACACGCAAGAAAAGTTACTTCCGTGGTTTTTGTTATCCTGATACTTCTCATATTTACCACGTACTTCTTTGATATTGTGAAGATCAAAGGAAACGAAGTAAGTCTGTTTGAAATCACAACGGATTGGATAGCACCAACGGTTATCGTCGGCAGTATCATCGCAAACTTTGTACTTGTGCTGATTGATAAAAAGGGCAACACCATGTCCTATCTTTTGACAAACCTGCTTGTTGGTATTGTTCCCTATATCATTATTCACTTCCAGGGAAAGAGCACACCTCTTGGCTGGATCATATGTCTTGTCTTAAGCGTAATCTTCTTCATCGGAGTGGTTACATTTAAGGGCCGTACGGTGCTGAATGAGATACAGAGAAGGTTCAATCTTTAATTGATTTTTTATGTACAGAGTGCTAAACTTGTGATTGTGGGCCATCGTTATTATTTTAACATGCATACGGATGTTGATATTTCATAAAACGCGTAGCCACTTCTCATTAATAATTCACATTTGAAAGGAAATTTAAAAATGAGCAGACCGTTCGAACAACTTGTTGAAAAGGTAAAGAATTTCGAGATGAAGAAAGTTTCTGTTGCAGTAGCACAGGATTCAGCCGTTATCGAGGCTGTACGTGCCGCTAAGGACAGACAGATCGCAGATGCCATTCTTGTCGGAGATGAGGACAAGATCAAGGCAGTTGCAAAGGAAATTAACGTTGATATTTCTGATTTCAAGATCATCGACGTAAAGGACGATATTGAGGCTTCTCTTACCGCTGTTAAGCTTGTTCGCGACGGCGAGGCTGATATGTATATGAAGGGCCTTATTCAGACCAAGGACTTCTTAAAGAGCGTTCTTGACAAGGAAGTTGGACTTAGAACCGGTAAGCCCCTTTCACACGTTTGTGTATTCGATGTAAAGGGATATGACAGACTTATGTTCCTTACCGACGTTGCATTCATGACCTATCCCACTCTTGAGGATAAGGTTGCCATCATCAACAACACTCTTGAGATCACTTCAGCTTGCGGAATTGAGAATCCCAAGGTTGCTCCTCTTGCAGCAGTAGAAGTTGTTAACCCCAAGATGCCTTGCACCGTTGAGGCTGCAGAGCTTACCAGAATGAACAAAGAGGGTGAGATCACCGGATGTATCGTTGACGGACCTCTTTCACTTGACCTTGCTATCGAGCCCGAAGCTGCAAAGCATAAAGGAGCTACCGACCGTGCTATCCAGGGTGATGCAGATGTTCTTCTCTTCCCCGATATCCACGCAGGTAATCTTGTTTACAAGGCAATGGTTCACATGGCTGACGAGATCAACGGTAACATCATCACCGGTACCAAGGCTCCCGTTATCCTTACTTCACGTTCAGACTCATTCGAAGTAAAGGTTAACTCCCTTGCACTCGGCGCACTTGTTGCAGAATATAAGAAGAATAATCAGTAAACATTAGCCTTCCACAGGGGGCTAAAAGGAGAGGTATAAAATATGGCAATTAAAAGTTTGATCATCAATCCCGGTTCAACATCAACAAAGATCGGTGTTTATGAGGATGAGACCCTTCTCTTTGACGAGACCCTTCGTCACTCAACAGAAGAGATCGCTCAGTATGCATCAATCATTGACCAGAAGGATTTCAGAAAGAATATCATCGTAAACTTCCTTAAGGAAAAGAATTTCGATATGAAGGAGCTTGGCATGGTTGTAGGCCGTGGCGGACTTTTAAAGCCCATTCCCGGCGGAACCTATACCGTAACCGATAAGCTTCTTGCAGACCTTAAAGTAGGTGTTCAGGGTCAGCATGCTTCCAACCTCGGCGGTATCCTTGCAAGAGAGATCGGCGATGAACTCGGAATCCCTTCATTCATCGTTGACCCCGTTGTAGTTGACGAGCTTGAGCCCGTAGCAAGAATCTCAGGTGTTCCTGAGATCGAGAGAAAGTCAATCGACCATCCTCTTAACCAGAAGGCTATGGCAAGAAGATATGCTAAGTCCATCGGAAAGAGTTATGAAGATATCGATGTTATCGTTGTTCACATGGGTGGCGGTACTTCTACCGGTGTTCACAAGCACGGCAAGATGGTAGACGTATTCGCAGCTCTTAACGGCGATGGTGCATTCTCTCCCGAGAGAGCAAACGGCGTTCCCGCACTTTCACTTGTTGAGATGTGCTATTCAGGAAAGTACACCGAGGCTGAGATGAAGAAGAAGATCGTCGGAAACGGCGGATTCAATGCTTATCTTGGAACCAACGATATGAGAGAAGTAACCGCAAGAGTAGAAGCAGGCGATGAGAAGGCTAAGCTCGTAAGAGATGCTTTCATTTATCAGATCTGCAAGAACATCGGCGCTTGCGCTACCGTTCTTCAGGGAAAGGTTGACCAGATCATCCTTACCGGTGGTATCGCATACGGCAAGACCGTAACCGATGACATCGCCAAGAGCGTTGACTGGATTGCTCCCGTTACCGTATATGCAGGCGAGGATGAGCTCCTTGCACTTGCTCAGGGCGGACTCAGAGTCCTCAACGGAGAAGAGAAAGCAAAAGAGTACTAAAATCAAATCTAGACACATAAGAAAAGGCCCCCGAATTTCGGGGGCCTTTGTTGTTCTCTACAGCAGTTCTGCTATGAAAAGGTCGGGGCGTTCCATAAGGTTGACATAGTCGTAACCGCACTGTACAACGGGGCGGGAGAGCTTTTCTTTGTTGAGCATAATGATCTCGCCTTCACGGCCGTCGTTTAATACGCAGGCATTTCTTACGTATGTAGCGCCAACATTTGTAAGGAAGGTAAGAATGAACTCCGGATCATATTTCTCGAAGCCTTCTTCTTCGAAGATCTCGATAACACGGAAGGGACATAAGGGACCGCGGTAAACGCGGGCTGCAGTCATGGCTTCGTATACATCAGAGATGGCGGTGAGGCGGGCGAATCTGTCGATTGCGTCTCCCGTAAGCTGAAGGGGATATCCGCTTCCGTCATTTCTCTCGTGGTGCATGAGAGCGGTATTTAATACGTGCTCATCAAGACCTTTGTCCGATAAGGATTTGTAACCGAAGATCGGGTGCTTCTGGATGTGCTTATACTCGATGGGATCAAGCTTTCCGGGCTTAGTCAGTATCGCATGGCTGACCTGAAGTTTTCC
Organism: Lachnospiraceae bacterium; assembly: GCA_016284315.1. Classification (GTDB taxonomy): domain Bacteria; phylum Bacillota; class Clostridia; order Lachnospirales; family Lachnospiraceae; genus AC2028. Next base: position 52,668 of record JAEEOO010000004.1, on the reverse strand, counting down.
GATATCGTGGAGCATACCGCAAAGCATTGCCAGCTTCTTGTCTTCCTCGCTCCAATCAAGCCAGCTTGCTGAGACATAGTTTAAAAGGGCTACGTTCATGCTGTGAGCATAAGTAAGATCGTCGTAGTCGCGCATGTTGTGGATCATGTCAAATGCGTTGCTTCCGCTTCCTGCACGCTCGATAAGTTTCAGGGGTTCGCTCAGCATTTCCTCACTGTTCACAACCGCATTGTTCTCCACCATCTGGTTTAACTGGAAGGAGAATGATTCGGTAGCTTGGTCAAAGCTGCGCTTGAAATCTTTAAACTCTTTGGAATCTCTTATTCTCTCGGAATAGGTCGGTTTCGAGGGAGCGAATTCAAGATGGGTTCCGGGCGGTGGCGGTGGAACATCCTCGCGCACTTTGGCAGGAGCCGGACCATAACCCTCGTGAACGCTTTCTTTTGAGGGAATATCCGGTTCCTCAATATATACGGACAAAACGCCGTTTAATTCGATCCTTGAGATAAGGACATCGGTCAGTTCCGTGCCCTTGGAAAGGATGGTTTGTCTGTCAAAATTGAGAACGTCTTCGGCCAGGACCATTCCGGGCGTAAGATCGAATGTTGATAGCTTTTGCATATAGCCTCCGTTAAAGTGAATTTGGAGCTGTAAAATTTCAGAATTTTACATTTATATTCTAACATATTCGAAAAATGTATGAAACTTTTAAATGTGACCAAAAAACACCCCCAAGATTGGCAAAAAAGACAAAGAAATGAGCAAGTTGTGTCCTATTTGTTAAATATTGCTAAAGAGCCCGAACTTCATTGAAACTTGACACCTTTTCTGTTAAAATAATCATCGGTGTGCACTCGGCTTTTTTAGCACATCGGCTCTACATATCTATTGTAAGAAGGATTAAAAAGAATGAAACTTGTTGACAAGATATTTGGAACTCACAGTGAAAGAGAACTTAAGCGAATCAGACCGATCGCTGATAAGATAGAAAGTTTAAGACCGGAAATGCAGGCCAAAAGCGATGAAGAACTTCAGGCAATGACCGGTATCTTTAAGAAGAGACTTGCAGAGGGTGAGACCCTTGATGATATTCTTCCCGAGGCATTTGCGGTTGTAAGAGAAGCATCCGTCAGAGTCCTTGGAATGGAACACTATTACGTACAGCTCCTCGGTGGAATCATCCTTCACCAGGGCCGTATCCCTGAGATGAGAACAGGTGAAGGTAAAACCCTCGTTTCTACCTGCCCCGCATATCTTAATGCTCTAGAAGGAAAGGGCGTACACATCGTTACCGTTAACGATTACCTTGCAAAGCGTGACGCTGACGAGATGGGTCAGATCCACCGCTTCCTCGGATTAACTGTTGGTTGCGTTCTTAACTCCATGTCAAGCGAAGAGCGTCAGGAGCAATACAACTGCGACATTACCTATGTTACCAACAACGAGCTCGGTTTCGATTACCTCCGTGACAACATGGTAATCTACAAAGAGCAGCTTGTTTTAAGAAATCTCCACTATTGCATCATCGACGAGGTTGACTCCATCCTTATCGACGAAGCACGTACCCCTCTTATCATTTCCGGTCAGAGCGGAAAGTCCACAGCTCTTTATGAGATGTGCGACCTCCTTGCAAGACAGTTAAAGCGCGGTGATGATATCAAGGAACTCTCCAAGATGGACGCCATCCTTAATGTTGTTCAGGAGGAGACCGGAGACTTCATCGTTAACGAGAAGGACAAGATCGTTAACCTTACCGAAGCAGGTATCAAGCGCGTTGAGCAGTTCTTCCACATTGAGAACCTTGCAGATCCCGAGAACATCGAGATTCAGCACAATATCATCCTTGCACTCCGTGCCCACAACCTTATGTTCAGGGATCAGGACTATGTCGTTAAGGATGACCAGATCTTTATCGTAGACGAATTCACCGGACGTATCATGCCCGGTAGAAGATATTCAGACGGTCTCCACCAGGCCATCGAGGCTAAGGAGCATGTTAAGGTTAAGCGCGAGAGTAAGACTCTTGCATCCATCACCTTCCAGAACTTCTTCAACCTCTTTGACAAGAAGTGTGGTATGACCGGTACAGCTCTTACCGAGGAAAGCGAGTTCAGAGAGATCTACGGCATGGACGTTATCGTGGTTCCCACTAACAGACCCATCGCCCGTATCGATCATCAGGATGCGGTTTACAAGACTAAGCGCGGTAAGTTAAATGCCATCGTTAAGGCAATCGAGGAAGCTCACGCAAAGGGACAGCCCGTCCTTGTCGGTACCATCAACATCGACTCCAGTGAAGAGATCAGCCGTCTCATCACAAAGCGCGGAATCCCTCACAATGTATTGAACGCTAAATACCATGAGCGCGAGGCTGAGATCGTAGCCGAGGCAGGTAGACACGGCGCCGTTACCATCGCCACCAACATGGCAGGTCGTGGTACCGATATTAAGCTTGATGAAGAAGCAAGAGCAGCCGGCGGTCTTAAGATCATCGGTACCGAGCGTCATGAATCAAGACGTATTGATAACCAGCTCCGTGGACGTTCCGGACGTCAGGGCGATCCCGGTGAATCAAAGTTCTATATCTCTCTTGAGGATGACCTCATCAGACTCTTCGGACAGGAAAGACTTATGGCAGCATTCAATGCCCTCGGTATTCCCGAAGATCAGGAGATCGAGCACAGAGCTCTTTCAAACGCCATCGAATCAGCTCAGAAGAAGATCGAGAGCAACAACTTTGCTATTCGTAAAAACCTCCTTGAGTATGACCGCGTAATGAGCGAACAGAGAGAGATCATCTACGAAGAGCGTAAGAAGGTTCTCGACGGCGAGAGCATGCGTGATTATATCTACAAGATGATGACTGATATCGTTGATAACAGCGTTGATACCGTTATCGGCGACGATACACCTTTCGATGAGTGGAACTTCATCGAATTAAATGAGCTCCTCCTTCCCATTATTCCTTTAGAGCCCATTACTGCTGAGCGTGTTCAGAAGCCCAAGAAGGCAAGCCTTAAGCAGCAACTCAAGGAAGAAGTTGTTAAGCTCTACGAAGCAAAGGAATCTGAGTTTGCAGATCCCGAGCAGATCCGTGAGATCGAGCGTGTCATCCTCCTTAAGGTCATCGACCGTAAGTGGATGGATCACATCGACGATATGGACCAGCTCCGTCAGGGCGCAGGTCTCCAGGCATACGGCCAGAGAGATCCCCTTGTTGAGTACAAGATGAGCGGTTACGCAATGTTCGATGAGATGACTCAGAACATTCGCGAAGATACAGTTCGTATGCTCATGCACATCCGTGTTGAGCAGAAGATCGAGCGTGAGCAGGTTGCAAAGGTTACCGGAACCAACAAGGACGATACCGTTGCAAAGGGACCCGTTAAGAAGGAAAGAAAGATCTTCCCCAACGATCCCTGCCCTTGCGGAAGCGGAAAGAAATATAAGTTCTGTCACGGACTTAAAAAAGTTTAATTAAAATATAGGTAGATTATGATAGTTGCACTTGATCAGATGAAGCTGGAGATCCAGGGCTATGAAGAGACCATGCATGAGGTCGAGGCTTCACTTGATATCGTTAACAAAGAAAAGAAAATAGAAGAGCTTGAGCGCGAGATGGAAGCTCCAGATTTTTGGAACGAGCCTGACAAGGCCAATGCCAAGATGAAAGAACTTAAGAACATGAAGGACACCATCGGGCTTTCAAGAAAACTCAAGACCCAGTATGACGACATCCTTACTCTTATCGAACTCGGGGACGAGACCGATGACGAGTCAATGGTAGATGAAGTCAGAAGCGAGCTTGATGAGTTCATCGAGGAACTTGAAGAACTTCGTATCAGCACCCTTCTTTCAGAAGAGTATGATAAATGCAATGCCATCCTTGAGCTTAACGCCGGAGCCGGCGGAACAGAGAGCTGCGACTGGTGCAGCATGCTTTACCGTATGTACACCAGATGGGCTGAGCGCCACGGATTTACTGTTGAAGTCCTCGATATGCTTGAGGGCGATGAAGCCGGAATCAAATCCGTTACCTTCCAGATCAACGGTGTAAATGCTTATGGATATATGAAGTCAGAGAAAGGTGTACACAGACTTGTTCGTATCTCACCTTTCAATGCCCAGGCTAAGCGCCAGACTTCATTCGTATCTCTTGATGTAATGCCTGATATTGAGGAAGACAACGACATCGATATCGACGAGAAGGATCTTCGTATCGATACCTATCGTTCCAGCGGTGCCGGCGGACAGCACATTAACAAGACATCATCCGCTATCCGTATTACCCATATTCCTACAGGAACCGTTGTTACTTGCCAAAACGAGCGAAGCCAGTTCCAGAACAAGGACAAGGCTATGCAGATGCTGAAAGCAAAGCTCCTTATCTTAAAGCAGGAAGCAAATGCTGAAAAGCTTTCAGATATCAGAGGCGAAGTTAAGGATATCGCATGGGGCAACCAGATCCGCTCCTACGTCCTTCAGCCTTATACAATGGTTAAGGACAGAAGAACCGCAGTGGAAACTTCCGACGCAGGCGGAGTCCTTGACGGAAAGCTTGATCCCTTCATCACCGGCTATCTCAAGTGGAAGAGCATGGGTGGCGTTATGGCCGAAGGCGATGATGAGGAATTATAAGATATTGATTTTTACAGGAAAAGCTAGGTGCTTTTCCTGTATTTATTTCCCGGTAATTTCTCCTTACGGAGAAATCTTTGATTAGATTGGCCCGGACAAGACCAGGCCGAAAATGTAAGCGTAATATCCACTTGATATTATTGGCTGAGTGTGGTAATATACCCTTCGTGACTCAAGGGGTCACGTGTTTTTTGCATAGAAGTATCAGGACATTCGTCCATTATTCCCATTTTTTTTATTTGTTTTTGAAATTGTTTTTGGGGTTATTTTGTTTTGCTATTAGTGTGTTCATGCACGTCTATTATCTTTACTTTCTATGCAATGAATTTGGCATTAGGGGGTGAAGTTATTGACAGGATAGTACTTAGAGAATTTGGAGGCATAAACATTATTGGATTCTTTACAACAGGTTAAAACAAAGGAGAATTAATGGAAGAAGTACATATTAATGCTAATTTTAAAGACAGATTGTTTTCATTTATATTCGGAAACGAGAAAAATAAGAAGTGGAGCCTTGAACTTTATAACGCAGTGAACAAGACGCATTATACAAATCCGGATGATATAGAGATCAACACACTTACTGACAGTAACCTTTATATGGGAATGAGAAATGATGTTTCATTTTTGCTGAATTGCTCCCTTAATCTATATGAGCACCAGAGTTCCTATAATCCGAACATGCCGATCAGACAGCTGATCTATATGGCAAAGATTTACGACAAATATATCAAGGCCCAGAACCTGAATATTTACGGAAGTAGCAGGCTCAAATTGCCTGTCCCTAAGCTGGTTACGTTTTACAATGGGCTCAAAGGAGTTGAAGATGAGACAGTCTTGGAACTTAAGGATCTTCTTCACTCTGAAGTAGAAGGAATGGTGCCGGATGTGGACGTTAGGGTGCGAATGCTGAATGTTAATTACGGCCATAACAAGGAATTGATGGAGGCATGCAGGCCGCTCTATGAATATTCGTGGTTTGTTCACACAATCAGGGAAAACTGTGCTAAAATGGATATCAAGGAAGCGGTAAATCGTGCGTTGGACGATATGCCGGATAGTTTTTCCATTAAGGGTTTCTTGATGGAGAACAGATCGGAGGTAGAAATGAGCTGCTTAACCGAATATGATGAAGCCAAAACAATGAATCAGTTTAAGGAAGAAGGCCGAATAGAGGGAGCTTTTGAAGAAAAGAAAAAAACTATTTTACGATTGCTCAGAAAAGGTAAGGATTTTGATGAAATAGCGGATACATGTGAATGCAACATAGCCCTTATCAAAGAAGTTGAGCAGGAAATGCTTCTTAACAAATAGTATAATGGTAGCCTTATCAGGTCCGGGATTCCCCGGGCCTTTTTTGTCCAATAAAAAACGACCGTTTTGTCATAAAGCAGTTGTGCAATTCAGAACATTAATATATAATAGAAAAGCTGTTGTTTAACGGTAATATGATGAAATGATTAAAATCTATACAGAGCATTTATGTAAAGCTGAGGACCTGTTTCCGCAGCTTTTATAATGGAAATCAAGCAAAAAAACACCGACTTTATAGGTAAAATCTTCCTTTCGTCACAAAAATCCGCCACTCATCCCAAGTATGTTGTAATTGGACAGGGGGCATGATAAATTGTTAAACAGCTAAATGGGAAATTGGTTGGTTTGATCCCGAATGAAATTGTTAATTATTTTAAGTTTTTAGTATAAAGGAGAAAACGATGAGTAAACTTATCAACAAACAGATCGTAAAAGCAATGTCAATCGGTCTCTCAACCGTTATGGCAGCTGGTTCTATGAATCTTGCAGCATTCGCTGATGATACAGAGAATACAAGCCTTAACAACGAGAACACCACTACTGAGGGAACTCAGGAAGTTGTAACTCCCGCGCTTAACGCAGAAATCTCAGAATATGTTGAAGAGACAGAGGAGATTGTTAAGTCCGCTATGGATGAGAATGCAGTATCAATTGAGGATGCTACTTCTGATGATGTAGTAGTAGAGGAGCCTACACAGATAGTAACCGACGATCAGCAGGTTGTAAGTGGCGAAATCGTACGTGAAGTATCCGATACTGAAGAGAAGAAGACTATTGATGATTATCTTCAGGATACAGTTGATGATATAGATTCAATCGAGCAGACTATCTCAAATCTTGATAACCTCAATAAGAAGGCTACAGATGACATCGCTGCATATGAGGAGGCTCTTCAGAACGCAACAGAGCAGGTTGGATTCTTTGAGAGCAATGTTGCAGGAGAGTCAGCAGCTATTAGTGATGCTGTAAACAAGAGCGATGCTGCAGTTGCAACCGGTGAGAAGGCATTAGCCGATGCTACTACAACAGCAGGAATCACTTATGATGCTGATGGCTATGCAGAAGCAGCAAGAGAATCAGCTAAGGCATTTGCTGCAGCAGCAAATGAAGCTGTTAAGACTGCAGAAACTCAGAAGAAAGAGGCAGACGCAGCTGTAGAGGCAGCTACCGGAGTAATGAATCTTGCTGACGAGAAGGTTACAGCTTGCAAAGATGCACTTGATGCAGCAATTGCTTCAGTTGATGCAGCACAGGCTGAACTTGACAGAATTGTCGAGGAATATGGTCTTGAAGCTGATGAGGACGGCAATGTTGTTTATGACGGCGATGTAAAATCTGCTATTGATAACGCAAAGGCTGCTTTGGAACTTGCACAGGCTGCTTTTGACAAGGCTAGCGATGATCTTGAAGCTGCTAAGACAGAGCAGAAGAATGCTTGGTTCAATCTTATTAATAAGCAGGCTGCTGCTGCAAATGCAAAATGGAATGCCGATCAGGCTCAGAAGAGAGCTGATAGCGCTGCATTCCAGGCTAAATTAGCTGAAGCAAACCTTGACGCTTGGACTAAGGCAGTCAAGGATTCTGCAGATAAGGTTTCTGAGAAAGAACGGAAAGTAAAGGAAGCAACTGATAACTACAACTCTGCTAAAGATGAAAGAGATAAGAAGCAGAAGGCATATAATGATGCAAATAAGGCTGCAGCAGATCAGAAGAAGAAGGCTGAAGGCTTAAAGACAGCATACGATACAGCTAAGAAGGAAGCTGACGATGCTTTAACAGCCGCATGGCAGGCTTGGAGCGATTATCTTACCGCTGTTGATAAGTGGGGCAGAGAATCAGCTGAGGCTGTAGCAGCATATAATAGTTACGATAAAGCTAAGAAGCATGCTGATAGCCTTGAGCAGCAGAAAAATACCGCTGCTCAGGAATATTCAAACGCTTATAATGATGCAGAAAGATTGGCTGGAGTGGCTAGCGGATTAGCAGGAGATGCTGAAGAGGCAGAGAGAAAAGCTCAGGAAGCCTCCGGAAAACTAACTGCTGAGACTTCAGAATTAGCAGCTGCAAAAGAAACTAATAGATTAGCTGAGGAGAAGCTCTCTACTCTTCTTGATAACATTACTTCCGCAACAAAAGCAGATAATGCTAAAAAGCAGGAAGTAGCTGATGCAAAGGCAAAACTTACTTCTGATGAAGATGCTGAGACTCTTAAGACTAAACTTGGCGAAGCTCAGGCTGAGGTAGAAAGAATTGCCGCAATCGTATCCGGAAAATTAACAGAGCTTAATAATGCTAAGGAACTTTACGGTGAGGATTCTGAGGAGTACAAGCAGGCTCTTAAGGATTATGAAGACGCAACAAATGAGCTTAGCAGACTTGAGGGAGTGATTTCAGGCCTTGAGGAACAGTTGGCTCCTCTTAATGCTATTGCTAAGGACGTTGATGATGCTCAGAAGGCATATGATGATGTAAAGAACCTCAATGGCGATACAAAGAGAGAGGATCTTGAAAAGGATCTTCAGGATGCTCAGAAAGAGTTTGCCGCTAATGAAACTCTTGCAGATCTCGCTAAGCAGATTGAGGAGCAGCAGGCTGCATGCAAGAATGTTGCTTATGGTGATTGGGATGGTTATGTTGATAAGGCCAATACCCTTGCTGAGTATCTTATCAAATATAAATTCTATCAGACAGTAGAAAACATTGATCTTAGCACAGTTCAGTTCTATGGATGGACTTCAAATAGGGACGACAACAATTATGTTAAAGTTACATATAGATTAAAGAATTCTACTGAGACTGTTACTGAGTTTTATGACTATGTTATCTATGATGCGAATGGAACAGTAAATAACTCCGGAACCCATAAGGGCGATCACATTGATGTAACTAAGAAAGAGCCTGTAACACATCGCGTGGTAGCTTCCTATAAGGATGCTGAGGGTAATGTATATACTCCTAGTCAGGTAAGTAATAATAAGGTTCAGAAACAGGTGCCTTATACTTACTATTACATTAATACTCTTATAGGAGAAATGGAAGTAAGTGAAAACGAATGCTATAGGGACCGTTTTGGAAATTTGAAGTATAAGGGAATGTTGGCTACCTATAGTGTACACTCAAGACAGAGTACAAAGACTGTTGATGTAAATGTTACTCCTTATCAGTACGAAAATGTATATGACCAGAATAATCCTACCTTCACCGGTAAGGGAGATGATTACTTCAATGAGACTTCCTTCACAAACAAGACTGATGAATACAGCCAGAAGGTTCGTGCAGCTCAGGATGCTCTTGATACATTTGATAAGAATGCAGGTATTATTTCTGAAAAGCTTGGAACTCTACAGGATAAGCAGAGCCTTTATACAGATTCTGTAAAGAACGAAATTGAGAGAATCAATGGAGAACTTTCTTCCGCAAGAACTGACAAGCAGACTCAGGAAAGCAAGCAGTCAAGTGCAGCAGAAAAGAAGAATAATTCTACTCTTAAGGCTGCATACGATGCAGTTGTTACTGCACAGGAGAATTACAATAATGCTGTTAAGGAGCACGGACCAGAATCACAGGAGGCTATTAGCGCAAAGGAAGCTCGTGATAATGCAAAGACAGCTTTCGATAACAGAGTAGATTACGATAATAAGGTAACGGAACAGTCCGGCACTGCTTCTACACTTTCCGGTTATACAAATCAGCTTGAAGGTGTAAGAAATGAAGCTAAAGCAGCTAGCGATGCTTTAGATTTAGCTCAGGGCGAGTATGATGATGCTTTATCAGCTTCAACTGGTGCAGCCGCAGCTTTATTGAAGGCACAGCAGGATGCAAGTGATGCTGATGAAAAGGCTAAGAAAGCAACCGAAACTGCCGGAGAGAAGAAAGTAGCAAAGGAAACTGCTGAGAAAAACTATGGTGAAGCAAAAACTATAGCTGATGATGCTAAAAAGGCATATCAGAAAGCAGCTGATGAGGCCGAAAGCGCTTATCGTGCAGCTGAATTAGCTTGGCAGAAAGCATGGGCTCTTACTTTCCAGTATGGCAAAGAGAGCGCAGAAGCTGTAGCAGCATATGATGCACATCAGAAGGCTGTTAAGGAGCAGAAGAGACTCGAGGGCTTAGCAGCAGATGCTAAGATTAAATATGAAGCAGCAGAGAAGACACTTGGTGAGAAGAAAGCACTTCTTGATCAGGCAAATCGTGAAAAGCTTGCTGCAGATGCTGAATTGTTTGTTAACAATTATATGAAGTCTATCGCTCAGGTAGTATATAATAATGCTGTAGCTAATAAGAAGGCTAAGGATACGGAACTTGAGAAGGCAAACTCAAAACTTGAGACTGCAAAGACCAACCTTAAAAATGCAGTAGACAGATTTTCAACTGCTAATGAAGCTGTTAGCAATCTTACTACTGCTAAGAACGAAGCAAATGCTAAACTTACCAAGGTTAAGACTGCATACCAGAGAGTACTTGATATGGCTAAGGTTCTTGAGAATCTCAAGAGCGAGCAGGCTATCACTGCAGATAAGTACAATGATGTAAAGACTGCTTATGATGAAGCTGTTAAGGTATACAACAATGCTGTTTCTGACGCAGCTAAGGCTACCGATAACCTTAAGAAGGCACAGGATAATGCACAGAAGGTTTCTGATGTTCTTAACGCAGCAGATTCATTCAACGTACGTGAGTCCGCTCCTGCAACCACAACTGAAGAGACCGAGACTGAGGTCGTTACCTTCGTTAACGCAGCAGCACCTCTTGCAGCAGCTCCTGCACAGGGCGCAGCAAACGCAGGCGGTGAGGATCAGGATGCTGATAACGCTGAGGAAGAGACTGAGACCGAGAACATCGGTGACGAGGAGTCAGCTCTTGCAGAGGGCATCGGAGATGATACTCAGACTGAGAATATCGAAGGCGAAGAGTCAGCTCTTATCCAGGGCATCGATGATGCAACCACTTCAAGAAAGTGGAACTGGTGGTGGCTCCTTGTTGCAGGCGCTGTAACCGGCGGTGCAACCTTCGGAATCGTCCAGGGCAACAGAAAGAAGAATAAGAGACAGAATCCTTCATCAACAGATAAGAAGAATTAATTATTCTCAATCTGTACAAAATAATCTATAATAAGTTTAAAGGCAGAGCTTCATGTGAGCCCTGCCTTTAAATAGGGGGTAATTAAAATGGAAGAAAAAAGAGCCATATCAAGAATTGACTTTTCTCTTAAGAGCGTTGTAGTTGTATGCGATACTCAGGAGAGATACTTTGTAGAAGTAGAGAACGTTTCTCCTTTGGGAATGGGACTTAAGATGCCCGCAGAGACTCCTAATCTTGTTGGAAAGGCAATCATTATCGTTGCCGAGACTCTTATCATGTACGCTGATGTCATGAGACAGGTTCCCAACGAGGACGGAAGCTTCACTGTTGGTATCAATGCTAAGAAGTTCACTCCCGACGTACTTGAGTTCCTTTTTGAGAGAATCAAGTTCGAATAAAGCTATTCTTTATACTTATACTTTAAAAAACTTAAATATGTTCAAACGCTAAAAAAGGAAAAGCCTAGTGCTTTTCCTTTTTTTGTTGATGACTATCGGAGCACACTAAATTTTATAAATAAATTCTACTTTTCCATCAATTTTATCCATTCGTCACAAAAATCCGCCACTCATCCCTAATATGTTGTAATTGTACGAACTGAGTGCTAAATTTGTAACCGGTGGGCAAAAGGGGAAATCAGTTTTTGCCTTAACCGAAGGTTAGTTATTATTTTTGGGATAAGTATTAAGGAGAGAACGATGAGCAAACTTATTAATAAAAACATTGTAAGAGCAATGACAATTGGAATTTCAGCTGTCATGGCTTCCAATTCCATGAACCTTTCTGCATTTGCAGCAAGTACAGAAAATGTACCCGCTTCAAACGTGCCGGAGAATACTTCGGAAAAGGCAGAGACCCAATCAGAACTTACCAAGACTCTTGAGAGCATCGGTAAGGTAATGGAAGATAAGACAACCGATACCGGTGTTAAGCCTGCTGTTAAGGAAGCTGTAAAAGAAGTGGATACCGCTTCTGATATGGCTACAGATACAACACTTCCGGTTGCTATTGAGGATGATCAGGATCTTAAAACTGAGGAAACCAATGGTGACCATGTAAATGAAATTAAACCCGGTGCAGTTGATGTTAATGAGGCTGTTTCAGACATCGAAGAGGCTCTTGGTTATATTCAGGAAGAATCCGAAAATATCGACACTTATACCGGCATGGCTAAGCAGCAGGAGCAGAACGCAAACAGTGCTCTTTCAGATGCTCAGAAGCTTGAGAAAGAGGCTGATGATCAGGTGAAGCCTATTGCAGAAAAGCTTAGCGAAGCTGATAAGAAACTTGATATCGAGAACGACAACGTTAAAAATGCTGAAGATAAAGAAGCAGCAGACAAGGCTATGGGAAATGCTAATGCTATTGTAGATGCTGCCGAAAAGAACGTTGATGCTGCTGAAAAGAATCTTAAAGAAACTGAGAAGAATTTCAACGAAAAGAAGACTGACTACGACAATTCAAAAAAGAAGTACGAGGCTGCTTTGGGACAGCTTGAGACTGCTAAAGAGAATGTTGCAAAACTTCAGGGCACTGCAAGTGATGATGCTGATTTAGCTGAGAAGGAACTTCAGGACCTTATTGATGAAGTTGCAAAACTTAAGGCAAATACCGAGAAAGCAGAGGAAGACTACAACAAGGAAGGTTATGCACTTATTGCGGCTTTGGAAGCTAAAATGTACAAGGAATCCAAAGAGCGTAATTATGGTACATTCTGGGGAAACAGTAATGCTCTTATGGAAGCTATCATGGAGTTCTACATCTTCCCCAGCATTAAGAAAAATGATCCTACCGCTACCCTTGTTGGTTATGGAAAAAAGAATGTTAAATTAATTACGAACAATGATTATCCCGAATATGCAGAAAAAGATGTGTACAAATCTGACGACGAGAATCTGAATGGCAAACCTGCAAACAGGCTTCTTAATCATTACGAGATGAAGTATACCGTAAAGGTGCCGGTATATGATGAAGAAGGTAATAAAACCGGTGAGGAGACTGTAGAAAAGGTTGCAAGATACAATTATAAGCAGGTTTTAGATGGCTATTCTATGGGATCCAACGATTCAACCATCGGACTTATCATCTTCGAGAGCATGGAACATACCGTACTTGATCATCATGATCTTACCGAGGAAGAGCTTGCAAAGCTTAATGCCGAAACCGACAATATCATTGTCGATGAAGAAGCGGGATACGCTATCGTTAAGATTGGCGAAGATCAGTATGCGAAGTATGCAATTTCTGCTGCCAATGGTGTTACAGATACAGAAGTCGAGGAGAGTAAGGTAACCGATGAGCAGCTTGAAAATCTTCTTAATGATGAAAAGGCTGAGGCTGTTACCGAAGTAGAGATCAAGGATGAAATCCCTACATATACATACAACTCTACTACCGGAGAACTTATCAAGACTGTAACAGCTGATGTTACAACTACAAAGTATACCGGTGCTAAGCTTGATGCGGTTGCTGCAAGTGGAAAGAGTTATGAAAATCTTTCAGATGCTCAGGCGAAGTATGTAAGCGATCTTCAGGATGTTGTTGATGGACTTAAGCCTGCAGAAGGCGAGACTACTGTAAAGTCTATCAGAATCGGAAACATTGAGATTAAGTACGGTGAGAAGGTTTCAGATAAGTTGGCCGAAGCAAAGGCAGCCTTCCGAGCAGATGTACAGAAACAGGTTGATGCGCTTTCCGGTGACGAGGTCGTAACCATTGGTGGAATTGATTTTAAGGCCGGAGATGTAGTGGCTGACGTTGTAGAGGAATCCTTTGGTGAGGCAGAAGCATACGCTACAATCGGATTTGTCGAGGATACATTTGATGATACTGTTACAACAGGATACAAGGTTAATGTAAATTACGGCAGTGAGAAGTTTACAGAGACAAGGGAAATCCCTGAACTTGGACAGATCGCTTATGGAACAGCATGGGCTATCTTTATGACAGAATTAACAGCCAAGTACGATTTCAATGCTGTTACAAAGGTTTGGCAGAGAGATTATGAAATAATCGGTGACATCGACGAAGATAAAACAAGTGGATATTTTGCTTCAGGAACCCTTACTGCCAATGTTGTAAAACTTTCCAAAAAGACAGTTACTAAGGACTGGTTGATCTTAAAGGGCATCTGGAAAGATGATGAGGAGTCCGATAATGTCGCTCTTGCTAAAGAGGGAAAGCATTATGTAGGATATACAGCTTTGGGAGACGGATCAAATAAGTATACTGTATATTATTATCTTGATAATGCATCAAAAGAGGTTACCGTCAGCGGAGCTACAACAGATGTGATAACTGATGATTCTGTTAAGACTGCGCTTGCAGAGGCCGGTATCAATGATAACAACCTTGTGGTTAATTATGATAAAAACAGTGCAACAGCCATACCCGGTACTAAGACTTATTACGGATATAATGTACTCAAATATCTTCTTTTGGAGACTACGGTTGAGACCGACAAGAAAATATCAACTACCACTTGGGATAAAGATGATGTAACAGCTAACTCAGTAAAAGAGTACAGAAACGATAACTGGTACAGCGGAAATATCGCTCTTGCAGAGTATGACTACACCTCATATACCACTGATGGTTATACCGGAGAAGCACCCAAGATTAATGTCAAGGATGCAACTCAGAACGATGAGTTCCGTAAAAATGTCAAAGAAGCAAGCGATCTTGCTAAAAAGTATACCGATCTCTTAACTCAGCTTGAAAAGACTGATACTAAGCTCGGCGAAGCCAAGAAGGAAGTTGAGAAACTTGAAACAGAGCTTGCAAAGATAAAGACCGAAAATACTGACTTTGAAGGCATCAACCAGTGGACCGCAAGTCTTGAGGCTGCTAAGAAGAGCCTTGAGCAGGCTAAGAAAGAGAGAGACGAACTTGTTAAGAAACTTGATGAAGTTTCAAAGAATTACGATGCAAAGGTAAAAGAGTTTAGGGATAGAGAGGCAGCTGAAGAAGTCGGAAGAAGAGCCGCTGAGGATACAACTACCGAGACTGTTACTATTGTAAATATGGCAGCACCTCTTGTTAATGCTCCTGCACAGGGCGTAAATGCTAATGCCGGCGCAGGCAATGTTAATGCCGGAGCTAACGATGATCAGGATGCCGGTAATGCAGGGGAAGAGAATGAGACCGAGAACATCGGTGACGAGGAGTCAGCTCTTGCAGAGGGTATCGGAGATGGTACTGAGACTGAGAACATCGGTGACGAAGAGTCAGCTCTTATCCAGGGAATCGATGATGTAACCACTTCAAGAAAGTGGAACTGGTGGTGGCTCCTTGCTGCAGGCGCTGTAACCGGCGGCGCAACCTTCGGAATCATCAATGGTAACCGGAAAAAGAAGAATCAGAACCTTAACGGAACTGACAAGAAGAACTAACCCTTTTATACTAAGAAACTTTAATGGACTAAAGGCAGGGAATTCCCTGCCTTTTTTTGTCTTTATCTTGTAAAAATATGGAGATAAAGATAAAAATGAGCGCAAACATTATCTACATCTCACAAATAGTCGAGATAAAGATAAAAAATGCATTGAAATCTATCTTTATCTCTGATAAAATATGACATAAAGATAAAAGTATAGCCATGAAACAGTGGAGGTGCCTATGGGAAATATTATTGGACGAGATAAAGAGATAAAGAGATTAGAACGTGCATTAGAAGAAAAAGAAGCTCAGCTTATAGTAGTATATGGCAGAAGAAGAGTAGGAAAGACATTTCTGATCAATGAATATTTTGGAGACTCATTAACATTTAAATTTACCGGATCAGAGAATCAGAAGAACTCAGATCAGCTTAAGAACTTTGCGTTAGAATTAGGGAATAAGGCACACCGACTAATAGATACGCCGAAAGATTGGACAGAGGCATTTTTTGCACTTAGAAATTATCTTGGGGAAAATGACAAGGAAGAAAAACAAGTAGTATTTTTTGATGAATTGCCATGGATGGATAAACCCCATTCAGGTTTTATGGATGCTTTTGAATGGTTTTGGAATTCTTGGGGATCGACGAGAAAGAATCTTGTGTTTATAGTATGCGGATCAGCAACATCTTGGATGGTTGAAAAACTTGATGAGAACAAAGGCGGTTTCTTTAATAGGCAGACATGCAGACTATTTTTGGAACCATTTGATCTTAAACATACAGAACTCTATTTACAATCCAGAAATATATATTGGTCAAGATATGATATTGTTCAGCTATACATGATCATGGGAGGAATCCCGTTTTATTTGAGGCTACTTGATAGTGAACTGACATTTAATGAGAACATAGATAATATTTTCTTTGGACGAAGAGCAGAATTATGGAATGAATTTGATCATTTATACCATACCTTATTTTCAAACAGCGAACAGTATATAAAAATCGCCAATGCACTGAGCGAGAAAAGAGGTGGACTTAGCCGTGATGAAATTGTACGTAAGACCGGACTTGCATCTAACGGAGTATTGACAAAAATGTTATCAGATTTGGAAAAGTCCGGTTTTATCAGAATAAACAAGTTCTATGGGAATAAAAAAAGAGAATCCAAATATCAGTTATCGGATTACTATTCATTATTCTATTTCAAGTTTATTAAAGATAATTATGGCAAGGACGAGCATTTTTGGAGCAACATGAACGATAATCCTTCAAGAAGAGCATGGGCCGGGCTAACTTTTGAGCAGGTATGTAAAGATCATGTTAGTCAAATAAAGCATAAATTAGGAATTTCGGGAATTTTGACGGACATTTCGGTTTGGAGTCTACAGGGAGATAAAACCAATAAAGGAGCGCAGGTAGATCTTATTATAGAAAGACGCGATCGGGTTATTAATCTTTGTGAGATAAAGTTTTCAAGCAACGAATATGAGATTGATAAAGATTACGATATGGAGCTGAAAAATAAAGTAAACGCATTCAGAGACTCTACAAAAAACAAGATGACTCTTATACTTACCTTTATTACTACTTATGGCTTAAAGAAAAATATGTACAGCAACTATGTTGGCAAGGAAGTATGTATGGATGATCTGTTTCAATAAGTTGTGAAACAAAGTAATTTTATAGAAACTTTAATGCACTAAAGGCAAATCCCTGCCTTTTTTGTTATATATTGGAAACTCATCCCTAAAAAGAGCCGTTCATCCCAAAGCTATTGTTTATATAAAAACATTGTACGATAATCTAAGTACAAGAAAGGTATTAGCATAATTTTGTATAGATGAACTTTCAAAGGAGGTTTTTATATGAGTAAGTTAATTAATAAGAGTATAATCCAGGCAATGTCAATCGGTATTTCAGCCGTTATGACATTCGGTTCAATGAATCTTGGGGCTTTCGCAGAAGAAAGCAATCCCGAGTCTCATGAGCCTGAGAATCCTCAGGTACCTGAACAGGCTGCTACAGAATCTGAGCTTACAGCCGCTCTTAGACTTATGGGTGAGCAGACTGAGGAAGTTCAGACTAAGACCAATACCGCAGTAGATTCAATTGTTGATGCAATTGAAACAGGTGACGGACTTAGCAGACCTACCACTGATAGAAAAGAAAAGGGCGTAATTATTCCCGGAACTATCAGTGCTACACAGGGCCTTGAAGATGAATTCTATGATGGAGATGCTGTTCCTGCCGGACAGGCTTTAGAGGCAGCAACCGCAGGAGAAGCAGGCGGAGTGGTAGCTGAGGAAGTTGAAAGAAGAGTTCCTGAAGAGGATCAGACTCCCGACATCGTTGAAGTTGTTGGAGAGCTTGTTGAGTATGCCGGAGAGACAGGCGCTATCGATACCCAGGCAAGCGTTGTAGAAGGTATTGTTGGTTCTGCTGACGGTTATGCAAACGCAGGTAATACAGCTGCCGCAGAAGCAGATAAACTCGAAGAGAAGGCAAATGAACTCCTTGGCATTCCTGAGGATGATGAAGTGAAGGATATCGTTGAAATCGTTGCAGATGATCGTCAGATCGTTGAAGATGCAGCTGTTACGATTGGAAACGCTACTATAATCCCTACCGCAGAGGGCGCTATCATTGCTGCAAGAGGAGCAGCTGCTGATGCTGATGGCAAGGTAAATGCTATTGAGGCAGAAGTAAAACAGATTGAGGAAGATTTCGCTAAGTATGAGTCTGATTATGAGACTGCCAGCGGAGAATATGAGAATAAACTCACTGAACTTAATACTGCTAAGAATAGATTAGCAGCACTTGAAGGTGTCGCTTCAGCAGATGCAGTTGCAGCTAAGGAAGAACTTGACAGACTTGAAGCAGAGGCTTCAAAACTTCAGACCGCTGCTGAAAAAGCTAAGGAGAAGTATAATTCCACCGGATATGCATATATCGCAGCACTTGAGAAAGCTATTCAGGATAAGGTTGACAGGGGCGAATCAGTTCCGTACACAGATTATCGTCAGCTTGCTATAGCGACTATGAGATTCTACTATGTACCCGATGTTCTTGGCGGAAATAACGCTAAGGTTAGCCCTTGGGAGAATAATCCGGAATATGATCCCGCAAATATCCAGAAGGTTAATGGCAAGGATGTATATGTATACGACAATCAGGAGCCTGATGGAGATACAATCGGTGACGTCCTTAAGTATGGTAAGTGCACATATACCGACAAACAGGGACAGCAGCAGACTATTTGCTTCAACTGGAAGACTCTTGATAAGAACCAGTATGGTACTCAGTCCGGTATCGTAATCTTTGAAAAGGTTGATCACGTATCAATCGAAGGCAAGGATGTTCCTCAGAACATCTTAGATGCAATAGGAAGAGAAGGTGAGTACTTCGATGAGGACACCAACAGAGTATATGTTCAGATCGGCGAAACAAACGGCGTAAAGCAGTACGCATACTTCGACGTATCTACTACCGGCGAAACCGAAACTAAGGTTACTGAGGTAGAAGCATCTGAGGATGATCTTAACGCACTTCTTAGCGGTGAGAGAACCGAGGAAGTTGTTGATGTAGCAATCGGAACAGAGCATGTAGATTATAATTATGATTCTACAACCGGAGAGGTTACTAAGACTGTAACAGCCGATGTTACAACAACAACCTATACCGGAGCTTCACTCGATGGCGAGGCTGCTTCTTCTGCTAAATATGCGGATCTTACAGCTGCTCAGAATGCTTACAAGCAGGCTCTTCAGGAAAAGATCAATGCTCTTGGCGATAACGAGTCAATCGTTATCGGAGATGTTGAGTTCAAGAAGGGCGATACAGCTACTCTTGCAGGATTTGATGTTGACGATGCATTGACCGGCAACTACATTGTAACCGGTACATATTGTCCCGTATTCCCCGGTACGATCGAAGTTGAGGCGTGGGGAATAACGAATGATGTAGCAGAGTTTAATTACTATGTTAAAGCCGAATTGACTAAGGTAGGAGATATTATTTCTAACGCAGTGGACTTTGACCAGAAGGTACTGAGTTATGATATTCAGAAACCGGAGGTAGAGGATGATGGATTTGCGGATTCTCACGCTTATGGCGGAGTAGATGTAACATACCTCAAGGTTGTTACTGAGACAAGACCTTACTCAATTGTAGAGGATGTCATTAGGAGAATTACCGGTAATGCTAATGGTGTAATTACCAAAGCTGACATTAAGAAATACTACGAGAGTCAGGGCTATATCGTATATAATGTTGTAGGTCTTGATCTCAATGTTGGAGAGGCAACAGTATATTACGTAAAAGCAGATACCCTTAACGAAACTGTTGCAGCATCCAGCGCAGCTGAAGCAAACGGCAAGGTACAGGCTCAGGCTGATAAATACAATGTAAAGATTGCTGAAACCAATCCTGAAAAGGTATATGGTTACAAGGCTCTCAACTATCTCCTCAAGAAGGTTGATGTTGATACCGCAGCTGAAATTTCTTCAGCCGTATGGAGCGACATTAAGGAAGGCTCTGAGTCCTACACCGAGAAGAGAAACGACAACTGGTACGATAACAAGATCCTTCTTTCAACTGTTGATCAGGAGGATGGAACTGACTACACTACCGATAAGAAGGGTGAGAAGGTTCTTTCGGATGATGACGCAGCACAAACCGCTGACTTCCGTAGCAAGGTAGACGCAGCAGCAGCAGTAGCCACTGAGTACGTAACTCTTGCAAATAAGGCAAGCAAGGCTCAGGAAGACATCAGACTTGCAAAGGCTGAGATTGAAACCCTTAAGGGCCAGATCGATGCACTTCCTACCGTTGACGCTAAGACTCTTAACGCATTCAGTGCAAGCCTTGCAGCAGCACAGGCTAAGCTGGCTAAGGCTAAGAGCGACAGAGATGATCTCCTTAAGAGATTGGCTGAGGTTGAGGCACTCTTCTCAGCTAAGGTTGCAGAACTTACTCCTTCAGAAGTAGTTACAACCGGAACTACTACAGATATCGAAAATCCTGTAGCACCTCTTGCAGCAGTACCCGGAGTACTTCAGGCAGCACCTGCTCCTGCTCCCGCAGCACCCGCTGCTCCTGCAAATGCAGGCAATCAGGATAACAACGCAGGCGACGAAGACCAGAACACCGAGAACATTGGTGACGAGGAAGCAGCTCTTGCAGGCGATCTTGGAGACGGTGGTAACAAGATTGAAAACATCGGCGACGAGGAATCAGCCCTTTCAATGGGACTTGATGAAGTAGCTCCCAAGAGAAGATGGAACTGGTGGTGGCTCCTTATCGTAGCTGCAGTTACCGGCGGAACCACATACGGTATCATCAAGGGTAATCAGAAGAAGAAAGAAGAGAACAAAGAAGTTTGATTACTCGGTAAAAAATAAGTTATAATTATCAGCGGAGCTGTAAAAGGCTCCGCTGATTTTAACTAAAAAGATGTAAGGACATAAGGGGATATTATGAAAAAAAGATATTTGGTGCTAACAGCATTATTAATGACCGGATTGTTAATAGCAGGATGTACTAAAAAGCCTGAACCTGAACCGGTTGTAAATGATCCTACCGTGACAACGGTTACAGAGCCTGATGAAACCGAGAATAAGGAAAACGTTCAGGAACCTGAGGAAGAAAAGCCTAAGGAGACCGGAGAAGAGGGACAAAACGTTCTTGATCTTATCGATGCAGATTACATGGATGTAAGTTTTTATATTGTTAATCTCACCGGTGTGGATATCGGAATGGTCGCTTGTATCGATCCCATCACGAATGAACAGGTAAATGCCGGCGGCGTTAAAGCAGAAGAGGTCATTGTACTTACTATGGAATGGCCCATTGAAGAAACAGTGTTTAATTTTGCTGTCTATAATAAGCTTGGTGAGCTTGTCTCTGAATCGAAGGTGGATATTACCGGAGTAACAAAGTCTGTTACCATAACATTGTCCGGTGATCACAGCCTCGACAGCGTAACATCAGAGATCAAGTGATCAAAAATGGGGTAATAAGCTTTACTTTTTGTTAATTGATATTACCCCTAAAAAATGGTACATTATTAGTACTAAAACAGTCAGGAAGTTTTGAAATGGACGGATACAATTTTAATCAGGATCAGAATAATTTTTACGGGACTCCGGACGAACCCATGGGTACCAATACCGCATTTGCCAAGACTGCATTTATTCTTGGATTTGTAGCCCTTGGGCTTGCGTTTTCGGTTATGTTCAGTTCCTTTGGTATCATGGCGGGTACAGCAAGTTTGTTTTTCGCGATCATGAGTGGAAGAAGAGGAAAGGGAATCCCCAAGAAGGGAAGAACAGCTATCATATGCGGATCGGTTGCTATTGTTATAAGCCTTCTTATAATGACCCTTGTGATATCGGTACTTGTTATGGACGGATCCCTTGCCGATATGTGGACCGAGTACATAAGGCTGTATGAACAGATGAGCGGAGAAAGTATTTATTCCAACCTGATATGAGGTAAATGCCTATGAGCGGTATTTCATTTAATACGAATATTGCCAATACATATCAAAACAAAATGCTTGAGACACAGAAACTGGCTCAGATGCCTTGGAATGTGGGCAAGCAGGAAAAGGATTACACCAAGTACCCGGGGGAAGAAAAGACTGAAGCTGGGAAGATGCGAATAAAGGCCCACGGAGGGGATCCTTCATGTGAGTGCGAAACCTGTAAAAAACGCAAGTACCGGGACGGTTCCGACGAGATGGTTTCCTTTAAGTCGGCCCAGACAATAGCCCCTCAGGCAGCTGCGTCAAGAGTTCGCGCCCATGAGCAGGAGCATGTTGTCAATGCCTATGAAAAGGCGGCAAAGGGTAACGGTAAAGTCATTAATGCCTCCGTCAGCATTCATACGTCAATTTGCCCGGAGTGCGGAAGGACTTATGTTTCCGGCGGAACTACTCATACCCAGATCAAGTATTACAATGAGGAAAATCCTTATCAGAAAGATTTAAAGTCGGCGGACAGGCTTAAATACGTTGGTATGAACGCTGATTATGCGGTGTAAAACCGTAAATATGTTTATAAAGGTTTTAATTAGTCATGAACAAAAAGTATCAGCCCGCAGGAGTTCTTAAGGACAGAGCCAAAGGGCATTTAAACGGAAAATATAAAGGAGCGGTCGGGCTTTCTGCGGCTCAGGCCGGATTAACATATGTCATTTTAATGATCATCTTAAATGTTAATCAGGGGATATCACTTGCATTTCTCAAAAGTGCGAATCGTTCCATAGCGATGGCTGTTCTTGAAATCCTTATTACTTCGGTGATCAGCTGGGTAGCTTCTTTATTCATAACCGTATTTACCATCGGAGTATATTTTTACTACCTTAAGATGGGGGCAGGCCACAGACCTGCAGTTTCTGATGCTTTTTCAGTATTCAGAGAGGATGCATCCAAGAATTTCAAGGCGGCAGCTATTATGGCACTGCCCGGTGCAATAGCTATACTTCCATATTCCGTTGCGGTAGAGCTATACAGCTATACCAAAGATCTGAAATATATTTTTATAGCCCTTGCACTTTTTGGATTAGCAAATCTGATCATTGTATTTTTCAGTTTGAGTTTTAAGTTGGTTTATTTTATTCTGGCAGATTTCCCGGAGTATACTGCGGAGGAAGCTCTTGCAGCCGGATGGAAGAAGATGAATGGCCAAAGATGGAGACTGCTGGGATTTGAATTAACCTTTATTCCTTTGTACCTCCTGGCAGGTTTCAGTATAGTCGGCCTATTTTGGTTCATGCCTTATTATTTTGAAAGCATTGCACAGTTTTATCTTGATCTTATGAGTCCTGCAGCCAGTGAATAACAGCCGAAAGGAAGGATTAGATAATGGGTGTCGTTAAGCCTTTATATATTTACCCGATGAATTATGTTTTTCAAGAGATTAAAAACGTAAAGACGAAGAGTACATATGGTTACGAAGCCCTTATGCGTCCTGATAACGGCATGAATCCCAGGGAGTACATTAACATTCGCAGCCAGATGAGTGGAACTCACCAGATCGAGATCGATTCGTTTTTTAATGCCACAAAGACTTTTGCGGATCTTCACATTCCGGGTTATCTGTTTATCAACAGTTTTCCCAATGAGTGCCTTACAGGCGAGGAATCCCTGGCTTACATTGATACCTTCGGCAAAGAAGTTCTTTCAAGGGTTGTGGTTGAGATCGTTGAGTATCCTTTTGTTAATAAGCAGGCTTGGTTTGATAAGCAGAGATTCATGCTTAAGCACGATATGATGTGCGCACTTGATGCTTTCGGAGAAGGTCTTAATACGGATGTTAATTCCGTACTTTTCTATGGTCCCGATATCGTTAAGATCTCAAGAGCGGTAATACATGATTTCACTGATGATCCGAACAGAGTAGAGTTTGTTAAGGCTCTTGTCGGAATGCTGAAGGATCGTGATGTTAAGGTCCTTGCGGAAGGCATTGAGACCATCATTGAATTTGAGATGCTGAAGGAGTTCGGCATCGATCTTGCTCAGGGCTACTACATCGGAATGCCCGGTATGCCGGATCCTCCGCCCTTCATCGAAGACGGAGATACGAGAAAATATACAGACTACTAGGATTTTGTATTTGTGGTTTGTCCCCGCTGGACAAACCAAAGAACTGAACAAATATACTTGACAAAAAACATATATAAGATATAATTGAACTGTGTTAAAACTTTAACACTAAAAAGAAAATTCTTCAGGGCGGGGTGTGATTCCCCACTGGCGGTAAAGTCCGCGAGCTGAGAGAGGTGCAAAAGACTTCTCGATGCCGAGCCGGTGAAATTCCGGAACCAACAGTATAGTCTGGATGAAAGAAGAAACAGATAAGCCTTATAGGCTTTTATTTGCTATCTCGCCCGTAGTTTATACTGCGGGCTTTTTTATGTGCGGTAACAAGCACCCTATGGCAAATAATTTCTGTCACGAAGAATTTTCCACACAAAAGAGGCTTTTTCTTATCCCAAGAGTTGAAGCCGGAAAGTGAGGAAAAAATGAAACAAGTATTACTTGAATTTTTTGGGAAAATCGGAACTCATTTTACTAAGCTTGGAGATAACTTCGCCAAGAACATCGCCTTTGTTTTCACCTTTTTGGGCATTATCGCAGCGCTCTTTTTGATCGCGGTACTGCTTGAAAAGATCGCTCAGAGAAAACAGGGCATCAAAGAAAAGATCTTCACAACCCGTAAGATGGCAATGGTTGGAATGTTTTCAGCTCTTGCAACCATCCTTATGCTTATAGAGATCCCGATTCCTTTTGCTCCGGACTTTTATAAGCTGGACTTTAGCGAACTGCCCATCCTTATCGGAACTTTCGCTTTCGGACCTGCTGCCGGAGTCATGATGGAGTTTATCAAGATCATTCTTAAGCTTCTTGTGAAGGGGACAAGCACTGCTTTTGTCGGAGAACTTGCAAACTTTGCTGTTGGATGCAGCCTCGTTCTTACCGCATCCGTTATCTACAACTTTAAGAGAACAAAGAAGGGAGCTTTTGCGGCCTGCATCGTCGGAACCATAGTTCTTACAATATTCGGAACCGCATTCAATGCAGTTTACCTTCTTCCTACATTTGCAAAGATGTATAAAATGCCTCTTGAGGCGCTCCTTGCAATGGGTTCAGCCGTTAACCCCCTTTGCAAAGAGGGAAGCATGCTCAGCTTTGTTGCTGTTTGTGTAGCTCCTCTTAACCTTATCAAGGGCCTTGCAAACTCAGTGGTCGTACTCCTTGTTTATAAGCCTTTAAGCCCTATTCTTAAAGGTGAAGCAAGACGTGTTAAGGCTAAAAAACCCGTTACAGAAAATGCTTAAAATTTTGGCGTAAGCTGCCAAAAAGAGTAAATCCAAAAATCGGTCCCGAGTGGTTTTTAAAGGCCACTCGGGATTGATTTTTTTGGCTATTTTTTATATAATAAATTGATTTAATATCTAAAAATGGTTGGACTATGTCCATTGGTCCGATCGGGAAAAGAGACAGATATGGTAGAAGTAGAAATCAAGCTATCTCCAAGCGATCTTTATGACTTTAATTTAAAGCATTCCTACTCTAAGCCCGCAGGCATTTTGGCCACTGCCGTCGGTCTTGTGGGAGTAGCATACGGTCTGTACGCAAAATACTGGCTTCTCCTGATCGTGGGAGCGATACTTGTTGTTTATACCCCCATCGTTCTCCTTATAAAGGCTAATCAGGCTTATGCGCTTTCTCCTGCAATGAAAAAGCCTTTCAAGTATACCTTTGACGAAAACGGAATCACGATATCCCAGGATGATAAATCCGAAAACCACCCTTGGGACAGTATTGTTAAAGCGATTTCCACAGGAAAGAGCATTATTGTCTATACCACAAGATACAACGCAACGATCATTCCCAAGGCCCAGGCGGGGGAGAGTCTTCCTCTTGTCATTCAGGCCATATCCGAGGGGATCGATCCTAAAAAGAACAAGATCAGGAGTTAGTTAAATGTCTGATGTAATATACGAAACGCATTCTCCGGAAGAGACTTTCGAGATCGGAAAGAAGATGGGAGAAGAGGCAAAGCCGGGACTTATCATCGCTATGACCGGAGACCTCGGCGTAGGCAAGACGCTTTTCACCCAGGGCTTTGCAAAGGGACTTGGAATTGAAGGACCTGTAAACAGCCCGACCTTCACCATCCTTCAGGTTTATGAAGACGGAAGACTTCCCTTCTACCACTTCGATGTTTACCGCATCGGCGATGTGGAGGAGATGGACGAGATAGGATTTGAGGATTATGTTTTCGGAAGCGGAGCCTCCATTATCGAATGGGCAGAGCTGATCGACGAGATCATCCCAGAAGAGGCAGTCAGAGTCCTTATCGAAAAAGACCCTGAAAAGGGATTTGATTACAGAAAGATTACCATAAAAAATATTTGATAGCGGTTTGAGTATTTGAAATGAAGATTATCGGAATAGACAGCTCGGGGCTTGTTGCGAGTGTGGCGGTCTGGTGCGACGGCGTTATTACAGCCGAGTACACCACCAATTACAAAAAGACCCACTCCCAGACATTGCTTCCCATGCTTGATGAAATAAAGAAAATGACGGAGCTTGACCTTGATACGGTGGATGCCATTGCTATTGCTTCGGGCCCCGGTTCATATACGGGACTTCGAATCGGAAGCGCGACAGCTAAGGGAATCGCCCTTGTTATCGATAAGCCCATCGTTGAAGTTCCTACTCTTGAAGGTCTTGCATATAACCTTTGGGGAACAAACGCCCTTATCTGTCCCCTTATGGATGCAAGAAGAAAACAGGTTTATACCGGTCTTTATGAGTTTAATCCTGAGTTTAATATAGTCCTTGACGGAGCGGCAATCCCTATCTCGGAGATAGCAGAAAAGATCAACGAGCTGGGAAGAGAAGTTATCTTCCTCGGGGATGGAGTTCCCGTATACAGTGATTTTCTTGATGAAGCAATAAAGGTACCCTTTAAAAAGGCACCGGCTCACAGGCTGTTCCAGAGCGCAGCAAGCGTAGCTACTCTCGGAGCGTATTATTACAAAATTGGTAAGACAGTCGATGCTGACGACCATGCGCCGACCTACTTAAGAAAGAGTCAGGCCGAGAACGAAGGTCCCAAACATTTCGAGGTATAAAGATGCCCCTGATCATCAGAAAGATTAAGGAAACCGATATCGACCGCCTTGCGGAGATCGAGAGAGATTCATTCTCAAGACCCTGGACAAGGGAAGCCTTTCGCGAACTGTTTGACATTCCCTATGCAAGATACCTTGTGGCGGAACTTGACGGAGAGGTTGTCGGAAGCGCGGGAATGAGAGTCATCGCAGGCGAAGGCAACATTGACAATGTGGTCGTATGGGGCGATTTCAGAGGCAGAGGAATAGCAAGCAGGCTTATTGAAGAGCTTATAAGACTGGGCGAGGAAGAGGATATTAAGGATTACACCCTTGAAGTCAGGGTTTCCAATGCTCCCGCCATTAGGGTCTATGAAAAATCGGGATTTAAAGGAGAAGGGGTTCGCCCCGGATTCTATGAGGATCCCACGGAAGATGCGCTGATCATGTGGCGCAGAGGATAGTTTATGTTGGATGTATGTTTACTCGGGACAGGTGGCATGATGCCACTTCCCTACAGATGGCTTACATCGCTGATGATGAGATACAACGGACACAGCATTCTCATCGATTGCGGCGAAGGAACCCAGATAGCCATGAGGGAAAAAGGGTGGAGCCCGAACCCGATAGATATAATATGTTTTACACATTACCATGCGGACCATATCAGCGGACTTCCCGGTATGCTCCTTAACATGGGAAATGCGGACAGGACGGAGCCCCTTCTTCTTATCGGCCCCAAAGGTCTTGAGAGAGTGGTTTCAAGTTTAAGGGTAATAGCTCCCGAGCTTCCCTTTGAACTTAAGTTTTTGGAAATAACGGAAAACAATCAGAGTTTTGAATTTGACGGATTTACATTAAACGCTTTCAGAGTAAACCACAGCATGGTCTGCTATGGATACACCATGGAGATCAAGCGTGCGGGAAGATTTGACAAGGAAAAGGCAGAGAGCCTTAACATTCCTTTAAAGCTCTGGAGCAAGCTTCAGAAGGGTGAGAGCATTGAGGAAGACGGCAGGCTCTACACTCCCGATATGGTCCTGGGCGGAGAGAGAAAAGGACTTAAAGTTACTTACTGTACCGATACAAGGCCTACGGACAGCTTAAGAGAAGCTGCGAAGGATACGGATCTTCTGATCCTTGAGGGTATGTACGGAGACCCTGAGGAAGCGGAAAAAGCTGTTGCAAAAAAGCATATGACCATGCAGGAAGCTGCAACACTGGCAAAAGAGTCCGGAACCAAAGAGCTCTGGCTCACACATTACAGCCCGGCAATGAACTGGCCGGACAACTACAGAGATACAGTTAAAAAGATCTTTGCAGACGCCCACATTTCAAAGGATGGAAGAAGCAAGGAACTGAATTTTGAGGAAGAATAAGCCTAAAGGCAGGATATTCGAGGTAACCCGTTAATGAAACTTAAGCCACGAGCTACAAGGATCACAATTATCATAACGCTTCTCGTTCTGGCTGTAGTGGGTTACTATGCCTTTTTATCAAGCCGCGCCAAGGACAGCAGAGCTGAGAAGACCATGAGCGCTGTTGATACTGCACTTTCAAGGGATCTGGACAAAGATTATCCTCCGACTCCCAAGGAAGTCATGAAGTATTACAACAGCATCATAGTTTGCTACTATGCCGAAGAAACCACAGAAGACGAGGTCGAGGCGTTGGGTCTTAAGGCAAGAGGACTCTTTGATGAAAAACTCCTTGCCAACAACGATACCGGTACTTACCTTATGAGCCTTAAGCAGGAAGTACAGGACAACAAGGACGCAAAGAGAAGGATCACAAACGCCGGCGTTGTTTCAAGCACCAATGTTGATTACTACTCTAAGGACGGATACAATTTTGCACGGCTTAAGTGTACTTACAACCTAAGCGAGAACGGTAAGAGTATTACCAAGAAGACCATATATCTTCTCCGAAAAGATTCCGAAAAGCGCTGGAAGATCTACGGTTGGGATGATGAATCCAATGTGGATCTTAACGGTGACGGTGTCAAAGGAGATTGAAATTAATTTAGTTTGGATAGATAACCAATGGATAAAGATGTACTAATTTTGGCAGTGGAGAGCTCCTGCGATGAGACCGCCGCATCGGTGGTAAAAAACGGAAGGGAAGTTCTCTCAAATACCATATATTCCCAGATCGACCTTCACACCCTCTACGGAGGAGTCGTTCCCGAGATCGCTTCAAGAAAGCATATCGAAAAGGTGAACAGGGTCATTAAAAAGTCTCTTTCAGAGGCAGGAGTTACTTTAAAAGATATAGATGCTATCGCGGTCACATACGGACCGGGTCTTGTGGGAGCCCTTCTTGTTGGCGTTTCCGCGGCAAAGGCAATAAGCTTTGCAAGCGGTATTCCCATCGTTGGAGTTCATCACATCGAAGGTCATATCAGCGCCAACTATATTGAACATCCGGATCTTAAGCCTCCGTTTATGTGCCTTGTGGCTTCGGGAGGTCATTCGCATCTTGTTCTTGTAAAGGATTACGGAGAGTATGAGATAATCGCAAGGACAAGGGATGACGCAGCGGGAGAGGCCTTTGATAAGGTGGCGAGAGCCATCGGACTTGGCTACCCGGGCGGACCTAAGATCGACAAGATCTCAAGAGAGGGTAATCCCGATGCTATTGTTTTCCCCAGAGGAAAGGTTGAAGGCAGCGATTATGATTTCTCATTCAGCGGACTTAAGAGCGCTGTTCTTAATTATCTTAACGGATGCAGGATGAAGGGAGAGGAATTCTCCCAGGCGGATGTTGCCGCTTCTTTCCAGAAATCCGTAGTGGATGTTTTGGTTGAACATTCCCTTCAGGCAGCAAAGGATTATGGGGTAAAGACCTTTGCCATTGCCGGAGGAGTTGCTTCAAATTCTCATCTCAGAGAGGCATTTGAAACTGAGTGTGCAAAGCGAGGATTTGAGTTTGTTCATCCAAGCCCGATCTTCTGTACGGATAATGCCGCGATGATCGGTTCTGCAGGGTACTATGAATTTATAAAGGGGTATAGAAGTACTTTGGATCTTAACGCCGTTCCGAATCTTCAGATAGGCGAAAAGGTCGGAGTCTTCAAAGTATAAAATGGAAGGTATAACAAATAAGACCAAGCCTCATTGCACCGCCATTCTTCTTGCGGGAGGAATCGGAAAGCGCATGGGAGGCAAGGTTGCCAAGCAGTATCTTGAAATAAACGAAAAGCCGGTTTTATGGTACAGCCTTATGGCTATCGAAAAGTCCGAGATCATTGATGAGTGTGTTCTTGTCATCAGGCCGGATGATGCGGATTTTGTAAGAGACGAGCTTCTGGCAAAATACTTTTTTACCAAGGTTACCCGTATCGCAGATGCGGGAAGAGAAAGATGGGAATCTGTTTGGAGCGGACTCGTTAGCCTCAAGAACATCAACTGGATGGCCATCGGAGCCGACAAACAGGAAGAACTTCTTGGGGATCCCGATTTTTCAAAGGATCTTCCCACAGATTATATTTTCATTCACGACGGTGCAAGGCCTTTCCTTACAGAGGAGATCTTAAGGGCCAACTATGATGCGGTGCTTAAATACGATGCCTGCGTTACAGCCGTTAAGTCCAAGGATACCGTAAAGATCGTTAATGAAAACGGCGAAGTAGTGGAGACTCCCGAAAGAAAGAATGTCTGGAACATCCAGACACCTCAGACCTTCAAGGCTGAAACCATCTTCGAGTCCTACAGACAGGCTGTTTATGATGAGAGAGAAGACCTTACCGATGACGCCATGACCGTTGAACTTTCAGGTCTTGCCAAGGTTCATGTGGCAGAGGGCTCTTATCAGAACTTTAAGATAACAACTCCCGAAGATCTTACCATTGCTGAGATCTTCGCCACTTAAGCTTTACATGATGCATTACCTCGTAACCTAAACCAAAGTTTCGGCATTTATTACCGTAAGAGGACCTCGATGATACATGTATTTATCGTAAATCCAATAGTGTGCGAGCCCGGATATGCCATGAAACTGAGAAAACAGCTTGAGGAATTTCCGGATCTGCATTATTATGTCTTCTCCACCAGAAGACCGGGTCATGAAACTGATCTGGTTGAAGTATTATGCCGTTTTTTCGACAATGAGGAACTTAGATTTTATTGTTGCGGTGGTTCGGGAACAATGCGAAACATGCTTCGCGGATTCAAGGATATCACAAGAGCCGAAGTTGCCATGATTCCCTATGGAACCTGCGATTTCCTTAAGGCATTTACTGATGATCTTACCCACTTCAGAGATGTTTCAGCCATGATAAACGGCGAAGTGGTTTATGTGGATTATATAAAGAGCAATCTCGGTATAGCTCTTAACTGTGTAACCTTTGGTGCCGACACGGATTCCCTTAAAAAGGGAGATGAGGTAAAGGCTCTCGGCCTCGGAAGAAGGCGCCTGCCCGGTCTGGTCACACGTTTACACGCGGCATTTCTTGCCAATCCAAAGTTTTTTGATGTTACCACTGATTCACTGAAATTCACAAACGAAAAAGTTACCCTGATGTACTTCGGTAACGGCTCATATATCGGAGGCAAATACCGTATGGGCATTAATGAAAATGTCGATGACGGTCTTGCTTCTTATACCTTTGTGCCCGGACGTGGGCATTTTGCAAGGCTTAATGCCATTAAGGCTGCCACAGGTGGCAACCTTGGACAGCTCAAGAAGGTTACGGAAAGCGGACTTTCTAAGTTCATAAAAGCAAGAAGAACCAATGGCATGAGTTTTAATTTGGAACTTGACGGCGAATTGTGTCAGGCTTACGAGCTTAGAGCAGAGATCGTTAGGCAGGGACTTCGTTTTGTGCTGCCTAAACGAGGAGAGAGGTAAACATGGACAGAGAGACTAAAGCAATTCAATCTGCAAATGTTTTCAGCCTGCTCTGTTGTGTCATCCTGACGCTGGTCACCACTCTCATGAGCGGCAGTAACGTTTTGCCACATATAAGGTCGTTTGTCTGCATAATCTCAATGACTGTTTATGCAGTTGGATTTTCGATCAATATTCTTATAAAGAGAGCATCGATATTCATGTCGATGTATATCACCATGTGCCTTATTTACGCCGGATTCCTTGCCTCCTATTCCGTAGGTTCATCCATGATATTTGCGGTTACCGCAATGTTTGCATCCGGTGTTGCTTACTTCAATAAGGAGCGAATAGTAAACATTATTCACGCCGGTATCACAAGTCTTGTGCTTGTTGTATTTGCAATCCCCTTCCAGGGCAATACCGTGATCGGAAGATTTATCCTTCAGTTTAAGCAGTTCGGTGTTGTTGAAGTGGTTGCCACCATCATCGGTATAATCGTAATGGATGCCTTTTTCGTTCTCCTTAATACGGGACGTCTCAGACAGGCGGAGATCCTTGCTGAGCAGGAGCGTTCCACTGACGAGCTTATGAGGATCATTGAGACCAAGGCGGAGGAAGCTAGAAAGGCTACCAAGACAAAGTCGGATTTCCTTGCCAGCATGTCCCACGAGATCCGTACTCCCATTAACTCGGTTCTCGGTATGAACGAGATGATCCTGAGAGAGACTCAGGAGCAGGATATAAGAAGGTATGCGGAGGACATCCAGCACGCCGGAAATATGCTTTTAAGCCTTATAAACAACATACTTGACTTCTCCAAAATCGAGTCGGGTAAGATGGAGATCCTGCCTGTAAAATACGATCTCAGTGCTCTTATCAACGATACAAGGATCTTTGTTGCCAACAGAGCGAAGCAGAAGGGGCTTGCCTTTAAGGTAAATGCCGCGAAAGACCTTCCGAGGACTCTCTACGGAGACGAGATCAGGATCAAGCAGATAATCATGAACATCCTGACAAACGCCGTGAAATACACCGAGAAGGGATCGATACTCTTTTCGGTTGATTTTGACAAGGCGGACGAAAGATCAATCTTCCTTAAGATCTCCATTTCCGATACCGGACGCGGAATGAAGAAGGAGGATCTTGAAAAACTCTTTGCTCCTTTTGAACGAATCGAGGAACTGAGAAACAGACATATTGAAGGTACCGGACTTGGCATGAGTATCGTTCAGCAGCTCCTTGCCATGATGGGAAGCCGTCTTACTGTTAAGAGTAGCTACGGCGAAGGCTCAACCTTCTCATTCTTCGTAAGACAGGAAGTCATCGACTGGACGGAGATCGGAGATCTTTCTTCCAGCTCAACAATAAAGGGTAAAGGAAAGCAGTCCGCTACCGAGCAGTTTACGGCGCCGGATGCAAAGATCCTTGTTGTTGATGATATAAAGATGAACCTTAACGTTATTGTCGGTCTATTAAAGAGGACCAAGATACGTGTTGATACAGCTCTTTCAGGAGAAGAGGCCATCAGAAAGATGCACGAAGTGGAGTACGATATCATCTTTATCGACCACATGATGCCTGAGATGGACGGTATCGAAACCCTTCAGAGGATAAAGAAGGATTACAGCATCTTAGGCGGCGACAAGCCAACAGTTGCCCTTACCGCAAATGCAATTTCGGGAGCCAGGGAATTCTACCTCCAGAACGGCTTTGTGGGATATCTTTCAAAACCTGTTGATTCGAAGCTTTTGGAGAAGACCATCATGGAACTTTTGCCCAAGGAATTGATCGCAACAGGATTAAAAGATACTGAAGAGGAATATTGAAAGATAAGCAAGAATATAGTACAATAAACGTTGGCCTGTTTTCAGACGTAAATAAAAATATTTAGTTGTTTTAATAAAGGAGAAATAAAATGGTTAAGGCAGTAGTTGGCGCCAACTGGGGTGACGAAGGAAAGGGAAAGATCACTGATATGCTTGCTGAAAATGCGGATATCATCATTCGCTTTCAGGGAGGAGCAAACGCAGGACACACCATCGTTAACAAGTATGGTAAGTTCGCACTTCACACTCTTCCTTCAGGAGTTTTCTATGATCACACCACCAGCATTATCGGAAACGGCGTAGCTCTGGATATAGAGAAACTTTTCAACGAGATCAAGTCCATTACTGATCAGAATGTTCCCATGCCTAAGATCTTAGTCAGCGACAGATGTCAGATCGTAATGCCCTATCACGTACTTTTCGATGCATACGAGGAGGAGCGTCTTGCAGGTAAGTCCTTCGGATCTACCAAGTCAGGTATCGCACCTTTCTATTCAGATAAATATGCAAAGATCGGCTTCCAGGTAAGCGAACTTTTCGACGAGGAGCTTTTAAAGGAGAAGGTTAAGAGAGTATGCGACCTTAAGAACGTACTTCTTGAGCACCTTTATCACAAGCCCGCTATCGATGAGAACGAGCTCCTTGAGACTCTTCACAGATATCGCGATATGGTTAAGCCTTATGTTTGCGATGTATCAGCATTCCTTGACAATGCAATCAAAGAAGGCAAGACCATTCTTCTTGAGGGTCAGCTTGGAACATTAAAGGATCCCGATCACGGAATCTATCCTATGGTTACTTCATCATCTACCCTTGCAGGTTACGGTGCAGTAGGAGCAGGACTTCCTCCCTACGAGATCAAGCAGATCATCACCGTTTGCAAGGCATATTCTTCAGCAGTTGGTGCAGGTGCATTTGTTTCAGAGATCTTCGGCGACGAAGCTAACGAATTAAGAGAGCGCGGAGGAGACGGCGGAGAGTACGGTGCTACCACTCACAGACCCAGAAGAATGGGATGGTTTGACTGCGTAGCAAGTAAGTACGGATGCAGACTTCAGGGAACCACTGATGTTGCATTTACTGTTCTCGACGTACTTGGATATCTTGATGAGATCCCTGTATGTGTAGGATATGAGCTTGATGGCGAAGTTATCACCGACTTCCCTGTAACCGCAAAGCTTGAGAAGTGCAAGCCTGTTCTTAAGAAGCTTCCCGGATGGAAAACCGAGATCCGCGGTATTAAGAAGTATGAGGATCTCCCCGAGAACTGCCGTGCATATATTGAGTTCATCGAAGGTCAGATCGGTTATCCCATCACCATGATAAGCAACGGACCCGGAAGAGATGATATCATCTACAGAGAGTCCCCTTTAAAGAAATAAAAATTATTAAAGGTTTGGTGCGGTAAATGAGAGCATTAAAGTCTGATTTGCCTATATCGATAAATAGGATCTTTAAACGTATATCAGAAGCCAGGGCTGCCGGTGCAGCTCTGGTTTCCGTGCGTTATTTAGCTGTTTTTCTGTGCCTTCTATTTCTTGGTACGGCGATCCGCGTGGACTCATACGCTGCGGATTACGCTTCAGAGTACAGCGGTATCGTCTATAACATCGAAAACAAGCTGGGTAGCAGTGAAGTAAATGCCATTGTTCAGATAGACGATGGTTATATGTGGATCGGAACCTACACCGGCCTATATCAGTTTAACGGTAACAGTTTTACAAAGCTGGAGCTGGATGACAGGATCCACAGCGTTATGTCCCTTCTTCCAAACGGACGGGACGGAATCTGGATCGGAACAAACGATGCCGGTCTTCTTTACTATTCTTTTAAAACCGGGGAAGTTATCAGTTACACCACTGCTGACGGCCTCGGCTCAAACTCCGTTAGAAGTCTTTGCTACGGAAAATCCGGAGAACTTTACATCGGAACAAATTCATATCTCTCTGTTTTGTCGGAAGATAACGTGCTTACGACTTATGCCGGAAGTGCCGATCTTTACTACATCAGAGATATTTCATGCCGCGCTGACGGAAGCATTGCGGTTGTTTCAAACGGCGGAACCGTATTTATCATTAAAGACGGCGTTATCAGCCAGTCCTTTAAGAGAGAGGATGCGGGATCCAGCTTCACCAGTGTTAAGTATATGTCCGGCGGAAACCTTATGATGGGTGGCTCAGATGGAGTCATCTTTATCGGACATGTTACCGGAAACAATATAAACGTTGAGAAGTACAAGGATGCTTCTTATGTGGGCTCTGTTTCCAAGATGTATGAAAACAAAGAGGGAAATCTTATTATTGCGGGAGATGCGGGCCTTGGATTCTTTGACCAGGTGGGACGTTTCCACAATATCTACAGATCGGATTTCAACAATTCAATCTGCGGCCTCTGCGAGGACTATCAGGGCAACCTTTGGGCTTGTTCCTCAAGACAGGGAATCCTTAAACTTTCAAAGAATCCCTTTACCAATATTTTCTCCGTTGCGGGAATCGAGAACAAGGTAGTTAACTGTATCATCAACAAGGATGGTTATTTCTACATCGGTTGTGATGACGGTCTTGTGATCCTCAGCGCATCCACCTACAAACAGATAGATAACGAGGCGCTTGATATCCTGAATGATGTCAGGATCAGGCATATCTACGAGGATACCGACGGTAACCTTTGGATCTCCACCTACAGTCCTTTGGGACTTGTTTTCTACGATGGAGAAGAGGCAAAGTCCATTACCAAAGAGGACAACGGTTTAAGCGGAAACAAGGTTCGTCTTGTTACTCAGCTTTCAAACGGAGAGATCCTTGTTGCTACTTCCACCGGCCTCAGCTACATAAAGGACGGAGAGGTCATCCGCACAGTTGGAGCGGAAGAAGGCATTGAAGTTGAGCAGATCCTTTGCCTCTACGAGACTGAGGACGGAAAGGTTTATGCCGGAAGCGACGGCGGTGGAGTTTATGTTCTCGAAGATGGAGAGGTAGTCGACTGCATCAATGAAAAGCAGGGCCTTACGGGACTTGTTATCCTTCGTATGGTTTCATATGGGGACGACATGTTCTTTGTTACGGGTTCAGATATTTTCCTGTATAATGACGGTGCATGTAAGGCACTTCGCAATTTCCCTCACAGCAATAACTACGACATCATCTTTTCTGCGGATGGAAAGGCGTGGGTTACTTCCAGCGCCGGAGTTTATATCGTCAGTGAAAAAGATCTTGCAAAGGACAGCGATTATATAGCGGATCTGTTAAATACATCAAGAGGCCTGAACACCACTCTTATTGCAAATTCCTGGAATTATCGGGACGCAAGCGATCATGTATACCTTTGCTGCGCTACAGGCGTTAAGATGATCCAGATGCAGAGCTATTCCGTTATCAATGATGATTTTGATGTTGATATAAGAGAAGTAAAACTGGATGACGCCGCCATCGAACCGGATGAAGCAGGAGTCTACCAGATAACTTCCGATACAAAGCGTATCACCTTTACTCCCGCGATCCTTAACTATTCCCTCGCCAACCCGTATGTAAGGATGTACCTTGAGGGATTTGAGGACGACGGAATCATTGTATCCCAGTCAGATCTTTCTGAGGTAAGCTATACAAACCTTTCTTTCGGTAATTACGTTTTCCATATCCAGGTTCTTGATAATTACATGAACGTGGTCAAGGAAAAGACCGTAGTTGTTCACAGACAGGCAAGGATCACCGAGAGATATATTTTCTGGGTAGGACTTGTACTTGTCGTTATCATCGTTCTTATGGCTGTTACCTGGGCTATTGCCGAGAGAAGAAACAACGCCCTTATCAAGAGCCAGTACAACCAGATCGAGAAGGCAAAGGAAGAGGCGGAAAAGACCAGTGAGTACAAGACTCAGTTCCTTGCCAACATGTCCCACGAGATCCGTACCCCCATCAATACCATCATGGGTATGGACGAGCTCATACTTCGTGAGAATGTTTCAAGCCAGGTAAGACAGTACGCAAATGATATTTATATTTCAGGCGATTCGCTCCTTAATATCGTAAATGATATTCTTGACCTTTCAAAGATCGAGTCCGGAAAGATGAATCTTGTTGAGGTGGATTACAGTACCTCCGATATGCTGAAAGAGCTTGGACACCTCTTAAAGGTTAAGGCAAACGAAGCAAAGCTTTCCGTCATCCTTGATTTTGATGAAAAGCTGCCTGAGAAGCTTCACGGCGACAATAACCGTATTAAGCAGATCATTACAAACCTTATTACCAACGCCGTTAAATACACTGAGGAAGGCTCTGTAACCTTTAAGGTGGAGTGCCTCGGAGAAGCGGGCGGAAATGCGGATATAAGGGTTTCCGTAATCGATACGGGAATCGGTATCAAGCCCGAGGATATGAACAGACTCTTTGTTGAGTTTGAGAGGCTTGATGAAGAGAGAAATCATAATGTCAAAGGAACGGGACTTGGACTTGCCATTACCAAGCAGCTCCTTGAACTTATGAATTCAAGACTTGAAGTGGACAGTATTTACGGAGAAGGTTCAAACTTCTTCTTTACCATTACCCAGAAGGTTGTTAACTCTGACACCATTGGTTCGCTGGATGTTACCGCCGAAGGTGAAGATGAGTTTGTGGCTTACAAGCCCAGCTTTATCGCACCTGATGTCAGCATCCTTGTTGTGGACGATACGCCTCTTAACCTTGCAGTCATCAGAGGACTCTTACGTTCCACACAAGTGCATATTGACACCGGAGAGAGCGGACTTGTTGCTCTTGAAAAGGTTAAGCAGAGAAGATATGACCTTATCCTTCTTGACCATATGATGCCTGAGATGGACGGTATTGAGACCTTGGAACAGCTTAGCCGCACCAACCATAAGTGCATGGGCGTTCCCGTTATCGTTCTTACCGCAAATGCTATCGCAGGTGCTAAAGAGAATTACTTAAAGATAGGCTTTACGGATTATCTTTCAAAGCCTGTTTCAGGTAAGGATCTGGAGGCTATGCTTAAGAGATACCTTCCTCCTTCAAAGGTTCGTGAGCCCGACAGGGAAGAGGAAAAACAGGCATCAAAGCCTGAGGGAGCAGGAGAAGAAGGATTTGGAAAAGTTCGCCTTGTTAATCCCGATAAGGGCAGGAGCTATTGTGCCGGAGACAGCGAACTTTACAAGAGCGTTCTTGGACTCTTTGTTGAGGAATACGAGACTGAACCGGCTAACCTTCAGAAGTATCTGACCGAGAGGGATGGCAAGAAGTTCGTTACTCATGCTCATAAATTAAAGAGCTCCGCAAGAACCATTGGTGCGGATGAACTTTTTGAAAAAGCAAAGGATCTTGAGGACGAAGGTAAGGCTGAGAACTGGGATGCAATCAAGAGAAAACTCAGTTCAGTTATGGAACTTTACCTTGATGTCGTCATGGAGATCAAGAATAAGATGCTTTAATGGTTTTGTGGAATTATGACAGGAACTATTTTAGATTATTTAATTGAATACGGAGATGTACCTTTCTCCGAGATGCGTTTTACGGAAGTGGATGCAGCAATTCTCTGCAAGCTTTCCTACTTTAGATTTGACGGACTTGTCCCTGATATCGACTTGGACATGCCCTCTGTTTCCCTTGCGAATATTCTTCTCATGGAAAACGGGGATGATATTTTCGAGAAGGGAAGATATGAGGATACATCCCGCCAGATGGTGAGCCTTATGCTTAAGGGAAGGCGCTTTGCCGACCTTCGTCTTGCATGCTTTTCTAAGTGTACCGACAAGGAAAGTCAGACTCAGTTTGCAGCCATTACTTTTATGACCGGTCCAAGAAGGATGTACGTGGTCTTCAGGGGAACGGACAATACACTTATCGGTCTTAAGGAAGACTTTAACCTTCTTTATACGGATCATGCCAAGTGCCACGATTATGCGGTGGATTATCTTACAAGAGTAAGCAAGAAGTTTAGGCATAAAATGTATGTTGGAGGCCACTCAAAGGGTGGCCACCTGGCTGTTTATGCCTGCATGCACATGCCGCCGGATATTCAGGAGAGGATCCACAGGATCTATTCCCTTGACGGATTGGGACTTAGACCTAAGCTTATGCAGGACGGAAAGTTCAAGGCTATCGAAAGCAAGCTATTTAAACTTCTTCCCCAGTCGTCTCTTATCGGAATGATGCTTGAAGACGACGACCATTACGAAGTGGTCAGGAGCAGCGCTTTTTCTTTGTTCCAGCATAATGTTTATACCTGGCAGGTGGACGGTAAAAAGTTCATCCGTGAAAAGAAACTGGCGCGAAATGCAGTGTTTATCGAGCATACATTTAACGGCTGGGTTGAGAGTCAGGATGACTATAACCGTAAGCTTTTTATTGACGGTATCTACAGCCTTATCGACGCCTGCGAAGCCGAGAGTTTCGGAGAACTTATCGGCGACGGCGGCAAGAGATTCGGAGTTATCCTTGAAGGCATCAAAGAACTTGATGATGCGAGCAGAGAGCAGCTTGCCACGGTCTTTAAAGCCTTTGTCGTTGTAGCAAAGTATTATTTCAAAGCAGACGTTGAAGAAGACGTAAAGCAGAATGTCAACAGTGAGCGAAAGAAAATTGCATCTTCAGGGGCGAAAGTCTTGAAAAAAGGGAAAAAGGTAATAACCAAAGGCACTGATGTGATCAAGAAGGTTATAGATAATTAAGGCTTAAAGTGGTATAATAATGCCTTGGATTTTATCCTTTTAGGTATTCTTTATTTTTTTCGAAAGGAGGCAAGGATAAGATGGATATTGCAGCAAGATTGCAGGAAGAACTGGAAGTCGAAACCGTCTTTACGGCCCATATCGGCAAGCTGGATATTCCCGTCAACGAATCGACGGTGGTAACCTGGATCCTAATTGCTGTTGTCCTTGTCATATGCTTGATCTTTGGCACTAATCTCAAAGTCAAAAACATTTCCAAGAGACAGGCTGTATCGGAATTCATAGTTACAAAATTAGAGAGCCTTGTGGCAGGAATGATCGGAGAAGAGGGGAAAGGCTATGTTCCTTATCTCTTGGCGGTTTTCATTTTCCTGATCTTTTCCAACACCGCAGGAATATTTGGTTTCAAGCCACCCACGAAGGATCTTAACGTAACCGCGGCATTGGCTGTTATGAGCATTCTTCTGGTACAGTTCGCAAATATAAAAAAGAACAATCCCTGGGGCTGGATAAAGAGCTTTACCAAGCCCATCGCGGTGGTTACGCCCATTAATATTTTGGAACTTGTGATCAAACCGCTTTCGCTGTGCATGCGACTTTTCGGAAACGTCCTTGGTGCATTCATCATCATGGAACTTCTGAAAATGGTGGTGCCGGTGGGAATACCCATGGTATTCGGCTTGTATTTCGATCTCTTTGACGGAATACTTCAGGCTTATGTTTTTGTATTTTTGACTTCTTTGTACATTAAAGAGGCTATTGAATAAAGGGAGGACTTAATATGTTAGCAATCGGAGCAGGAATCGCAGCACTTGCATGTATCGGAGCAGGTCTCGGAATAGGAATCGCAACAGGAAAGGCAGTTGATGCAACCGCACGTCAGCCTGAAGCAAACAGCAAGATAATGACCACACTTATCCTTGGTGGCGCACTTTCAGAGGCTACCGCAATCTACGGATTCGTTATCGGTATCCTTATCATCTTCATGCTCAAGTAATTTCGGAGCTTAAAGAAATCTGTGTAGATTCTCTATGAGGAGAAAAATATGCTTAAGGTAGACATTAATATTTTATTTACGGTAATAAATCTCTTATTACTCTTTTTCGTAATATGGAAGTTCCTGTTTAAACCTGTTAAGAAGGTCATCGCCAAGAGACAGGAAGAAGTACAGAATTCCTATGACGAGGCTGAAAAGGCCAAGGTTGAGGCTGAGGCGATCAAGGCCGAGTATGAAGAGAACATAAAGAATGTTGAGGGTGAGAAGGCAGCCATCCTTAGAGAGACCCGTGTCCAGGCAAATGATGAGTACAACAAGATCATCAGCGATGCGGAAAAGGAAGCAAGCGGCATTATCGAAGCTGCAAAGCATGATGCAAAAGAGGCTTCCGATAAACTTCGTAAGAAGGCTAACGAGGATATCAGCGATCTTCTTACAGAAGCAGTTTCTAAGATTGCGCTTACCAAGCAGGATCCCGAAGCAGACAGAAAACTGTTCGACGACTTTTTAAGCAAATCAGGTGAGTAAAAGTGGCGAAGAAGAAAAAGAATTTCGAATGTATTCTCCGGTATGTTACTGAGCCAACCCCTGAACAGCTGGAGAAGTTTAAAGATTTTGTATATAAGAAGTATGTGAGCGAGGAACTTCCCGAAGAGCTCATTACTTTTGAAGCAATAGAAGATAAGAGCCTTGGAGGCGGATTTATATTATCTTGCGGTAACGAGATCTACAACTGGTCCACCGAAGGAAGAACCCGTCAGTTCACCGAGGCAGTAGGAAAAGTAAGAAAGTACATGGTGTCCGATATGGATGTCATGTCTGTTTTGCGTACTACGGTAGAAGAGTTTGACTTAACGGCGCGCTATCGTCATGTAGGTAAGGTTTCTTACGTCGGCGACGGTATCGCAACTGTCGTTGGACTTCCCCATGCGGCATACGGCGAGATACTTTTGTTTGAGTGCGGCATCAAGGGAATGGTCCAGGACATCAGACAGGATGAGGTCGCTGCAATTCTCTTCGGATCCGACAGAGAGATAAGGGTGGGAAGCCGTGTTGCAAGAACAAAGCGCAGCGCCGGAGTACCCGTTGGTGATGATTTCCTTGGAAGAGTCATTAATGCTCTGGGAGACCCCATTGACGGAAAAGGGCCCATCGAGGAGACGGAGTACAGACCTATCGAGCACGAGGCTCCTTCTATCGTAGACAGAAAGAGCGTTGATACTCCCATGGAGACAGGTATCCTTTCAATTGATTCCATGTTTCCCATCGGCCGCGGACAGCGTGAACTTATCATCGGAGACCGTCAGACCGGAAAGACTTCAATTGCTCTTGATACCATCATCAACCAGAAGGGCAAGAACGTTATCTGCGTTTATGTTGCCATCGGTCAGAAGGCATCAACCGTAGCAAAGCTTGTTGAGAATCTTAGAAAGCATGATGCTCTTGAATACACAATCGTTGTCAATGCATCTGCTTCGGAAGCTGCACCCATGCAGTATATTGCACCTTATGCGGGATGCTCTCTTGCAGAGTATTTCATGAATAAGGGCAAAGATGTTCTGATCGTTTATGACGATCTTTCAAAGCATGCAGTTGCTTACAGAGCACTTTCACTTTTGTTGGAGAGACCTCCGGGAAGAGAAGCTTACCCCGGTGACGTTTTCTATCTCCACTCAAGACTTCTTGAGAGAAGCGCAAGATTAAACGATGCTCAGGGAGGCGGATCGATCACGGCTCTTCCCATCATCGAGACCCAGGCGGGAGACGTATCTGCATACATTCCCACCAACGTTATCTCAATAACCGATGGTCAGATCTATCTTGAAAGCGCTCTCTTTAATCTGGGCTTCAGACCTGCTGTAAATGTTGGTCTTTCAGTATCCCGTGTAGGCGGTGCAGCCCAGACCAAAGCCATGAAGAAGGCTGCGGGAAGCATAAGGATCGACCTCGCACAGTTTAGGGAGAT
This sequence comes from Lachnospiraceae bacterium, assembly GCA_016284315.1. Classification (GTDB taxonomy): domain Bacteria; phylum Bacillota; class Clostridia; order Lachnospirales; family Lachnospiraceae; genus AC2028. The sequence goes on along the minus strand of JAEEOO010000004.1, from coordinate 9,348 downwards.
GGAAGTCTTCACACAGTTCTCGTCAGACCTTGATGCTACCACTAAGGCGGCTCTTAACCACGGAGATATCCTGATGGAACTTTTAAAGCAGCCTCTCGGTCATCCTCTTAGCATGGCGGAGCAGGTCATCACTCTTGTGGTTGCCAACGGACATGCCATGGAAGATGTTCCTGTCAGCAAGGTTAAGGAATTCCAGATGGGACTTTTAAAATACATGGATGAAAACTATGGCGAGATCGTTGCTGAATTAAAGACCAAAGCAGCTATTGATGATGATATAAGAGACAGGATCATCGAGGCCGCAAAGGAGTATAAGCATACCTTTTTGGAGGGATAATCCTTGGCAAACATACGTGAGATATCGGGACGTATTAGAAGTATCCACGATACCGAGAAAATTACAAATGCCATGTATATGATCTCCTCTACGAAATTGCGTAAAGCACGTAAGGAACATGAAGGTAACCTGCCTTATTTCGAGGAACTGAACAGGATGTACGCAAGGATCACCGCTTCTACAACGGAGCTTAACAACGTATTCCTGGATGAACGTCCCGAGAAGAAGGGCATGGACCGGACGGTGGCCATAGTTGTCATCACAGCCGATAAGGGCCTTGCGGGAGCCTATAACCACAATGTTTGTAAGCTCGCCGAGCATGTCATGGAAATGACCGGGGCCAACAATAAGCTTTATGTGGTAGGTGAAGTTGGAAGACAGTATTTTGCCTCAAAGCATGTTCGCATGTCGGGACAGTTTAAGTATAGCGCCCAGAATCCTTCACTCCACAGAGCAAAGCTCATCGGCAATTACATCCTTGAAAGATACCTTGACGGCAGGATGGATGAAGCATACATCGTCTTTACTCAGATGAAAAACAATATCTCCAGTGAAGCGGTGGCTATGAGAATACTACCCCTTACCGACGAACTGCCGGATGCCGCGGGGGAACATGATTTCAGCGGGGCAACCCATGTTAATTTCCATCCCACACCGGAAGATGTTCTTAACAATGTTGTTCCCAACATGATCGTGGGAGATATATACAGCGCTCTTGTTGAGTCTTTTTGCTCAGAGCAGAACGACCGAATGATGGCGATGGATACGGCAAACAAAAATGCGGAGGAGATGGTCAGGGAACTTTCCATCCAGTACAACCGCGAAAGACAGGCTATGATAACCCAGGAGATAACTGAAGTCATAGCGGGAGCGAAAGCTCAAAAGAAAAAGAAGGAAAGAAAGAAACTTGCCTTGGAAAATGACTTGAAATAAGACATAAAAGGCATGGAGAAAGGAGGCCGGCGAAATATGGTAAACATATCCAATAAAGGATACGGACGAATTGCACAGGTTATGGGACCGGTCGTAGACGTTGAGTTTGAGGAGGATTGCCTCCCTTATATAAAAGACGCATTGGAAGTACGCGTAGGCAGTAAAAAACTGGTGATGGAGGTTGCGCAGCACCTAAGCGAAGGCATGGTGCGTTGCATTCTCTTGGGACCCAGCGAAGGCCTTGCCAAGGATATGCCTGTCAGAGCGACGGGAGACGGTATCAAAGTACCCGTTGGTGAGCAGACTCTCGGTAGGATATTTAATGTTCTCGGAGAAACTTTGGACGACGGCGAACAGGTAAATGGGGAGAGATGGGTCATCCATCGTCAGCCCCCCGAGTTTTCAGAACAGAGCCCCGTTCAGGAAATCCTTGAGACAGGTATTAAAGTTATCGATCTTCTTGCTCCTTATTCAAAGGGTGGAAAGATCGGACTTTTCGGAGGAGCCGGTGTTGGTAAGACTGTCCTCATTCAGGAACTTATAACCAATATCGCAACCGAGCACGGCGGATATTCCATATTTACCGGTGTCGGAGAGCGTTCAAGAGAGGGTAACGATCTTTGGACGGAGATGAAGGAGTCGGGAGTTCTTGAAAAGACCGCACTTGTTTTCGGACAGATGAATGAGCCACCGGGATCGAGAATGAGGGTTGCGGAAACAGGCCTGACTATGGCAGAATATTTCCGTGACGTAAAAAATAAAGACGTCCTTTTATTTATTGATAATATATTCAGATTCATTCAGGCGGGTTCTGAGGTTTCGGCGCTTCTTGGCCGTATGCCTTCAGCTGTTGGTTATCAGCCCACCCTGGCTACCGACCTTGGTGAACTTCAGGAGAGGATCACATCAACTAAGTACGGTTCCGTTACATCCGTTCAGGCAGTTTATGTTCCTGCAGATGACCTTACCGATCCCGCACCTGCCACTACATTTGCACATCTTGATGCAACCACCGTTCTTTCAAGAAAGATCGTAGAACAGGGTATTTATCCTGCGGTTGATCCTCTTGAATCAACTTCAAGACTTCTTGAGCCCGATGTGGTTGGTGAAGAGCACTATGAGGTTGCAAGAAAAGTTCAGGAGATGCTCCAGAACTATAAGGAACTTCAGGATATCATTGCCATCCTTGGTATGGATGAACTTTCCGAGGAGGACAAGACTACGGTTTACCGTGCCCGTAAGATCCAGAGATTTTTATCCCAGCCCTTCCATGTGGCTGAGAACTTTACAGGTGTTCCCGGTGTTTATGTGCCCCTTAAAGAGACGATCAAGGGCTTTAAGGCTATAATAAACGGAGAGATGGACGATTATCCCGAAGCAGCTTTCTTTAACGTCGGAACCATCGAGGACGTTAAGGCAAAAGCCAAAAAGATTGAAGAAGAGCAGGCGGACTCGGAAGCGGAAAGCTAAGCGGTAATTGATATGAGCGATAGTTTTTATCTTAAAATACTTGCCATGAATAAGGTACTGTATGAGGGAAAAGCTCAGTCTGTGATCTTCCCGGCTCCCGACGGCGAATTCCAGATCATGGCTCATCACGAGAATGTGGTGGTTGCCTTAAATGAAGGAACCGCAAGGATCAAGACGGAAGATACGGGCGAATGGATAGATGCTGTAGTCGGAGCAGGGCTCGTGAATGTAGACAACGGTATTGTAACCCTTCTTGCAGACTCTGCCGAGTGGCCCGGGGATCTTGAGAGGGCGAGAGCTCTTGAAGCCATGGAGAGGGCAAAGGAAGAACTCAGACAGGATTCGAGTATTCAGGAATATAATGCAACGCGTGCCACACTGGCAAGGGCAATGGTTAGATTGTCAAAGCCTCTGAACGCACCATTGGAGTAATATGGCGCAAAAAAACAGTAAACTAAATCTAATATTGCAGGCAGTATCTCTTGTAGGGATACTTGTGCTTGTTGGATTCGTGTTCTATATGCAGTCACAGTACAAGTTCGTACTTGAAGATATGGACTACATGAAGAACTTTGCTACAGGTGAAAAACTGCAGTCTCTTTCGGATGTTTTTAAGAGCATTCCCGGGATCATGAGAAAGGGCGGCAGTTCTTTATCTTTGTTTGTGCTACAACTTATCCTGCTGGCAGGAGAGAAGGCTGCGGACTTTATCAATATGGCAGCCATACTCATAGTTGTATTTTTACTGAGTCGCTGCAGTGGAGCCAAGAGAACCAATGTGTTCTTTATCGCCCTTCCTTTCTTCTTTATGTTCTCTTTGAACGCAGATTGGAAGTATTCCTATCTTTGGGAATTCGGTATCGTTAACTATGTTTTCCCCGCAATTCCATTCCTCATCTTTTTATATATGGTGATCTACGAGATTGCCATTGGTGAGAAGCCGGAAGGTAATTTAGGTCTCAGGGCTTTACTTGGATGCTGTTGTGCTTTTGCGGCATCATGGGCAAACGGATCCTACGGACTTGTTGTTTTATTTACATGTATTTTCTCCATCATCCTTTTCGAGGCTGTTCTCGGAATCAGAGCAAGGGGATGGATCTTTGTGGCAGCAGGCTTTTCTGTTGCCGGACTTTTCCTGTATCTGCTTAACAGCGGAAACTTCGGAAAGAATTCCGTAATGAGTTCTTCTTATTTGGATTTCAGCATTTTCCCTGCAGTTGTTCTTGCACTTTTAATGCTGGCTGTTCTTTTAAGGAGCGGCGGCTGGCTCAACGCAGTGCATCTTCTTATCATCGGAGTTATGTGCTTTTGCGTGGCAGCAAGATTTATTTTGCAGTTTATTCCGGGAGTGGCAACCAACGGAATTCAGGTTTTGGCAATGCTTGTTTCCATAGTCCTTTTCTCAAATCTTTTGAGAAGCTTTATGGGAGAGCACAAGAAGGCAGTTATCTGGGGCTATCTAATTTCCCTTTGCGCCTTTTTATTTATCATACTTACAATGCTTGGTGAGATAGGAGGAATAAGCTGATGCAGATAAAATTCCCTCCTTTCCTTAAAAAGAATCCTTTCGAGATCTTCCAAAAGATTGAAAAGCCTTTGTTTGCCATCATCATTATCGGAATGCTGATGCTGAGAGCATGGTATTTCGGAAACAGTACAAGCGAAAAGGGCTTTGTTCCCGAAGTTGCATTTGGCGGTCTTTTTGCGATTGAGATCATCATAGCAATAGTGTTCCTTGTCATGGGGGGCACCAGGCTTTCACAGCTTGCAAGATTTGTCATTCTATACAGCGCATTTATGCCCAAGATCAAATTCCTATATCTTGAGAGAATGTCGAATTTAAAGCTTTTGTTCGAGGTAAGAGACGACTTCACCAACGGCCGTCTGATCAATGCCATTGCACTTTGGTACCCTGAGCTTACAGGATTCCTTGTAATGCTTGTGCCTTTTATCATCGTGCTCATCATTTCTGCAATTAACGGCGATGAAAATATGGAAGTTAAGATCTCGCGCAAGACATTTGTGATAATGGTCATTTTGATCGTTCTCAACGCATTCTTAAGTCTTCCTTTTGCAAACTTTACCAATATCGGTAATTATGTGATCAGTTTTATCCTTGTCAGCGGAATCTGGAAGCTTTGGGAAGGAATCAGAAGAAGAAAATCTCTTGAGCCCATGCCGGTTGTTGCCTGGGCAGAGATCCTGCTTTTCCTTGCCCTTTTCTTAAAAGGAATCGTGGAATCATGAGGAGATTTATATTCATCATTGGAGGAACAGAGACTCTCGGATACTTTTCTCTGCAGATGGCTGAATATTTTATGTCCATCGGCAGGGAAGTATTTTTATGGGATATGAGAAAGCCTGTGAAGAGCATAGAGGCTTTTGAAGATCTCGACAATCCGGGGAACTCTGTTCTTATTACGTTTAACTTTACGGGGCTTAATGCTGAGGGTCAGTTCGGCAGAGGGCTTGTAAATATCTGGGATGATTACGGGATCGAGAAGATCTGTATCATGGTTGATTCCCCGGTATATTATTACCGCCAGCTTTCTTCGGATATTCAAAATCTAAAGCCGGTCTGCATCGACAGGTATCACAAAGCGTTTGTTGAGAAGTACTATCCTCAGTACGGTGAAGTGCTATTTATGCCTCTTGCAGGAAACAGACCTGTTTCTTCTTTATTTGCCGGCCCCGGAATTCTTAAGCCGGGAGATGTATCCTATTTTGAATTTAATGAATCCCATTTTGAGGATTTTGATAAGTGGAACAAAAGGAATATTCCTTTCTTGTTCATCGGAAATTATGTGCCTCTTGAAAGTCTCGAACCGTCGGTTAGAAGGCTTGGACCGGATTACAAAGAGTTTATTATGAGCATTGCGGATGAACTGATAAAGAATCCGTCCGAGACATTTGAGAGCGCCATAATGAACAATCTGCGGTCCGAGTTTACGGATTGCGAGGAGGATGAATACCTCCGGGCTGCTTACCAGATGATCTATATCGATCTTTATGTAAGGAATGTTTACAGAGGAAAGATCGTTACTGCCCTTGCGGATGAAGGACTTAAGATCTATTGCACCGGAAAGGACTGGGACAAGGCGCCCTGTAAGCATCCGGAGAACATCATTCATACCGGGGACAGCGTGGTCAGCCTTCAGTGCCTTGAGGCATTGGCAAATTCCAAGGTGTCACTGAATATGATGCCCTGGTTTAAGGCGGGAGCCCACGACAGAGTATTCAGTTCCATGCTCATGGGATGCGGACTTTTATCCGATGGTTCGGAATATCTTGATGAAGTGATCAGCGGTGGAAAAGACTATTTCAGGTATGATCTTTTGAGCCCGGAAGAGACAGCTTTTAAGGTTGCTGATATTGCAAGATCAATGGTTGTTGAACCTGAGAAGGTATATGAGATTGCGATGCAGGGAAGAGAGACTGCTCTTAAGGATCATTTGTGGTGCCACAGGGCAAAACTGGTACATGAAAAATTCATGTTTTAGTCATAGTTTGTTCATAAATATAATATATTATAATAACAAATAGGTGATGCGAGTCACCTATTCTCCCCCCCTCATAAGAAGCATAGTAGAACCTTGGTTCTACTATGTTTTCTTTTATGCAAAAATATATTATATTAATTATAGATTTTTTATGTGAGAGGTTTTTATGGGAAAGAGATCGACGCGAGAAAACAAGAATGAATATCAGTTGGCGAGAGAGGCTCAGGAGCTGACGAGAGAAGCGGCAAGCGAGCTGATGGAGTTTGTGTCCGATGACAGGATTGAGAAGATTGAGAGCGGCAAGAGCCTTCCTCATCCCGACGAGATCCTTCTTATGGCAAAGGCATACAAGGCACCCCATCTTTGCAACTATTATTGCTGCCATGAGTGCCCCATCGGAAAGCAGAATGTTCCCGAGGTACAGTATAAGAGCCTGGCGGAGATAACTCTTGCAATGCTTTCATCTTTGAATTCCATGGATAATTACAAGAATCGTCTTATCGAGATCACATCAAACGGAAGGGTTGATGATGATGAGAGGGAAGACTTCAATACCATTCGTGCAAATCTTGACCAGATCGCGCTTATGACCCAGTCATTAAAGCTTTGGGTTGAGAAGCAGATCGCGGACGGAGAGATGTAATTGTTATCGCCACTGTTGGTTTATGATCACCGGTGGCGTTTTTTATTTGACATAACTTAGAATCTATACTATACTACATAAGTTCTGCGAGGAGTTCGGCCTCTAAATCCTCCTCGTTAAATAAGAAAACCAAGGAGAAAACAATGAAATCAAGTATCAAAGACCTTGCAACAGAGACTAAGCTGTTGCTTCGTAACATTCCATCATTAGTCGTTGCGGCATATATCGTCGCATTAGTTTCAATGAACTTATTGGCAAATAAGATTGTACCCATTAATTCCGAGTATCTTCTTTTAGACTGCGGATTTTTCGTTTCATGGGCTATTTTCCTTACCATGGATGTCATTACCAGACATTTCGGACCCAGGGCGGCAACAATCCTTTCTGTTGTAGGTCTTATCTGCAACCTTCTTGTAGCTGTTCTTTTCTTCTTCTGCGGTCACTTAGGCGGAGACTGGGGAGAATCATATGTTGAGGGAAGCGAAGCTATCATCAATACCGCTCTTAACAATACTATCAGCGGTAACTGGTTCATCGTATTCGGAAGCTCAGTTGCATTCCTTACTTCAGCCCTTGTAAACAACTTCACCAACTTCTTTATCGGAAAGAAGATCGAAGGAAATGTAGCAGGCGAGAAGATCAGTTCTATTAAGGAAGGCAAGAAGAAAAACTTCGGTACCTTCGCACTTAGAAGCTATATCTCTACCTTTATCGGTCAGTTTGTTGATAACCTTGTATTTGCGCTTATCGTAAGCCACACCCTTTTCGGACTTTCACTTCTTCAGTGCATGATCTGTGCTGTTACCGGTGCTGTAGCTGAGCTTTTATTTGAGGTTGTATTCTCACCCCTCGGATACAGGATCACAAGAAGCTGGGAGAAGGACGGCGTTGGTAGAGAGTACTTTGATTTCGTAAAAGAAAGAGAAACTCGCAAGGAAAACCGCGAGGATTCTGCAAAGGCTGTATAAGGAGTTTACTATGCATATTTTGGTAACGGGTTCTTCAAGAGGCATCGGAAAAGCAATCGCTGAAAAGTTTTTGCGAGAAGGCCATAAAGTCAGCGGGTTTGATATCAATCCCGGAAGCATTAATGACAATGGTTATACCCATTACATAGTAGATATAAGAAAGAAGTCCATGTACCCTGAGCTTGAGCCTGTTGATATCCTTATCAACAACGCAGGAGTTCAGAACGCGGACGATATTGCTGTAAACCTTACCGGAACCATTGATATTACTGAAGAGTACGGTATCCATCCCGGTATCAAATCGGTTCTCATGATCGGTTCTGCCTGTGTACATTCGGGATCCGAATTCCCTGTTTACGCAGCCAGCAAGGGCGGTATGGTGACATACGCCAAGAACGTAGCCCTTCGCATCGCACCCTTCGGAGCAACCTGTAACAGCCTTGATTTTGGCGGCGTTATTACAGAGCTTAACGCTCCCGTTATTGATGATGAGAAGATGTGGAACGAGATCATGGAGCTTACTCCTTTAAAGCGCTGGATGAGCGTTGAGGAGACTGCAGACTGGGCATATTTCATTACCGCAGTCAATAAGTTCTGCACCGGCCAAAACATCCTTATAGACGGCCTCGAAGCCGGCAACTCCCACTTCGTCTGGCCCGAAGACTAAAGCATCTTTCAAGAAGACCCGTCGGGTCTTCTTTTTTTGTGGTTTGAACGGGTTTGAAAGATTTTGAGAATTTTTTCAATTAGTTGTTGACAACTGATTATCGATAGTATAATCTATTAGAGGTTAGCAAGGACTAACATTAGTTAACCAAGAAATTTTTACGTAAAAAGGAAGATTGAAATGATGCCACTTAATTTAGCAGATTCCGGCGAGGAGAATATCATAAAGAAAGTAGGCGGATCCCCTGAGGTGAAGAAGCACCTTGAGGATTTGGGATTCGTTCCCGGAGCAACTGTTATGCTCGTTAATACAAATGGCGGAAACGTTATTGTAAATGTAAAAGAATCCAGAATTGCCATCAGCAAAGAAATGGCAATGAAGATAATGGTTTAAAGGGACGGAGGAATGAGAGATGACACTTAGAGACGTAAAAGTCGGCCAGACCGTAAAGGTTTTAAAGCTTACGGGTGAAGGCGCGGTCAAAAGAAGGATCATGGACATGGGAATAACCAAAGGCGTTGAAGTCTATGTCAGAAAGGTTGCTCCTTTGGGAGATCCTATTGAGGTGACTGTTCGCGGCTATGAGCTTTCATTAAGAAAAGCTGATGCCGAAATGATAGAAATTGAGCTTGCAGAAGCTTAAAAGGAGTAGAGAGAATGGAACTTAAGATCGCACTTGCAGGTAACCCTAACTGCGGTAAAACAACTTTGTTTAACGCACTTACCGGTTCAAACCAGTTTGTTGGTAACTGGCCCGGTGTAACAGTAGAGAAAAAGGAAGGTAAGCTTAGAAAGCATGATGACGTTGTTATCACCGACCTTCCCGGAAT
>JAEEOO010000037.1 GCA_016284315.1 Lachnospiraceae bacterium | reverse complement strand
CCCTCTGAATCAGCACTCGTCAACTTCTATATTTGAACTTTCTTTTAAGGGGCTTTCACCTTTATCAAAGACACATTCGGTGACGTGAAGATCATTTGAGTTAAAAAGAGCACGTTCTCCTGTAAGGAGTTCCCTGCTTATATTTTCCATAGTCTAACCTCCGATGCAATAAACAATTAATTTGACTCAATTTAACTATATTATATCTGATTCCGGTTAAAAAAAGTATAAATATTGACTGCGAAAATCTAATATTTTTATAAAATGGATTTTTGCCTTTATGAGCAATAATTTAATTAAACTAATATAAATTGACTTAAAGTAAATTTAGCTAAAAATTAAGTTAAATATTGTTGCTATTTAATATATCGCCACTTGCTCAGTGGCGATATATTTTTGTATAAAGAAACTATAATTAAGTTACAGAGGTAACATAGATGAACATTACTCACATAGGAAACGCTTTTAAGATCGACACCAAGGAAACTTCATATATCATCGCGGTAGCGGATGAAGAGGGCTTTATCGGTCATGTTTACTACGGACCGAAGATAGAAGATATCCCGGAATATCTTTTAAGAATAAATGAGAATCCCTTTATCCCTTCAAGGAATAACAGGGACAGGGGATCTTTTATGGACACTTTCCCCTGCGAATTCCCGGGAAACGGACTGGGGGATTACAGAGAAGGAGCCATCGAGGTAATCGATGGTGATGGCCATAGAGCCGTTAATTTTACCTATGATGGTTTTAGGATCTTTGACGGCAAGGAAAAGATAACCGGTCTTCCTCAGACATTTGAAAACGAGAGATCACTTGACGGAAAAACAGGCGCGAAAGCCAAGAGTCTTGAGATATATGCCTCTGATAAAACCCTTAATTTAAAGGCAGTTTTAAGATACACCGTATTTGAGGACAGTGATGCTCTTATTAGAAGCGTCAAAATTATAAATGAATCTGATAAGAATATCTTCCTTACTAAAATTATGAGCGCATCCTTTGACATGGATAGCGAGGACTTTGAACTCCTAACTCTTCACGGTTCATGGGCAAGAGAACGTCAGATGGATCAAAGAGCCATTGGTTATGGCAAGACAAGCGTAGGCTCTGTAAAGGGTGAATCCTCCCATCAGGAGCATCCTTTTATGGCTCTCGTAGAAAAGAATTCCACGCAGGAGAAAGGCAGAGTATACGGATTTAGCTTTATTTATTCCGGCAATTTCCTTGCTCAGGTTGAAAAGACTCAGTTTGATTCAATTAGAGCCATGATGGGAATCAATCCTATAGGCTTTAAGTGGGAACTTAAGAGCGGTGAAAGCTTTGAGGCTCCGGAAGTCGCCATAGTTTTTTCTAACGAAGGCCTTGGCAAAATGAGCCGTACTTATCATGACCTCTACAGGAATCATCTGATCAGAAGCCCCTATAAGGACAAGGAAAGACCAATCCTTATCAATAATTGGGAGGCCACATATTTTGATTTCAATACCGAAAAGCTCCTTGATATTGCAAGGGAAGCTAAGAAGTCCGGCATTGAGATGCTTGTAATGGACGACGGATGGTTCGGTAAGAGAAACGACGATAACTCCTCACTGGGGGACTGGAACGTTAATGAAGAGAAGCTGCAGGGCGGTCTTAAGCATCTTGTGGATGAAGTAAACAAGATTGGCCTTAAGTTCGGTATCTGGATGGAGCCGGAGATGATCTCGCCGGATTCAGATCTTTACAGAGCTCATCCCGATTGGGCATTTGCAGTTCCTAACAGAGTACCGACAAGATCGAGAAATCAGTTTGTTCTTGACCTGACCCGCCCCGAGGTACTTGAGCACACCTGGAACAGCATTAAAACTGTACTTTCATCAGCCAATATTGAGTACTTAAAGTGGGATATGAATAGGCAACTTACCGATCTTGGAAGCCTTGGCCTTGGTAAGGAAAACCAGGGAGAGATATTCCACAGATATATGCTGGCTGTATATGAACTTCAGGAGAGGCTTGTTACGGAGTTTCCGAATCTTCTTCTTGAGAATTGCTCCGGAGGCGGCGCGAGATTTGATCCCGGCATGCTTTACTACGGACCTCAGATCTGGTGCTCCGATGATACGGACGCCATAGAAAGGCTGGGAATTCAGGAGGGTACAGCTCTTATCTATC
>JAEEOO010000036.1 GCA_016284315.1 Lachnospiraceae bacterium | reverse complement strand
GAAGATGCATTATCCCAGCTACATATTATTATGAGTGGGAGCATCTGAAGGACGCATCCACCGGGAAGGAAAAGACCGGTGACAAGTATATCCTCCAGACGAAGGGTAAGGACATGACCTATCTTTGCGGACTGTACCGGATAGTCGGTGATCTTCCGTATTTTGTGATCCTGACGAGGGCGCCGGGGGAGGATATCCGTTTTATCCATGACAGGATGCCGCTCATATTGCCGGAGGAAAAGATTGATGAGTGGATTCGCCCGGATTCAAAGCCGGAGGATATCATTGGATCGGCTATAACGGATCCGTATTTTGAAAGAGCGTAACGCAGTAAAGAAAATGATTGAGGCTATCGAAAAGAATCTTGGGAGGAAATAGAAATGAGTGATAATTCTGTATTTTCCAGCATAATGACCGGCCTGAATGAAGCACTTGATGATTCAGCCGGGAAAGGCAAAAAGCTTAAAAGAAATACGATGATAATTGAACCTGTTAGGGTTTTTGAAGCGGATGAAGTAAAAACCATAAGGACTGCTCTTGGAATGTCCCAGAAGATCTTTGCAAGTTATATGGGAGTCTCGGATAAAACTGTCGAGGCATGGGAAGCAGGAACCAATCATCCTTCCGGAGCAGCGAGCAGGTTGCTAAGTATGATGGAAAAGGATAAGGGGATAGTTAAAAAGTTTCCTTTTGTAAAGAATGCGTTAGAGAAATGACGATTTTTCAAGGTTTAATGGCTAAACGTTTAACGTTTTGGAGGAATTATTTTACTAATGAGTAAGAAGTTGGCTGTTATATTTCCGGGGATCGGTTACCACAAGGATAAGCCGCTATTGTACTATTCATCGAAGCTTGTACAGGGGGCAGGCTACGACGTAATACATGTTGAATATCGTGATATGCCTCAGAAGATCAAGGGCGATGCGGCTATGATGCAGAAGGCTGCAGAGCTTGCTTATGCCCAGACGAAAGAGCAGCTGAAAGATGTCGCGTTTTCGGATTATGAGGATGTCCTTTTTATTGGCAAGAGCATCGGAACGGTCGCTATGGCGAAGTATGTAGCTGATCATGAGATAAAGGCAAAGCAGGTTTGGTATACGCCGGTTGAAGCAACATTTTCATTCCCCGCAGACAGGGTTGTGGCTTTTATCGGAGATTCAGATCCCTGGTCAGATGTGAAGGCGGTCAAGGAAAAGGCTGATAAGCTTGGGATAAAGCTGTTTTCTTATCCAAGATGCAACCATTCATTAGAGACCGGGAATGTTGGGGTGGATACTGAGCGTATTCATGAGGTGATGCAGCAGACAGAGGAGTTTATTGGGGAAGTGTAAGAAGAAAGAGTTGTAAATACATATTGAAATTTGGATGAAAACAGCGATTATGCGTCTCAAACGGCGTAAAATCGCTGTTTTTTGAGTGGCATTTATGGGACAGTTGGGGTGAGATAATTTAGGTGTAGAAAAAACAGTGGCTTTGTTTTGGTATTGGAAGGAGGCTTTTATGCTGATATTTATAAATTTATTTATTCTTTTAGCTTTATTGGTGGTGGTTATCCTTTGGGGATCCATTTCTTTCATCATTGCACTCATTGTCAGCCTTTGTAAGATGGGAATTGAACAGGAAGCTGACAAGCCTTCTGATTTCTGGGAGAGATGGAAGGATATATTTACATTTGGATTGATGGTGCTGCCTTGATGAAGCAAAGGGCACCAGGAGAGGTTATTGAAGGTAGATGGAGGAGGCTTTTATTATGGCGTACCGGGGACGGAGTCAGGGGGACATTTCCGGGCGAAATCTTAAGAATTTGTTCGATTGAATTAATCGAACGAGCGTTCTATAATGGATTTATGAATGAGATTTCTATGGTACCAAGCTTATTCAAATTTATGTACGGAGGGTTTTACAAGTCGACTTTTAGTTTTACGTTTTTATGAATGAAGTTAGACGTGATATTCAGAACACGGTTTTTATGGATCTTTTCGGAAGAGAAGATAAGAAATATTTGATACAGTTATATCAGGCGCTGCATCCGGAAGATGTTTCTGCCACAATAGATGATCTTGATCTTGTTACGATTGAAAATATTATAACCAATGGCATATATAATGATCTTGGGTTCCTTGCAAGGAAAAAGCTTGTGATTCTCATTGAGGCTCAGAGTACATGGAGTCCGAACATTATCCTGAGGATCTTTATGTACCTCGCGAAGACGTACAATGAATATATTTTCAATAACCCGGAATTAAAGGCAAAACTTTACAGCAACTCTAAAATTGAAGTTCCGAAGCCGGAGTTATATGTTCTTTACACGGGAGAAAAAGGGAATAAGCCTGAGATCTTATCGCTTAGGGAAGAGTTCTTTTCAACATCTGAATTTTTGATTGACCTGCAGGCGAAAGTCATCTTTGCTGAAAAGGGAAGACGGGACATAATCGGGCAGTATATTAGTTTTTGCGTGGTTGTAAAAGAGCAGTTTTTGTTGCATAATGATAAAAAGAAAGCAATTCAAGAAGCCATTCGGATTTGTATTGAGAATGACGATCTTGCAGAGTATCTGATGCAACACAGGAAGGAGGTAGAGGACATAATGTTTACTTTACTTACCCAAGAAGAAGCTACGGAAAGTTATGGTTACCTCCAAAGGATGGAGGGACGCGAAGAAGGACTCAAAGAAGGACTCAAAGAAGGACTCAAAGAAGGACTCAAAGAAGGACGTAACGAGGGAAAAGCTTATGAATTATTTAGCCTCGTAAAAGACGGCATCCTTACCTCTGATATTGCTGCGGGAAGGTTGAATATCAGCGTTGCCGAGTTTGAAAAAATATATAATGAATGGAATGAGACTAAGTAAGTTTTGTTAATTTCGTTTTCAATACACTTGCCCTAACGGGCAGGTGTATTTTTTAAATGTCCACGCTTGTCCACTAGGGACGGAGTCAAGGGGCCATTCCTGACAAGGTATTATGATGAGAGAGTGGACGATAACTAAAAATGATCTTGTATATGAAATAGAGATGCTGGGATTTCCTGCGGATCTTGGCGAGCAGGTTGCAAAGATGCTGGGAAGCTTTATTATGGGATAGGCGGCAGGGAGTGATATGGTTAGGAAAGCTATAACAGTTAAAGGATATGTTCAGGGCGTGGGATTTAGGTACCGGGCGTACAATGCGGCGAACATGTACCGTGTGACCGGATGGGTGCGGAATAATCCCGACGGTAGTGTGTCCATGGAGATGCAGGGCTCTGAAGAGGCGATTGATAAGGCGTTTGAAACGATCTGCGGCGGAAGGTATGTCGAGATCGACGATATGGAAGTAAAGCGGATCGATGTGGTCCCTGATGAGCGGGGATTTGAGATTGTTATGTAAAAGTTCTACGTTGAACTTTTAAATACAGGTATATGAGCTTATATTTGAAAGAGGAGGGGACAGACGCAATGTCAAATTTGGATATAGCAATAAACACACATAGTAGTATAAAGATAACCGATGGCAAGCTAGTCATTTATGTTGATCCATTTGGGATAACAGCAGAGAGTCATGATGCGGATGTGGTATTCGTAACACATGATCATTATGATCATTTCTCACCGGAGGATATTGCAAGGGTAGCTAAAACCGGAACAGTCCTTGTTTGCCCTGAGAAGATGGGCAAGAAAGCGGAGTCAGATGCGGCTTTTATCGAGAGATTTGTTACCGTAAAGCCCGGAACTTTTTGTGAGGTCAGCGGACTGGAGGTTGAGGCTATTGCTGCTTACAATGTTTTGAAGCCTTTTCATCCAAAGGCATGTGAGAATGTTGGGTATGTCATAAGGATTGGCGGAAAGCGCGTGTACATCGCAGGCGACACCGATGAAACGAAGGAAGCAAAAGCCGTAAAGTGTGACATTGCGCTTGTTCCTGTAGGTGGAACGTACACGATGGATGCAAAGAAAGCTGCAGAGCTTGTGAACACCATAAAGCCGGAGCTTGCGATCCCGACTCACTACGGAAGCATTGTGGGAAATGCTGAAGACGGCGAAGCGTTTAAGAAACTTGTTAACCCGCAGATCAAGGTGGAGATTAAGATATGATCATTGGTCGGGGAGGAGTTGTTATCTGACATGAAAACAGTACGTGTGGTTGCGGCAGTGATTAAATCAAAAGATAAATCCGGCGAAGAAATGATCTTTTCCACTCAACGTGGATATGGAGATTATAAGGATGGATGGGAATTTCCCGGAGGAAAAATTGAAGAGGGAGAAACTCCTCAGCAGGCATTAGTGCGAGAGATCAAAGAAGAACTTGATACAGAAATAACCGTTGGTAATTTGATTAAAACTATCGAATATGATTATCCGACTTTTCATTTATCGATGGATTGCTTTTGGTGTGAAATTGTTTCGGGTGATTTAGTTCTCAAGGAGCACGAAGCTGCTAAGTGGTTGAAGAAATCACAGCTTGATGAAGTTGATTGGCTTCCCGCTGATCTGGAGCTTGTTGAAACTATAAAACTGAAATGGTGATGGATTTGTATAAGAGAATAAAAAAGTGATAAGGAATAATTCATGGTTAAAAAGATTGTAAGAGATCCCTTCTTTTTGCAACAGAAATCAGAGCCGGCGACGGAAGCTGATAAGCAGGTGATAGAGGATCTTCTTGATACTTTAAAAGCAAATAGAGAGCGCTGTGTTGGTATGGCTGCGAATATGATTGGAGTTCGTAAGCAGATAATTGTCGGGGGAGAGCAATGATCCTTTATTTTGTTAACGGAAGCAAACAGAAGAAAGAACTCCTGGAGTCGGATTATGCGGATGATGTTTTCGATGCGCTTATCGGTTTTTTTGAGGAGCACAGAAAGTTCCCGCATATACTGGAAGCGCAAGAGGATGGCGATGATCTTAAGATTGTATTTGAGAGCCAGAGCGAGTATTTCCTTTTGTGCGGCGCATCCCTGGAGGAGAAGAAAGAGTTTCGTGGGTATGTGAGCGAGGCGTGAATAGTGCTTGATATTATTGCCCGCATAGAATCAAATATGGCATATAATAACAAGGATGCCGCGCAGGAAAATTCCCCTGGATTGCAATTTAAGAATTTTCAGGCGAAATCTTAAGAATTTGTTCGATTGATGATTTGTAAAAGAGTAGTTTTTGTTGCATAATGATAAAAAGAAAGCAATTCAAGAAGCCATTCGGATTTGTATTGAGAATGACGATCTTGCAGAGTATCTGATGCAACACAGGAAGGAGGTAGAGAACATAATGTTTACTTTACTTACCCAAGAAGAAGCTACGGAAAGTTATGGTTACCTCCAAAGGATGGAGGGACGCGAAGAAGGACTCAAAGAAGGGCTCAAAGAAGGGCGTAACGAGGGAAAAACCTTTGAATTATTTGGTCTTGTAAAAGAGGGCATTCTTACCTCTGATATTGCAGCGGGAAGGCTGAATATCAGCGTTGCCGAGTTTGAAAAAATATATAATGAATGGAATGAGACTAAGTAAGTTTTGTTAATTTCGTTTTCAATACACTTGCCCTGACGGGCAGGTGTATTTTTTTGAGTGGAATTGTTCTTGCCATTATTCTCT
>JAEEOO010000035.1 GCA_016284315.1 Lachnospiraceae bacterium | reverse complement strand
GTCCTTTAGCCCCAGAGCTACCAACTCCTTAAGTATGGAAGCAGCGATCCCCTGACTGGCCTCTCCTACATTATCCCTAAATGAAGCGTAAACCGTAGCTCCGTGTAAAGCGTGATCTTCGGAAGCGTTAAAATGCAGGCTGATAAAGAAATCAGCATTATGTTCTTTGGCTATTACGGCTCTTTGCTCCAGCTCAATCTTGATATCGGGGTCAAGCGCGATATCTGTCTCGCGGGTTAAATACACCTCGATATCTTCATAATTAGCAGTAAGATAATCTCTTATATAATTAGCCACCTGCAATGTCATGTCCTTTTCCTGCCTGCCAAAATAAATAGCACCGGTAAATTTCCCACCGTGTCCCGGATCGAGGACCACGACCTTGGCGGCCGGTAAATCCGGTACGGGCTCGGTCACGATCAGATCATCAGCATCTTCTATGGTGCTGCTGTCTGCATCAGAGATATTATATTCTGTACTTTTAACGATAGCCGGTTCTACTGTAACGGTGGGGCCTGTAGTGGGCATGGGCGTCACATTTGCATCCGGTGTAGGCATTTCTTTGGGCCCGGCAGGTGATTTCCCTGAACTGCAGGCCGTAAGAAAAAATAATGTAAAAAAAAGTATCGGTATAACCCGGTTGTGATTTCTAAAAAATATCATAAATAAATTATCCGTATAATACGACTCCTTTCCGAATAAAATACACTCTTTTGCTCAAAAATGCAAGAAAAATCGTAAAAAATGTAACTTTTACTTGACTTTACGAAAAAAAATGCTAAAATAGTTGCAACGTGTTGAAGGGAAAAGTAGGTATCGGGTATTCTACAGAGAGAAGCCGGCAGCTGGAAAGGCTTTAGAACGAAAATATTGAAAACCATCCCCGAGCGGCCCTTAATCGGGTCCGGTGATCCCGTTATCATCTAATGAAGAATGTAGCCTATTAGGCTGCAGGGGTTTATCCAATAAGGGTGGAACCGCGGATATTGATTATTCGTCCCTTTCGGAACATACAGTTTCGGAAGGGATTTTTACATATCAATCCATAGATGAGACTGCAAACAAAGAAAAAGAAATCAGTAATGGAGGCAGAAGAATGAAGATCACATTAAAAGACGGTTCCGTAAAGGAATACGCAAGTGCAATGTCAGTCATCGACATAGCAAATGATATCAGTGAAGGCTTGGGCAGAAACGCCTGTGCAGGAGAAGTAAACGGCAAGGTAGTTGATTTAAGAACTGTTATTGACAGTGACTGTGAGCTCTCAATACTCACATTCAACGATGAGGAGGGTAAAAAGGCATACCGCCATACAGCGAGCCATGTACTTGCAGAAGCAGTAAAGCGTCTGTATCCGGATGCAAAATGTGCTATCGGACCCTCTATCGATGAAGGCTTCTACTATGATTTCGATACACCTCCTTTCACAAGGGATGACCTTGATAAATTAGAGGCAGAGATAAAGAAGATAATAAAGGAAGGCCATGAGCTTACCAGATTTACTCTTAAGAGAGATGAAGCAGTCAAGTTCATGGAGGAGAAGGGTGAGCCTTACAAGGTAGAGCTGATCAATGATCTCCCTGAGGATGCTGAGATATCCTTCTATGATCAGGGTGGATTCGTAGATCTCTGTGCCGGCCCTCACCTTATGAGTACAAAATACTTAAAGGCAGTAAAGCTTATTTCTTCATCAGGCGCTTACTGGAGAGGAAACGAGAAAAACAAGATGCTTACCCGTATCTATGGTACAGCATTTACAAAGAACGCAGATATGGATGCTTACTTAGCTCACTTAGAGGATATTAAGCTCCGTGATCATAACAGATTAGGCCGAGAGATGAAGCTGTTCACAACAGTGGACGTTATCGGTCAGGGACTTCCGCTCTTTACACCTAAGGGCACAAAGATGATCCAGATCTTACAGCGCTGGATAGAAGACTTAGAGGACAATGAGTGGGGTTATGTACGTACACGTACACCTCTTATGGCAAAGTCTGACCTGTATAAGATATCCGGTCACTGGGATCACTACATGGACGGTATGTTCATATTAAATAAAGAAAGTGAAGGCACAAAGGACGGCAAGGAAGTTATGGCACTCCGCCCGATGACCTGTCCTTTCCAGTACTATGT
>JAEEOO010000034.1 GCA_016284315.1 Lachnospiraceae bacterium | reverse complement strand
AGGGCTTTTGTAAAGAATGAAGATTATTTCGAGGCAAAATGGTACTTTACGGAAGCGATAAAGAAGAGCTTTGATATGAACGGCATATCCATTCCCTTTAACCAGCTTGATGTGCATATCAAAGAGGAGAAGGAGTGAAGTAAGCAATAAAATTTTTACTTGTAAAATAAATCATTAATGTTTATAATTTCACTTGTTGCTGAAATAGCTCAGTCGGTAGAGCACTTCACTCGTAATGAAGGGGTCGAGGGTTCGAGTCCCTTTTTCAGCTTTGATTTATTCGAAGATGCGGGAGTGAACTTGCACAACCAACAACAAGTTCCTTCCGCATTTACAGAATATATTACTTTTCAGGAGGAAATCCTATGGCTCAGTTATGGGGCGGTCGTTTTAAG
The DNA here is from genome assembly GCA_016284315.1 of Lachnospiraceae bacterium. Taxonomy (GTDB): domain Bacteria; phylum Bacillota; class Clostridia; order Lachnospirales; family Lachnospiraceae; genus AC2028. The sequence goes on along the minus strand of JAEEOO010000034.1, from coordinate 83,093 downwards.
GACAAAACAGATCAGGAAGTCTATGACTTCAACGCATCAATAAGCTTTGATAAAAGGCTTATTAATGTTGACCTTGCCGGTAGCAGAGCTCATGTAAAAATGCTTGCAAAACAGGGAATCATCGAAAAGTCGGATTTGGATGCCATCCTTTCCGGCCTTGATAGTATTGAGTCAGATCTTAAAGCAGGCAAGATAGAGATCACCTCCGAATATGAAGATGTCCACAGTTTTGTGGAGGCAGTACTTACCGAGCGCATCGGTGAGCCCGGCAAAAAACTTCACACCGGCAGAAGCCGCAACGATCAGGTTGCTCTGGATATGAGACTTTATACCAGGGAAAGAGTAAAGGGAACGGACCGTCTTCTTGAAGCCCTTCTTTCAAGCATCCTTGATACCATGAAGGCTAATCTTGACACCTATATGCCCGGATTTACCCACCTTCAGAAGGCTCAGCCCATCACTTTGGCTCATCACTACGGAGCATATTTTGAAATGTTCCGGAGAGACAGAGGCAGACTGCACGACTTATTTGTCAGAATGAATGAGTGCCCTTTGGGAGCGGGAGCTCTTGCGGGAACCACTTATCCCTTAGACCGTGAGTTTACTGCGTCGGAACTTTCTTTTGATCGTCCGACCAGAAACAGTATAGATTCAGTTTCGGATAGAGATTACGTCTTAGAGTATCTCTTTACTCTTTCTACTGTCATGATGCATCTTTCCAGATTTTGTGAAGAGATCATTATCTGGAATACAAACGAATACAGATTCGTTGAGATCGATGATGCTTTTTCCACGGGTAGCAGTATTATGCCTCAGAAAAAGAATCCTGATATTGCTGAGCTTGTGCGCGGCAAGACAGGACGAGTATATGGTAGTTTAATGTCGCTCCTTACCACGATGAAGGGTCTTCCTCTTGCTTATAACAAAGATATGCAGGAAGACAAGGAAGTGGCTTTTGATGCAATGGATAACGCAGATAAATGCATCCATTTGTTCACCGGAATGATATCTACAATGAAGTTTAATTCCGGAAATATGGCTAAGAGCGCAATGAACGGCTTTACCAATGCAACAGACGCAGCCGATTATCTTGTTGGAAAGGGCGTTGCTTTCAGGGATGCTCACCGCATTATCGGAGAACTTGTTCTTGCATGCATTGATAAAAATAAATCCATTGAAGAAATGTCTCTCGAAGAGCTAAAGAATATATGTCCAAAGTTCGATAAAGACATATATGAAGCGGTTTCACTTGAAACCTGCGTTGAGAAGAGACTTACAAAGGGAGCTCCCGGCAAGGCTGTTATGAAAGAGTATTTAGCCGAGTGCGAAGATTATTTAAAGAATAATAAAGCCCTTTGATCATTTATTTTGTATCCATTTTTATGAGATAAAACAGTTTCAGGAGGACGAAAAAATGAGCGATAAGTTAAGAGTCGGCATCTTAGGTGCAACCGGTATGGTAGGTCAGAGATTTATTTCTCTTCTCGAGAATCATCCCTGGTTTGAGGTTGTTTCAGTGGCAGCCAGCCCACGAAGTGCAGGAAAGACATATGAAGAGGCAGTTGGCGGAAGATGGAAAATGACCACCCCCATGCCCGAAGCAGTTAAAAAGCTTATTGTTAAGGACGTAACCGAAGTTGAGAAGGTTGCTTCCGAAGTTGATTTTGTTTTTAGCGCAGTTGACATGACAAAAGAAGAGATCAAGGCTATCGAAGAAGCTTACGCTAAGACCGAGACTCCTGTTGTTTCAAATAACAGCGCTCATCGTTGGACTCCCGATGTTCCCATGGTAGTTCCCGAGATCAACGCAGATCATATGAAGGTTATTGAGTTCCAGAAAAAGCGTCTAGGAACCACAAGAGGATTTGTTGCTGTTAAGCCCAACTGTTCAATTCAGAGCTATGCTCCCGTTCTTACCGCATGGAAGGAGTTTGAGCCTACAGAGGTTGTGGTTACTACCTACCAGGCTATTTCAGGCGCAGGTAAGACCTTTAAGGACTGGCCCGAGATGGAAGGAAACATCATTCCTTACATTGGTGGTGAGGAAGAAAAGAGTGAGAAGGAGCCCCTTAGAATCTGGGGCGAGATCAAGAATGGCGTAATTGAGCCCGCTACTTCTCCCAAGATCACCAGCCAGTGCATTCGTGTTCCCGTTCTTAACGGCCACACCGCAGCAGTATTTGTTAAGTTTAATAAAAAGCCCACCAAGGAGCAACTCATCGAAAAGATGGAGAGCTTCTCCGGAGCACCTCAGGAGCTTAAGCTTCCCAGTGCACCTAAGCAGTTTATCCGTTATATGGAAGAGGATAATAGACCTCAGGTTACTCTTGATGTTGACTATGAGAACGGAATGGGCATCAGTGTAGGAAGACTTCGTGAAGATAGTATTTATGATTGGAAATTTGTAGGTCTTTCGCACAATACCGTTAGAGGAGCCGCCGGCGGAGCGGTACTTTGTGCAGAGCTTCTTAAGGCTCAGGGTTACATCACAAAGAAATAATTCGCTAATCTTAGTTACCCGGAGTATGTATTAATGTCCGATTTGCAGTACCAGCTTGATCTTGTTAAAGCTATGAACAAAAAAATAAGTGAGAGCGAAAGAATGTACAGGCTGATAGTCGAACAGGCTTCACTTTCATTTATTTATTACTCTTATGAAAAAGACCAGTATCTTTCAATGGGCTCTTTCAAAAAAGTATTTGGGTTTGATATCGAAGATCGTTCCGATGTGGAAAGATTTTTCGGTTGCTTTGAATCGAATAAAGAGAGCCGTGTAAGAGAAGTGTTCTTTTCGGAGAATTTTTCCACCAAGGAAGAGGCTGTTGATACAATGGACTCCGTTGGTAAAAGATGGTTTAGGATCATCTGCACCAAGATCTACGACAATGGAAAGCTTACAGACAAGGTTGTTAAGATCATTGATATCTCAAGGGATATGTCGAGAAGTGAAGAACTTCTTTACATGGCTTATTATGATTCCCTTACAGGCATTTACAACAGAAACTACTTTATCACTCTTTTGGATGGTTTTATCGCTGACGCTAAGGAAAAGGGTGATAAGGTTGCTTTGATAACCATTGACATTGATGATTTCAAGAAGGTCAACGACGGACTTGGTATGATCATCGGTGATGAATTCCTTCAGCAGTTTGGCTCATACTTAAAAGAACTTCAGGATGACAGAGTTCTTGTGAGCCATGTATCAAACGATATTTTTGCTCTCGGAATTTATAATCCCTATGGTGATTATGAGTCATCCCACTTTATTGACACCATCAGAACCCGTCTTAAAGAGCCTTTTAAGATGCACAGCGGTCAGGAAGTCAATGTTTCAGTAAGTTTTTCCGTTGCTGAATTCCCCGATGCGGGACAGGCAGCACAGGAACTTGTTGGTTGCGGTGATATCGCAATGTTCAAAGCAAAGACCCTTGGAAACAATCAGGTGCTTTACTTTGATTCAAAAATGCTTGAAGATTTCATGAGCAATGTAAATCTTGAAAACAAGCTTTCAGACGCCGTTGTAAACCATAAGTTTGAAGTATATTTCCAGCCTCAGTATCACGCAAACTCACAGACACTGCGTGGCTTTGAAGCACTTATCAGATGGAAGGATGATGAGAAGGGATTTATTTCACCTTCTGAGTTTATCCCTATTGCCGAGAAGAACGGTTCGATCATTCCTATCGGAAATTATGTTCTTGATAAGGCTGTCAGACAGTATTCCGAGTGGAGAGAGAAATACAATTTTGACTTCACCATGTCCATCAATATTTCAGCTGTTCAGTACAAGCGTGAAGACTTTGTGGATAATGTAATGGCAGTTATCAAGAAGTATGATGTTGATCCTAAAAACATTGAGCTTGAGATTACCGAGAGTATTCTTATTGATGATTTTGAGCTTGTCACCAAGAAGCTTAAGATCTTAAGAGACTTTGGAATCAAGATTTCTCTTGATGACTTCGGTACCGGATATTCATCACTTTCATATTTGATGAAGTTCCCTATTGATACTCTTAAGATTGATAAGACTTTCGTGGATTCAGTGCTTCATGACAATTCAACACGTATTATTCTGGATTCAATCCTTAATATGTCACATGACATGGGCTTTGAGTCAATCGCAGAAGGCGTTGAAAGCGAGAATCAGTACAATTACCTTAATGACAAGGGTTGTAATGTTATTCAGGGATTCCTTCTTGGAAAGCCTTTGCCTGCTGCCGAAATTATCGAAATCTTGGAAACAAACGCCAAGGCAAATGCTTAATATCATCTTTAAATAAACTAAACTAAAAACGCAAAGGCATAATTTAAAGCCGTTGCGTTTTTTAATCTAAGGGAATGTAAATTGGGAAAACAGCTTTTTATTGCGGAGAAACCCTCTGTAGCAAGGGAATTCGCCAACGCATTAAAAGAGAATATGAGAAAATCCGATGGTTATCTTGAGAGTGACCATTATGTAGTTACATGGTGTGTAGGTCATCTTGTTACAATGAGCTATCCGGAGGAGTACGACGAGAATTTAAAGAAATGGTCTTTATCCACCATTCCTTTTATTCCCGATGAGTTTAAGTACGAAGTGATCGATTCTGCTTCGAAACAGTTTACTGTTGTTAAAGGTCTTTTAAACAGAGAAGATGTTGAACGTATCTATATCTGCACCGACTCGGGACGTGAAGGAGAATATATTTATCGTCTTGTTGATAGAATGGCCGGTGTTCATGACAAGGAAAGACGCAGAGTATGGATAGACTCCCAGACGGAGGAAGAGATTTTAAGAGGAATCAGAGAGGCAAAGGACTGGACAGAATATGATGCTCTTTCTGATGCTGCTTATCTTCGAGCAAAAGAAGATTACCTTATGGGTATTAACTTTACCCGCGCGCTTTCTCTTAAGTATGGTTATAAGATTAGGGATTACTTAAAACGAGATAAGAGCGTTATTGCTGTAGGACGCGTAATGACATGTGTCCTTGGAATTATAGTCAGCAGAGAACGTGAAATCAGAGCTTTTACAAAAACGCCTTTTTACAGAATTCTTGGTAAGTTCTCAATTAACGGTCACGAGTTTACCGGCGAGTGGAGAGCGGTAGAAGGGTCACATTTCTATCAATCACCTAAGCTTTATAAGGAAAACGGATTTAAGACAAAACAGGATGCTGAAGCCTTGATAGCAGCCCTTTCAAAGCCTTGTGTTAATCCCGAAACAGGTGCGGAGGAAATGAGGCCTTGCGTCATTGAATCCGTAACTAATAAAAAAGAAACCAAGAATCCTCCGCTTTTGTATAACCTTGCGGAGCTCCAGAACGATTGCTCCAAGTATTTTAAGATCAGTCCCGATCAGACTCTTCAGATTGCTCAGGAGCTTTACGAAAAGAAACTCACCACATATCCTCGTACTGATGCCCGTGTTTTATCAACCGCTGTTGCAAAGGAAATTACAAAGAATTTAAGCGGATTAAAGGGATATGGAATCTGTGCATCTTTTGCTGCTGAGATTCTTGAAAAAGAGATGTATAAAGGCCTTGAAAAGACCAGATACGTCAATGATAAACAGATTACGGACCACTATGCAATCATTCCTACAGGACAGGGACTTGGAAACCTTAATTCCCTTAATCCTACATCGGCTAAGGTTTATGAGATGATTGTAAGAAGGCTCTTGGCTATCTTTTATCCTGCTGCAGTTTACAGGAAGTTTGCTGTTACATCCAAGATTGCAGGTGAGAGATTCTTCGCCAACTTTAAGGTTCTCGAAAACGAAGGCTTCTTGAAAGTAACCGAATTTTCGTTTAAGAAGGATACTTCCAATGATGCTTCAAATGCATCGACTAAAAAGGATGATGCAAAGAAGCCTGAGGATGAAAATGCCGATGGTGATTCATCTGAGAATGAAGAACAGGAAACATCTGATACAGGACTTTTGGATGAACTTAAAAAGGCGAAGGAAGGAACTTCTTTAACTGTTAATTCTTATGAGATTAAGGAGGGAGAAACTTCTCCGCCTAAGCGTTATACCTCCGGTTCCATGATTCTTACCATGGAAAATGCCGGACAGTTCATTGAGGATGATGAGCTTAGATCTCAGATTAAGGGAAGCGGTATCGGAACCAGTGCTACAAGAGCAGAGATCCTTAAGAAACTTCAGACCAACGAATACATAAATCTTAATGCCAAGACTCAGGTATTAACACCGACGCTTCTCGGCGAGGCGATTTATGACGTTGTTGATAATTCAATTAAATCTCTTCTTAATCCTTCACTTACAGCAAGCTGGGAAAAGGGCTTAACGGGAGTTGCCGCAAAAGAGATCCCGTCCGATGAATATATGCAGAAACTTTCCGATTATGTCACAAAGTGGACCAATGCGGTAAAGGGGATGTATAATCAGGACTATATCCTTCATTGTATCGACAGAGTCAGAGGATATTATAAAGAAGAAAGCAAAAAGAAAACTAAAAAGTAAGTTATAAGAGGCATATTATGGATAAGATCAAGATCAAAGATTTATATGATTTAAACGAGACCATCGCAGCTGAGCTTTTTGAAGGAAAGGAGTATCCTTGGGAAGTTCTTCCTGAGATAAGGGATTTCATTCTTAAATTGGGAGAAACCCTTCCTCCTGACAAGTTCGAGAAAAGAGGAGAAGATATCTGGGTTGCAAAGAGCGCAAAGGTAGCTCCTACAGCTTCATTAAACGGTCCTCTTATTATCGACGAGGAAGCTGAAGTCAGACATTGTGCATTCGTCAGAGGAAGCGCTATCGTTGGAAAGGGCGCAGTTGTAGGTAACTCAACAGAGCTTAAGAATGTGGTTCTTTTTAACAAGGTTCAGGTTCCTCACTACAATTATGTAGGCGACAGTATCCTTGGTTTTAAGTCACATATGGGAGCCGGGTCTATTACATCAAACGTTAAGAGCGATAAAAAACTCGTTGTTGTCAAGGGCGAAGAAAAGTACGAGACAGGATTAAAGAAATTCGGTGCTATGCTTGGAGATAACGTAGAAGTCGGATGCGGATCCATCCTTAATCCCGGAAGCGTGATCGGAAGAGATGTAAATATCTATCCCCTTAGCAGTGTAAGAGGAGTTGTACGTGAGCATTCCATATATAAAAAGCAGGGTGAAGTAGTAACCAAGGCTGAAAATTGATCTAGTTTTATAAATTTATTAAAATAATATTAAGTTTTCTTGCACTTTTTTATACTAAACCATTGATATTGATAGCCGCCTATGCTAAAATACAAGATGTTGTTTTTATTATTATTTTTGCAAAGGAGATTGAAAAATGAGCAAGAAGAATAGTGTTACTGCATTAGTTCTTGGAATCGTTGGATGCGTACTTGGCGTTAACGGATGGGAGACCTATGGTATCCTCGCTATCGGCGGACTTGTATGCTCTATCATTTCTATGAACTTCCAGAAGAAGTGCGAAGCAGAAGGCGTACAGAACGGAATGACCAAGGCTGCAAAGGTTACCAGCATCATCGGTCTTGTATTCTCTATCCTTGGTATCGTTGGTGGTCTTATCTGCGGTATCTGTCTCTGCACTGCTGCAGCAGCAGGTGGAGCTGAGGCCCTTCTTAACGGTTACTACTAAGTTATAAATCGTTAGAATTTGCCCTGGTGCATTTATATGTACCGGGGCTTTTTTACAATATCAATCAGTTCTCGATAAACATTATTAGAAAGATTATTTGCATGTATCCTTATCTACACATTTTCGGAAAATTATTCAGTTCATACGGTGCGTTGGCTTTTATCGGATTAATGGCAGGTACCTTGTATTTATTTATACTTCATAAGATTGAAAAAGACCCTTCAGATTTCTTCAACAGATTTCTTTATTATATATATGCCTCAGCCTTTGGCGGATTAACGGCTGCGGTATTCTTCCACATAGTTTCATTAAAGCAGAACCTTCCTGCGTTTAAATATTTATTTACTGATTTTCATAAATTCTTATCCATGTTTAATATGGGTATTGTCTTCTATGGAGGAATGTTTGGCATCTATATCGGAATGATGGTTTATTCCAAGTATTTCAAGGAAGACACAAGAAATTGGGTTAGAACCTCGATTGTTACCATGCCTTTATTCCATGCCTTCGGAAGAGTTGGATGTGCTGCAGGCGGATGCTGCTATGGCGTGGTTGGTCAGCATGCAGGTACTTTCGATACTGCAACAGGTACCTATGTTCTTGGAACACATGATTATTTTGCTCATTCCGGTATCTACAATGCAAGGATCGGTGCTTATTGTTTCCCGGTTCAGCTTATTGAAACAGTGGGCCTTTTGGTTATCTTTGTTATCCTTAATATTTTTATTGCTGTTCAGAAGAATAAAAATGATTATTATAAGTCCACCGGTTTATATTTCGTACTATACGGAATCCTTAGATTCATACTTGAGTTTTACCGTGGCGATACAGTAAGAGGCTTGTGGGGGCCTTTCTCCACATCTCAGTATGTCAGTATGATCGTAGTTCCTTTGGGAATCTATTGTCTTGTTTGCCCTACTGAAAAGAATTTCATGGAAAAAATGTTTACACCCGGGAAAAAGAAAGAGGATGCTAAGAAATCATCTGAAAATTAACGCATCCGAAATGAGTGAGGAGGATTAGATATGTCATTTGAAGAGAATGAAACAAGAAATGAATCAGAGTCTACAGAACTGATCCCTGCTGTTTCTTTTGAAGAAGTTAATGAGGAAGCTGCTGACGAAGTTGTGGCCGAGATCAATGGGGAAGATGGTTTCGAAGAGAAAGCAGAAAAGGTTAAAAATGAGACTGTAGAAGAAGATAAAAAGGATAGTTCTAAAAAGGATAAGCCTAAAAAGAATAAACGCCTTTTCGTAATGATAATTGCCGGTATCATTCTTGTTGCCTGCCTTGTTTTAGCCGGAATAATTGCTTTCCCCAGGATCTTTGGTGGAAAAGATAAGGTTACAGGTGCTTTTAGTACCTGGTATTCAACTAATGAAAACATTTCCTATATTGTGTATAACGGAGAAATATTATCCGATACCCTTCATGGATGTGCTGTTGCTGAGCAAAGTAGCTCAAATGGAACTCAGGAATTGTTAACATGTGGCGATTCTCTTTATATAGCTGATTCTAAGCTGAATTTAAGACTGGTTACGGAAGAATATGATTATTTCTCTTTCTGCTTTGATGGAAGCACTGTTGTATTTACAGATACAGATCATGATCTGTATTTGTTTAATACAAAGAATGCCGGCATTAGGAAGATTGCCTCGGGAGTAGACGGAAGCCCTGTCATTTCGCCTTCCGGAAAGTCTGTTGCATATAATGTTGATGAAGATGGTGATAAATTCCTTTATGTATACACCGGAAAAAAGGCATATAAACTTGCTAGGGATGTAGAACCGGTGGCACTTACTGATAATGCCAAATACATTTATTACTATGACTCCGGCAAGCAGGCTATTTATGTAACGGACAAGAAATACAACTCAAATAAATTGGCTACTAATACAGCTTCTTCCTTTGTGTTTAACCGTGATTGTACTCAGATTGTTTTTTGCTCTGATTCAGATATGTATTTATCTGAAAATGGCGGAGAAAAAGTACTTTTAAAAGAAAAATCCCATCTTGATTTCTATCCCTTAAAAGTTTTTGCCAATGATGCATTCATGACATTAAGAGAAAACCAGTCATGGATCGGCTTGTCGAATGTTAAGGACTTTAGGGCTTGTTATTGCTTGTTTTTAGAGGATATCGTTTACATTGATGATTCTTTAAATTGTGAAAAAGTAGTTAATAATTATATTGATTTTGATATTGATAAAAAACTCAAGTATGTATATTACACTACCGACGATCTTGCTTTATATGCTAAGAAACTCGGTACCGATACTACTGCAGTTAAATTGGCTGATGATGTATTCAGGATCGTAGCTGCTCCCAACGGAAAGAAAGTATATTTTACAAACTCAGAGGGAACGTTGTTTTCATGTACACCAAAGGGTAAACCTAAGAAGATAGCTGATGATGTATATGTTTTTAATGTGACTTATGATAATAAGCTTCTTTATATGTCGAATGATTCTGATGACGGAACCTATTTCCTTTATTCTGTTGGGGCGTTCGGAAAGAAAGAACTTATTTCTGACAATGCTGTCGAAAGTATTTTTTGTTATCCTCATTCTACTATGTATAAGGACAACCTTAATAACGAGACTTTTGATGTGCATATTGCCGGTAAAGGTACTGATTTCAATACGGTTTTAAATAACGTGCAATAGCATGGAGCATTTATGAAGGCAGTAAAAACACTAATAGCTACTATTACAACTCTTTTGATCTTTTTCATCATCTTTGATGGGCTGATTGTATTCGGCGTATTTAATACGGATTTCTTAATGAAAAAGTATGATAAATACGCCGTAGCAGAGCAGCTTTCCATGACAGATGACGACCTGTATCTTGTAACAGACAGACTCGTTAAATATGTTCACGGAAAAGAAGAGTCTCTTCAGATAAGAGTATCTGTGAGAGGAAAAGAGAATGATTTCTATGACGAAACGGATATTTCTCACATGGTCGATGTTCGGGTCATTATTACGACCATGAGAGATTTGTTTGTACTAAGTGTTTTTACTATGTTTCATTTTATGGCATATTTAGGCATAAATAAAGCGATGAGGGAGTTTAGAAACGGTGTCCTCATCGCTGATGGTCTATTAATCTTATTTGCGGCAGCTGTAGTCATTGCTGCAAATGTAGATCTTGATTGGTTGATCGTTTTCTGCCATCATATATTCTTTAACAACAGTAACTGGCTTCTTGATCCGGCGGTAGATAACCTTATCTTTCTGTGCCCGGAAGAGCTTTTTGTTGATTCCGGAATATTTGTTGGTGCATTCTTGATCGGAGCCATTGTTTTGATAACTGTATTATCAATTATTCTTACTCAGATACTTCCTCGTAAGTCGCGTCCTCGCTCTTTTCACCGTTAAGGAAGGACATGATGACCTTTACTCTTTTATATGCTCTTGAGTAGTTTTCTGTAGCATAATCATATTTAGCTTCGAAGCTTTCGGAGGTTTCGCACTTTTCGAAAGCTTCGTGGTAGGATAAAACTGCGGTGTCCATATAACTGCCTGCTTCATCTGCAACACCTTCAAGATAATCGTAATCTGAAGGGAAATCCATTTCTGCGAAATCATCAAAGGATACTTTAAGCTGATCTAAGTAGCTTAAGAGTTCATTGGAATTTTCGATAGTCTCTAAAGAATTGATGTTACTGTCGATGGTGCTTATAGTTTCGCAAAATGAATCTATATTATTTCTAAATTCGGCAAGCTCGGCGCTATTGTCTTTTTTTGCGCCACATGCCGTAAGTGTTACTGCAAATGCAGTTATTAAAGTGTTTGCAACAAGTTTTTTGAATTTCATCTCTGTATTTCCTTTTAAATTTATAATATACTTACATTAATATACCACATTAGGATAGATTAAATAAAGTCAATCAAAAAACGGCTTTTTGGATAAACGCAGTACTTTTATATCCCTTTGAAACTGTGCTATAATCTGTGCTTAGATAAAAAAGCCTTTTATGGAGGTATGCTATGATTGGTGCTGATGCCATAATTAAATGTCTGGAAGAAGAGAGCGTAAAATACGTTTTCGGATATCCCGGTGTTGCCATTTGCCCTTTTTATAACAGTATTCTTGAATCAGATATCAAGACCATACTTGTCAGAACTGAGCAAAATGCAGCACATGCGGCCAGCGGAGTGGCAAGATTGACCGGAAAACCCGGAGTTTGTGCCGTTACTTCAGGCCCCGGCGCCACCAACATTATTACGGGAATAGCAACTGCTTATGCCGATTCCATACCTCTTGTAGTAATTACCGGCCAGGTTAAGTCAGACCTTATCGGAAGTGATGTGTTCCAGGAGGCAGACATTACCGGTGCGGTAGAGTCCTTTGTTAAGTATAGCTATCTTGTTAAAAAAGTGGAAGACCTTCCGCGAATTTTTAAGGAAGCTTTTCATATTGCCAATACAGGAAGAAAGGGTCCTGTTCTTATAGACGTGCCTATAGATATACAGAATGCACCTGTTAAGAGCTTTAAATATCCCGAATCCGTTAACCTTAGAACATACAAGCCTACCGTTAAAGGTAATACTGCTCAAATAAAGAAAGTGATCAAAGAACTTTCAAAGTCTTCAAGGCCCATTATGTGTATCGGTGGCGGTGTTCAGCTTGGATGTGCCGAAAAAGAAGTATTGAAGTTTGCAGAGGATCATAAGATTCCAATGGTTAGTACCATGATGGGAATCGGAACCGTTCCCACGGATCATCCTTTATACTTCGGCATGGTTGGTAACAACGGAAAGCCCTATGCCAACAAGGCTATGAACGAGGCCGATGTTGTAATGATGGTTGGTGCGAGAGTTGCAGACAGAGCCATCAGCCAGCCTGATCTTATTACAAAAGATAAGGTACTTATCCATATTGATGTGGATCCCGCAGAGATCGGAAAGAATGCTGTTTCATCAATCCCTCTTGTAGGTGACTGCAAAGCTATTTTTGAAGATCTTTTACAGGAAGAACTGGATACCAAATTTGATAAATGGCTTAGAGATCTAAGGAAGATAAAGACAGATTATAAGTCTGTACGAAATCCAGATAAGGCTTACGTTGATCCCGAGAAGTTCATCGGAAAGCTTACTGAAAAGCTGGATGATGATGCAGTATATATTGCAGATGTAGGTCAGAACCAGATCTTCTCATGTGCTTTTGCCAAGATCAAGAACGGTAAGTTTTTAACATCCGGCGGTATGGGAACCATGGGTTACTCAATTCCTGCTGCTCTCGGGGCAAAGCTTGCAGCACCTAAGAGACAGGTTGTTGCTGTTTGCGGAGATGGTTCATTCCAGATGTCAATGATGGAACTTGCCACATTCAGGCAGCACGGCGTTCAGGCCAAGATAATCGTATTTAACAATTCTTATCTTGGAATGGTAAGAGAGTACCAGCATTATTCTTATAAGGATAATTACTCCATGGTATCTCTTGACGGAAGTCCCGATCTTGAGAAGCTTGTTGCTGCGTATGACTTTGATTATTTAAGACTTAACAACAATACCGGCATGGATAAGGTCATTGATAAATTCCTTAAGGATAAGAACAATTGTCTTCTTGAGGTAATGATCGATCCCCTGGATCTTGTTAAACAGTAAATAAGCGAGGGCTTTGTATATGAAAGCTAAGAGAATATATTCGGTAACAGTTGAAAACAGATCCGGCGCACTGAGCAAGATAAGCGGACTTTTCGCAAGAAGAAGCTTTAACATCGATTCCCTTGCCGTTGGTGAGACCGACGACCCCGATGTTTCATCCATGACCATCGTTTCAAGCGGTGATGAGAGAACTCTTGAGCAGATTGAAAAGCAGCTCAACAAAAAGCTGGATGTTATCAAGGTAAAGACCTTTAACGAGTATCAGTGCGTTTCAAGAGAATTGATGCTCATGAAAGTAAAATACAATAAATCAAACCGCGCGGAGATCATGGAGATGTGCGAAGTCATGAAGGCTGATATCGTTGATATGTCACTTCACTATATGATGATCCAGATCTGTGATACCCCGGAGAAGATACAGCTTCTTATCAACATGTTTAAGTCAATAAGTATTGTTGAAATAGCACGAACAGGAACCCTTTCACTCTCAAAATGTATAGAGAATGATGGTTGACATTAGGACTTTAACGTGCTAAAGTTTACTAAAGATTTTAAAGATTTGTGAGGCAGATCAATGAAAACAAAGGTATTTCAGCTTCTTGCTAACAATACGAGCGGCGTTCTCAGCCGTATATCAGGTTTATTTTCCAGACGAGGATATAATATTGAATCCATCACTGCAGGTGTGACTGCGGATTCAAGATATACCAGGATCACTATTGTAACCAGCGGTGATGATGAAGTTCTTGAGCAGATCGAAAAACAGGTTGCAAAGCTTATTGAGATCAAGGACGTAAAAGAGTTAAAGCCCGACGAAAGCGTATATAGAGAACTTGCTCTTGTAAAGGTTAGATGCGCTCCGGAAGAAAGACCCAGCATCATAGCCATCACCGATATTTTCCGTGGAAAGATCGTTGACGTTGCTCCCGAAAGTCTTATCATCGAGATCACCGGTGGCATTGAAAAGATCGATAAGTTCCTTGACCTTCTTGAAGGACATGAGATCCTTGAGCTTGCAAGAACAGGTCTTGCGGGACTTTCAAGAGGTATCGAGAACGTTACTTATTTACCCTAACCAATGTTTATAATTGCTTTGTGCTTTTGATGATATCAAATACAGAAAGCTTTTAGAAAATAAAGCCAAATGGAGGAAATAGAAAATGGCAAGAATTTTTTATCAGAAGGATTGTAACCTTTCAATGCTGGAGGATAAGACCATCGCGATTATTGGTTACGGCAGCCAGGGACACGCACATGCGTTAAATCTTAAGGATTCAGGTTGCCATGTCATTATTGGTCTTTATCAGGGATCTAAGAGCTGGGATAAGGCTGTAAAACAGGGATTTGAAGTATATACCGCAGCTGAGGCAGCAAAGAAAGCTGATATCATCATGATCCTCATTAATGATGAGAAGCAGGCTGATCTTTACAAGAACGACATCGAGCCCAATCTTGAGGCCGGAAATATGCTTATGTTTGCTCACGGTTTCAATATCCACTTCGGATGCATTAAGCCTCCCAAGGATGTTGATGTTACCATGATCGCTCCTAAGGGACCCGGACACACCGTACGTTCAGAGTACCAGGTTGGTAAGGGAGTTCCTTGTCTTGTAGCTGTTGAGCAGGATGCAACCGGTAAGGCTCTTGACCTTGCACTTGCATATGCACTTGGAATCGGTGGAGCAAGAGCAGGTGTTCTTGAGACTACCTTCAGAACCGAGACCGAGACAGACCTCTTCGGTGAGCAGGCTGTTCTTTGCGGCGGTGTTTGCGCACTTATGCAGGCAGGCTTTGAGACTCTTGTTGAGGCAGGATACGATCCCAGAAATGCATACTTTGAGTGCATCCACGAGATGAAGCTCATCGTAGACCTTATCTATCAGTCAGGTTTCTCAGGAATGAGATATTCAATCTCCAACACTGCTGAGTACGGCGATTACATCACCGGACCCAAGATCATCACTGAGGATACCAAGAAGGCTATGAAGAAGATCCTTTCAGATATCCAGGATGGTTCATTTGCTAAGGAATTCCTTCTTGATATGTCACCTGCAGGAAAGCAGGTTCACTTCCAGGCTATGAGAAAGCTTGCTGCTGAGCATCCCGCTGAGAAAGTTGGCGAGGAAGTTCGTAAGCTCTACAGCTGGAACAACGAAGAAGATAAGCTTATCAACAACTAATAGCTTTGGAGGATTTTAGTCATGGGAATGACGATGACCCAAAAGATACTTGCTAATGCTGCAGGGCTTCCCGAGGTTAAAGCGGGACAGCTCATCATGGCTAAGCTTGATCTTGTCCTGGGCAACGATATTACAAGCCCCGTTGCCATTAAGGAAATGGACAAGATGAAGGTTAACGGAGTGTTTGATAAGGACAAGATCGCACTTGTTCCCGATCACTTTGCTCCTAATAAGGACATTAAGTCTGCTGAGCATTGCAAATGTGTCAGAGAATTTGCCAGAAGAAACAAGATAACAAACTACTTTGAAATGGGCGAAATGGGCATCGAACATGCGCTCCTTCCCGAGAAGGGTCTTACCGTTCCGGGAGATGTCATCATCGGAGCCGATTCACATACCTGCACCTATGGAGCTCTCGGAGCTTTTTCTACAGGTGTCGGATCTACGGACATGGCTGCGGGAATGGCAACAGGAGAAGCTTGGTTTAAGGTCCCTTCCGCTATAAAGTTTAATCTTATTGGAAAACCTTCAAAATGGGTATCCGGTAAGGATGTTATCCTTCATATCATCGGCCTTATCGGTGTAGACGGAGCTCTTTACAGATCTATGGAGTTTACCGGTCCCGGAGTTGCCGAACTTTCTATGGATGACAGATTTACCATTGCAAACATGGCTATCGAAGCAGGCGGAAAGAACGGTATTTTCCCTGTTGATGAGAAGACTGTTCAGTATTTGAATGAGCATGCTACCAGAGATTATAAAGTATTTGAAGCGGATCCCGATGCTGAATACGACGAAGAGATCACCATTGACTTAAGTTCACTTCGTCCTACTGTATCATTCCCTCATCTTCCTGAGAATACTCATACCATTGATGAGATCCATGATATGCAGCCCATTCTTATTGATCAGGTTGTTATCGGATCCTGTACCAATGGTAGGATCGATGACTTAAGGATCGCAGCTAAAGTTCTTGAAGGTCACAAGAAGACCAAGGACATGCGCCTTATCATCATCCCTGCAACCCAGGCAATCTACATGCAGGCAATGGAAGAAGGTCTTATCAAGACCTTTATCGAAGCGGGAGCTGTTGTTTCAACACCTACTTGCGGTCCTTGCCTTGGCGGATATATGGGAGTTCTTGCTGCCGGTGAAAGATGTGTTTCAACAACAAACAGAAACTTTGTCGGTCGTATGGGACATGTTGATTCCGAGGTATATCTTGCAAGCCCCGCAGTTGCCGCAGCCAGCGCCATCACAGGAAAGATTTCCTGCCCCTGTGAGCTTGGATTATAGGAGGGAAGAATAGTGAACGCAAAAGGCAGAGTATTTAAATACGGTGATAATGTTGATACCGACGTTATCATTCCCGCAAGATATCTTAATTCTTCCGATCCCGCTGAGCTTGCAACTCACTGTATGGAAGATATTGATACCGAGTTTGTTAAGAAGGTTCAGAAAGGTGACATCATTGTTGCCGACAAGAACTTCGGATGCGGATCATCAAGAGAACATGCGCCCATTGCTATTAAAGCTTCGGGAGTCAGCTGTGTTATCGCAGAGACATTTGCAAGGATCTTTTACAGAAACAGCATAAATATCGGACTTCCCATTATCGAATGCCCTGAGGCTGCTAAAGCTATCGAGGCAGGAGATGAAGTAGAAGTTGATTTTGACAGCGGTGTTATCACCGATGTAACAAAAGGACTTTCCTTCCAGGGACAGGCTTTTCCGGAGTTTATGCAGAAGATAATCGCAAGTGAGGGACTTGTGAACTACATTAATAGCAAGAATTAAAAATTTGTATTATAATTATCAAGTACGTATGGCTTTTATCATGCGTACTTGATTTTTTTATGCCAGTTTTCATTTACTGTTAATTGGCTTTAGATATAGGAAGATTATAATGGCGCAAAGTAAACAATTTGAAATCGATATGACTAATGGGCCTCTTCTCGGTAAGATGCTCAAATTTTATTTCCCTCTAATGGCTTCAAGCATGCTGCAGCTTGTTTTTAATGCAGCTGATGTTGCGGTAGTTGGTCATTTTGCGGGAGAGGATGCTCTTGCTGCAGTAGGATCCTGCTCAGCTCTTATTAACCTTCTGACAAACCTTTTTATCGGTTTATCCGTTGGTGCAAATGTTATGGTTGCAAGATATTATGGATCCGGCAGAGAAGATGAACTGTCCGATATGGTTCATACAGCAATGCTTACTTCACTTATAAGTGGACTACTTTTGACGGCATTTGGCGTAAGTTTCTCCGGAATTTTTTTGACCTGGATGGGAACTACAAAAGAAGCTTTACCCTTAGCCACCATCTATATGAGGATCTATTTCGGTGGTATGGCATTTACCATGGTTTATAACTTTGGCGCTGCTGTACTTCGTGCCATTGGTGATACCAAAAGACCTATGATCTTTCTTTTGATCGCAGGTGCTATTAACTTTGTTCTTAACCTTTTATTTGTTATAGGATTTAAAATGAGCGTTGCCGGAGTTGCTCTTGCAACCGTTATTTCACAGGCTATCAGCGCATTTTTGATCGTAAGATGTCTTATCTTTTCGGATGGAACTTATAAGCTTGAGTTATCTAAACTCCATATCAATAAAGATAAGTTTTTAAGGATGATCCAGATCGGACTTCCTGCAGGACTTCAGGGAGTATTGTTCTCCATTTCCAATGTTATCATCCAATCATCTGTTAACTCATTTGACAATACTCTTATTGTTGCGGGAAACACTACGGGACAGAACATTGAGGGCTTTGTTTATATGGCAATGAATGCCTTTTATCAGACAGCCCTTAGTTTTTCCGGTCAGAATTTTGGCGCAAGAAAGTATGACAGAGTTCTTAAAGTACTTGGAATTTCACTGGCATGTGTAACTGTTGTCGGATTGGTAATGGGAAATGCGTCTGTTTTGTTTGGCAGACAGCTCCTTGGAATATTTACTAAAGATCCTACAGTTGTAGAGTACGGACTCTTGAGGATCAGGATCATATGCTCCATTTATTTCCTATGCGGAACAATGGATGTTTGTACAGGAGTTTTAAGAGGCATGGGTTATTCCATTATGCCTATGATAGTATCCCTTTCCGGAGCATGCTTGTTCAGGATCGTGTGGATCATGACAGTGTTCAGATCTTTTAGAACTCTTGAATCATTATATGTTTCATATCCCATAAGCTGGTTCCTTACGACCGCTGTTCATTTGATATGCTTTATGATAGTATATAAAAGGCTAAACAGAAGGAAAATTGACACAAACTCTTGAAACGTATGTTCGGGTATGCTATTCTAGTTATAACTATATTTCATAGGCGGTATTTTGATGTTTGCTTTTATTGAAGGCCTTTTGGATGATATTAATTCTGATAGCTGTATTATCGATGTGGGAGGGTTTGGCATCAATGTCAACGTCTCTTCCCGCACCTTTCTTTCATTACCCGATTTAGGTGAACATGTAAAGTTATATACCTATACTTCCGTTAGAGAGGATGGGATTAGTCTCTATGGCTTTGAGAACAGAGAAGATCTACATATGTTCAAAAAGCTTATTACCGTTAGTGGAGTAGGTCCCAAAGTAGGTCTTTCTATATTATCCGCCATGGATGTGGAATCCTTAAAACTTGCCATTATATCCGAGGATGCAAAGGCTATTTCCAAAGCTCCCGGAGT
The DNA here is from genome assembly GCA_016284315.1 of Lachnospiraceae bacterium. Taxonomy (GTDB): domain Bacteria; phylum Bacillota; class Clostridia; order Lachnospirales; family Lachnospiraceae; genus AC2028. Next base: position 64,023 of record JAEEOO010000034.1, on the reverse strand, counting down.
TGGTGCAAAGACTGCTCAAAGGATCGTTCTCGACCTTAAGGATAAGGTTAAGATGTCTGATGAAGCAATCATTAAAGAACTTCAAAGCGGTTCTGTTTCCGATAAGGTTAAAGGACTTAATCTTTCCCTTACAGATGAGATGGAAGATGCGGTTTCTGCATTGGTAGCCCTTGGCTATTCCATTACAGACAGCAGAAAAGCAGTTTCTTCGATCGAAGGTGCCGATTCGATGGATTCCGGTACCATCTTAAGCAAAGCTTTAAAACTTTTATATTAAAAGGTTTTTTATATATGCCAAGGACTATTGAAACCAGACCAATTGAAAAAAGATCGATCGATGCCAGGCAAAACGACGAAGACAAGAAGATTGAGACTTCCTTAAGGCCTCAGACTCTTGATACATATATTGGACAGGATCAGATAAAAGAGAGCGTATCCATCGCCATTGAAGCTGCCAAGAACCGCGGTGACGCTTTGGATCATGTACTTCTTTACGGACCTCCCGGCCTTGGAAAAACTACTTTAGCCGGTATTCTTTCCAATGAGATGGGAACTCATCTTAAAGTTACCAGCGGACCTGCCATTGAAAAGCCGGCCGAGATGGCGGCAATCCTTAACAGCCTTCAGGAAGGTGACCTTCTTTTTATAGACGAGATCCACAGACTGAACAGACAGGTGGAAGAAGTTTTATATCCTGCCATGGAAGATTTTTGCATTGATGTCATCATAGGCAAGGATTCATCCTCATCATCAAGATCCGTTAGGCTTCCACTTCCTCATTTTACGCTTGTGGGAGCAACTACAAGAGCAGGACTTCTTACAGCACCTTTAAGAGACAGATTTGGTCTTATTTACAGGCTTGAGTTTTATAATGTTCATGATCTTTCGAGGATCATCATGGGTTCTGCAAAAAAACTTGGAGTTGAAGTTGAATCCGAGGGAGCTAAGGAAATGGCGAGAAGAAGCAGAGGTACTCCGCGCCTTGCCAACAGGATCCTTAAAAGAGTCAGGGATTATGCACAGGTCAGATATGACGGTGTGATCACGGGAGAAGTTGCTATCGAAGCCCTTGATCTCATGGCTGTAGACAGAATGGGACTTGATCATACTGACAGAAATATCCTGACAACTATCATAAATAAATTTGACGGTGGTCCTGTGGGACTTGATACTTTGGCGGCTGCCACCGGTGAGGATGCGGGAACGATCGAAGACGTTTACGAGCCTTATCTTATAATCAACGGTTTGATCAACCGTACGCCAAAAGGAAGAGTTGCAACACAGGCTGCATATAAGCACTTGGGGATTTTATAAGTTTTATGTGGGAGGAAAGTAATGGCTGAAGCAGAAGGTAGCAGAATTGTAATTGGCGGAAAAACCCTTTTGGTTGATGGCGGTGATTCACCGGAGCATCTTCAGAAGGTAGCCGATTATGTTAATAGAAAGCTTGAAGAAAGCAAGAATTCACCGGGTTATGCCCGTATGTCTGTTGACACCAAGACCATGCTTCTTGAGCTTAATATCGGCGATGATTACGTCACAGCAAAAGACGGACTCGATAATGCTCTTATTGAACTTGCAGAGAAAAATAAAGAGATTTATGAGCTTAAAAAAGAACTTTCTTCTGTAAAGTCAAAATATGAGATCGCAAAAAATCAGGTGGTTGAATTACAGTCAAAAGCTGCAGAAAATGCTGCAAAGATCATTAAGCTTGAAACAGAATTAAAGAAGAAATGATATCTGAATCAATCAAGAATATCTCAAAACCGGAGCTTCTTGCACCGGCAGGCAATATTGAAACCTTTTATGCGGTTTTGCGTGCCGGGGCAGATGCTGTTTATCTTGCCGGAAATCGTTTTGGAGCAAGAGCTTACGCCGATAATTTTTCTGAGGAAGAAATAATCGGTTGTTTGCGCTATGCACATCTTTTAGGTAAAAAGATCTATCTTACCGTTAATACGCTTATAAAAAATGAAGAATTAGATGATGTGGCCCGCTTTATTGAACCTTTGTATAAAGCAGGTCTTGATGGCGTTATTGTTCAGGACCTTGGACTTTTATCTTTATTTGGAAGAAGATTTCCGGAGCTTGACCTTCACGCCAGCACACAGCTATCCGTTACCGGTAAGGATGCAACTGAGTATTTAAAGAAGCTGGGCGTTACAAGAGTGGTTCCCGCAAGAGAACTCTCTCTTGATGAAGTAAAAGAGATCAAAGACACCGGAGTTGAAGTAGAATGCTTCATACACGGCGCTATGTGTTATTCATATTCCGGACAATGCCTCTTTAGTTCCGTTATCGGTGGAAGAAGCGGAAACAGAGGAAGATGTGCTCAGCCCTGCAGACTTCCTTACAGTACAAGCTACAAGAATGACTGTTATCCCTTAAGTCTTAAGGATATGATGACTGTTGGCATCATTGACAGGCTTATTGATGCCGGGATTGATTCCTTCAAGATAGAAGGCAGGATGAAAAAGCCCGAATATGCCGCAGGCGTAACATCAATCTACAGAAAGTATATTGATAAATACATAGAGACCGGTAGGCTTGATATTTCGGATGAAGATATAAAGTTATTGCAGAATCTTTATATCAGAAGCGAGGTATCTGAGGGCTATTACAATAAATATAACGGTGCCGATATGGTAACCATCGGTTCTCCTTCTTACAATGGATCTGATGATGCTGTTTTAAAGGCTATTCATGATAGGTATGTTAATCCAACGGGAGATGATGGCGGAAACAAGACCAAAGTCAGCTTTATTGCTTCATTTATCGAGGGCTCACCGGCCTTTGTTTCTGTAAATTATGGGGATATAACCTGTGAAGCTTACGGTAAAGAAGTTGATACAGCTTCAAACAGACCTATTTCAGATGAAGATATAAAAAAGGCTTTAAAGAAACTTGGAAATACCGTGTTTAGCGTTTCGGATGATGATATAAGTGTATTTACTTCCGAAAGTCCTTATTATTCTCTTAAAGAGATCAATGAACTCAGACGTGAAGTTATCGGAAAACTTGAAGAAGAGATACTTAAGGATCGCGGTTATGGCGAAAGAGCGGTTAATGAGACTACTGAAGTTTGCCCCGCTATCTTATCGGGCGATATAACCAATGGTTTAACCGCTTCCGTTACATCAATGGACCAGCTAAGGGCAATTCTTGATGGCGGCTTTGAGACTATCAACAGAATATATGTGACAGAAACCATGCTTACCTGTGAGAAGGAGATTGGCGAGATCCTTTCGGAGTATAAGGATTCTGAAATAAGATTTTATGGCATACTTCCCTTTATTCGCAGAAACAGCAGCAAATATTTAAGAGATTACGTTATTTCCATGGTTAAGGATAAAAGCCTTAAGGGAGTTGTTGTAAGAAACTTAGAGGATCTGGAATTCTTTGTTCCATTAAGAAATTCAGGAATGGATTTTGAGATAATCACTGATTTTGGAATTTATTCCTGGAACAATGAAAGCATTTGTCAGCTTTCTGATAAAGCAGATATGATCGGGCTTCCTCTTGAATTATCCCAGGGAGCGCATAAAGAGCTATTAAGGAAGAATAAAGAAATTTGTTTTGAAAAACTTATCTACGGAAGATATCCTTTGATGCAATCCGCAAACTGTATCTTTAAAACAGGATTCAATTGTCAGAAGAGAAATAAGACTAAGATCAATTTTACTTTCCTTAACGACAGGACAGGACGTAAAGTTCCTGTTATGGCTGACTGTGCACATTGCCACAATACACTTTATAATTCTGTTCCTTTAAGTGTATACAATCTTCTTAATGAGGATAATCTGTCTTACAGGCTTGATTTCACGGTAGAAGACCGTGACCTTACAAAGAAGGTTTGTGATTATTATATTACATTAATGCAGGGAGAGAGCCTTGATAAGCCTGAGTGGGAATATACAACAGGTTTTGAAAAGAAGAGCACTCAATGAGTAAATTATTTCTTGAACTTGCCAATTTCATAATGCTTTTTAATATGGCAGGATATGCTTTTATTTCCGTACTCCACTTTTTTACCAAGAGTACAAATGTAAAAAGCGTTATCTGTGTGCTGCAGATTTGCTTTAATTTCTTTTTGGCATGCAGTGCTTTCCTTGATATGTATCTTGCAAAGGGCGATGTGATCTACCCCATACTCTTTGGCGTTCTTGCGGTTGCTCTGTTCATGCTTTTGTCGGCAACTCAGTTTGTTTATAAAAAAGCCAACAGATTTCTGCTTAATAATATGTCCATGATCTTTACCGTTGGTATGATCGTGATCACAAGGATATCAACCGAAAGAGCATTGAGACAGCTTATGATATTCCTGATCGTTCTTGTGTTTTCTATGGCGATCCCCTATATGTTTTCAAAGATAGACATATGGAATAAGCTGACTTATGTCTATGCAGCTGTAGGTCTTGCGCTTATTCTTGTTGTACTTCTTGTCGGTAAAGTAACCAATGGATCAAAGATCACTATTACGGTATTCAAACTGACATTCCAGCCTTCCGATGCCGTTAAGATCTTGTTTATTTTCTTCTTGGCAGCCTATCTTTGGACAGATATACATTTGTATAAGATCGTGATCAGTGCTGCTGTTAGCGCAATGTTCATTATTACCTTAGTTCTATCGAAGGATCTTGGAAGCGCGCTGATATTTGCTGTTGTTTATATCTTTATGGTTTACATGGCTACAGGTAATTATATTTATCTTGTTGGTGGTAATGCGGCTATCATAATAGCGTCCATAGTTGCCTATAATCTGTTTTCCCATGTAAGAGTCAGATTTAATATATGGCTTGATCCCTGGGCTGATATAGATAATAAGGGCTATCAGATCGCTCAGAGTTTGTTTTCGATTAACAGTGGCGGACTTTTCGGAACCGGTCTGTTCAGAGGCTCACCCACAGTCATTCCTTTCTGCGAAACCGACTTTGTTTTTTCAGCAGTTGCTGAAGAAATGGGAATTCTGTTTGGAATATGTTTATTGATAGTTGTTATTACAAGCTTTGTTGAAATGCTGAGGATAGCATCCCTTATCCACAATATGTTTTACAGACTTATTGTATATGGCATTTCGATTTCACTTATTTTCCAGACCTTCCTTACTGTGGGAGGCGGAACAAAGTTCATCCCGTTGACAGGAGTTACGCTTCCTCTTGTTAGCTATGGAGGAACTTCACTTCTTGTTTCGAGTGTTATGTACTTTATAGTTCAGGCTATATACATTAAACTCCGGGACGAAAGTAAGAATAATCTTTTATACAAATTCCATAAGGATTTAGATGATGGAAAAAGAAAAGATAAATCAAACAGTAAAACAACCAAAAACACAAATTAATAAAGAAACGGATAAAGTGGTTAAAAGTGATCGGCACGACAATAAGTTTTATAACTTCTTTATGCCTGTTGAATATCCAACCAGGAAGAAACAGATCATTACTTCACTGGTTGTATTTGGCGTGCTCTTTTTAGGTATTTTTATTTATATCTCTGTTTCATATGCCGTTAACAAAACATCATATATCGATAACCCTTATAACAGACAGGAAGCAAACCTGTTAAAGCAAAATTTACGAGGAGCTATCCTTTCATCCGAAGGCAAGACTCTTGCTTATACCGATGTTTATGAGGATGGTACTCAGCACCGGGTTTATCCTTACGGTGCGATGTTTGCCCATGCCGTTGGTTACTCAGATCTTAGCAAGACCGGAATTGAAAAAGAAGCTAATTATTATCTTGTTAACTCCGGCGACAATCTTTTGCAAAGAGCTGTTCACAAGACGATAGATTCATGGCCGAATGCATATACCGTCGGTTATGCAAACGGAAATACAGTTTGGTCAACTCTTAGACTTGATCTTCAGCAGGCAGCTTACTATGGATTAGGCAATCAAAAGGGAGCGGTTATAGTTACTGAGGTTAAGACCGGCAAGATTTTAGCTATGGTTTCAAAGCCTGATTTTGATCCTCAGACAATAGAAGAGGATTGGATCGACCTGACGGCAAACAAATCCAATTCAGCTTTATTAAACAGATGTCTTCAGGGTCTGTATCCTCCGGGATCTACATTTAAGATCTTTACAGCCAAGGAATATCTTGATGAGGGCTATGATACAAATGAATACAGCTTCAACTGCAATGGAAGCTACTCATACGAATCATCCAAGATTTCCTGTTACCATGGAACAGCTCATGGAACCCTTGATTTTAAAGCATCTTTCGCAAAGTCATGTAACTCATCCTTTGCGAATATCGGAATGAGCCTTAACAAGAACAAATTCAGTGCCGGATTGGAAAGCCTTCTATTTAACGAGGAACTTCCATCAGTGTTTATTGATGTGGCTCCTGCGGTATCTACATTTGACATCAGTACGGATAATAAACAGATGCAGACTTCCATAGGCCAGGGGGATACGTCGGTTACACCTTATCATATTAATCTTGTTACAATGGCTATCGCCAATAAGGGCAAGATCATGAAGCCTTATATAATTGACAAGATTGAGGATACCAATGATTTTACTGTTAAGTCGTATAAAGCTTCAGAATATAAAACTATCATAACCGAAGATGAAGCAGCATTTTTAAAAGATCTTATGGTGGAAGTAGTTGAGAGTGGAACCGCATCTGCTTTAAAGAATGAGAATTATACTTTAGCAGGTAAGACAGGTTCTGCGGAGTATAATGATTTCGGTGATTCTCACGCATGGTTTACATGTTTCGCACCTGCAGAAGATCCGGAGATCGCGGTTACCGTTATCGTAGAAAAAGGCGGAACCGGCAGTAGTACTGCGGCTCCGCTTGCTAAAGACATTTTAGATGTTTATTTTGGCGTTAAATAAGTTTTGCAATAGTTAGATCAGGTCTTGTCTTAAGATCAAGGATATCACCCATATCGGATCTTAAGACGGGACATGAATACTTAAGCTTGTTGATCATGATCACTTCCCATTCGGTTTCATCCGAAAGGACGACTCTTGAACCTATCTGTGTATCTGCGATCTTTTCCATCAAAGGCAGAAGAATGCTGACATCATATTTATCAATATTTGTTTCAAAATTTCCCAGTATCTGAAGAGGAGTGAATGCATTCCTGAAGGATCTGGGAGATGCCATTGCGATATAGGTATCAACTATGGACATATATCTTGCGTAACGGTCGATATGATCACCGCTCATATGATAGGGATATCCGCTGCCGTCGTACTTTTCGTGATGCATGAGAACGGTCATTTTTACATGGTCATTTAATTTTGGATCGTTTCTGACTGAAGCGTAACCTGAAACAGGATGCTTTTTAACGATGGCGTATTCTTCATCGGAAAGCTTACCGGGCTTCCAAAGGATCTCACTGGGAAGTTCCCACTTGCCTATATCATAATAGAATCCGCAAAGGATCATTAATCTCTTTTCTTCATCGGGGAATTTAAGCCAGTTTGCAAAGGAACCGGCCAAAAGCGCTGCATTAAAGGACTGGGTATAGGTAAGCTCATCCTCGTTGGGAATCATATTGTAAAGAAAATCGAGAAGTTCTCCCTCGGTTGTAATGCAGGCAGCTACTTCGTCATATATTGCAAAGAGGTCTTCTTCATTAATGGACTGTTTTGTCTGAAGATAACTGATAAAAATACCTTTGAATTTGATCAGGTTCTCGTTATATACACTGCAGAATCGCTGGAAATGTTCATTGAAAAAGAGCTTTTCATGATGGGTGGATGCGTAGTCTGAAGGCTCCATAACGGTGACACACATAATACCATGACGCTTAATGCGGTCCATGGCAATATCATCAATTACGGTGTGGGCTTTATAGAGGATCTTTCCGCCTGATTCAACGTCCTCTCCAAGTTCCATGCCTTTTCTTAACTGAAGCGTGGTTATTAATTTCATTGTTTTCCCCTAAGCAGAATTATGAATCTAAGATAGTATAATTATAACACCTTGTGTTATACTATGTCTATGAGCGCGAAATTAAAGTTTTTTCCACAAGTTTATACTTCTGAAAGCGTCAATTCCAAGAAACTCTTTTTTATCAGGCAAAAGATAAAAATGGGTAAAGGAGATTACTATATCATCGTTCCTTCTTTTAAGGAGGATGAGATGCTTGAGATCCTTTCCGCTAAGGAAACCAAGTCTAAGCTTTATGACGGAAAACGCCTTATAGTAGGCGGTATCGCAGATAATAAACCTGATGCGTTAAAACTTGTTCAGCTCATGACAATTGATTGTCAAAAGATCAGAGGGGACCTTGATCTTAAGGAATTTATCTCATGTGGGCAATTCTTTTAAAAGTATTTTCAATAATAGGAATTGTTCTGGGGAGCATAATAGGCTTAGTGCTTGTTTTGCTGCTCATTGTATTGCTATGCCCAATAGTATATAAGATCAGTGGCAGCGCGAAGGACGGAGATTATAACGCTAAGGTCAAGCTTCATTATCTTTTCGGTATTGTTAGAGCCGGATTTACTTATCCAGAACCCGGAAATCTATATGTCAGAGTTCTTTGGTTTAGGATCTTTGATACTAAGCAGGAAGACAAAAAGTTCAAGACGAATAAAGGCCATATCGATTTCGAAGGTGAGGAACCGGAGGACTTCATAAAACATGAAAGTGTAACCGATCAGGAAGATAATGCTGCTGAAACCATTGGCAATACTGAATCGGTCGATGATACCAAAACAGCTGATAATATAACCGGCAATGCTGAAGCAACCGAAAACATTGAAGCTTCAAAGGAATCTGATAAAGCTGAAAAACTAAGAAATAAGGATAATAAAAAGGACAAGATCCGTAATCCTTTTTATCATATCAAGAAGGCTTACGAAAACTTCAAGCATAAAGTCATTGCTAAGATCAAGCTTAAATATAAGGATATCAACTTCTATAAAAAGCTTTTATTCCATGATGATACAAAAGCCCTTATCTCTGAGTCAAAGAAGGCTTTGGTAAGGATACTTAAGCAGATGGCTCCAAAGGGTGGACATGCAAATCTTGAACTTGGTATGGATTCACCGGATATTACAGCATATATATATGGAGTATATTCAATAGTATTCCTTAAAAAAGCTAAAAAATATGTTCTTGTGCCGAACTTCGAGAACAAGATAATTGAGGGAGAAGGAAAGATCTACGGATTCTTTAATCTCTTCGGTATCGTTATTCAAGTTATACCTATTGTGCTTGGCAAGAAGCTTAAGCTTTTGCGCGACAGACTTGACAGGCACAGCGACAATATGGAACGCGCAAAACGTAAAGTGGATAAAGAACATGACAATCGTCTCAAAGAGCTGGAAGAAGAGTACTCGGCATAAATTTCTTTACATAATTTGAGAATTATTCTAAAATATAAATATCTATGAGGATATGCTTAGGAGGGAAAAATGGCAGATCGAGATAACAATTATAAAGAAGTTATTTCTTCTTTACTTGGAGGCATGGAAAATATTATGTCGTCCAAGACAGTTGTAGGAACGCCTACCACCGTTGGAGATACAACTATTATTCCACTTGTTGATGTATCTTTTGGTGTAGCTGCCGGGGCAAGTGCCAACAACTCCAAGAATTCCAATAACGGAATGGGCGGTATGGGAGGAAAAATGACACCTTCCGCTATACTGGTCATTCACGACGGAAACACAAGACTTATTAATGTTAAAGACACAGATGTACTTACAAAAGTACTTGATTTCCTGCCTGAAGTAGTTAATAAGATCACTAAACCCAAGGCAGGGGAAGTAACCGATGATCAGGCTAAAGATTTAGCCTTCCCGGAGGAGGCATAAGAACTCCTCTTAGTTAGGACGTAAAATGGTCGATTGGGAAGATATTGAAAAGCAGGACTCCGAAGAAGAGTTGAAAAAACTTAAAGTATTTCTTTTTCAGGAAAACATGCGTATCGCCCAGGAAAAAAAGAGACTTGAAGAAGAAAGAGCAAGGCTTGTCAAGCTTCAGGAAGACTTCCTTAAAGATAGGGTAGTTCTTCGAGATGAACTTGATGAGCTTAACAGACGTACGCTCAATGAGAGGAAACGTTTAAAAGAAGAGAACCTGTTTTTTGATAAGAAGATGCAGATCCTCACTGAAGGATTTAAAGCATTGGAAGAGGATAAACGTAAGTTTGAGGCTGAAAAGCGTGCTTATCTCCAGAGGATAAGGGAAGCGGAAGAAAGCTCCGGCGATGCAGATGCCGCAAAGGTTGCAGAGTTCCTCTTCAGATCCATCGGAAGTAATTCCCTTGGTGTAAGAAAGAGATATAAAGACCTACTTAAGATATTCCATCCCGATAATCTTTTCGGAGACCTTGAACTGGCACAGGCCCTCAGTAAGGAATTCCAGAAGAGAAGAGACCTTTGATCTGATTTATAATTTAAACGTAAAAAAAGGACAGCCGATCAGCTGTCCTTGATTTTTTGTATTCAACTGTAATTCGATGAATTAAGCGCGCTCTACAGCACCGCTTCTAAGACATCTTGTGCATACATGAAGACGCTTGGAACCACCGTTTACCTTGCACATAACGCTCTGAACGTTTGACTTCCAAATAGCGTTGCTTCTTCTATGAGAATGGCTGACATTATTACCGAAGTGAATGCCCTTGCCGCATACATCACATTTTGCCATTGTATAACACCTCCTTGCAGGGATTTATCAAACTTTTTTAACACAACATTGATATACTAACAAAAAAGAAATAAGAATGCAACAATTTTTTTACAAAATTTTAGTTTTCTTTTTTATAAAAAACTGTTATAGTCTATAGTGTATGTGCCAAGTTAAAGGAGGTAACATCTATGAAGAATTCAGCATTGAATACTCATATGGGAAGCATAACAGTTGATAATGACGTTATTGCTCAGTTCGCCGGCAGCGTAGCCATCGAGTGCTTCGGTATCGTCGGAATGGCAGGTTTTAATGTCCGCGACGGTCTGGTTCGCCTGCTTAAGAAGGAAAACCTCAGAAGAGGCATTAATGTTACTCTTCGCAACAACCACAAGCTTGTACTTGACTTTCATATCATAGTAGCTTATGGCGTAAGCATTAACGCTGTATGTGAAAACCTCATGGAGAATGTTAAATACAGAGTCGAAGAGTTTACCGGACTTGAAATAGAAAAGATTAACGTTTATGTTGAAGGCGTTAAGGTAATTGATTAAGGAGGATCTACAGACGTGGGCGTGAACAAAATTGATTCCAAGCTTTTTGCGAAGGCTTTTATTGCCGGTGCGAAAAACCTTGAATCAAATAAAGAATGGATAAATGAACTTAATGTATTCCCGGTTCCCGATGGTGATACCGGTACAAATATGACAATGACTATCATGTCAGCTGCAAAAGAGGTTAGCGATCTTGGACCCGAGCCCGATATGGCTACTCTTTGCAAGGCAATCTCTAGCGGATCACTTAGAGGAGCAAGAGGAAACTCAGGAGTTATCCTTTCCCAGCTTCTCCGTGGATTTACCAAAGTTGTTAAGACTGAGACAGAAATCACTATTCCTCTTATGGTTACCGGCTTTAATAAAGCTGTAGAGACTGCATATAAGGCAGTTATGAAGCCCAAGGAAGGAACTATTCTTACAGTAGCAAGAGGTATGAGCGATAAGGCCAGCGATCTTGCTGCAGACGGTTGCGAAGATCTTGAAAAGTTCTGTGAGGAAGTTCTTGCTCACGGAAAGACCGTTCTTGACCAGACTCCCGAAATGCTTCCCGTTCTTAAAGAAGCAGGAGTTGTTGACTCCGGCGGACAGGGTCTTATGGAGTTCCTCAGAGGTGCATATGATGCATATCTCGGCAAGGAAGTTGATCTTACGGTTGGAGAAGCTGTAGAAGAGAAGGAAGAGGAAGTTGAAGAGCTTGCTTTCCTTTACAGTGTTGAACTTACAGTTACTCTTCAGAAGAATTTCATTCCCAAGAATGAATCCGATGTAAAGAATTACCTTGAGTCTATCGGAGAATCCGTTGTTCTTATTAATGATGGCGGAGAAGTTCGTGTTCATATTCATACCAATGATCCCGGACTTGTTCTTCAGAAGGCTATCAAGTTTGGTACTCTTAAGAATGTTAAGGTAATCAACAGAAGTGTTGAATCTGCTGATGAAAGCACAGTTCAGGAAGCTCCTGCTTTCAGCGAGCCTCCCAAGCCTTTCGGATTCATTACAGTTGCTGCCGGTGACGGACTTGTAGAGATCTTCAAGAGCCTTGGTGTTGATTATGTTATCGAAGGTGGTCAGACCATGAACCCCAGTACTGCAGACTTCATTGATGCAGCATCTAAGGTTAATGCAGAGACTATTTTCATCCTTCCCAATAATAAGAACATCATTCTTGCTGCTAACCAGGCTGCAGAGCTTGTTACCGACAAGACCCTTCTTGTTATCCCTTCAAAGACTGTACCTCAGGGTATCACTGCTGTAGTTAACTTCATTCCCGATCTTACTGCTGACGAGAATGAACAGACTATGATGGAAGAGATCAAGAATGTTAAGACAGGTCAGGTTACTTACGCTGTAAGAGATACCTCAATTGACGGTAAAGAGATCCACAAGGATGACTTCATGGGTCTTTCTGATAGCGGCCTTGCATCTGTCGGAACCGACAAGAATAAGGTTATCGAAGAGCTTGTTGACTCAATGGTTGATGCATCTTCAGAACTTATCAGCATCTACTATGGTCAGGATATCACCGAGGAAGAGGCTACTGCAGTATCAGATATGATCTCTTCTAAGTTTACCAAGGTTGATGTTGAACTTCAGCCCGGCGGACAGCCTGTTTACTATTACATGATCTCAGTTGAATAATATGAGATCCGTAATGAGTAAAACATGGTTTGCTAAACTACATATAATTTGATTTAATACAGGAGGAAACTATTTTGGTTTCCTCCGATTTTTTACTATATTGATATCGGTATTAGAGGATGATTTTTACTACATCTGTTGAGCACTTAAAAGGTGTCGGTGAGAAAACTGCCGGACTCCTGGGAAAACTGCATATTTATTCTTACGAGGATCTGATCTCTCATTACCCCACAGATTACACTATCTATAATAATCCCGTATCTATCTCAGAGGTAAAACCCGGAGGCGTATTTGCAGTGCGGGCAAGTGTCAGTGGTGTTACAGGTCCTGTAAAGGCAGGAAGATACAATATCATCACCGTTTATCTGAAAGATGGTTTAAATGTATTGGAAGCGGTTTTCTTTAACCAGCCCTATATAAAGAAGATCATTAAGCCCGGTGGCTTTTATATATTAAGAGGCAAGATCGTTCAAAAGGGCGCAAAACTTATAATGCAGTCCCCTAAGATATACAAGGATGATGAATACAGGGATCTTTTATTAAGTCCTGTCCCCAAGTATTCCCTTACCAAGGGACTCAGCTCTAAGACCATATCTAAAGCTGTTAATGCTGTATTTAAAGATGCTCAATGGGATGATGAAATTTTTGATCCCTGCATCCTGAATAAATATGATCTGCTTACTCATAAAGAAGCAGTGAAGCTCATACATTTTCCCGGTACTTTGGATGATGTATCAAAGGCAAGAAGAAGATTGGCCTTCGAAGAATTCTTTTATTTTATAATGCTTCTTCGAAAGAATAAGTCTTTATCCGTTTCCTTGCCAAACAGTTATCCCATGATAGAGACTGCGGATACAAAACGATTTATAGAAAGTCTTCCTTTTAGACCTACAAGCGGTCAGAAGAAAGCTTTTAATGAAATTGTTTCGGATATGTCCGGCAGTTCCTGCATGAATAGGCTTATCCAGGGTGATGTTGGAAGCGGAAAAACATTGGTTGCGTTACTTGCATTACTTATGTGTGCTGCCAACGGTTATCAAGGAGCACTTATGGCTCCTACGGAAGTATTGGCGGTACAGCATTATAAAACCGTTAATGAATATATTGAAAAGTATGGACTTTGTTTTAAACCTGCACTTCTTATCGGTTCTATGACTGCTTCCGAAAAGAAAGCGGTATATGGACAGATAGAAAGCGGTGAAGTAAATCTTGTCATCGGAACCCATGCTCTTATCCAAGAGAAGGTTAAATATAAGAATCTTGCTCTTGTTGTAACCGATGAGCAACACAGATTTGGTGTAAGACAGAGAGAAACTCTTGCGGGAAAAGGAGGTACACCTCATATTCTTGTTATGAGTGCAACGCCAATTCCAAGAACTCTTGCAATAATACTTTACGGAGATCTCAGTCTATCTGCGATACACGAATTACCTGCAGGAAGACAGCAGATAAAGAATGCGGTTGTGGGAACATCCTACAGACCCTCAGCTTATAAGTTCATTAAAGAACAGGTTTCAACAGGACATCAGGTATATGTTATCTGCCCTAAGATCGATTCCGACGAAGAAGATGACGGTGAGATCGAGAATGTTGCTGATTATACCGAGACTCTTCGGGATGCCCTCCCGGGAGTCAGGATTGAAAGCCTTAACGGCAAAATGAAACCTGCCTTAAAAAATGATATAATGAACAGGTTCTCCCGGGGAGAAACGGATGTGCTTGTATCGACAACGGTTATCGAGGTCGGTATAAACGTTCCGAATGCAACCGTTATGATGATCGAGAATGCCGACAGATTCGGACTGGCTCAGCTTCATCAGTTAAGAGGACGTGTGGGCAGAGGAAAAGACCAAAGCTATTGTATCTTTGTTTCGTCTAAAGATGATGAAAAGACCATGGAAAGACTTAATGTCTTGAAAGATACCAACGATGGCTTTAAAATAGCTTCTGAGGACCTTCGCTTAAGAGGTCCGGGAGATTTCTTCGGAATACGCCAAAGCGGAGAATTTGCTTTTAAGATGGCAGATATCTATTCCGACAGTGACCTTTTGGAAATATCCGGAAATCTTGTGGATGAGATCCTGAAAGATGATCCCGGTCTTAAAAAAGAAGAGAATTCAAGGCTTCGCAAATCTGTAGAAGATTATGTGGAAAGATCTGAATTCCTTCAAAGCATATAAAAAAGTAATACAACTCAAGGAGAGAGAAAATAAATGTCTAAAATTGCAATTGTTACCGACAGTAACAGCGGAATCACACAGGCTCAGGCAAAGGAACTTGGTATCTTTGTTATTCCCATGCCTTTTATGATCGGTGAAAATGAATTCTTTGAAGATATTAATCTTACTCAGGATGAGTTTTATGAAAAATTAAAGGGTGGAGAAAACATTTCTACCAGCCAGCCCAATCTCGGACAGGTAGGTGATATGTGGAATGATATCCTTGCCAAAGGTTATGATGAGATCATTCATATTCCCATGAGCTCCGGACTTTCAGGCTCATGCCAGAGTGCATATATGCTTTCACAGGAAGATGAATATGATGGCAAGGTATTTGTAATTGACAACCAAAGGATATCTGTTACCCAGAGACAGTCAGCCCTAGATGCAAAAGTTCTTGCAGAGAAAGGCTTTAGCGCTCAGGAGATCGCAGACATCCTTATCAGAGATAAATTCCAGAGCAGTATTTATATTATGCTTGATACTCTTGAGTATCTTAAGAAGGGCGGACGTATCACTCCGGCTGCAGCGGCCATCGGTACTCTTTTAAGATTAAAGCCCGTACTTCAGATCCAGGGCGAAAAACTTGATGCATTTTCAAAAGCTCGTACTTCAAATATCGGACGTGAGCAGATGATAAGTGCAATCAAGAATGATATTGAAACCCGTTTTGGCGGACTCGAAAAAGCAAAAGAGAACGTTCATCTTGCTATCGCATATACCTATGACCTTGCTGTAGCTGAAGACTTTAAAGAGCAGGTTCTTACACATTTCCCCGGATTTGACATTGTTATCAATCCTTTGTCACTTTCCGTCGCATGTCACATCGGACCCGGTGCTCTTGCACTTGCTGTAACAGAAATTGAAAAAGAATTAAAGTAATCTATTATGACCCTGAGGGGAGGAGATTTTTATGGGACTTATAGTTAAAGATCTTTCCAAGAAATATGGAAATAAGACTGTAGTAGATCACATTTCATTTGAGATGGATAAACCCGGAGTGTACGCACTCCTTGGAACCAATGGTGCAGGTAAGACAACATCCATCAGAATGATCCTTGATATGCTTGATAAGGATTCCGGAGAGGTTCTGTGGAACGGTAAGCCTCTCAGCTTTGAAAACTGCAACATCGGTTATCTTGCTGAGGAACGTGGTCTTTATCAGAAATATCCTTTGCTTGACCAGATCATGTACTTTGGTCAGCTCAGAGGTGTCTCAAAGCCCGAGCTTGAGAAAAAGATCAAGTATTGGTCAAAGAGACTTAAATTAGACGAATATCTTTATCCTCAATATGTATCTTCCGTATCAGGAAGACAATCCACCAAAAAGGTAAAACCCAAGAGCCCGGATCAGCTTTCAAAAGGTAATCAGCAGAAGATCCAGTTCCTTATTGCTATGCTTTCAGATCCTGAGCTCCTTATACTTGATGAGCCTTTTTCAGGTCTTGACCCTGTTAACACCGATATCCTTAAGGATGTTGTAAGAGAACAGATCGAGGCCGGAAAGTATATCATCATGTCCAGCCATCAGATGGCAGTAGTTGAGGAGTTCTGTACAGATATCACTATTCTTTCCCATTCCAAAGCTATTGTTAAAGGAAACCTGAATGAGATCAAGAAAAGCTACGGAAGAGTAAAGCTTTCTCTTAAGTGTGAGACAGACGTTTCACAGTATATCAATGATCTTGGAATTGAGATCCTTTCGGATAAAGAGTATGAGTATGATCTTAAGGTAACGGGAGATGCTCAAGCTAATGCTCTTCTTAAGAAACTTGTTGACGCAGGTATCACTGTGGTTCGTTTTGAACTTGCCGAACTTAGCCTGCATGAGATCTTTGTCAAAGAGGTAGGTGCAAATGAAGAGCAAAACTAATGCCAACAATATTTACAGAATGGATGGCATTGGAAAGGTATTTGTTTTTACATTAAAGCAGACCTTTAAGAACAAGGCTTATCTATTCAGCTTTGTGTTTATGATAATCATGATGGCTCTTATGGGGCCTATCTCTATGCTTAGCGCTGCTTCGTCATCAAAGGCTTTCAGTGATTCTGCGGAAGATAAAGAGAACCTTGCGTCAACAGTTTATTATACAAACGATACTGTTTACGACCTTGTTGATGCCCTCGATCTTAGCGGTACTTCATATGAAAAGCTTAAGCTTCAATATGTAACTGATATCCCTGAATTAAGCGATACCGAGATCGGACTTATTTTTACTACAGAAGAAAAAGACGGAGAGACAGGTTATGTTGTTAAATCTGTAATTTCAGACGATTCCAAGATCTCATCTATTAATCTTGAGGACTTTACAAAATATATTTATGGAATCTTTGAAGATGTCAGGATAAGAGCAGTCATGTCTGACGATGAATATGCTCTTGCCAGCAGTGGTGTTAGCACCGGTAAGGCATTAAGCGAGCAGGATTTTTATGACCTTAAGGATGAAAAGATTTCTTCAAGCCAGGTTACGACTTATGCGACCATTTATTCAATCGCCATAATGATCCTTGTCTCAATGTCTGTTTCCTATGTCATTTCCTCTGTGATGGAAGAAAAGACATCCAAACTTGTTGAAAACCTTCTTGTAAGCGTTAGACCTCTTGCGCTTATCATGGGAAAAGTATTTGCCATGATGGTTTACGTTGTTTCCATGCTTCTTTGCGGAGCTTTTGCCTCGGGTATATCAAGCGGAATTTCTGCATATATGTTTGGAAGAGGAAGTGACGCATCTGCTTCTGCTGCTGAAATGGCAGAGATCGCACAGCAGATGGATTACAGCCAGATCTTTGGACTTAATCCTTTGAGACTTTTGGCTTTATTTGTCTCACTTATCATTACTTATCTGATGTTTTCCATCATAGCCGGACTTATGGGAAGTGCCTGTACCAAGACAGAAGATGTGGGACCTACCATTATGGTCTTAAACATGTTTTCTATTGCCGGATATATTTGCGCTTTCATTGTTCCCAATGTAAACAATAAAATGCTGACCTATATTCTTTCGGTTGTGCCTTTTATTTCTTCTTACATCGGACCTATCAGCTTTGCCTGCGAAAGAATCCCTTTCTGGCTTTATTTAATAGGCATGGCGGTTCAGTTATTGTTTATCCTGCTCCTTTTCAGACTCACTGCAAAGGTTTACAGAAAACTTCTTGTGAATGACAGTAAAAAGCTGAATTTTGCTCAGATCCTAAGATTATCAAGAGAGGGGGAAGCGTAAATGTTTAAGAATTTTGATAAAGTATTTAAGTTTTCCTTTAAGAATCAGGCAGGGACCAAAGGTTTTAAGATCGTAACGGTTCTTTTCGCCTTGCTCCTTCTCTTGGGACCGATCTTATCCATGATGATCGTTGGTTATTTTACCGACAAGAATAAAGAACTTAAGAGCTGCGGAGCAGAAAGGATCTGCGTTGTTAATCTGACTCCCGGAGATGATTCCTTCTTTGAGACGCTTTCGGATGTTCCTGAAGCAGATTATGCAAATCTTAAATATGAAGTATTTCATGATGAGAAACAAGCTTTAGACAGCGCAAGACAGGATAATAAATCTATAGTTCTTTACCTTTCCGCAAACGGAAGATTAAGAGCCAATATGATCATTCCCAAGGAAAGCACCGTTAAAAAGAGTGAAGCAAAGAATTATTTAAAGTTCATAGAAAGATACGAAGATCTCTTTACTCTTAATTTATCCGGAGTATCGGGAGAAGCAGTGGAAACATTAAAGGAATCTTCTGAGTATTTAAGCTTTACCGAATCCGGATTAAAAGAAGGAATAAACATCAAAGAGGATGAAGCCAAGAATGATGAATTAAAGCGTGAAAGAGTACTTAAAGTCGTAAACATGGCACTTCCTTACGGAACCATGATGCTTCTTTACATGATGATCATTTCCTATGGTCAGAATCTTTCACAGTCCGTTGTTATGGAAAAAGAATCAAAGCTCATGGATACCATGCTTGTATCCGTAAGACCTGATTCTTTGATCTTTGGTAAGCTTTTGGGAGCAATTGCCACAGTGCTTTTGCAGGTACTTGTTTGGCTCTTTAGCTTAATGGGCGGATTTGCATTGGGTGCTTTTCTTTCAAAGAAATTTTTCCCCGGATCAGGCCTTTCCATAAATGTTTTCTTTGAAGGCATGAAGGATATAAATGTTTTCAGACCTTATAACGTTGTCCTCGCCATTTTGTTCCTTGTCCTTGGATTTGTGGTTTATCTTTGCCTTGCATCCCTTGCAGGATCAATGTCCACCACCAAGGAAGATGCATCAAGCAAGAACGTATTGTTTGTAACGCCTCTTCTTATCAGCTTCTTTGCATTGATGGGAGCGGGAGGAATGAACGCTACCACCACCAAGACTTGGATGCTTCTTGTTCCTTTTACCGGAGCAATGGTAATGCCTGCCAATGTAAGTCTTGGAAATGTTTCATGGGTTGTTATTGCCTGCGGTCTTGTTATCTATGTATTAAGCATTATGGTCCTTGTTTATATGGCAGGAAAGATCTACAAAATGATGTCTTTATACAAGGGAAACAAGCTTTCCATTGGAGACGTTTTAAAGAGAACATTTTCCAAGAGCTAAATATGCGTGAAATGCGTGAAACATCAAGATTTTGCGCGGATTTAATTGCAATACCACTAAATATATGATATACTAAATCGGTGTGAACAAATGTTCATGCCGATTTTTATTATTGATTTGGAGATAATTTATGTCTAAGGAAGTTTATGACGCGTCGAGCATAACAGTACTTGAAGGCCTTGAAGCCGTCAGAGTACGTCCCGGAATGTACATAGGATCCGTTACGACAAAAGGTTTAAACCACCTTGTATATGAAATAGTAGATAACTCAGTGGATGAACATCTTGCAGGCCACTGCGATAAGATTTACGTCACCCTTGAAAAGGACGGTTCGGCTACCGTATCCGATAACGGACGTGGTATCCCTGTAGGAATGCATGAAAAAGGTATCAGTGCAGAAAGACTTGTATTTACAACCCTTCATGCCGGCGGTAAGTTCGATAACAACGCTTATAAGACCAGCGGTGGTCTTCACGGTGTAGGTTCATCTGTAGTTAACGCCCTTTCCAAGCATCTTACAGTTACTGTTAAGACCGGAGGAGAGATCTTTAAGGATTCATATGAGAGGGGTATCCCTACAACAGAGCTTGTTAAGGGACTTTTACCTGTTATCGGAAAGACAAGAGATCACGGAACTACCATTAATTTCCTTCCTGATGATGAGATCTTTGACAGAACAAGATTTGCCGAGGCGGATATCAAGAACCGTCTTCATGATACTGCATATCTTAATCCTGACCTTACTATCTATTACAAGGATTTAAGAGGAGAGACTCCCGAGGAGATAACATTCCACGAGCCCGACGGAATCGCAGGTTTCATACGCCATATGAACGCAAATTCTGAGGCTGTGACCGATGTTTGCTATTTCTCCGGAGAATTTGAGGGAATCTTTGTTGAGTGTGCTTTTCAGTATGTAAACGAGTTCCATGAGAATGTTCTCGGATATTGTAACAATATTTATAACTCTGAAGGTGGAACTCACCTTACAGGTTTCAAATCTCAGTTTACTACTATTATCAATTCCTATGCTCATGAGCTTGGAATCCTTAAGGAAAAGGATAACAACTTTACCGGTGCCGATGTTCGTAACGGTATGACAGCGGTTATCTCAATAAAGCATCCGGATCCCAGATTTGAAGGACAGACCAAGACAAAGCTAGATAACCAGGATGCTTCCAAGGCTGTTTCAAAGGTTACCTCAGATGAAGTAACCAGATATTTTGACAGAAACCTTGAAGTATTAAAGAGCATTATCGGATGTGCTGAGAAAGCTGCCAAGATCCGTAAAACAGAAGAAAAGGCAAAGACAAATCTTCTTGTTAAGCCCAAGTTCTCTTTTGACTCTAACGGAAAACTTGCAAACTGCATCTCAAAAGAAGCTGAAAAGTGCGAGATCTTTATCGTAGAGGGAGATTCTGCAGGCGGTTCTGCAAAAATGGCAAGAGATCGTCAGTATCAGGCAATCCTCCCCATCCGTGGTAAGATCCTTAACGTCGAGAAGGCTTCCATGGATAAAGTCCTTGCAAATGCCGAGATCAAGACAATGATCAATGCATTTGGTTGTGGATTTTCAGAAGGTTACGGCAATGACTTTGATATTACAAAGCTTCGCTATAACAAGATCATAATCATGGCCGATGCGGACGTGGACGGAGCTCATATTTCCACCCTGCTCCTTACGTTATTCTATCGTTTCATGCCTGACCTTATCTTTGAAGGTCACGTATATATCGCTATGCCTCCTCTTTATAAAGCTATTCCTTCAAGGGGACAGGAAGAATATCTTTATGATGACAAGGCCCTTGAAAAGTACCGTAAGAATCATAAAGGCCCTTTCACATTACAGAGATACAAAGGTCTCGGTGAGATGGATGCTGAGCAGCTTTGGGAGACAACTCTTGATCCCGAGCGTCGCCGTATGAAACTTGTTGAGATCGAGGATGCCCGTGCCGCCTCCGAAATGACCGAACTCCTCATGGGTACCGACGTTCCCCCTCGCCGTGAGTTCATCCACCAGCACGCTCAAGACGCAGCATTGGATGTATAAAGTTAAAATATCTTAATCAGGCGAGAGGTGTGTGAGTGAAGAATATATCATCGCTAGGCGCCGTGACTAGGATTTTAAAATAACACTTCTATATTGAGAGAAAAAAACATGGAAGAAAGAATTATAAAAACCGAATACTCCGAGGAAATGCAGCGTGCCTTCGTGGATTACGCCATGAGTGTTATCGTTGCCAGAGCTCTTCCCGATGTCCGTGACGGTCTTAAACCCGTTCAGAGACGTGTACTTTATGATATGAGCGAACTCGGAATAAGATATGATAAGCCTTACAGAAAGAGCGCACGTATCGTCGGCGATACAATGGGTAAATATCACCCCCACGGCGACTCTTCAATTTACGATTCACTCGTTGTAATGGCCCAGGATTTTAAGAAGGGCTTACCGCTTGTTGACGGACACGGTAACTTCGGTAACATTGAAGGTGACGGTGCCGCTGCAATGCGTTACACCGAGGCAAGGCTTCAGAAGATCACACAGGAAGCATTTTTGGCTGACCTTGATAAAGATATCGTTGATTTCATACCCAACTTTGATGAGACTGAAAAAGAACCATCGGTTCTTCCCGTTAAGATACCCAATATCCTTGTTAACGGATCTGAGGGTATCGCAGTTGGTATGGCAACCAATATCCCTCCTCACAATCTTGGGGAAGTAATCGAAGCCACCAAGGCTTATATGCGTGATGAGAATATCACCACTAAAGAATTGATGAAATACATCAAGGGACCTGATTTTCCTACCGGAGGAATCGTTATCAATGAAGATGAACTCCTTGATATCTATGAGACCGGATCAGGTAAGATCAAACTCCGCGGTAAGGTTGAGATCGAAAAAGCTAAGGGCGGACATATAAATGTCGTTATTACCGAGATCCCTTACACCATGATCGGTGCCAATATCGCCAAGTTTCTTCAGGATGTTGCTTCCCTTGCCGATACCAAGAAGACCCAGGATATCGTTGATATTTCAAACCAGTCTTCAAAAGAAGGTATCAGAATTGTTATCGAACTTCGCAGGGACTCTGATGCTGAGAACTTCGTTAACTTACTTTATAAAAAGACAAAGCTGGAAGATACTTTCGGTGTAAATATGCTTGCCATCGCTGACGGACGTCCCGAGATCATGGGTCTTAAGTCGGTTATCAAGGCGTGCGTTGATTTCCAGTATGAGATCAATACCCGTAAGTACAACAACCTTCTTGAAAAAGAGAAGGAACGTAAGGAAGTACAGGAAGGTCTTATTAAGGCTGTTAATGTTATTGATCTTATCATAGAGATCCTTCGTGGTTCCAAGGACCGCCAGATGGCAAAGGATTGCCTTACTTTGGGTAAGACTGACGGAATCAACTTTAAATCCAAAGAGTCAAAGATCATGGCAGAACAGCTTCAGTTTACCGAGCGTCAGGCAAATGCCATCCTTGAGATGAGACTCTATAAGTTGATCGGTCTTGAACTTGATGCCCTTATCAAAGAGCATGACGAGACTCTTGCCAATATTTATAAATACGAGGATATTCTTGATAGAAAAGATTCCATGGTGGCAGTTATCATCAAAGAACTCGATCAGCTCAAGAAGGAATTCGGAAAAGAGAGAAAGACTGCTATCGAAAATGCAGAGGAAGCGGTCTATAAAGAGAAAGAATTTGAGGTAATGGATGTTTATTACCTTATGGATCGTTTCGGATATGCCAAGCTTATTGATAAGAATACCTATGAGCGAAATGAGCAGGCTTGCCTTACCGAGTTTAAGTATTGTTTCACTGTTAAGAACAATGGCCGCATAGCAATGTTTACGGAAGACGGTCAGATGCATGTTATCAAGGCTCTCGATCTTCCCATGTCAAAGCTTCGTGATAAGGGAACACCTGTAGACAATGTTTCCAATTACAATGCTGATAACGGAAATATCGTTTATGTCTGCAACATGGACGAGATGGTACAGGGAAGACTTCTCTTTGCTTCAAAGAACGGTCTGGTTAAGGTTGTTCAGGGACTTGAATTTGAGACAACCAGAAAGACTATCGCATCCACAAAGCTTACTGATAAAGATGAAGTAGCTGCAGTTTTACCTTTGACTGATGAAAAGAATATCATCATGAAGTCAAAGAACGGATATTTCCTTCGTTTCCAGATTGAGGAGATCTCTCTTTTCAAGAAGGTTTCACAGGGCGTAAGAGGAATGAAACTTGACGGCAAGGACGTTGTTGAGGAAGTATTCCTTACACATGCACAGGACGAAGCTTTTGTTGAACATAACGGTCACAATATCGTTCTTAATACCGTTAAGCTTCAGAAGCGTGATGCAAAGGGAACTAAAATAAAATAGTTCTACATTTAAAGGAGAATGCCTATGAGAGTAATAGCAGGAACAGCAAGAAGCATGCCTCTTAAGACTCCGGCAGGAATGGATACCAGACCTACCCAGGACAGAATAAAAGAAACTCTGTTTAATATTTTGCAGGGTGATATTCCCGAGTGTGTATTCGTAGATATATTTGCGGGAAGCGGCGGGATCGGTATCGAGGCTCTCAGCCGCGGTGCCAGAAAAGCTTATTTTATCGATAACAGCGCAGCCGCAAATGCCTGTATCAATGAGAATCTTGCATTTACGAAATTCACTGACCGTGCTATAGTATTTAAGACGGATGCCGCTTCGGCTATCTATAATATTTTTGAGAAACATGTTGATATAATCTTCATGGATCCGCCCTATGAAAAGGGCATTGAAAAGAGCATTCTGGAACTGCTTAAGAATGCCAAATACTGTGATGAAGAAACCCTTATAATCGTTGAGGCCGATCTTCATACAGATTTTGATTATGTGACGGATCTCGGCTATGAGATCACAAGAGTTAAAGAATACAAAAACAATAAACATGTATTCTTAAGAAAAACGGAGCAGTAGTTGTATTTGAAAGGGGGCTCATATGAAAAGAGCTGTTTATCCCGGAAGCTTCGATCCAATGACTTTGGGACATTTGGATATTATTAAAAGAGCATCTGAAATGTTTGATATATTGATCGTTGCAGTGCTCAATAATAAAGAAAAGAACCCATTGTTTTCAGTAGAGGAGCGTGTTAAAATATTAAAGAAAGCGACTGAGGGGCTGGAGAACGTTCAGGTCGATTCTTTTAGTGGATTGTTATGTGATTACGCTCAGAAAAACGATCTTCATGTTGCGGTAAGAGGACTTCGTGCCGTTACCGACTTTGAATATGAACTTCAGTTGGCCCAGACCAACAGAGTTTTATCCGGCGGAAAGCTTGATACCATATTCTTATCTACCTCGCTTGAGTATTCTTATCTCAGTTCATCAGGCGTCAAAGAAATTGCTTATTTCGGCGGAGATATCAGTAAAACCGTACCGACCTACGTAGCTGATATGATTCATGAGAAGTATAACAATAAATAAAGAAAGCTTAGAGAGAGAAAAATGGATAGTCAGATTTTTCAGGTAATCGACGAAATGGAAGAGTACATAAGCAACTGCAAAGGTAAGTTTATGTCCTCTACCGAAATTGTTTGTAATAGAGACAAGATGGAAGAGTTTCTTCGTGATCTCAGACGTAAAGCTCCCGAAGAAATCGATAAATGCCGCAAGATCATCGCGAGACAGGAAGCAATTTATACTGACGCCAAGACCAGAGCTAAAAAGCTTCTTGATGATTCGGTAGTTCAGTCTGATGAGCTTGTCAGCGAGAATGTTATCATGAGAAGAGCATATGAGCAGGCCGATGAAGTTATCCTAATGGCTAAGAATCAGGCTCAGAATATTGTTGATACCGCAACACAGCAGGCTAACGAGCTGAGGGATGCTGCTACCCAGTACATGGAAGATGTTATGGTTTACCTTGAAAATATTTTTGATTCTTCCAGCAAGGCTTGTACAGACCACTATACCGGCCTCATCAATACTTTAAATACATATGCTAATAATATTCGTGAGGACCATAAACAGTTACATCCCGAAGAAATTGAGATGGTTGCTGAAGAGACAGTGGCTCCGGAACAGGAACAACAGTAAATTTATAGTTTATTACACCGGTTTCACATTCTGTGGGGCCGGTGATTTTTGATTATAGGTAAATGCGATTAGATAAATTTTTAAGTGAATGTAATATTGGAACCAGATCCCAGATAAAAGACCTTGTAAAAAAAGGCTTTGTTACGGTTAACGGAACGGTTGTAAAGAAGAGTGATATTGCCGTTAATGAAACAGAAGACGACATCTGCTTTAAGGGTACTAAGGTTAACTACAGAAAGTTTATTTATATCCTATTAAATAAACCCGGAGATGTAGTTACTGCCACTCAGGATAAGAAAGCAAAAACAGTTATGGATCTTATTAATCCTCTTCCTGCAAAGGACCTTTTCCCTGTAGGAAGGCTCGATAAAGATACTACAGGGCTTTTGCTTATCTGTAACGACGGAGAACTGTCCCATAGGCTTTTAAGTCCTAAGTATCATGTAGATAAAACATATCTTGTTGGTACAAGGGATAAGCTTACAGGTGAAGATTTAAAAAAGCTTGAAGAAGGAGTAGACATCGGTGATGATGATATTACCCTTCCGGCTAAAGCTTTTGTAGATGAAGACGGATTTCTTCATTTAACGATACATGAAGGCCGCTACCATCAGGTCAAGCGCATGCTTGAAGCGGTTAATAACGAAGTTGTTTCTCTTGAAAGGATCAGCTTTGGAGGACTTAAACTTCCTGATGATATGGATTACGGCGATTGGAGAGAACTTACAGAAGATGAAATTAATGCGATTATTCAGCAGTGAAAAATATAAAGGAGAGAAGAATTATCTCAATAACCAAAGGGTATACGAGATCTTAAGAACAGTTCTTTTCTTTGCACTTTCTGCAGCTGTTTATCTTATTGGATATTTTACTACTCATACCAATAAGAATCTCTTAACTGTTGTAGCGGTTTTAGGATGTTTACCTGCAGCAAAAAGCGCAGTGAATATGATCATGTTCATAAGATACAGGACATATGATAAGGCTTTGTCCGATGAATTTGAAAAAGCATCAGATGGACTTGTATGTAGCTTTGATAATGTCTTTACTTCATACGATAAAAACTTTCGCGTCGAGCATCTTGCTGTCCATGGCGGATGTATCATCGCATACGCTTTTAAGTCCGATTTCCCGGAAGCCGCCTTTTCTGATCATATCAGCAAATACCTTAAGGCTGAAAATTATAAAGATCTTACAATTAAGGTTTTTACAGATAAGAAAAAGTATCTGGAACGCTTGGAAAGTATTAAGCAGACAAGCACCGTTGGAAATGAAGCAGGAATTATCCAAGTACTTCACAGCATTTCTTTATAAAGGTTTATATTAATGCAGAAATTCACGGTAGGAAAGAATGAGGCTAACCAAAGGCTGGATAAGTTTCTTGTAAAGTATTTACCGGAAGCCCCCAAAAGTCTCATTTATAAAATGCTAAGAAAAAAGAATATAACCCTAAACGGAAAGAAATCTGAAGGATCCGAGATCATATCCATCGGTGATACTATTGAAAGTTTCTTTTCGGATGAAACCTTTGTGAAATTATCAGGTTCAGGTCTTGCGGGGGCTGCAGGGTCAAATGAGAATTCGTCCCCTAATGTTTCTTCAGGCAAGAAAACCGAATTAAATAAGCTTAATCCGGTTATTGTTTATGAAGACGATGATATCGTTATCGTTGATAAACCGGCAGGAATGTTATCACAGAAAGCTGTTAATACTGATTACAGTGTAAATGAATGGCTTATCGATCATTTACTGGAAACAGGAAGCCTTACAAAAGAGAATTTAAAGACTTTTAAGCCCTCTATTTGTAACAGGCTTGATCGTAATACCAGTGGGCTTCTAATTTGCGGTAAAAGCTTATCGGGACTTCAGACGATGTCTGAGATAATCCGTACCGGTCATATCGAAAAGTATTACGTTACTTTAGCTCACGGAAAAATGGATAAACCCTTTAAAGCACGAGGAATTCTACAAAAAGACAGTAAACAAAATAAATCCTTTATTAAAAATCTTTCAAAAGATGATCTTGAGGCAAACATAGAAACTGATTTTAAGCCTTTAAAAGTTTATGAAAATGCCACGCTTTTAGAGGTTAATCTTCACACCGGAAAGCCCCATCAGATTAGGGCTCAACTTGCTGCTTTAGGTCATCCGATCTTTGGCGATAAGAAGTACGGAGCCGAAGATAAAGGCCTAAAATATCAGATACTTCAGGCCTACAGACTTGTATTTCCCGATATAGAATATTTAAGTAACGGCTTTGAAAGACTGGCCGGTAAAGAGATTGTTATTCCTTATTCTAAATTACTTAATGACAGGTTAAACAAATTGGAAAATGGAAACTCAGGAAAGTCAAACACTTCAGGAAAACAGCATAAATAAATACAAAGATAAAAAAGTTGTTATCATTGGTGGAGGCGTTGCCGGCCTCAGTGCAGGTATTTTTGCAAGAAAAGCAGGGTTTGATACTGTGATCTATGAAAAGACCGGTATCGGCGGCGGAAGCTGCAGCGGCTGGTACAGAAACGGTTATGCTATAGATAATTGCATCCATTGGTTAACCGGTACTCAGGAGGGAACTTCTACCAATGATCTTTGGAAGGAACTTGGTGTTCTTAACAAGGATACAAAGATAATCAAGAGAGATTATTTCTGGGCTTCGGAATATTATGGTGAAGTAGTTCATCTTTGGCCTGATCCCGAAAAAACAAGAGCTGAGATGCTGGCCCTTGCGCCGAAGGATGCCGATGAGATCAATTCTTTTATAGATTTTGCTATTATTGCAAACGATGCTGTCAGCTTTCCAAAGACAAATCCTAAAGAAATAATCGAAGGCCTTGATCAGGTCAGAAAAGTTATATCTCCCAAGGAATTCATTAAAAGATCCATGCAGTATATGGGGCTAAGAAATGAGGACTGGGTTAAGCGTTTTAAGAGTCCGCTTATAAGGCAGCTGATCCTTGATTTCTGCCCTAAGGAATATGAATCCTATTGGCTTATACTGGCCTACAGTTTTTATATTGCAGGAAATGGTGATATTATCGAAGGCGGATCCATAAAAATGGCGGAGACACTTGTAAATAATTACAATGCTCTGGGAGGAAAGCTGGTTTTAAATACTCCTGTAAAAAAGATCAAGCTTAAGAAAATGGTGATTCCGGATATTCAGGATATCATTCCACACAAAGCAAGCGGAGTGGTCCTTGAAAATGGAGATATAATTCCTTGCGATTATGCAATAGTTGCCTGCGATGTTAATTATACTTTCAAAAATCTTATAGATAAAAGGTTTGCTCCGCTGTCTTTAAAGGAAATCTATAAGGACAGGCTGAAATATACTTTTTATAGTGCATTTCAGGTAGCTTTCAGCGTAGATGGTGAATTTGAGGAGATACCGGATTCTCTTACCTTCCCATGCAGCACTTTTGAAGTGGCATATCAAAGATATAATCGGATAGGTGTTAAGAATTACCGAAAATACGGTGATTATATTGCGCCCAAAGGTAAGACTGTAATACAGGTTTCTCTTGATCAATATGAGAAGGACTGCAGATACTGGAAACGTCTTTATGAAAAAGACAAATCAGAGTACGAACACGTAAAGCAAAACATTGCTGAGGCTATCCTTAATGCCATATTGATGAAATATCCGCAGTATGAAGGCCGTATAAAGGTGCTTGATATATGGACACCGTATTCTTATCTTAAAAGATGTAATGATACTCACGGATCTTTTATGAGATTCATAACTACGGCTTTAAGCGTAAATGCATTTTTGTCCCAGGAGATAAAAGGCATAGAAAATGTATTTCTGGCCGGACATTGGCTTAAGTATCCGGGAGGACTTCCTACAGCCGCTCAGACAGGCAAGGATGCTGTGAACCTGATAATAGCTGAAGAAGATAAGAAACAGGCCTTAAAAGACAAAATAGACATGGTTAAGACCGGTATCAATAATGCCGCCGGTGTTATTAAGGATAAAACCATAATTCTTAAACGTTAATATGAGGATAATAAATGTCCACATGGAAATCGCGCGGTCTTCGAGGCTCGATGCTGGAAGACATGATAAACAAAACAAATGAAAGATATCTGGAAAGCGGACTTGCTCTTATCCAAAAGATACCTACTCCCATTACTCCTATAACCATCGACAAGGAAACCCGTCATATAACACTTGCTTATTTTGACCAAAAGAGTACGGTGGATTATATAGGAGCGGTACAGGGGATTCCGGTATGTTTTGATGCAAAAGAGTGCGCTACAGATACTTTTCAGCTTCAGAATATTCATGAACATCAGGTACAGTTCATGATTGATTTTGAAAAGCAGGGCGGTATAGCGTTCTTTTTGATCTACTATACCGGAAGGGACGAACTTTATTATTTGCCTCTCGAGATGCTCAGGTTCTTTTGGGACAGGGCAAAGGAAGGCGGAAGAAAGAGTTTCAGACATGATGAATTAAATCCTGATTATATAATACCAAGAGATAGTGACGTGCTTGTTCCGTATCTTGATAAGCTACAGCAGGATTTAAATGACAGACCGGAATAACATATTTAGGGGGGATTTTCAAATGAAAAAAGCAAAGATCACAGTACATCCGGACTTTAAGATCGGGGAAATAAGCCCGAGATTATTTGGTGCATTCCTTGAGCCTATAGGTTCAATGGTAAACGGCACCATGTACAATCCAAAGCATGCCACAGCTGATGAATTAGGTCTTAGAAAGGACTTTTATGAAGCTATAAAAGAAACAGGCCTTTCATGCGTACGTATGCCCGGAGGAAATTTTGTATCAGGATGGCAGTGGAAAGATTCAATAGGACCTAAGAAAGATCGTAAGGTC
This sequence comes from Lachnospiraceae bacterium, assembly GCA_016284315.1. Lineage (GTDB taxonomy): Bacteria > Bacillota > Clostridia > Lachnospirales > Lachnospiraceae > AC2028. Next base: position 33,492 of record JAEEOO010000034.1, on the reverse strand, counting down.
CATCTGGACATGTCTTGGTTCCAGTATATTTCAAATGAAGTGGGACATGATGAATATTTGATCTGGGCTGAAAGAGCCGGTGTAGAACCTATCTATACGGTTAATCTCGGCACAGGCACTATTCAGGACGCTGTAGACTGCGTTGAATATACCAATTTTAACGAAGGTACATATTGGTCAGACCTTCGTATAAAGAATGGTCATAAGAAGCCATATGGCGTAAAGACCTGGTGTCTTGGCAACGAGATGGATGGTCCCTGGCAGATCGCTTCTTATGAAAAGAATCCTTCAGGGTACGGATACCTTGCAAGAGAAGCCAGCAAGGCCATGAAATGGACTGATCCTACCATTGAGACCATAGCCTGCGTTTCATGCTCACCTTTCTTAAATCATTATCCCGATTGGGACATGAAGGTATTGGAAGAGTGCTATGATGCGGTTGATTATATTTCGCTTCATGATTATCATCCCGCAGCTCCCGATCTTCCGGAGTCACTTCTTGCAGGCTATCAGGCATTTGAAAACTATATAAATACTGAGATCGCTCTTTGCGATTATATGCAAACTAAACTTCGTACAAATAAGAAGATGCTTCTTGCTCTTGATGAATACGGAAGCATGTTCAGGCCGAGAGGAACCGCACACGTTGGTCTTGCCGGAGTTCAGACCCTTGATATGTTCGGAATGTTTAATCCCGACAGGAAATATGTAAAGCACGATCCCAATGATTGGTCAACTCTTCGCAATCCTCCGACAGACGGTGAAATGCTTCAGACTCTGGCTATGGCAAGTACAATGCTTGTTATGCTTAGACATGCGGATCGAATTAAGATTGGATGCTCAACAGGCGGCCTTGGACAGCTCTGCAGGACAGACAGGGATCACATATGGAAGGGATCTGCATATTATCCTTATACTCAGCTTATGAAATATGCAAAAGGTACATCTCTAAACTGTGAGGTTAAATGTTCTACTTATGATGTTCCCGCATATGCTATCGATGATATGAACCGCTATGACGGATTCAGTGATGTGGCAACCATACAGGCGGCTGCTGCTTATAACGAAGAAGTGGGAGAGGTTTCCGTATTTGTTATCAATGCAGACCTTAAGGCAGATCAGGACCTTTCCATCGACCTTAGAGGCTTTGAAGGAGCAACACTTATTGAGCATAGCGAACTTTTTACTAAGGATGATAACGCAGCCAATACCTTTGAGAATCCTAAGGCCATCCTTCCCAAGGTCAATAAGAACAGCAAGTTTGAAAACGGAATTCTTACTGCAAAATTGAATAAGCGTTCATGGAATGTGCTTAGATTTAAGGTTTAAATAAACCCTTGACAGCTTCAGTCATTACAGATATACTATCAATAATTTAGTTATTTATCATTGTATCACGCTACCATATTAAAGTGGTTTAATTAAGGAGCTGCTAATGTCTAATACTTTACTGCATACACCGGAAGGCGTAAGAGATATCTACGGAAAAGAATATGAGGATAAATCCTTTCTTGAAAACAAGATGGGAAAAGTGATCGATTCCTTTGGTTACAGCAGGTTCCAGACGCCGACTTTTGAATTCTTTGATGTGTTTTCAAAAGAGGTTGGAACTATTCCGAGCCGTGATCTTTATAAGTTCTTTGATAAGGAGAATAACACACTCGTATTAAGACCCGACTTTACTCCCGCTATAGCAAGATGCGCTGCCAAATACTTTAGGGAAAGAACAGAACCCTTGAGATGTTCTTATCTCGGAAGTGTTTTTGCCCGTACGGATTCCCTTCAGGGAAAGCTTAGCGAGGCTACTGAGCTTGGAGCAGAGCTTATCGGAGATCCTTCCGTTTATGCAGACGGTGAAGTAATAGCATTGGCAATCCTTTCTCTCCTCGAAACAGGCCTTAAGGATTTTAGGGTAACCATTGGTCACATTGATTATTTCAGGGGCCTTTGTGAAGAAGCAGGAATTGATTCTGAGACAGAGGATGAATTGAGAAGCCTGATCTCGGGAAAGAATCATTTTGCAGCCATGAATCTTATTGAGGAGAAAAATATCAGCTCTCCTTATAAGGAAAAGCTTCTTGGAATCGCTGAACCCTTTACAGACCTGGATTCCCTTGCAAAAGCAAAGGATAATCTTGAGAATCAAAGATCCTTGAGTGCTATAAAGAGGCTTGAAGATCTTTATGCAGTATTAGAGAAATATGGTGTAGCGGAATATGTATCCTTTGATCTCGGAATACTCAGCAAATACAATTATTATACCGGTGTGATCTTCAGGATTTACACCTATGGTGTCGGAAAGCCCATTGTTAAAGGCGGCAGGTACGACAATCTTCTCGGACATTTTGGCAAAGATGCAGCGGCTATCGGTTTCTGTTTAAGGATAGATGACATTATGGAAGCACTGCTTTCTCAGAAGATTGAACTTCCCGGCAAAAAAGACGTTACTTATATCATCTACAATCCCGATGATATTGAAGAATACGGCAAAGCCCTCGCGAAGGCTTTTGAACTTCGTAAGAATGGCGAAAATGTTGTATTAAACGCAAAGCCCTGATAAGGGTTTTTACAGGAGAATAATTATGAATTCCGACAGATATTTAACTTTTGCTCTGGGCAAAGGCAGACTTGCCAACAAGACCATGGAGCTTTTAGAACAGATCGGTATAAGCTGTGAAGAGATGAAGGATAAAGAATCCAGAAAACTGATCTTTGTTAATGAAGAATTAAAGCTAAAATTCTTCCTTTCGAAAGGCCCCGATGTTCCCACATACGTAGAATACGGCGCTGCCGATATCGGCGTTGTTGGAAGTGATACCATCTTAGAAGAAAACAGAAATGTATATGAGGTTCTGGACCTTGGATTTGGAAAATGCAGAATGTGCGTATGCGGTCCTGCTTCAGCGGCGGAACTTTTGCAGCACCATGAACGCATCCGTGTTGCCAGTAAATATCCAAGGATCGCCCGTGATTATTTCTTTGAAAAGAAGCATCAGACCGTTGATATCATTAAACTTAACGGAAGTGTGGAGCTTGGACCCATCGTTAATCTTACCGATGTTATCGTAGACATTGTTGAGACCGGTTCAACACTGCGTGAAAATGGGCTTACAGTTCTCGAAGAGATATGTCCTTTATCTGCAAGAATGATCGTTAATCCCGTGAGCATGCAGATGGAAAATGAGCGTATCCGTGACATAGTTACAAGGCTAAGAAGCGTATTATAAAGCTTTTGATGGGAGATATAAATGCAATGAAAAAGATAAAACTTACAGATGAAACAAAGAAGCAGTTACTTGAGTCCCTTTTAAAGAGAAGTCCGAGCCAGTATACAGAGTATGAAAATACGGTTAATGAGATCATTAATAATGTAAGAACCAATGGTGATAAGGCTTTATTCGAGTATACCGAGAAATTTGACGGTTATAAGCTTTCTTCCGAAAATATTCTTGTTACAAGAGAAGAGATTGACGAAGCATTTAAGCAGGTAGGCAAGGAGCTTATCGAAGTTATAAAGGAAGCAGCTGAAAACATCAGATCCTTCCATGCTAAGCAGCTTAGAAATTCCTGGTTTGATACAAAAGAAGACGGCTCGCTTCTTGGAATGAAGATCACTGCAATCGACAGAGCAGGCGTTTATGTTCCCGGTGGAAAAGCTGCATATCCAAGCAGTGTGCTCATGAATGTCATTCCTGCGAAAGTTGCGGGAGTTCGCGATATCATCGTAACTACTCCTCCCGGAAAGACAGGAGTGATCGATCCCGGTACTTTGGTTGCATGCGAGATTGCCGGAGTAGACCGTATATACAAAGCAGGCGGAGCTCAGGCTATCGCAGCAATGGCTTTCGGAACAGGAAGCGTTCCCAAGGTAGACAAGATAACCGGACCCGGTAATATATTTGTTGCTCTTGCTAAAAAAGCTGTTTACGGACATGTTAGCATTGATTCGATAGCAGGGCCTTCCGAGGTAATGGTGCTTGCAGATGATACTGCCAATGCACACTATGTAGCAGCAGATCTTTTAAGCCAGGCTGAACATGATGAGCTTGCCAGCGCAATCCTTGTTACAACTTCTGAGCGCCTTGCCAATGAAGTAGAAGAAGAGATAGATGGTTATCTTAAGACATTATCAAGAGCCGATATAATCAGAAAATCCCTTGATAACTACGGATATATCCTTCTTGCTGATAACATGAAGGATAGTATAGATGCGGTAAACGAGATCGCATCGGAGCACCTTGAGATCCTTACAGCAAATCCTTTTGATACTATGACAAGGATCAGAAATGCGGGGGCAATTTTCCTTGGTGAGTTTTCATCAGAGCCTCTGGGGGATTATTTTGCAGGTCCCAACCACATCTTACCTACCAATGGAACCGCCAAGTTCTTTTCTCCCGTTAATGTGGACGATTTTATAAAGAAGACCAGCATTATCTCTTATTCAAGAGAAGCTCTTGAAAAGGTACACAAACAGGTTGAGTTGTTTGCAAGAAGCGAAGGACTTACCGCACACGAAAACAGTATTAAAGTTAGATTTGAATAAAGAGGAAAATCATGACATACACAACTACTGTAAAACGTAAAACCAAAGAAACAGACATTACTTTAATCCTTAACATTGACGGAACCGGAAAAAATAAAATCGATACCGGCATCGGATTCTTTGATCACATGCTTGAAGGCTTTTCAAAACATGGTTTCTTTGATCTTGATGTTAAGATCAAGGGTGATCTACAGGTTGACGGTCATCACACCGTTGAAGACTGTGGTATTGTGCTTGGTAACGCAATTAAGGATGCTGTAGGAGATAAGGCAGGCATGAAACGTTACGGATATTTCGTCCTTCCCATGGATGAAGTCCTTGTATTATGCGCCGTAGATCTTTGCGGTAGACCGTATCTTAACTTTGATTACGAATTTAAGGCCCCCATGATCGGAGATCTTGATACAGAGCTTATCCATGAGTTTTTCTATGCTGTTAGCTATAGCGCCGGAATGAACCTACACATCAAGGTTTTAGACGGCGGAAACGCTCACCATGTTGCAGAAGCAATGTTCAAGGCTTTTGCAAAAGCTCTTGATATGGCTACAAGCAAGGAGCCCAGACTTGAGGGAGTAATGAGTACAAAGGGTACTATTTAGAACAACTTCCTTAAGAAGTGCTCATACCTTAGATTACTTGAAAAAAAACGTTTTTCCATTTATACTAGAATAACCTTAACAAATAGGGAGTTACCCCATGTTTATTAAAAAATTTGTGCCATGCATCTATTTATACCAGACCCATGCAGTAAGAGGCCTTGAGGATACCCAGGTAGTAGAAACGGACCCTTTACGTCTCGTGCATAAATACATGGAGAATAATGCGGATGAGATCATCGTGTTTGATATGTCTGAGACTGATGAAGAACATGAAATCGCCATCGATATTCTCAAAGAGATTGCAAAAGAGTCTGAGGTTGATGTAATTGGCGGCGGTAACATTAAGCGCATGGAAGATGTTAAGAAGATACTGTATGCGGGATGTGCTAAAGCAATCCTTGATTACAGCCTTCAGTCTAACATCGATATAACTGAAGAGGTTTCATTAAAGTTTGGCAAAGAAAAAATCCTTGCCCGTTTTGATGATCCAACGGTTATATCCGACAATGCAGAGGTTGTTGATAAGTATGTTTCATCACTTATCCTTATGAACCCTCATGCAATACGTGAGACCATGGCAGTTACTCAGCTTCCTTTCATGGTGCAGATAAACAACATTGCCCTTAATAAACTCCTTGAGATCTTTGCATATCCGTCGGTTAATGGTGTTACAGGTAATACCATAAATGACAATGTTAACGAGATCCAGAATTTAAAGAATCTTTGCATTGAGAATGATATTCCCATTGTGTCTCTTAAATCAGCATTTACATGGGAAAGCTTTAAATTGGGCCCTGACGGATTAGTGCCTGTTGTAGTTCAGGATTACCGTACGGATGAAGTGCTCATGGTGGCTTACATGAATAAAGAAGCCTTCGAGAATACACTTCTTACCGGTAAGATGACTTATTACAGCAGAAGCCGCAATGAACTTTGGCTCAAGGGCGAGACCAGCGGACACTACCAGTATGTAAAGAGTCTTACAGCAGATTGTGACATGGATACCATCCTTGCAAAGGTTTCACAGGTTGGTGTAGCCTGTCATACGGGAGCTAAGAGTTGTTTCTTTAACGAGATCACTAAGAAGGATTATCAGGAACCCGATAACCCGCTTATGGTCTTCGAGGAAGTTATGGATGTTATCAAAGATCGCAAGATTCATCCAAAGGAAGGCTCTTATACCAACTACTTATTTGATAAGGGAATCGACAAAATATTAAAGAAACTTGGAGAAGAAGCAACAGAGATTGTAATTGCAGCCAAGAATCCCAATGCCAACGAAGTTAAGTACGAGATCAGTGATTTCCTTTATCATATGATGGTTCTTATGGTTGAAAAGGGTGTAAGCTGGGAAGATATTACGACCGAACTTGCAAACAGATAGGAAATGGAAAAGAAAAAGAGCAAAAAAGGATTAAGAGTTTTATTTATCATATGTGCTCTTATCATGATCCCGGTAGTGATCTTTTTAGTCTATACCGGTTTCTATTATCATGCCACTCCCAAAGCTTTAGCAGCTTTGGAGTCTGATGATTCTGTTAGTGTTATACAAGTAGATAAGGATTATCTTTTTGATGGACCCGGTGAAGAAGACCTCATGATCTTTTATCCCGGTGCGAAGGTGGAAGTTGAAAGTTACGCCCCTTTCCTCAAAAAGATTGCTGAAAGAGGAATGGATGTTTACATTGTAGATATGCCATTCCATCTTGCGTTTCTTGGAATTAATTTCGCTGATGATGTAATTTCAAACTATTCTTATGAGAATTATTATATGGCAGGGCACTCACTCGGTGGCGCTGCCTGTTCGATTTATACCGCTTCTCACAGCGATATAATTGATGGATTGGCTCTTTGTGCTTCATTTTCTACAAAAAAGATTGATGAATCCGTAAAAACCCTGATCATTTACGGATCTGAAGATGATGTTTTAAACAAAGATACATTCAACAAGAATCTGCCGAATATTCCCAGAGGTTCTGAGAAATATATCCTTCATGGTGGAAACCATGCTTACTTTGGCGATTACGGTTTTCAAAGAGGTGACGGTATTGCTACGATCACAGAAGAGGAGCAGCAAGATTTGGCGGCTGATAAGATAATAGAGTTTTTCTTAGAAGATTGAAAATATAGGAATAGGTTTTAATGAAAGAATTTTGGAATACAAAACTTGCTCTTTCGGATGATATCCTGATGAAGATTGAAAAGCCGGAGAGATATATCGGACATGAAGTTAATTCAGTAGTTAAAGACGCGGATAAAGTTCGCGTCCGTTTTTGCATGTGCTTTCCGGATGTTTATGAGATAGGAATGTCACATCTCGGAATCCAGATCCTCTATGACATGTTCAATAAATTTGAGGATTGCTGGTGTGAACGAGTTTATGCTCCCTGGGTCGACCTTGACAAGATCATGAGAGAACAGAATATCCCTCTCTTTGCCCTCGAATCTCAGGAGCCGGTTAAAAATATGGATTTTCTTGGTATAACCATTCAGTACGAAATGTGTTATACCAATATTTTACAGGTCCTTGACCTTGCTCAGATCCCTCTTTTATCTAAGGACAGAGGTGAGGATTGTCCCATTGTCATCGGAGGCGGTCCCTGTACCTATAATCCGGAACCCATCGCTGATTTCTTTGATATGTTCTATATCGGTGAGGGCGAAACAAGATACAGAGAACTTCTGGATCTGTATGAAAAGTGCAAGGATGAAGGTTTAAGCAGAGCAGAATTCCTTCATAAAGCCGGTACTATTCCCGGCATGTATGTACCTTCGTTATACGATGTAACTTATAACGAGGATGGAACTATCAAAGCTTTTACTCCAAAGTACGATGATGTTCCCAAAGAGATCATGAAGGAAGTAGTTAAGGATCTTTCAGATACTTATTATCCCATGAAGCCTGTTGTACCTTATATCAAATGTACGCAGGATCGTATTGTACTTGAGATCATGAGAGGCTGTATCAGAGGATGTCGTTTCTGTCAGGCAGGCGAATTATACAGACCTGTCAGAGAACGTGACGTGGAAGTCCTTAAGAGATACGCTGTTGAGATGATGAAGAACACAGGACACGAGGAGATTTCCTTAAGTTCACTTTCATCCAGCGACTATTCAAAACTTCCCGAACTCCTTGATTTCTTACTGGAAGAATGTTCAAAGAGACATGTAAATATAACCCTTCCTTCCCTTAGAATAGATGCCTTTTCTTTGGACGTAATGAGCAAGGTTCAGGATGTAAAAAAGACAAGCCTTACTTTTGCTCCGGAAGCAGGAACTCAGAGGCTTCGTAATGTCATCAACAAAGGACTTACTCAGGAAGATATAATTAACGGTTCCACAGAGGCTTTTTTAGGCGGTTGGAACAAGGTTAAGCTTTATTTTATGCTTGGACATCCTTTTGAGACTGAAGAGGATATCAGAGGCATTGCAGAGCTTTCCAATGAAATCGCCGCTACCTTCTTTGATGTGGTACCTAAGGAAAAGCGTGTAAACGGAAAGATACAGATAACCGTCAGCACTTCCTTCTTTGTGCCTAAGCCTTTTACTGCTTTCCAGTGGGCACCTCAGTGTACAAAAGAAGATTTTATTTCAAAAGCATATTTCTGCAGAACAGCTATTACAGAACAGCTCAATCAGAAATCCATCAAATACAATTGGCACGATGCCGATCTAAGCGTACTTGAAGGAGTCTTAGCTAGAGGTGACAGAAGAGTAGCTGCAGCAATCCTTTCTGTTTATAAAAAGGGTAGCTTCTTTGAAAGCTGGACTGAATATTACGATCATAACCGTTGGCTCGAAAGTTTTGAGGAATGCGGAATCGATCCCTGGTTCTACACTTCAAGAACAAGAAATGATGATGAGATATTCCCATGGGATTTCTTGTCATGCGGTGTCAATAAAGCCTTTCTTTTAAGAGAATGGCACAGAGCTCAAAAAGGAGAAGTAACACCCAACTGTTCACAGCAGTGTTCGGGATGTGGCGGAGCTCAATTTGGAGTAGGAATTTGCTTTGCAGGCAAATAAGGATTAATTATGTCAGAAACTAATAATAACAATAACAAACCTGTATATTACGATTATCGCGTAAGGTTTTCTAAGCACGGTGCACTTAGGTATATCGGGCATTTGGATGTTATGCGTTTTTTTCAGAAGGTTTTGAGACGTGCAGAAGTTGATGTAGCTTACACCAACGGTTACTCGCCTCATCAGATAACAACCTTTGCCCAACCTCTTTCGGTTGGCGTTGAATCCGACGGAGAATACATGGATATTCGTATGAATTCTGAGATTGGCTGTGAAGAATTAAAGAACAGGATAAATAATGCATCTGTTCCGGAGATTCAGGCTCTTTCTGTTAAGCGTCTTCCTGAAAAGAGCGGAAATGCTATGGCAAGCGTAGCAGCTGCCGAGTATAAGATTGCTTTTAAAGAGGGACGTGAGCCGGAATGTTTAAAAGATGTTCTGGTTGACAGCAGTAAAGTAGAAGATGCTATAAAAACTTTTCTCTCACAGGATTCAATAATCCTTGTTAAGGTTGGAAAAGCCGGGCCCAGAGAAGTTGATATCAAAGAGAGGATATTTGAATTCTCATGGGATGAAGAAGATGCATGTTTCCATGCAATCTTGGATGCATCCAGTGGTTATAACATAAAAGCATCCGCATTGATGGAACTTTTCACCGGATTCTTAAAGGGAGAACTTAAAGAGAACTCCTTAATGATCTATAGAAAAGATACATATACCAGGGATGAGAATGATAACTTAATCTCTATGGATGAAGTGGGGACAATTGTTTGAGCCGTAATATAGAAGTTCGTCACGAAGTGACAGAGGCAAATCAACTTCATACTGCTGTTCAAAGCCTTGGGGGAAGACTTATAATTCTGGACTATTCCGATAGTTTCGGACTGTTTCTTATTGATGAAAACCGCCTTATGTCTGTTTTTGCAATGCCTAAAGAGACTAAGGCGGGGGAGATCATTCTTTCAAGAGTATCCGCAGTTAAAAAGGATATAGGAGCTGCTTTTGTTAAGCTTTCGCAAGATACGGAAGCTTTCTTAAAGTTATCCAATGTTCCTGATAATGTGCTTCCTTTAAAGCAGGGAGATCTTGTACCCGTTAAGATCATTTCAGATGAACAAAAGGGCAAAAGAATTTCCGTATCAGCCAAAGTGAATTACAAAAAGTTAACCGATGGTTGGAAATATAAATCAGCATTTAATGTTCTTTATAAGCCTGATAACAGTCTGATCTCTTTTATAAGAGCAAAGTACCTGGCGGGTGATTTTGTTAAGATCATTACCGATAATGACGAGATTTTCGCTTCTTTATCAGAGTATAAAGACGTTCCCGTAGAGCTGTATAAAGATGAAAAATTAGGCTTACAGGAGCTTTTTTCATTAAAAACAAAACTTGAAAAAGCCGTTTCTCCAAAAGTCTTTCTTAAAAGCGGAGGATATCTGATAATAAATCATACGGAAGCATTGACTGTTATTGATGTAAACTCAGGTAAGAACACTCCTTCCAAGAAGGCGGATGCATCGGATATAGTTTATAAGCTTAATGAAGAAGCCGCTGAAGAGATAGCAATGCAGCTTAAACTTCGAAATATCAGCGGTATGATCCTTATTGACTTTATTAATATGGACTCTGAAGAGGATAAAGAAACTTTGATCAAAGCCATGGAAGAGTTCGTAAGTAAAGATAAAGTAATCGTAAAAGTAATTGACATTACTCCTCTCGGTATAATGGAGCTTACAAGGCAGAAGACCGAAAAGCCTCTTTCCGAGATAGTATCATTACTTAACTAGATCAGTCACAAAATGGAGAAATGAACAATGAAAATGTTGTGGAGACTAAGCAGAGAAGCAATCAGATATAAGGCATATTATGTGTTTGCCATATTATCGACTCTTTTGCTTACCGTTGTTAATCTTACTGCACCTAAGGTTCTTGCAAGAATGACAGGTATCGTTGAAGGCGGTGTTGAACAGGAAGATTTAAAGACAATAGGGGTACTGACAGGTATCCTTCTTGGGTTATATCTATTCAGAGTATTATTCAGATTCTTAAGTAATTTCCTTGCTCATAAAGCTGCATGGTACCTTGTGGGTGATATGCGTACTAAGGTTTATGACAAGCTTGAGCATATGCATCTTGGATATTTCCATGACAAACAGACCGGTGACCTTATGAGCCGTGTGGTTAACGACACAAGGGATTTTGAGCTTTTATATGCTCATATGATCCCCGAAACAATAACCAATGTCGTTACTTTCGTAGGCGTGTTAATTGTTTTGCTTACAATAAACCCTAAGCTTGCACTTATTACTTGTGCACCTTTACCTTTGATCCTTTTATCCGGATTTATTTTTTCTAAAAAGATCCGTCCTTTCTTTAAGATATCCCAGAAAAAGATGGGTGAACTTAACGGAAAACTCCAGGATAATCTTTCCGGAATACAGGAAATTCAGTCATTTGGACGTGAAGAATATGAATCTGAGAGAATTAATGAGCAGAATTTCGATCATGTAAACGCCCAGCTTCATGCTCTCAAGATCAGCGCCATATTTCATCCCAGTGTTGAGTTTTTGTCCGGTATAGGAACACTTTTGATCGTATCCTTTGGCGGATATCTTGCTTATTTAAACAAGCTTCATATCGAAGAGATCGTTGCATTCCTTTTGTATTTGGGATTGTTTTATAACCCAATAGCAGGTATAGCGAACCTTCTTGAGAATATGCAACAGGCTATGGCCGGTGCTGAACGTGTTATGGCAATTCTTGATACTCCCTGTGAGATTCAGGATGCAGAAGATGCTAAACCACTTGAAAATGTTAAGGGTGAGATTAGCTTTGATCATGTGAGCTTTTCTTATGAGAATGATATTCCTGTATTAAAAGATGTTTCATTTAAGTGTGAACCCGGAAAAATGTTGGCTCTTGTCGGTCCCACCGGAGTTGGTAAGACTACTTTAACTCAATTAATTTCAAGGTTTTATGAGCCCACAGAAGGTCATATTCTTGTTGATGGTCAGGATATTTCAAAAGTAACTCTTGAGAGCCTTAGAAAAAATATTTCACCTGTACTTCAAGATACATTCTTGTTTAACGGAAGCATTGCCGAGAACATAGGTTATGCAGTTCCCGAAGCAACTTTGGATGAGATCATGGAGGCTGCAAAAGCGGCAAATATTCATGATACTATAATGGAGATGCCTCAGCAGTATGATACTCAGGTTGGTGAACGTGGACTTAGGCTATCAGGTGGTCAAAAACAACGTGTAGCTATCGCCAGAGCGATACTTCGTCATTCGCCTATAATCATTCTAGATGAAGCAACCGCGTCTGTTGATGTTGAAACGGAGCAGCAGATTCAAAAAGCTATTAACAATATTGCCGGTAACCATACAATTGTTGCCATTGCCCACAGACTGTCAACCATTCGTAACGCTGATAAGATCCTTGTTATCGAAGAAGGACGTATCGCTGAAGAAGGTACCCACGAAGAACTTGTAGCTCTTGGAGGAAGCTATGCAAGAATGAACAAGATCCAGGAAAATCGTGGATGATAGACATACTTGTCTATAACACTTAAAAGCCGCTAAATATGCGGCTTTTATATAATTCTCACTTTATGTCGTGTTGTTTTTCCGCGAAAACATGTACGATTTAGAAAAATGATTCAGGAGGCATTTTATGGATCAGAAAAAAATCGGATCATTCCTTAAACAATTAAGAAACGAAAAAGGAATGACTCAAGAACAGCTTGCAGAGCATTTTAATGTTAGCGGAAGAACTGTATCAAGATGGGAGACCGGAAGCAACATGCCGGATATTTCCATTGTTACCGATATCGCAGATTTCTTCGAGATTGATGTGCGCGAGCTGATCGACGGAGAAAGGAAAAACGATATGAATGAGGAGATCAAAGAAGTAGCTGAGAAAATGGCGGATTATGCCGGTTCTGAAAAGGGAAGGCTTTTTAAATGGGTCAGAGTAATTAGTTTTATAGGTACAGGTCTTTTAACCGCCGCCCTAGTATTCCAATGTATTCACTATGAACCAAGCATTTTTTCATTTTTGGCAGTATTATTTTCATTTATAGCTCTTATTGCAATGGCTATTACAACACTTTATGCAAACGGTGTACTTAGAAAACTGACAAAGAAAAAGACACTTACTATAGTTATAGGAGCATTTGTTATCGCTCTTGTAGCCGTTGCAGTGAAATTTATTGTATCCACCATGTTGATCATCGGAATTGCGGCATTAGAGATGCTTCAGCCTGCAGATAAATCGTCTGAAAAGCAAGAATATGATAAACAATACTTACTTGATGAATACAGCGGTGAATTAAACAGCTTATTTATGACATTCCCGGATTCACTGGAAAATGCTATAAGTTCTAAATACGATTTTTATCTTAAGACAGGGCTGTTTGACACCGATGGTTATGTGATTCTTAAGGTTGAATATAACGATGCGGATTTTGAAAATGAGGTTGAAAGACTTTCAAATATAACTTGCAGAATTTGTTTCCAGGATCAGGAATTCATCAGTAATGTAATGTACGACGAGGAAATGTATAATTATCCTGCATATATTGCAAATGACGGATTCGATGATGCATATGAATATGCACTTATAGATGCCAATGATAATGAGATCATATATGTTGCCATCAGTTATCCAAATGTCATTGATCTTGTTAAGCTAAATAATTACACAAAAAAGAATCCATTGGCATATGAAATAAACGGACCTGCATTAAATCAATTCACAATTTATTCCCATCAATTTGAAGGAAATGATTGGTGGGACGGAGCAAGCCTAGACGAACAACTTTGAAAACCGGGGACGGAGTTAAGGGAACATTTTCATCACATTTTCATACATCTTGTTATTAATATGAAAATGTCCCCTTAACTCCGTCCCCTATGTGGTCCTAGATTTCTTTCCTCCAATTACGGGTCTGGTTAGAGACGGATTCGAAGGCTTTAGCGTATATATTCGTGGTATTTAGGCTTGAATGGCCCATTCGCTGCTGAAGCGCCAAAATATCACGCTCAACACGATAGAATTCCATGGCAAAGCTGGAACGTAGCTTGTGAGGGCTGATAGTTCCGGCTTTTTCAGGAAGGGCTGCATCAACATACTTTGGAACTATTTCCTGAATCTGTCTTATAGCAAGCCTGCGTCCCTGCAATGTAACGAAGAGTGGCTCCTTGGGACCGCAGGAGAGTGGTGTCACAATTTGTTTTTCTTCAAGATAATCCCTAATATATTCACAGGATTCATCGGAAAAATAGATCTTGCTTTGTTTTCCACCTTTTCGGGTAACAACAACTGAACATTCATTTAAATCAAGATCACCATTGTCTATACCGTTTAATTCGGATACACGAAGACCTGTATCAAGGAATAAAAAGATCATTGCAAGGTCACGTTTTTCATAATGTTTATGCCAAACCTGCTGACGATCCGTGAGACCGGTTCCGTATCTGATACAATTCAGTAATTTGTCCTGTTCTTCGCTTGTTAAATAAATAACATAGTCCTTATTTGGAATTTTTATCCTTTGAGCACCTGATACCGGATTATAATCGATTGCTCTTAATGTATCAGTTAAATACTTGTAGAATGATGATATAGCGGATCTGGCTCTGGCTGTAGCTCGAATTTGATGTTCATCGGAATAAAGCTCAATATATTTATCAATATCAGATACAGTGATCATGCCGAAATCTGAGGGTTTAATTGAGCGTTTTTTCCCTTCAAATTGGCAAAAATCTCTGTGATTTTGGATCATCCAATCGATGAAATAATTTATATCGCGAGCGTAGCCAATTCTGGTACTGAGAGCACGCTCATTTTTACGCCCGATAAAGAAGTCCTGACAGAATTCAGGCATTTCATCAACCAATTCAATTAATACACGCGAATCACGTTTTTTCTCAAGCATAATTACCTCAGATAAATTTAAACATAAATTATTGAATACATATTGAATGAAAAGTGTACATAGGGGCCTTGATAAAAAGTCAAAAAAGACGTAAAAACCCTAAAAACCACTATATATTCATATTATATCATATTTTCCCCATAATGTACACGCAAAACAGATATTTCGCGCATACTTTTATTTAGGAAATAAATGCCCTCTTTGGGCACTTACATTAATTCCTTTGAATCTAATATGATCGTAAATGGTCCATCATTTAATAATGATACCTTCATATCTGCACCAAATGAACCGGTCTGAACATTGGGAACAGATTTTTTACATTCAGAAATTATATATTCATACATTTCATTTGCAAAATCAGGAGCGCCTGCATCGGTAAAACCGGGACGATTTCCATGCTTACAGTCAGCATAAAGGGTAAATTGGCTGATAAGAAGTAATGATCCATCAACAGTTTTGAGATCCAGATTGGTCTTACCGTTTTCGTCTTCAAATATTCTTAGGCCTATGAGCTTCTTGATCATTTTATTAGCGATCTCTTTTGTATCGTCATGGGTAATTCCGATGAGGACAAGAAAACCTTTGTCTATCTGACCGATTATTTGATTATCTACCGTTACACTTGCACTTGTAACTCGCTGTATAACAAATTTCATTTATATGGGACCCGCTTTACAAAAAAATATACCTTAATTCTATGATTCTTTGTCTTTATTCTTCCTTTCCTTACGTTTCTTGATCCTATCTCGAATTGAAGAAACAAAAGGAATTCTTAATGGCTTGTCCTTTGTATGTGTAAAAGGTTTTCTGGAATCGGGAATAAACTCTTCTATTTCACCATTGTCATCTATACGATATAGATTAACATAGTCCGAAGTGTGCCTTGGCAAATCTTTTTTACGAAGTCTTTTTCTTGCCCAGGTCTTTAAACCTGCGTAGATAACCGCAAAAATAGGTACACCGATGATCATTCCGGGTACTCCAAAGAATCCACCAAATATAGTGATGGCAAAAATAACCCAGAAGCCTTCAAGACCGGTTGAATCTCCAATGATCTTGGGACCGATTATGTTTCCGTCAACCTGCTGCAATACAAGGATAAATATAGCAAGGAACAAAGCATTTAACGGATGCATGGGATCTACAACAAATACAAGTAAAATACTTGGAATTGCTCCAATAAAAGGTCCGAAATAAGGAATAATATTGGTTACACCCACAAACAAACTTACCAGACCTGCATAGGGGGTCTGTAATATAGTAGTACCGATAAAGCAAAGGATACCAATGATAAATGAATCGACTACTTTTCCACCAAGAAAGCCAATAAACGTTTTGTGTGTATATCTGAAGGCATAAATAATGCTGTTTGCAGCTTTACGGCTAAATATAACATAAGCAAATTTCTTGCTTCTTCCGGCAAACTTCTCTTTTCCGCCAAGCAGATAGATAGAAATGATCAATCCAATGATGAAATTCCATATACCACCGATAAACTTACCCAGTCCGCCGATAACCGATCCCATAATGCTTATGATCTGGTTGAAATCCACAGAACCGTTTTCATTTATGTATGGCACAAACTGTGAAATAAATGAAAACGAAAGAATATCTCCATTTACCCATTCTTCAATATTCTCAGAAGAAACACCAACCCATTTGATAATGTTTTCTTTAAGAGTCGGGTTATTCTCAAGTGTCTGGTTAGCCCAAAGCTGTATATTGGAAACATATACATCTAAATTTGATATAATGTTCCTAACCGAAGGAACAATCTGGCTCACCATCAAATATATGATCCAGAAAATGATTGCAAGAGCAAAGATCATGGTAAGAAGGATGCTAATACCACGTATCAGCTTATCCCTCTTCTCACACTTCTTAAACTTAGATTTATCAAATAGCGGAGTCAGTAATTTAAACTCTATAAAGTTTAAAATAGGTGTAAGAAGGTATGCGATGATCATACCCATATACACAGGCATAAGAACCTTGTTTAATGACTTTAAAAAAGTCCAGATAACCTTAAAATTATTTAGTATAAGATATACAGCAATACACGCTATAATAGTTAAAAAGCCTGTCAGACCCCAAAGAAAATACTTATTGCGCATGTATTTCTTCTCGGATCTGTAGTCTCTGTATTGTTTCTTTTCAGTTGAATTTTCCTGAATCTCTGATGAATTAAGTTCGGTAGAATTTTGTTCCATAAAAACATCTTCTCCTAATCTGAATATATATTAATTTTACTTAAATCAGCCCATATTTACAAGTTTATAATGCATATTTGTATAAAGACTTTGAAGTAAGTGCTGACGAAAATTATGTAATTCAGATTAACCGATGTCTAACGTATAATTAATGCACTTCTCCGTAATAAGGTATATAAAGAATAAGACCTCCGGGAATTGCAGATTCATAATCTATATGATTGATCTCCATGATCTCTTTTTTTAGGGCTTCTACACTCGAAAAATACTGTGCGTCAAAATTGTCAGCTGCAATATCATCAAGAGACTGGTCAAATCTCATCATCTCAGTTTTATAATACTTGCATTTACTGTTTTTATCATATTCAGCTGCAGATGAGGACATAACCTTAAAGAATAAAGATAAAACTATAACTGCAAGAACAAGTCCGATAAAACTGAAGGTTACTCTTCTTCTGATATAATACGCCTCTCTTCTGCTCTTAAAACGTTCGTATTCTCTTTCGGACATCTCTGTTATTTTTTTATTTGCTCTGTATGCGCTCATCATATTCTTTACCTCATTGTGAATATATGTTCGAGAACGTTTGTTTGTGATTGCATTATATCGAACAAGTTTTCGCATGTCAATAGATTTTAGATAAAAAATCGAACAAAATTTCGCGAAAATATGTTTGCTTTTCGAATAAAGTATGTTATACTTGCTTTAGTTAATCGAACGGAGGTTCATACTATGGCAAATTCGAACAAGATTTCACAGAAGCAACAGGAAATACTTGATTATATGAAAGAAGTTATATTACGCCGCGGTTTTCCGCCCACAGTGCGTGAAATATGTGAAACGGTAAACCTTAAATCCACTTCATCCGTTCATTCTCATCTTGAGACCCTTGAGAAACGCGGATATATTAAAAGAGACCCTTCAAAGCCGCGTGCTATTGAAATATGTGATGATTCATTTCAGATGATCCGTACAGAGATGGCTTCACTACCCGTTTACGGAAATGTTGCTGCCGGACAGCCTATTTTTGCCAGTGACAACGTATTGGATTATTTTCCCATCCCTACTTCCGAGCTTCCTGCCGGAGAATCCTTTATCCTTAATGTAAAAGGGGATTCAATGATAAATGCAGGTATCTTCAGTGGTGATAAGATCCTTGTTAATAAGTGTGAAACCGCTAAAAACGGCGATATGGTGGTTGCTTTGATAGACGATTCTGCTACCGTTAAGACGTTCTATAAAGAGGAAGATCACATCAGACTTCAGCCGGAAAATGACAATATGGATCCCATTATCGTTCCTGATTGTCAGATCCTTGGTAAGGTATTTGGTGTATATCGCTTCTTCCACTAAGCTCTTACAACTGATGGATCTACAATATTTTAATAATGATAAAGCCCCATGACATTAGGATCAAATGATCTTTTGCCATGGGGCTTTTATAAAAAATCTAAATATCTATGTTGATATTTTCTCGAAACCTAATAAAAATTAAAGGTTTGAGGTCTCGATAGTCTTTCCATCTCTCCAGATTCTCTCAAGATCGTAAAGACTTCTGTTTTCCTTATCAAATATATGAACGATGATATCGCCGAAATCAATAAGGATCCAGTTGCCATTGTCATATCCTTCAATATGATTCTCCGGATATCCGCTTCTTCCAAGCTTTTCGGTTACATTGTCGCAAAGAGCCTGAACCTGATTCTTGTTATTTCCGCCGGCAATGATAAAAAGATCGGCAATAACGCTGACTTCGCTGATATCAAGTACTCTGATCTCTTCTGCTTTTTTATCTTCAAGTGCATCGATGGCAAGCTTTGCCATTGCTTTTACTTTATCTTCCATTTAGAACTCCCTTCAATTACTTGTTGTAAAATTCATATGTCTTCCTGGTCATGGGATCAACTGCCTTTGTACCCTCGCCAAGATACTCAAGCGTATCCTTAAGAACCTGTTTAATGGCCGCATCAATATCTGTAAATGCAAGTTTTCTTACAAGATTGATATGGGGAAGCGGCTTTCTGTTAGGCTCAATATAATCAGCTATAAATATGATCTTTTCAAGAAGCGTCATATCCGGTCTTCCGGTAGTATGCCATTCTATGGCATTAAGGATATCTTTATCCTCTATCTCATATTCATGCTCCGCCAGATAAGCTCCAAGCTTAGCGTGTAATAAACCGGGATTGATCCTTTCAACATCACTGATAGGAAGCCCGTATTTTTCGCATAAAGCTATTTTTTTATCGTCATCGATACCTTTGGCGCAGTCATGTAAAAGTCCGGCAGTAGAGGCTTTAGTAACATCCTCGCCTAGAACCATAGCCATTGCTGCAGCGGTATATTGAACACCTTTTGTATGTTCAAAACGTTTATAATCAAGTTCTTTTTCCAAAGCCTTGGATATTTTCCTGATCTCCATCACATTACACCCTTATAAAGAATGATCTAATTAATTATCTGGGAAGAATAATCTTCTGATTCTCCTTAAAAGGTTTGTAAAGGACGATCTTTTTGCCGATGACCTGTACTACTGTAGAATGGGTTCTGTCTGCAATAACCTGCGCGATCTCTCTTGCATCATCATCACAGTTCTTAAGAACATTAAGCTTAATAAGCTCGTTGTTGTTAAAGCACTCACCTACAGCCTCTGTGATCTCGGGAGTAACACTTCCTTTACCAATCTGGAATACAGGATTAAGGTTACTTGCAAGGCTCTTTAAATATGCTCTCTGTTTGCTGGTAAGTTCAACCATTATTAATACCTCTTATATAAAACAAAATAATTATTTATAGTAATCAAATGAGTGACCGTACATTCTTACGGTATCTCCGTCGGTTATTCCAAGAGCTTCAAGCTGTTCAAGCATACCCTGATCCTTTAAGAAGTTCTGGAAGAAAGCAAATCCCTTTTCCGATTCAAGGTTGGTATAACCAAGCATTTTTTCGATGCGGGGACCTTCAATAACATATTCATCGGTCTCATCATCGTAGTATACGGTATAAGGCTCATCGGAAATCGCAAGAGCTACCTCAGGATCGTATTCCTGCTCAAATACTGTAGGTTCTCCACCGATAGTTTCAAGCTTTTCTGAAATAGCAAAAAGCAATTCCTTAATGCCCTGACCGGTTACAGCAGAAATTGCGTAAACAGGAATACCCTGCTTTTCTTCAAATTCCTTCCTGATACGAGCTACAGGATCTTCGCCGTCAGCATATATAGCATCAATTTTATTACAAACAATGATCTGAGGTCTGGCTGCGATCTCAGCATTATATTTCTCAAGTTCAAGATTTATCGCTTTGATATCTTCTATAGGGTCTCTTCCCTCAGTTCCGGCAGCATCTACGATATGAACAAGAAGTCTTGTTCTCTCGATGTGCCTTAAGAACTCGTGACCAAGTCCGACACCTTCGGATGCACCTTCAATAAGTCCGGGAATATCTGCGATAACGAATCCCTTTCCGTCTTCCATATCCACAACACCAAGGTTCGGATTAAGGGTGGTGAAATGATAATTTGCAATCTTGGGTTTAGCATTGGTTACGCGTGAAAGAAAAGTTGATTTACCTACATTGGGGAATCCAACAAGTCCTACATCAGCTATAACCTTAAGCTCAAGTAAAACCTCAAGTTCTTTAGCTTCCTGTCCGGGCTGTGCATACTTGGGAGCCTGCATGGTAGGAGTTGCATAGTGCTGATTACCCTTTCCTCCGCGGCCGCCCTTTAAGATAGTATATTCCTCGGTATCGCCGGACATATCAACGATAACCTTACCGGACTCGGCTTCTTTGACAACGGTTCCTCTGGGAACCTTAAGGATGATATCTTCTCCGTCTTTACCGCGGCAATTCTTCTTACCGCCTTCTTCGCCGTTCTGAGCCTTATATTTTCTAACATGACGGAAATTAACAAGAGTATTCATACCCTCGTCTACTTTTAAGATAACATCTCCGCCGTGTCCGCCGTCTCCGCCGTCAGGACCGCCGTTGGTTACATATTTTTCGCGTCTGAAGGATACGTGTCCATCGCCGCCTTTACCGCTTATGATAATAATTTTAGCTCTGTCAGCAAACATGATAACTCCTTATTATTTAGGAAAAAAACGGCTCCAAACAAAAGAATGTTTGGAGCCAGATAATAATTACTGTTCTACGGGATAAACAGAAGCCTGCTTCTTGTCTCTGCCCTTTCTCTCGAAACGAAGTACTCCGTCTGTTAAAGCAAACAAAGTATCATCTCCGCCGATTCCAACATTCACACCGGGGTGAATCTTAGTTCCGCGCTGTCTGTAGAGAATGTTTCCGGCTTTAACGAACTGTCCGTCTGCACGCTTAGCACCAAGTCTCTTTGACTCGGAGTCTCTACCGTTCTTGGTGGAACCTACACCCTTTTTATGAGCGAAAAACTGAAGGCTTAAATTCAGCATTATCTTATACCTCCTTAAAGTTTACTGTTAAGTTCTTACTGTACTGTTTACTATATTCCTGAAGAGATAAAACATATGAATCCAAAAGAATCTTGGATGATTCCTTAAGCTGTGAATCTATCACACATCTAAGAAATCCGGTCTCTTCATTCTCAGTTACAGTAAGCTGTTCGCCTGCGATCTCTGTCAGACCGTTAACAGTATTAGCCGTTAACGCCGATATAGCCGCACATAAGATATCGGGCTGTTGTTTTCCGAATCTTTTTTTGGCGAATCCGGCATGTCCAAAACAGGTAAAACCCTTGTAATTTCCATGCTCGTCTTTTTCAAAAGTGACTGTGGTCATGATTAAGCCTCGATCTTGTCGATCTTAACTTCTGTGTAAGGCTGTCTGTGACCGTTCTTCTTGTGGTAGCCGGACTTTCTCTTGTATCTGTAAACAATAACCTTCTTACCACGTCCCTGCTCAGTTACAGTAGCAGAAACCTTAGCCTTGGCTGCGTCAGATCCGACAACAAGCTTACCGTCACTTACTGCAATAACATCTAAAGAAACAGTGTCACCCTCAGCTGCGTCGATCTTCTCGATCTTAACTAAATCGCCCTCTGAAACCTTATACTGTTTTCCGCCTGTTGCAATAATTGCGTACATAAATAGGCACCTCCTTTTCATGATATGGCCATGAAGTATGCGTTTGGCCTGTTTAAATCGCTAATTACGGTGGTGTCCGAGGACACACTTCTACCTCATTAAGCGGCATACTCAAATATCATAGCAGAGGTGCCAAGTTATGTCAATGAATTTTGTTCAATTTTTATAATTTTATGTAAATCTCAGGATCAGTGCTGCTTAAATGCTTCGAAATCCTCAACATACTGAGTAATAAGCTTTACGCAACCGTCAACGCCAAGTTTGCTGGAGTTGATGCAGAGGTCATAGCTGTCACTTCTGCCCCATTTCTTTGAGGTGTAGTAATTGTAATAGCTCTGACGCTGTTTATCCTTCTTTACCATCATATCATGAGCTTTTTTCTCATCGATATTAAAGCGCTGCATAATATGCTTAACTTTATAATCATCATCACCGAAGATAAAGAGCTTTACAGTATTGGGATTATCATTTAGTGCATAGTCCGCACATCTTCCGACAATAACACAGGGACCTTCTTCAGCGATCTTCTTTATTGCATCAAACTGTGCAAGGAAAACCTTATGGCTAATGGGCATATCTGAATATGAAGCTGAATTATATCCAAATGAATATGTATCCATTACAAGGTTGTAAAGGAAAGAGTTGGTGGGACGCTCGTCGTGATTCTGTAACATTTCCTCGCAAAATCCGCTTTCCTTGGCAGCGCGGGTAAGCAATTCTTTGTCATAAAAAGGAATGCCGAGAGTCTGCGCAAGTCTTTCTCCGATCTCTCTTCCTTCAGAACCAAACTGTCTTCCGATAGTAATTATAGTATTCATAAAGCACCTGCCTTTCCGGAATGATAAAAATCTTCCGCCCTCTTTTATATGATTATAAGATATTTTCACCAAATTTTCAATTTAAAAAGAAAGTTTTTTGTAAAATTACGACAATTAATGATGGATTATGAATATTTAAGTAATAATCACTTGAGTATATTCAAAAGATGGGTGAAATACTCGGGTAAAGGTGCGTCTGTTTCAATAAATTCACCGGTTGTGGGATGAATAAACCCAAGGGTCTTGGCGTGCAAACACTGACCTTCAAGCTTAAAGGGTGATTTGATATTTGAATATACATCATCTCCAAGAAGCGGGTGACCTATGGAAGCCATATGTACTCTGATCTGATGAGTTCTTCCTGTTTCAAGCCGGCACTCAACGTAAGTGTATTTCTCAAAACGCTTCAGAACCTTTACATGTGTTACAGCATTTTTACCCGATTGAACAATTGCCATTTTCTTGCGGTCGTTAGGATTACGTCCGATGGGCTTATCTATGGTCAGTTCGTCTTCTTTGAGGACTCCGTTTACAATCGCGTGATAACAGCGCTTGATTGAATGCTCTTTTAATTGCTCTGCAATAAAATTATGGGCTTTGTCATTTTTACAGATAATAACAGAGCCCGTAGTATTCATATCAATACGGTGTACGATCCCGGGACGCATAACTCCGTTAATTCCGGATAAAGAATCCTTACAATGGAACAAAAGAGCATTAACAAGAGTTCCGCTGTAATGACCTGCTGCAGGATGTACAACCATATTCTTAGGCTTATTAACGACTATTACGTCTTCATCCTCATAAAGGATATCAAGAGGAATATCTTCAGGCTCTATGGACGGTTCCTGAGCTTCAGGCACTTCGAATTCCACCTTATCGCCTTCACTAAGGGAATAGCTGGCTTTAACAGTTTTACCGTTTACAGATACAAGCCCTTCTTTAATAAGCTTAGCAACATATGATCTTGTAAGATTTTCGCACACGGAAGGAATGAACTTATCTATGCGTTCTCCTTCCATGTCCTCTTCTATGATGAAAATCATTTTTCGTCTAAATCTCTATATCTGTTCTGCTTGAACTTAAGGAATTCGAGGTCGTTTTCTTTATAAACAAAAAGGAAAAGAATGAACAATCCGAATACACCTATAACTACGCAACAATCTGCAAAATTAAATACAGGGAAGTGAATAAGTACAAATGAAATAAAATCAACAACATAATCAATCCTGAATCTGTCGATCATATTTCCGATACCGCCGGCTACAACAAGTGCAAAAAAGATATGTGCGGGTAAAAATCTCTTCTTGTTGGGGAGCTTAAAGATAAGGAATACAATGATCCCCATGAATACAAATCCAACAAGAAGGATAAAGATCTTCTGATTCTGAAGCATTCCGAATGCAGATCCTCTATTCTCAACATAGTCAAGTTCAAGGACATCCTTGATAAGAACGTACGCATCGTTCCCTTTAAGCTTATCCACAACTACCATCTTAATGAACTGATCGAGTGCTATAAGAACGGCAACAATTGCCAGATCCATAATGATAGCTATCTTCTTAGAAAAAGTATTGCTTTTTTCCATTTGTTTCTCCATTGGCATATTATAAGCCGTTTTCTTCGTCAAAATTTATTTCTTCGAGAGCTGCCTTGATCTCATCATCACTTACGGTCTCATCAATGACAGCTTTACCGATCTTCTTAAGAAGAACGAATCTGATAACGCCGTTATCCATCTTCTTGTCAGACTTGGTGAGTTCAAGGACCTTGTCATAATCAAGTTTGTCTACTGAAATAGGCAGATTGAAGGGAACAAACATATCCCTAATCTCATAGTATTCATCCTTGGTAAGGAGTTCCTTCTTCCAGGAAATAAATGCTGCACATACGCATCCCAGAGCAACACATTCGCCGTGATAAAGCTCAAAGTTCATAAACTTTTCAATAGCATGACCGATGGTGTGTCCGAAATTAAGGAGAGCTCTCTCGCCCTGTTCTGTAGGATCCTTCTCAACAACAAGTTTTTTAATACTACAACTCTTAACCAGCATTTCTTCAAGAGTTGCGGGATCTTTATCGCAGATCTCATAGAGATTGTCGATGAGCCATGTATAAAAGAACTCATCTTTAATAAGACCATGCTTCATGATCTCGGCAAAGCCGGCAAAATACTGTCTGTTGGGCAATGTATTTAAAGTTGAAAGGTTCATATATACAAGCCTGGGCATCTTAAATGCTCCAACCATGTTCTTATAACCGTCAAAATCAACGCCGGTCTTACCGCCGATAGAACTGTCTGCCTGAGCAAGTAATGTAGTGGGAACCTGAATAAAATCAATTCCGCGAAGATATGTTGCAGCAGCATAACCTGTCATATCTCCCACAACACCACCGCCAAGAGCAACAAGGCAATCTTTTCTGTCGAACTTTTCTTCTATAAGAAATTTATAAATCTCTTTTATATTATCAAGGTTTTTGTTTTCTTCTCCCGCAGGGATAACAAATTTAACAACTTTGCCTGCTTTCTCTGACAATACCTTTAAAAGTTCTTCGCCGTATATGGGATCAACATTTGAATCTGTTACGATGCAAAAGCGTCTTCCTGCAAGATCCAAATTTTCAATTTCGGGAACAAGCTCGTTAAATGAATCGGTAAAAATAATATCATAGCAGGGCTTATTCTTAAGATTAACTGTCATTCTCTGTGACATAAAACTCTCCAAAAAATGAGAACTTCCTATTACGGAAGCTCTCAATAATTTACGTGATTATTTTAATAAAATACAGTATGTTTTGCAACTAAATTAAGCTTCGAAGTCTTTTGAACCCATTCCGATAACTGAATCGGTTGTAGCTCCTGAAATATATACAGCTTCTGGAGTAATAACAAATACGAATTTTGAAATAGATTCAAAGTGAGCTTTAAGTGAATAGCAAACACCGGTAACAAAGTCAATGATACGCTGAGCGAGAGCACTGTTGATACCTTCAAGGTTAAGCACTACACTCCTTCCCTCGAGTAAAGCGTCAGCGATCTGAAGGGCTTCCTCAAAAGTAGTGGGCTTGATAACGCAAACTTCCATATTGTTCATGTTTGATCCTTTCTTTGAACCGTATGAATTCTTACCGGACATCGTAGGCAAAAAGCCTCTTGATTTCTTTTCAGTATCTGAAGATTCAGATGCGGTCTCTACCTTTCTGGAAGACTTAGGCGCATCATCATAATCTTCGTACTCATCATAATCATCATAGTCTTCGTCTTCGTTGTTCATCTTAAAAGCGTTGATAATACTGTCGAACTTTCCCATTTTTTCCTCCAAAAAATATAATTAATTCTAATGTGAAGAATAATCTCTCTCTCCAAAAATACCGGTTCCGACTCTTACATAAGTTGCCCCTTCTGAAACCGCAACTTCATAGTCTCCGGTCATTCCCATGGATAAAACACCCATAGAAATATTATCTTTGTTTTGGCCTTCTATGTCAACACTCAAATGCTTTAAAGCGCTGAAATACTTACGGTTTTCCTCGGGGTTTTCTGTATAAGGCGCAACAGTCATAAGTCCCTTAATGGAAATACCGGGGAGTTTCCCTGCTTCTTTTACAAGATTAACGGTTTCTTCAAGGTTTCCGCCCCATTTGCTCTCTTCACCGGCCACATTTACTTCGATGAGAATATCCTGAACCACTCCGGCTTTAACAGCTTCCTTACTTATCTCTTCAGCAAGTCTCAAAGAATCAACACTGTGGATAAGAAACACCTTACCCACAATGTACTTAACCTTATTTCTCTGAAGATGTCCGATCATGTGCCATCTTACATCGGAAGGCATCTCCGGCATCTTTTCAAGCATTTCCTGGACATGATTCTCACCGAAATCCCTTGCTCCGGCATCGTAAGCTTCTTTAAGATCCGAAAGTGGTTTGTATTTACTTACCGCTATAAGAGTAACTTCTTTTGGATCACGTCCTGCTACTTTAGCTGCATTATTTACTTTTTCCAGTATATTTTTATAATTCTCTGCTATCATGATCTTACTTGCTGATAAACTGATCATCGGTTACAGAATCCGCATCAAGCGCAATGTAATCGTAATATCTGAGACCGTATGCGGTATTTGATTTAACGATGGCATATTCATCATTCTGATAAAGGATAGTGATCTGTTTAAAGTCAGCATAACCTTTGTTTATATTGTAAACTCCGATAAGCGAACCTTTATTCTTAACAACAAAACTTGTTTCGTTATCACCGAAAAGAACATCGCCCACGCTTAAGACGGAATCATCTACGTAATATACTCCCAGATCCTCGTTGTAATAATATACTTCAAGGCTGACGCTGCTCATGGTCTTGGAACCGTCCTCACCGTATACCTGCATAAGAACGGTATAGGTATTGTTTGCATTTTCGGTAACATATTCTTCGTCTATAAGGAAGAATTCTTTCTCGGCAATTGCTGAAACAGGTATCTTAAGACCTGCATCATCCTGAAGTTCAAGCTCTACGTCAAGGAATCTGTCATCAACAAATGTAACTAGTGAATTGGTAAAGGAAAGCTGAATGTAATAATCATTATCGTTATTGATAAGGTCAACTTTTCCCCAGGATTCATACTGATTCTTCAGAAACTTTACTTTGATATAATCTTCCTGAAGAAGTTCTTCTCCAAGAGCTTTGCTTACAGGGATCACGATGGACCAGTCTTCTCCAAGATTTATCTTGTAAACGTGTTCATCAGCTGCACGAAGGGAATTACTAAGGAGCTGAGTTCTCTCATACTTCTTCTCGTCAAATACATCCTTGTTTACCATCTCAGGAAGCAGATCCTCATAACCGTCATACCAGTATGAAACAATACCCGTGTTTCCGGCATAAACATACTTAAGACTGACAGCATTTGCACTTCCCGATGCTGAAGCCATATTATTGAGGAATTTGGTATTTGCAAGCTTTAAAACAGTATTCTTAAGGGAATACTTGAAATTATAGATCTCATCAAACTCTGAAGGGTCATATCCATGAACAAAGTTGATGATATCCGTACGAAATTCAGAGAGTTCATTGTCGGAAAGAGAATTCTCTCCTAAAGACTGAGACTCAATATATTCATTTAAAGTACCTGTTTCATCAACAGTATATACAAGATCACCAACGGCAATCCTCTGACCTTCACGTGCAAGATAATTAACATAGCCGGGGGTGGTATTATCAACCAGGATCTCGTCTCTTAAAACAATTCCTCTGTAAATGGTATTGCTGGCGAGAGCTCCCTGGGTAACCTCATATCTGACTGTATGTGTCTTTCTGAGGTAAATTATACCTACGATGATCACATACAAAAGGATAAGACAAAACAAAATAAGAGTTATATTTACTTGTTTTCTTTTTTTGAAACGAAAAACGTTCTCGTTTTCGTTCATACCGTTAACATCGTTAGCCAAGGTAATATAATCCTATCGTATTTATAGTAAAACTAAGAATTAAC
This sequence comes from Lachnospiraceae bacterium, assembly GCA_016284315.1. Taxonomy (GTDB): domain Bacteria; phylum Bacillota; class Clostridia; order Lachnospirales; family Lachnospiraceae; genus AC2028. The sequence goes on along the minus strand of JAEEOO010000034.1, from coordinate 4,778 downwards.
TCCCTCTAAAAGAGAGTTCATATTATTGTACAGCGTCTGAGTATCTTCAGACTTAAGGACAATAGAAATAAAAGGCGAACCGTTTACATCCTTTGATAAAAGGATCAAGCAATGCCCCGCTGCAGTGGTTGTACCGGTTTTACCGCCTATAACAGTAACATTTGAAGGCGGATTATATGAACCATTAATATAACCGTTGGTATTCTTTACGGAAAGTACCACTTCTTTTCCGTTTTTATTGGTGTATGTAGCATCGTAAGACTGAAGAGAAATGATCTGAGTAAATTCTTCATACTTGATGCATTCATTAAAGATCAAATAAAGGTCATAAGCTGTTGTATAGTGATCGGGATCTGACAAACCGTGCGCATTAACAAAATGTGTCCCGGTTGCACCCAAAGAAATGGCTTCGTCATTCATCATCTTTACAAAGCCATCAACGCTTCCGCCTATATTCTCAGCGATAAGCTGAGCAACATCGTTGGCTGAATACATTAAAAGAAGCCTGAGTGCCTGGTACAGTGTCATGGAATCGCCGGAGACAATACCGGCAAGCTGAGCACCAGTCTCTTTGATATTTACGGCATTTGACGCAACAAGTACCTGATCCATCTGACCGTATTTGATAGCCACAAGAGCTGTCATGATCTTGGTAACACTGGCAGGGTAAAGTTTTTCAAGAGCATTCTTGGAATATATAACTTCCTTGTTATTTACATCATACAAAACAGCAGCTTCACATTCATTAAGATTTAAACTGCCGTCACCAAAAACATCTTCCGTATCAACGCAAAGATCGGAAGCAAAAGTCTTGGCTTTATGGTCTATATCACTTCCGTTACCCGTAAGAGCACCCATTTTAAGGGAACCGTATTCACTACTGTAAGGAAGTCTTGTACAACCCGCCAAGGAAATCATTATGACAAAAGATAAAAGCCCCGCAATAAAACGTAACTGCAGGGGCCTCAGCTTATTTATACATTTCACGCCACTCTAAATCTCCTCTTTCCAGGGACTTGATCAAAAGCTCGGCACTTGCAAGATTAGTAGCAAGAGGAATATTGTTTGTATCACAAAGTCTTACAACTATATTAACATCAGGTTCATGAGACTTAGGATTGAGAGGGTCTCTTAAAAAGATGACCATATCAATCTGGTTACACTCGATAAGTGCACCGATCTGCTGCATGCCGCCCAAGTGTCCGGCTAAAGATTTATGGATGCTGAGGTTAGTTACCTCTTCAATGAGTCTACCCGTGGTTGCTGTAGCATAAAGTTCATTCTTACTTAAAATCCCCTTATAAGCTATGCAAAAATTCTGCATAAGCTTCTTTTTTGCGTCATGCGCAATGAGCGCAATGTTCATACCCCGTATACCTCCAAATACTAGAATTTAATAGTTTCATTAAAAATATATTCATCAACAGCCGAATTACCCCTCTTCGCCTGTGTACGAACGTTGATCACAATACCTATTCCAAAGAATATCGTAAGTAGCGACGTAAGTCCGTAGCTGACAAAAGGAAGTGGTAATCCTGTGTTTGGCATAATAAAAGTCGCAACTCCGATATTGATAAAAGACTGAAAACCGATAAGTGCTCCCGTGGAGGCGGCTATAATAGAACCACCAACATCCGGCGCCATCCTTCCGATGGACACACATTCAAGAGCAACAAGAACAAGTAAAACAATTACTATAAGGCTTCCTCTGAATCCGAACTCTTCACCGATGATGGCAAAAATAAAGTCTGTCTGGTCTTCATCAAGGAAATTTGCGTTTTTAACCGATGTTATTTCGTTGTTACGGTATCCCTTTCCTTCAAGCATACCTGAGGCAATTGCTGTAACGGAATTGCGCTGCTGGTATGTTAATTCGGGATAACTGTCGGGATCCTGAAAGGCCCACACTCTTTCCATCTGATAGCTCTTGATCAACTCACTTCCGGGTTTAAGCGCAATGGTAAGGAAAATTAGTGCGGCCGGTATTACCACAGCCAAAATGCCAATGATTATCCTCTTCTTCAACATACCGGAAAACATGATGACTGCGAAGATAAGCGCAAGCATTATTGATGTTGATAGGTCCGGTTGCATAAGGACAAGTACAATAGGCCCGCCAATGAACAAAACACACAACAAAATAATAGGGAAGGTATTAAATCTTTCCCTCTGTACCATAATAAACTGTGCGAAGAATAAAATCAATAATATTTTGGCGAGTTCCGAGGGCTGGAACTTGATCGATCCTATCTTCAACCATCTTTGTGCATTGTGGGATGATTCACCTGTAAACAATACCAAAACAAGTAGCGCTGCATTGGCTATATATATTAGCCAATAAAACTTCAAAATGAAATGGTAATCTACCATTGAAACAAGGATCATCACCACAAATCCGACTATGGCACCATACATCTGTTTCTGCATCAGCGAAGGACTGGCGCTTCCTACAGCAAAAACACCAATGGTTGCAAGCAGTCCCACCATGATTATTAACTTGAAATCATAATCTCTGATCTTAAATTTCTTAAAGGGCATAAACCTGCTCCAAAACTGACTTGTTTAAAAGGTCAAATACAAGCTCTCCGTTTTCGGCATAAGCGATCTTGGGCTGGATCTTCTTTTTGAAGCCCCACTTGGGTTTGGTATCAGGAACATACTTAAGATTTCCTACGCCAATTGCTTCTGCTGACATTTCAAGGGCGATGACAAATGCATCTGTCTCTTCAAAGTCAACGCCTGCATATGCTTCACCGTATAATCCGCCAAGAACGATGATGCTACCTGAGCTTTTAACTACACATCCGGGATTAACATCTCCGAGGATAACGATACCGTCATCATATGAAAGCTCCTGACCATCGGTTACGCTTCCTCTGTAGAAATGACCGGTGTCACCCGGCTTGGCAATACCCATCATATGCTTAACAGCCTTAAGGTAATGCTGGTTATGTATCTCATCATCGCAGACGATACATAAAACATTGAGATTGCAATATGTGTGAATGATATTAAGGATCTCAAGTTCCTGATCGTCGTTTAACTTCTTACCGTCAATGGCAAGAGCTACAGTAGCATCACCGAAGAAGTTGCGTCCTTCGGTAAATTTTTTAACCAGCTCATCCCTGACTTCATCAAAAGATGCTTCTTCATCAATGATAAGCTTGATTCCGTCTTTAAAACTTCTGATCACTACCGGCATTTTTTTATTCATAAAATACCCTTTCTCCTACAACTCATTAGTAATTCCACCGTCAGGTGAATCGGCTTTACCGTCAATGAGCTCTTCTTCAGTTACAAGATCAAAGTAATACTTGTAAATATCTCGTGCAAGCTGTGCCGCATAGTCAGATGAATAACCAAAGGGTATTCTAACCGCCATACCTATCTCGGGTTCCTCATAGGGCGCAAAGCTTACAAAAAGCGCGTGTGAAGGTCTTGATGTTGACTGCTGTGCTGTACCGGTTTTACCTGCAACATTAACTGCAACATCATTAAAATATGATTTATTTTGAACTACAGCTCTCATGCCTTTGTGGAAAGTATCCCAATACTCATCGGGAATATCAACCACATTTCTAACCACAGGTTCGTTCTGCCATGAAACAGTTGAACTGTTAGCTCTCTGGGTATGATCTATAAGAGTCAGCTGATATACCGTTCCTTTATTTGCGATAGCGGAAACATATCTTGCAAGCTGAGCTGTGGTATAGCTGTTGGTACCCTGTCCGATGGATGAACGAACAGCATCGTTATCGGAAACATCAGGATCGTACTCTGATATCTCAACGCCGGATTTTGATGAAAGTCCGTAGAGATCAGCATATTCAGCCAATGCAGCCAAACCTTCTTCGTCGTTGTATACGCCATCTACCATAGAAAGTCTGTAACCTACTTCGTAGAAATAATAGTTACATGAATCCCTGATAGCTGTCTGAACGTTCTCATTTCCATGTCCCCAAACATTCCAGCATTTAGGCGAAGGAGTAATGGATTCGAATGTTCCAAGGCATCTTATGGGATTACGAAGTGTGATAACATTCTCCATAAGTCCGGCTGTAGCCGTAACGATCTTAAATGTTGATCCGGGCGCCGCTTTGTACTGAGTCGCAAAATTCAACAAGGGTGAAGCCTTATCGTTTGTAAGCTTCTCGTAATAAGTGGCATCAACGGAGTTGGCCATCAGATTGTTGTTATATCCGGGATAAGAAACCATGCAAAGCACTTCACCGGTATTGACATTATTAATCACTACCGAAGCGTTACAAGGGTCCAAAGCCAGCTGCGCAGGGGTTATATCAATGTTAGTTATCCTGTCCATCATGAACTGATAAGACGAGATCCTGCCTTTTTTCAGTTTCTCGATCTCATCAATGGGAATATTACAGGCATCCTGCTCATAAAGCAGCATACAGATCTGCTTTCCGGAGATTTTATTGTTTAAAAGCATGTATTTATAAAAACGCTTCTGAAACTCGTTATTACCATCAATGAGCTCTATGATCTTTTCGTAAAGAGCATCAAAGATCTGTTCTGATGAAGGATACTTCTCATCAATTTCAAGTTTTGATGTATCAACCCAGTTCTGAGAGATACAATAATCAAGATACTCTCCAAGACTTATGGTCTCATCCACAGTCCAGGCATTGTAAGTTGCATCTCTTTCATCGATCTTGTCGGTAATAATTATATTATTCTTGTATAAAAGAGACACAAGGTTACTCTCATACACCTGATACTCATTTGAAAGTCTCTTGTAAACAGTACGCTTATTGTAG
>JAEEOO010000033.1 GCA_016284315.1 Lachnospiraceae bacterium | reverse complement strand
ACGGGTAATAGATTTGCTCTCTGCGTGTTCTCCACAAAGAGACCCGGCGGAAAAGCAATATTTAAGAACTTTGTTTACAGCAATTAAAGATGACATACAAAAAAAGAACCGGAAAACCGGTTCTTTTTTAATGTTTATATTTGATCAATAACTACTGGTTACTCCTGTGAGGGTCTTTCTTCATGCTGGAATTCTGACGCCTGTACTCACTGGGAGAGCAGCCTTTTTGTTGTTTAAACAATCTGTTGAAGGTGGAGATGCTGGAAAATCCGGAGGATATTGCAACATCGGTAATGGAAACATCGGGTCTTGCCAAAAGGGCTTCCGCTTCCTTGATCCTTCTGAAACACAGGTAATCACTGAAGTTATAGTTGGTGTATTGCTTGAACAATCTCGAAAAATGGAACTTCGAGAAGCCTGTATTTGCGGCAATCTCACCAAGGCTAAGTTCTTCCGTAAAGTGATTGTCAATGTATTCAAGGGTCTCGTTAAAGAGTTCCACATATTCCTTACGCTTGGTAGGAGTAGCACTGGAGAAAATGTTCTCCTGCTGGGTGTAGTTCTCACCTATTGTAATGAAAAGCTTTAACAAAAGAGCCTGAATAGCAAGTTCTGAGAACTCGCTGTTTCCGAAATATTCATTACGCATCTGGAGAAGGATGGTATATATGTCATCATAGACTCCAGAGGAACTTTCCTTTGTTATAAGAAGGGCGTGGGAGAGGATGGACATGATACGTGCGCTTCCCTTAAGCTTTGTAGCTGCGCTGATATTTAAAAGGAAAATGAATCTTCGTCCCGTAGGCGGAGCTGTGATCTCGTGGATTACTCCGGGAGGGATTATCAATATGTCCGAGGGCTTCAGTACATGAGTTTCAGTACCACAGGTAACTGTATAAGTGTTCTCGATGGGGAGAATGATCTCCATTGCCGAGTGCCAGTGGGCTTCAAAACCGAATGTCTGCTCGTTCAACCAGATTCTGTGAAGACTCTTTGCGGGATATTCAACTATTTCGTGACCGTCGCTGACGGTCCTTGAGCCTGTCCAATCGCTGTTTGCTGAATAGTACTGCTCAGAAGGTATTTCCGGTGTGTACGACATTTAAAAATTCTCTCTATAATTATTAAGAAACTTCTTATTATTATACGCAAAAATTGATAACTGACTTTCTATCATTTCTAAACTATTTATTGCTCAGAAATTGCTCCATAGGTCACATTATAACATAAATTCCCAAAATGAAAACTATTAACGTGTCGAAATTGTACCAAAAAAACGCTTTCTTTTGGTACTTAAATGTACAAAAAAGAGAATAGCAAAATTTGAGTAGTATGACGCACGAAATAATAAGCACCAAAAGGGGGCAAATTTTATACTATGTTTAGAATTTGCGACGGAGTATGTCATTATGCACAAATTTAGCTCTTACAAAAAGTTTATAGCTCTTGGACTCATGACGGCAATGTGCATGACGGGATGCAGTACAGGCGGTAGAAACAGCGGCGAAACGCCACCTCAGCCGGTTCAGAACGAAACAAAAACTGAGGAGAACGCAAATCAGACAAGTACCGGTAATAACACCGAAAACGGTACAGCAACAAATGATAATTCAGCCGGAAGCGTATCAGACGAAAGCGAAAGCAAGAACGAAAACGCCATCCTGAGGGATGCGGTTCGGGAAAGGCTTGGAGGCTTTGTAGGGTGCGCGGTAACCGGATCGGAAATAGATGACCCGAAAGTCTGGGATATAATCACAACACACTTTGAATCGGTCACGCTGGGAAATGAGCTAAAGCCCGACGCACTGGTGGGCTACAGCGTAGGAACTTGTCCCGGTACTGAAATGGCCGAGCTTAACGGCGAGCAGATAGTGGTTCCTAAACTGGATTATTCGAGAGCGGAAAAGATCCTCAACAAGATCCTTGACTGGAACGAAGAGAACCCTGACCGAAAAATAAAAGTCAGAGGCCATGTTCTTGTGTGGCATTCACAGACACCGGAGTGGCTTTTCCACGAAGATTACGACAAGAACAAACCTTATGTAACCGCAAGCGAGATGGACAAGAGACTTGAATGGTACATAAGAACAGTCTTAACCCACTTCACGGGAGAGGACAGTAAATACAAAGACCTGTTTTACGGATGGGATGTTGTTAACGAAGCCATAAGCGACGGAACCGGTACTTACCGGAGCGACAATGAGAATCCAAACGAATCCTTAAGCGAGGACAGGCACGGAAGCAATTCCAGCTGGTGGCATGTATATCAAAGCAACGAGTTCATTATCAACGCTTTCAAATACGCCAACAAATATGCTCCCGAGGATTTGGAACTTTACTACAACGACTACAACGAATGCAGCATGGTAAAGAGAAACGGCATCGCAAAGCTCCTTAAAGAGATCAAGGATGCGGAAGGTGCTCCCGGAGAGGGAACAAGGATCTCTGCCATGGGAATGCAGGGGCATTACGGAATGGATTCACCTTCCTTCGTTGAGATCCAGGACGCGGCTTTCAAGTATTGCGGGATAGTCGGTAAGGTCCAAATAACAGAACTTGATATCAGCGCCAGTGATGAGTACGACGGTACAGCCGATACGGCAGATGCGGAAAACGAAAGACTGGCGGAAAGATATAAGAAGATTTATCAAAGCCTGAATTACATAAATGGTTTGGATGACTGTGAAGTATCGGGCATAACATTTTGGGGAACAGTTGATCATTATTCCTGGCTACAGTCAAGATCGAACGTCGGAGGCGGAAACACAAGCGGACTTCCGCAGATGCCACTTCTGTTTGATCAGAACTACGAACCAAAGCCTTGCTTTTATGTTTTCACTGAAACGGAATAAATAAGGAATAATAAATCAAAGAATAATTAACAGGCGCCTGTAAGATAAGGCACCGGAGGACGAGATGAACAAAACTTTTAAGAAAGTATTAATAGCGGTTATAGCAGTCGCAGCCATCATTGTTTTATGCGTTCTGCTCTCAAGAAGAAAGATTTCAGACTTCCATGACAAATATGCGGGAGTCGATCTTACCGAAGAGGTTGAGGGTACAGAGAGAAAGGGCACTTATGCCAAATATATTGCTTCTCATGAGGGTGGTGCTTTACCGGATAAGGATGTGGATGTAGATCTTTTCTCTTACACATCCGACGGTGAAGTCAAGGAGGTAAGCAATTTGGAAGGAGCGTCTAAGGCGCTTCACACAGGAACCGGTTCAACAGTTACCTGGACGGTAAATGTTCCTGAAGAAGGTTTCTACAATCTTTACATGGAGTACCTTGCTGAAGAGTCCAGAGGCGTGGCAGCCGAGAGAAAGGTTCTCATCAATGATGAGCTTCCTTTCGAAGATGCAATGAGCATCGAGTTTTCCAGGATCTGGACCGACAAGGGCCCTGTAAAGGTTGATAACCAGGGCAACGAGATCAGACCTACACAGGTTGAAGTCTTTGACTGGCAGTCAGCTTACTTTGAAGATGACAGAGGATATGAAAAAGATCCTTACATGTTCTACTTCAATAAGGGAGAAAATACTTTAACCCTTTCAGCAGAGAACGAGCCTGTAGCTATTAAGAAACTTCAGCTCAAGGCTATCACCGAGAACAAGACTTACGAAGAATATATCGCTTCTGTTCCTGCAGCAAATACCAGCGCAGAAGTTACCGGATACTATCAGAAAGTTGAAGGAGAAGATTCAACAAGAAGATCTGAGTCTTCACTTTACGCAAAGTTTGACAGATCCTCACCTACAACTTCACCCAGCAGCGTAACCTACACCGTTCTCAACTATGTAGGCGGAGAAGCTTGGAGAAGCAACGGCATGTGGATCGAGTGGGAATTTGAAGTTCCCGATGATGGATACTACAACATCATGGTTAAGGCTCGTCAGAACTATGCACGAGGAAGCGTATCCAACCGTAAAGTTCTTATCGATGGCGAAGTTCCTTTCGAAGAACTGGAATCAGTACCTTTTGAGTACAAGAACGATTGGGAGTGCAAAGATCTCGCAGACGAGAACGGAGTTCCTTACAACATCTACCTTACAAAGGGTACACATACCATTAGGCTTGAGGCTACTCTCGGAGGAGTAGGACCTATCCTTTCAGAACTTGAGAGCTCAACCTACAGATTAAACCAGGTATACAGAAGACTTCTTGTTTATACAGGTGCAACACCCGATCAGTTCCGTGATTACAATATCCAGACAGCATATCCCGAAGTTATCGAAGCTATGGATCTTGAATCAAAGAGACTATTCTCTATCGTAGATGAGGCTGTTGCATACAGCGGACAGAAAGCTGACAACATCGCAAGTGCACAGACTCTTGCTCAGCAGCTTGAAAGATTCGTAAAGAAACCCAACAAGATCACTCTTGAGTTTACAACATTCAAGGATAATATCACTGCACTTGGTACTGCAGCACTCAATATGAGTGAGACAAAGCTTGACGTTGATTACCTTGTTATCTCAGGTACTGACGTACAGCCCAAGAAAGAGAAGACTAACTTCTTTAAGTCAGCATGGCACGAGATCAAATCCTTCGTTGCTTCCTTCTTCGTAGATTACAACTCAGTCGGAGATGTATATGAAGGCGGCGAAGCAAAGGATGCAGTTAAGGTTTGGGTTATCACCGGACGTGATCAGGGAACCATCCTTAAGTCAATGATCGACGATGACTTTACTCCCGAGACCGGAGTTAAGGTTAACGTAGAGATCGTAGACGGCGGTGCACTTCTTAACGCCGTACTTGCCGGAAGAGGACCTGATGTAGTTCTTTCAGTCGGTGCAGACCAGCCTGTTAACTACGCACTTCGTCATGCCGCAGTTGACATTACCCAGTTCGAGGGATATGAAGAAGTACTTTCACATTATTCCGAGAGCTCATACGAACAGTACAAACTTGACGGCGCAATTTATGCGGTCCCCGAACAGCAGTCATTCAACGTTTTGTTCTACCGCAAAGATATCTTAGAGGAACTTGAACTTGAGGTTCCCAATACATGGCAGGATCTTATCGAAATGCTTCCTACCATCCAGGGTAACAACCTTGCAATCGGACTTCCCAGTGCAGGCGGAAGCTCATCAAGCGCAGGTGCCACCACAGCGGTTGCTTCCAACGCTCCCGACCTTTCACTGTACTTCACACTTCTCTACCAGTACGGCGGAGATATGTACAACGAAGAAGGAACCAAGACCGCAGTTGATACTGAGGCAGGCATCAAGGCATTTGATGATTACGTAACCTACTTCAACGACTACGGATGCCCTGTTTACTTCGACTTCGTAAGCCGTTTCCGTTCAGGAGAGATGCCTCTTGGCATCATGTCCTACTCAACCTACAACACCTTACAGGTATCCGCACCTGAGATCAGAGGTCTTTGGGACTTCACTCTCATCCCCGGAACCGAGAAGGTAGATGAGAACGGCAACACTTACATCGACAGAACAGACTTCATCAGCGGAAACGCAACCATGATGCTTGCAACTACAGAAGAGGCAAGACTTAATGCATGGGAGTTCATGAAGTGGTGGGCTTCAGTAGATACACAGGTACGTTTCGGACGTGAGATCGAGGCTCTCCTCGGTGCATCCGCAAGATACAACACCGCAAACAGAGATGCATTCGCACAGCTCTCCTGGAGCGTAGATAACATCGAAGTTCTTGCAGCACAGTGGGATCAGACAACCGGTATCAGAGAGGTACCCGGCGGATACTACACCGGACGTCACATCGCTAACGCAGTTCGTAAGTGTATAAACGATAAGGACGACAGGCGAGAGACCATCATCGACTACTCGATCAAGATCGATGAGGAGATCACAAAGAAACGTAAAGAGTTCGGAATGCCTATTTACGAGGCAGAAGAATAGTACTGCAAAAGAGGAAGAACATGAAAGAACAAAAGGACAGTTATTTTAAAAAGTACTTCCAGCTCCGCAAGCACAATGCGCAAGTGGCGCTGAAGAAGATGAAGGTCAGCAAGAACTGTTACATTTTCCTTGCTCCCTACGCAATCCTGTTTACGATGTTTAACGTATTCCCGGTTGTGGCTTCAATTTATTTCAGTTTCACGTACTACAACGTACTTGAGTCACCGAGATTCATCGGTCTTAACAACTACATAAGTTTGATACTTGAAGATGACATCTTCCTTATAGGTATCAAGAACACGTTGATCATAGCGGTCGTCACGGGACCGCTGGGGTACATAATGTCCTTCCTGTTCGCGTGGCTTATCAACGAATTACCCAGATGGGTTCGAAGCGTTGCGGTCGTAGTTTTCTACGCACCTTCAATTGCAGCTAACGTATTCGTTATCTTCTCTGTATTCTTCAGAGGTGATGCATACGGATATGCAAACGCTTTTCTCATGAACATCGGTATCATTGATACACCTATTTACTGGTTCACCAATCCGAAATATATGCTTCCCATCTGTATGGTGGTCATCCTCTGGATGAGTCTTGGACAAGGATTCCTTTCCTTCGTAGCCGGACTTCAGGGTGTAGACCGAGCACAGTATGAGGCAGGTTACATGGATGGTGTTAGGAACCGTTGGCAGGAACTTTGGTTCATCACCCTCCCCAGCATGAAGCCCATGCTCATGTTCGGTGCGGTTATGTCCATCACACAGGCATTCGGTGTCTGCGACGTTACCATGCAGCTCTGCGGATATCCTTCAACGGACTACGCAGCAAGAACCATCGTAACACACCTTTTCGACTACGGTTTCACCAGATTTGAAATGGGTTATGCTTGCGCTATCGCAACCATCCTTTTCTTAATGATGATACTTACCAATAAAGCAATTCAGAGTTTACTGAGAAGAGTAGGAACCTGACAATGAGTAAAAAGAGAAAGATTGAAATTGAAGAAAAACCTTATCGTAAGCCTCTTGTGAAAAAGAGAAAGCCCAACAGGTCAATTGCCGGAGACGTCGCTCTCTACATATTCCTGCTCCTGGTAGCTATGATAATGGTATTCCCTATCGTATATGCGGTGAACGCAGCATTAAAGCCTCTTGATGAGCTTTTTATGTTCCCGCCCAGAGTATTTGCAAAGAACCCTACAATGGACAACTTTGCAGACCTCTTCGTAACCATGGGTAAATCCTGGGTTACATTCTCCAGATACCTTTTCAATACTGTATTTATTACAGTAGTAGGTACTGCAGGACATCTTATCATCGCTTCAATGGGTGCTTTCGTACTTGCAAAGTATGAATTCCCCGGAGCAAAGACGTTCTTTAAACTGGTTACCGTTGCAATGATGTTCTCATACTATGTAACAGGTATTCCCAACTACATCCTTATTAATAAGCTTGGTTGGATCGACACCTATTGGGCCATCATCATTCCCGCATTTGCTTCACCTATCGGATTCTTCCTTATGAAGCAGTTCATGGAAGGTCTTCCTACTTCACTTATTGAAGCAGCTAAGATCGACGGCGCAAATGAGTGGAAGGTATTCTTCCAGATCGTAATGCCCAACGTTAAGCCTGCATGGATGACACTTATCATCTTCTCAGTGCAGGGTCTTTGGAACAACAGGGCATCAACATACATCTATTCAGAGGAGAGAAAGACACTGGTATTCGCACTTCAGCAGATCCAGGCCGGCGGTATCGCAAGAACCGGTCAGGGCGCAGCGGTACTTGTAGTAGTTATGATAGTTCCTATCTTGACTTTCGTTTTCTCTGAGAGCCAGATCCTTGAGACAATGGCAAGTTCAGGACTTAAGGATTGATGATCATAGCCTATAAATAAGCTTAAACGAGGGAAAGTATGAAAAACAAAATCGTTAGGTGGGGGTTGATGATAGCAGGTATAGCATCCATCTTCCTTACCCTTCCAACAAACACATATGCTCAGGAGAGCCATTATTCATATACCTATGACTATTGGGGAGATGTTCAGGAATGTCCCGATGTTTACTCGGTAGCTAAGGTATTTACATTCAAGGATCTCGGACTTGAGAAAAACATAAGAGGTGCGGAATCACTCTTCGTAAAGGACAATCTTGTTTATCTCTGTGATACAGGAAACAACAGGATTTTAGTTTTAGAGAGAACCGGCACCGACGGATTTGAACTTGTAAAGGAATTTGATTCCGTCAAAGGAGTAGAGCCTGCAAATCTTGCAAGCCCCAGCGATATCGCAGTAAGCGATGACGGATATATGTTCATCGCAGACCGTGGCAACCAGAGAATCCTCAAGGTTGATATGGATCTCAACTATGTGATGCAGTTTGATGCTCCCGTAGATTCCACTCTTGCCAGCGATTATATTTTCCAGCCGGATAAGATCGTTATCGATACAGCAGGACGTGTTTACTGCTCAGCAATCGGTATCAACAAAGGTCTTATTAAATACGAGGCAGACGGAGTATTTACCGGATTCATCGGTGCAACTCCTGTTTCATATAACTTCACAGATTACCTTTGGAAGAAATTCGCCAGCCAGGCGCAGAGAGCAAGAATGGATTCCTTCGTTCCTACCGAGTACGACAATGTGTACATGGATAAAGAAGGTTTTGTTTATGCCTGCACCGGTAAGGTTTCAGAAGACGATCTTGACAGCGAGAAAGTTGATGCGGTCAGAAAGATCAACATGCTTGGTACTGACATCCTCGTAAGAAACGGTGATTATCCTATTTACGGTGATCTCTACTGGGGAGGAAAAGGTGGTATCAGCGGACCTTCCTATTTCAAAGATGTAACAGTTCTTGACAATGACGTATATGTTTGCCTCGACCAGAACAGAGGACGTCTCTTCGGATATGATGACCAGGGTAGAATGGTATTCGCCTTCGGTGGTAACGGAAACATGGACGGATACTTCAGAAAGCCCGTTTCCGTAGAGCATATGGGTAACGACCTCATTGTTCTCGATACTATGGACTGTGCGATCACTCTTTTCATCACCACAGAGTTTGGTGAGCTTATCTTCGAAGCAATGGATCAGTTTGATCACGGTCTTTACGATGAAGCCCAGGCATCATGGGAGCAGGTAAAACTCCTTAATGGTAACTACACACTTGCTTACATCGGAATCGGTCGTTCACTTCTTAGAAAAGGACAGTACAAAGAGGCGATGAAGTATTTCGAACTCAAGTATGACGATGAGAACTACTCAAAAGCTTATCAGCAGTACAGAAAAGGATGGATCAAACACAATATCGCATGGATCGTTGCAGTGATCGTTCTTTTGTTCCTTGTTCCTTTAACATTAGGAAAGATCAAAAAGATCAGATACGAAATCGATATTGCAGACATCTTTAAAGTATAGAGAGAACGGAGCAGGTTATGTTTAAAACCTTAACAAAGAAAGAAACTTATATTAAATATTTGAAATCGCTTAAGTTTTCACTCTATTGTATGACTCACCCTCTTGATGGCTTCTGGGATCTTACCCATGAAAAGAGAGGAACATACGCTGCAGCGAACACAATACTTTTTATCACGGTATTGGTCAGAATACTTAAGCTTCGCTACACAAGCTTTTTATTCCTGAATGTATATTGGGAAGACATTAACATTTTCCTCTACATAGCAAGTATCTTATTCCCTCTTGCTTTGTGGGTAGTCGGTAACTGGGCGCTTACAACGCTCTTCGACGGAAAAGGAAGATTGGGACAGGTTTACATGGCAACCTGCTACGGCATGGTCCCTTATCCCTTGATTCAGATACCTCTTATGATAGCAAGTAACATGGTTACCATAGAAGAGGGCCAGTTCTATCAGGTACTTGATGTTATATCCCTGATATACTGTGCTTTTCTGATAATCCTTGCCATGGGTCAGATACACGATTTCTCACTGGGAAAGAACATTTTGTTTACAATAGCGTCCTTGTTCGCAATGCTGGTAATGGTCTTCATCCTGATGATCTTCTTCAGCATGGTTACCCAGGGTATTTCATATTTCGTATCTATAGGCAAGGAACTGATGTTTAGAATGTAAACATAAAGAAAACAACAGTTGCGGATTGGAGTTGTCATGAAAAAAGAGAAAAGACAATTAACCGAGATTCAGGTTGAAAGAAGAATGAAAGTGCTTGATACACTTAAATCCCTGATATTCCCGGTAGTGCTTTGTCTTGTTGTTGCAATAGGCATATACCTTATCATCCACATAGTCAATGTGGAAGAGGAACATGATGAAATCGTTCCCAGAGCATATGCCGGAGAGGAACAGGAGATCGTTCTTGAAAACGACGAGCTTAAGCTAACCTTAAATACAATAACAACAAACTTCACAGTTCTTCAGAAGAAGACAGGAAAAGTTTGGTCCTCATGTGCAGATAATGCTGAAGAGGATACAAAAGCTCTTAACGATGAAAAAGGTAAGATGCTTTCAAACGTAGTCCTTTCATATGCAGTAACCAATGGTCTTGAAACCATTTATAACTGCCATGATTACAGCGTTACCAAGGGAGTATATGAGATCGAAGCCGATGAGAACGAGATCAAGCTTCTCTACTCTATCGGTAACATCGAAAAGGAATTCATCATTCCTCCCGTTATCACCGAGACTGATTTCTTAGCTCTCCAGGCTAACATGGATCAGGAAGGTAAGAACTACATTAAGGATTACTATTCAAAGTACGATATCAACAATCTTCGTAAGAAGGATAACAAGGAAGAACTCCTTGAGCTCTACCCCGTACTTGAGACAGATGTTATCTACGTGCTCAGAGCTGAGACTAAGGAAGCCCGTAAAGCGAAGATGGAAGAGATCTTCGAGGCTGCAGGCTATACTTACGAACAGTATCTTGAGAACAAGGAACTTGATAACTCAGCTTCCTCAAGTGACAGACCTGTATTCAACCTTGAGATGGACTTAAGACTTGAAGGAAACGACCTCGTTGTTGAAATCCCTTACAGCTCACTTGAGTACAGATCAGATTGTCCCATATACACCATCACTCCTCTCCCTTACTTCGGAGCAGCAGATCAGAACGAGGACGACGGATTCCTTTTCGTTCCTGAAGGTGGTGGATCCATTATCAACTACAACAACGGCAAATATTCACAGAACACTTACTACGCAAACGTATATGGCTGGGATATGTGCCTTATGAGAAACTTTGTCGTACATAACACCAGAAACTACTTCAATGTATTTGGTCAGTCATGTGACGGCAGCTCTTACATCTGTGTAATGGAAGGCGGTGCTCCTTATGCATCAGTCCAGGCCGGTGTAAGCGGAATGGTAAGTAACTACAACTACGTAAACGCTGTTTACAGCATCTGCCAGAGAGAAGACTACAACGTATCTACAATGGCAAACGCTGCAGTATATGCTTATCTTAAGGAACTTCCCGATGAAAGCATTATCCAGAGATACACGTTCATCAACAGCGGTGACTACGTAGATATGGCAGTTGCATATCGTGAGTACCTTGAAGATGAGTACGGTGATTACCTTACTCTTAATGATGAAACTGAAGTACCTCTTGCTGTTGAAGTTGTAGGTGCTATCGATAAAGTACAGCAGGTTGTGGGTGTTCCCGTATCACTTCCTCTTAAGCTTACCAGCTACAAGGGAGCTGCAAACATCATCACCGATCTTCATGATTCGGGTGTTAACAACCTTTCCGTTAAGTTCACCGGATGGTGCAACGGCGGTGTAAGCCAGAAGATGCTCAGCAGTGTAAGACTTATCTCAGCACTGGGAACTTCAGGCGATCTTAAGAAACTCACCAAGACAGCAGACGAACTTGGTGTTGACCTCTACTTGGACGGAATCACTCAGTACGCACACAGAAGCAACATCTTCAACGGATTCAATTCCTTCACAGATGCGGCAAGACAGCTTACAAAGCAACGTGCAGAGCTTTTCCACTTAAGCCACGTTACTTATTCAACAAGAACCGGCTTTAAGAGCTACTACCTGCTTCATACTTCTTTAGCACAGAAGATGGCAAACAACCTCGTAGCTGCTGCTGATAAGTATGGTGCAAACGTATCCTTCCAGGATATCGGAATGGATCTCTCATCTGACTTTACCGAGGATCAGTACCACAGCAGAGAGCAGGTTATGAAGCTCAACCAGGAACTCTTAAAGAGCCTTGACAGCAAGAAGGTTATGATCAACATGGGTAACGATTATGCAGTTCCTTATGTAGATCTTGTTACAAACATGGATCTTAAGGGAAGCGGATATACCCTTATTGATGCAGAAGTTCCTTTCTATCAGATCGCTATCCACGGATATGTTGATTACACCGGTAATCCCATCAATATTTGCGGTAACGATCAGGAAGAACTCTTAAGATGTGTAGAGTACGGTGCAGGACTTTACTTCACTGTAACCGAGGAGAGCTCTTTCGCAATACAGAAGACACTCTATCCCGAGTATTATGCTTGCGAGTATGATTCTTGGAAAGACAGAATGCTCGAAATGTACAACAGATACAACGAGGAACTTGGTCATACCTTTAATCAGGAGATGACCGGTCATGAAGTCCTCTCACCCTATGTATACTGTACAAGTTATGCTGACGGTACAAAGGTTTACGTCAACTACAGCTATGCAGATGACTTTACCGCTCCCGACGGAACCGTAGTTCCCAAGAGAGACTATACCGTAGTAAGATAATTGTTTTACAAGAAAGGCAATAACGATGAAAAAGAAAGCAAAGCATAAGGTAGTCGGACTTGAAAAGAGAAAAGCGATAGCGGGCTACTTATTCATATCGCCCTTCATACTCGGTTTCCTCGTTTTCATGATCAAACCCTTTTTCCAGTCGCTCTATATGAGCTTCTGTGATGTAGAAGTAGGTGCTGCAAAATTTGAGCTTCACTTCCTTCCTACAGTTGAAAATAAAGGTCTCTTCGATAATTTTTATTACGCATTCAGAACAGACCCCGATTTTGTCAGGCTGTTAACAGAAGAGCTTACACGAATGGTCATTTATTCACTGGCCATCATCGTATTCAGCTTCTTCATTTCACTTATACTTAACCAGAAGTTCGGTGGAAGAGCACTTGTAAGAGCTGTATTCTTCCTCCCCGTAATCCTCTCATCAGGTGTTATGCTCGGACTTGAGTCTGACAACCAGCTCATGGACCAGATCGCACAGTCTGTTGAAGAGGCTACTGCAGGCGTAAGCATAACTGATGGACTCCAGACGATCTTAAGAACTACCGGAGTCGGTGTAAGAGCTTTTGAAAAAGTCTTTGAACTAATTAATAACATATACGATGTCGCTTTGGCATCAGGTATCCAGATCATCATTTTCCTCTCAGGACTTCAGACTATTCCCAGAAGTATGTATGAAGCAGCTGAGATCGAAGGATGTACCGCATGGGAAAGCCTTTGGAAGATTACCTTCCCTTCAATCAGCTCCCTTTTCCTTGTAAACTGGATTTACACTGTAGTTGACTTCTGCATGAGATCTGATAACCAGGTTATCGACAAGATCCAGACCTTCATGCTTTCACTTCAGAACTACGGAGTTTCCTCAGCAATGAGCTGGATCTACTTCATCATTGTTATAGCGTTTATTGGAATTACTTCGTTACTATTATCAAAGGGAGTTTACTATTATGACTAGAGTTAAGATTCATAAGGAGAATTTCTGGGTCAGAAACCAGAAGTCAGAGGGATATCTTCTTAAGAAAAAGATCATGGAGATCCTGGTGCATGTTTGCCGATTCGTCCTTTTGTTCGGTTTGTGTTTCCTGATCCTTCAGCCTCTGCTCAACAAGATATCGGTAAGCTTCATGGAGGAACAGGATCTTTTGGATCCCATCGTAGTATCCGTTCCCGTTCACTTTACACTTAGTAACTATGAAGTCTGCAACGAGATCATGCATTATTGGGAAGCTTTCAAGAACTCAATGATCATCTCTCTTACCGTTTCAATCCTTCAGGTAGCTGTATGTACCATCGTAGGATATGGATTTGCAAGATTTAAGTTTCCTCTTAAGAAGTTGTGGTTTGCTGCAGTAATGCTTATTGTAATCATTCCTCCCCAGCTTATTTCAACTTCGCTGCACCTTCACTTTAGATTCTTTGATATCTTCGGCTTGTTCCAGTTGATCGCCGGACATTCATTGAACCTCAAGGCTTCGGTAGTTCCTTACTACCTTATGAGTGCAACCTGTATGGGACTTAAGAACGGTCTCTACATTTACATGATCAGACAGTTCTTCAGAAATATCCCCAACGATATGGAAGAGGCTGCTTACGTAGACGGCTGCGGAATGTTCAGAACATTCTTCACCATCATGCTTCCCGAAGGAATGCCCATCATCACTTCATGCTTCCTTTTCGCATTTGTATGGCAGTGGACAGACGGATTCTATTCCAAGATGTTCATCGGTGGTAAGAGACTTGTTAGTATCAGCATCGCAGGTGCTGTAGACGAGCTTCCTTCTTACATCGCTAAGTTCACCGGTGTAAGATCATCAGTATCGGTTGCATATTCCAACTGTATTCTTGCAACCGGAACACTTATGGTCATCATTCCCGTTGTTGTGCTTTATCTCTTTGCACAGAGACAGTTTGTTGAAAGTATCAGTTCATCAGGTATTAAGATGTAACGAATTTAGTAAAAGGGTACAAAAAAGCAGAGTAAATTTTGAACAAATTTTGAACAAACTTTGAACAAATTTATTGCTTTTTTAAACTTGGTATGGTAACATACTAAGCGTAGGTATTGGTATCATGTCGTCCGGGCTCCCGGAAAAGTCCGGATGGCGTATATATTTTATTCTATATGGAGGGTAAATATACTATGAGAAAGAAAATGACCTCAAAGGTTATGGCTGTAGCTCTTACAGCTGCAATGTCAATGGGTCTTGCTGCTTGCTCAAACACCAATAACGGTGGAGCAGTAGAGCCTGAAGTAACTCCCGATACTACCGGTGAAGTTACCGAAGAGAAGACCGGAGAAGAAGTAGCTCCTACTGAGGAGGAAGTTTCTCCTTACACCATCAGAACCGATGCTGACGGAAACACCGTTGACCTCGGCGGAATGAAGATCGTTCTTAAGGACTGGTGGTCAGATCCTGAAGCTACTCCTAACAACGAGTACGAGCAGGCTCAGGCTGACTATCGTGAGTGGGCTATGGAGACCTACAACTTCGAGATGGTACAGAGCGGCGACTATGGTTGGGGCGACTGTATCGAGAAGCTTGTTGAGTATGCTCAGGCTCCTGCAACCGATGAGTATGCACTTTTCACCGTAAGACCCGATCCTTCACTTTCAGCAGTATTTGCTAAGGGACAGGCTTACGATCTTTCAACTCTTGATTGCCTTGATCTCTCATCTGAGAAGTATGCTCAGAACGACATCACCACTCTTTGCACCTACAAGGGCAAGGTTTACGGAATGTCTGCAGGTGTTTCAGAGCCTCGTGACGGATTCTTCTTCAACAAGAAGCTCCTTGAGGATGGCGGACACACTGCTGATGAGATCTATGATATGCAGAAGAACGGCACTTGGACTTGGGATGCTTTCGAAGCAATCTGCAAGGACGTAGCTAAGGACCTTGACAACGACTCAGTTAACGATATCTGGGCATGGTCAGGAAACACCGGTTCATTCGTTACCGACATGATCTTCGCTAACGGCGGAAAGCTTGTTGGTTCAACTGCTGAAGGATACACCTACGAAGTAGAAGATCCTAAGACTGTATATGCTCTTGAGAAGGCTAATGACTTCATCAGAGATTACAGAATGAAGGATCCTCAGGTAGAGAACGCTGAGACCGGCGCTCTTGAGAACGCTCCTTGGGACTACTTCTACACCGCATTCAAGAACGGTGACTGCGTATTCATGTTCGACGGCGCTTATGCCGGATATCCTAACGGCCAGATCGGTGACATCACCGACTTCGAAATCGGCTTTGTAATGTGCCCTAAGGGACCCGATGGAGAACTCGTTACCGCTCGTGGTAACAACCCTGTTGTTATCCCCGGCAACTACGATGCAGAGACCGCTTGGAAGATCGCATTCGCATTCGACGTATGGAACGATGCTCCTGCAGGATACGAAGGATACAACGGATTCATCTCTAACTGCCGTTCAGGTATCTACGACGAGAGAGCATGCGACGAGACAATTCCTCTCATGGCTTCTGTAGGACACGGATTCGTTAACTTCGCATCCATGGTTCCTGAGCTTGACGTTAACAACGGATTCATCTGGTCTGTTAACGGTGAGGCTACTATCTCCGAGCTTATCGACTCTAAGAGAGAGTACTTCCAGACCACAATTGATGCAGCTAACTAATATATAGTTTAACTGTTCATATTTAGAGAAAGATGGTGTTTTCCGGCACCATCTTTCTTTTTTTGCACGCAAAAAAAGAAAGCTCTGTTTGCGTGCTTTTTTTGGCTTAATTTCAACTTCGCAATATATGAGAAATGCGCGATAAAAAGCACATTTATAGAGTAGTTTTAAAACCTGTATAGAATAAAATATATAAGGGGCTATCCATGGGATGGTCAACCCCGAATTTTTAGAAAGAGAAGTTGTATTATGTCAGTCAAAAAGGTATGCACTAAAACACCGGCAATACGCTTCGGTAGCACAGCAGTGGCGCTTTCATTATTGGGTACAGGTTTGTTCTTCGGCGGATGCGCCAAAGAAGAGGAAGAACCACTGATCACTGTTGAAGCCGGGGATGAAGAGCTGGATTACGGATTTGTGACCTGTATTAGGGACAACATAGAAGATGTAGTCAAGATCAGATGCGATTTCCGTAAGAATTCCGAACAGGAAGTGTATTTCCCTGTAAGCGGCAAGAAGATCGAGAAGGTCTACGTTAACGTGGGAGATACTGTTAAAAAGGGAGATGTGCTGGCAGCTATCAATGTAGGTTCTCTTGAAACCGATATTGAGGATCTGCAGTACAGTATCTCAAGAAACGAACTTTTGGAAGGTTATCTTTCAGATCAGTATGATCTCGATACTCAGAGCGTTTATCTCGATTATTACTATGGTTACCTTAACGGTAATGATGATTCGAGAGACAAACGCCTCGATTCCTTAAAAAAACAGCTAAATAATAACAAACAAGGTTATGATGACTCCTTAGAGTTTGACCGCAAGAAGTTGGCCAAGTTAAAAAGAGACTTGTCGGAGAGCAGAGTATATGCCGCCTTTGACGGAACCATCAGCTATGTAGCAGACAATCTTGAAGGTTCAACCACTAACGTTGAGACTTGCATCATGAGAGTCCTTGACAACGAGGACGGATATTTTGAAGCAAGCGCAGGAGATTACCTTTCTTATTTCGAGGAAGGTGAGCCCATAAAGATGACCGTACAGTTCGGCGACGGAAAAGGTGACTATGAGCTGGTTCCTTTGGAAATGGATCAGTGGGGAGATACTCAGAAATTCTCAATCCTTTCCGGAGAGAATGCTGCAGATCTGGGTTCCGATTCCAGAGGAGAGATGTACATCGTTATCGACAGCAAGGAAAACGTACTTATCATTCCTAAGAATGCAGTACGTTATGCCGGAGAAGATGCTTATGTGTATGTGCTTAACGATAACGGCTTAAGAGATGTATGCTGGATCGAAACCGGCATCGAGTATGACGGTAAAGTTGAGATCGTCAGCGGACTAGAAGAAGGGGACAAAGTAATTACGCACTAATGAAAAAACATGATTTAAACAAAAAAATATTAAGTAGTGCAGTCCTGCTTTTTGCCATTCCGAGCATGGTTTTAGGCGGCTGCGGAAATAAATATGATGACGGAAGAAACGACGATATCGCACTTATCGATCCCGTCAGTGTTTCAGTCAGTTGTGTTCCTGTACAGAAGCACAGTTTCTACGATGAGAAAGCTCTTTTTGCTATTTGTTCACCAAGCGTGACAGAATGCAGTTTCCAAGCGGACAGTTATTTTAAAAGCTACGATAAAATGCCCGGAGAGACAGTAAAGAAGGGTGATGTTCTTATCAGCGGTGATACCGAACAACTCGACGAGAAGATCAAGTCTCAGACCGAGAAGATAGCCGATATGGATGAGAATTATAACGATAACCATGACGGACTTCAGAATCAGTATTCCAAAGCAAAAAGCGAATATGAAAACTATCTGAAGATCATGGATAATCTTAACTCTCAGAAACCTGATGAGTCGGATCCCGGTTATGAGCAGTGGCTTGAAAAAAACAAGTACAGTTATTATGACGGACAGACCCGTTACGCATATATAGAAATGTGCAACAATGAGTTACAGCTCAAGGAAACCGAGGAACTGTACAAACTTGATAGAGACCACGAGAATAAAGTACTTCAGAGACTTTATAACCAGAAGCGTTCAAAGCAGCTTACATCAGAAGCGGATGGCGTGGTGATCGCTCTCAACTACTTTGAGAATGGCCCTTATATCTCAAAGAACGCACTTGGAATGGCAGTCGGTGATCTTTCAGCTAAAGAGATCAGGACAAGTTATATCAGTCAGGGCGTATACAACAAGGCTAAAGATGTATATGCCCTTGCAGACGGAAAGAGATACGAAGTAGAGTTCCATCCCATGAACAACCAGGAATATGAACTCTTAAACAAGAAGAACGGTGTGGTTTACAGCACCTTCTCCATCGAGGATCCCAACAATGAGATATCCATCGGTGATTACCTCGTTATCGTACTCGTAAACGATGTTACCAAGGATGTTTTGAGCGTTCCCAAGTCTGCGGTAGGAAAAGACGCCAGCGGCGAATTCGTTTATGTATTTGAAAACGATTCCTACACAGAGAGATACATTCGTACCGGTCACTCAGACGGAGCATTCATCGAAGTTCTTTCCGGACTTGAGGAAGGCGAGACCGTTAAATGTGATTACAAGATGAAGGGCGGTGCAACCGAGCACGTTCTTAAAAAAGGAACCGTAAGCAATTCGTTCTCCGAGAACGGCTATCTTTTCTATCCTTCTCAGAAGAATGTTGAGAATCCCGTTCAGTACGGTGTTACCTATTTTGATGAGCTTTGTGTCGGAAGATATGAGACTGTTGAAAAAGGTCAGACAATTGCAAAGGTACATGTGGTTTCCGATTCCATTGAGATCGAGAGAACCGCACGTCAGCTTCAGAGGCTCGATGAGAGGATTGCTTCAGCAGAAGCGGATTACAAAAAGAGCAAGGACTCAGGGGCTGATGAGTACACCCTGAAGGATCTTCAGAAGAATATTGACAGATTAAAAGAGCAGCGTAACGAACTTAATAAGACTCTTTCCGATATGAAGAGTGATGCAAATCTTAAAGAGATCAAAGCGCCTGTAAGCGGAATCGTTACCGATATTACCTGGTACAATGCGGGAGATATCATTAACGCCGGAGCTACTGTTGTCAAGATCTCAGATGAGAGCTCCTGCTTTATCGTCGTTCAGGACAAGGATGGAAAGCTTTCCTATGGAAACACAGCAAATGTTTCCTACAAGGACACTACCGGTGCACAGAAGGCCACAACCGGTACAGTGGTAACCGCGAACCCTATGGTCCTCAGCGAAGAGTTAAAGATGGGATATGCACTTATCAAGCTTGATCCCGAAGTTGTTGCTGAGATGGCTCTCACCAACCAGAACAGTTACGGTATGTGGAACGTTCAGCGATTCGGCATCACTGCAACCATCAGAGACATGGATGATGTTGTTCTCGTGCCCAGAGCGGCAGTCACCGAGATAAGCGGAACATCCTATGTCACTGTCAAAGATGAAAACGGAAGCCTCCGAATGGTAAGCTTTGTAGCCGGCGGCTCGGATTCATCATATTATTGGGTATTGGAAGGATTGGAAGAAGGACAGACGGTATGCTGGGAATAATGTTACAGAAAATGTGGCACAAGAAGTGGATGAACTTAAGTCTTCTGCTTGGATGTATCCTTCTTGTTGCTACTGCGGTCAGCTTTCCTCTTTATCAGGGAGCGGTATACGACCGTATGTTAAAGGATGAGTTTAATCATTACTATGAGTCCACCGGTGAATGGCCGACTCAGATATCAATGAATATCGTCTCGAAGAATGAAAGAGACGGATCAAGAATTAAGCTGGTTGAGAAGTTTATCCCCGAGTTCTTTAAGGACCTTGGGGTAGAAGAGAAGGAAACAACAAAGTATTACGTTCTCTTCTCCGGCGGAGTTCATTCAGAACTTAACAGAAACGATGCAAACGACCTTAAGGCACGTCTCGGAATGAAGACAAATCTCGAAGATCATGTGACCATGGTCAATGGTGAGATGTATTCAGATGCGGGAATTACCGAGGATGGTGCCATTGAAGTTGTAATCAGCCAGAGCTGCTTTGTTAAGCAGGGCTATCTCGTTGGTGAGACCATCGAGTTCGATAACTTCAAGGATTACGACGGTAATCCCATCAGAATGGTGATCAAGGGTGTCTTTGATAAGAAGACCAAGAACGATTCATATTGGCAGGAGAAAGCAGACGAATTCAATGATGTCTGCCTTATGAATCCCGACCTTTATATGAGCATGTTCACCGGAGAGAAAGCCATTAAGTTCCAGATGAACTGCTATTACTATGCGATGTTTGATTATACAAACATCAGAGCAAACGATGTTGCTCATATTTACGAGAGAGCAGATTACTACTTACACAAGAGCTCTTACAGAAGCGTAATAAACAATGCACCTTTTGCTGAAGTACTTGAGTCATATGCAAATAAGAATGCAAGGATCTCAGCCACCATGGTGCTTCTTCAGATCCCTGTCCTTATCATGCTTGCAGCATTCCTGCTCATGATCTCCGGACAGATGTATGAGATGGAGAGAAATGAAATCTCCGTTATCAAGAGCCGTGGTAGCTCAAGAGCCCAGATCTTCAGACTTTACCTCTATCAGGGAATCACACTTACACTTGTAGGCGCACTTCTCGGTATTCCTCTTGGAATGCTCCTCAGTAAAGTGGTAGGTGCAACAAGGAACTTCCTTGTCTTTGACTTCTCAGAGAGATTGGATGTTCACTTTTCACTCAATGCCCTTATTTACACCGGGGCAGCAATGTTGCTTGGACTTATCTGCCTTACCGTTCCTGCTATCAGACACAGTAAGGTATCCATCGTAAACTTAAAGCAGTCAAAGGCTTTAAGAAAGAAAGCACTTTGGGAAAAGCTATTTGTAGATGTGATCTGCATTGTCGTTGCAGGATATGGATATTACAACTTCCACAGAAACTCCTCCGACATGGCGGAGAGCGTGCTTAACGGAAAGGCTTTAGATCCCCTCCTTTACATTTCATCATCTTTGATGATCATTGGATTGGGACTTCTTTTCTTAAGACTTCAGCCTCTTATCCTTAAGCTGATCTACACCATCGGAAAGAAGTTCTGGAAGCCTGCAAGCTTCGTTTCCTTTATGGAAAATGTTAAGAACGGACGTAAGCAGCAGCTTATCATGCTTTTCCTTATCATGACCGTATCCCTTGGTATGTACCACTCAACAGTTGCAAGAACTATCGTTGAGAATGCGGTCAACAACACAGACTATATCGATGGATGTGATATCGTCATCAAGGAAGTATGGACTGCCATCACCGATGAAAACGGTGTTCCCACCGGAGGTTACATGGAGCCTGACTTTGAGAAGTATGTCAAGTCCACCATGTTCAGCTCATATACCAAGGTATTTAATCTTGAGGACGCGGAAGTAGTAGGAACCCAGTCATGGAAGGTTCCCGCAGATGTTATGGGAATCAACACCAAGGAGTTTGGTACTCTTACCTGGGTTGATAAGGACCTTAACAAGGGAAATCACTACTACACCTTACTTAACAAACTTGCTCCCGCTGAAAACGGAATCCTTGTTTCTTCAGATTTCCGCGATAAGCTTGGCTTTAAGGTTGGCGATACCATTACTTACAAGGTTAATGGCAAGACAAGCGTAGAAGGAGTTATCATTGATTTCTTTGATTACTTCCCTACATACGCTTTGACCAGCGCAACACTTCAGCCCGACGGAACCGTTTCCGTTGACGACAATTATCTTATCGTAGCTCACTACGATTATCTCAGTGAGAAGTGCGGTCAGATGCCTTACGAGGTTTGGGCAGGTCTTAATGAAGGAGTTGACGAGAAAGAAATCTACAACTGGATAAGCGACAACAATGTTCGCCTTACCAAGTATGTCAACAGAGAGACCGACCTTGATGACACAAGAAGCGATCCGCTCTTACAGGGAACCAATGGTATCCTTACACTTGGATTCGTAGTAACCCTTCTTCTTTGCGGAGTCGGATATCTTATCTACTGGCTTATGGCTCTTAAGGAAAGAGAGCTGGTATTCGGTGTACTTCGTGCATCCGGATTCCATAAGGGAGAGCTTTTCCACATGCTCATCAACGAGCAGATATTCTGCGGATTG
The DNA here is from genome assembly GCA_016284315.1 of Lachnospiraceae bacterium. Taxonomy (GTDB): domain Bacteria; phylum Bacillota; class Clostridia; order Lachnospirales; family Lachnospiraceae; genus AC2028. Next base: position 69,315 of record JAEEOO010000033.1, on the reverse strand, counting down.
TTCTCAATCGGAGCAGGATTCGGAATCGGTCTTCTTACCTCAGCGCTCTTTGTACCTATGCTTCAGAAAGCTTATGCTTCCACAACACAGGTATTACCGCTGCGCCTTATTACCAACAACGTAGATACCATCAGACTTATTGCGGTCATTGCAGGCATGATGATCATCTGTCTTGCAACTCTTACCGTAATGCTGTTTAGAATGAATGTCGCAAAGGCTCTGAAGCTTGGAGAGGAATAATAAATGAGCAATGTTATAGAAGTGGAAAACGTATCGAGATGTTTTCCCGTGCCGGGTGGCGAATTCTGGGCGAACCGCAATATCAATGCGGTCATCCCCGAAGGAAAATTCGTTATACTTAAAGGACGTTCCGGTTCCGGTAAAACTACTCTCTTAAATATGATCTGTACCCTTGATAAACCTACCGAGGGTACAATCAAGATCGATGGTGTTGATACAGCTTCCCTTTCCGATTATGAGAAAGAGGAGATGAGAAGGACCAAAATGGGATTCGTATTTCAGTCCGTATCCCTTATCCCTTCACTGAACGCTTTTCAGAACGTAGAGTTCTCCATGAGAATGGCGGGTATCAAGCCCGGAAAAGAAAGGGATGCAAGAGTTGAAGAATGTCTTAAACTGGTGGGCCTCGGAAACCGTATGACCCATATGCCTTCTGAAATGTCCGGTGGTGAGCAACAGAGAGTTGCGATCGCACGTGCTTTGGCGCACAGACCTAAGCTTATCCTTGCGGATGAGCCTACCGCAGAGCTGGACAGTGCAATGGCTGCAAGAGTCGCAGAGCTTTTTGCCGATATGAGCAAAAAGGAGGGTATTTCAATTTTGATGACTACACATGACGTGGGACTCATGGGTGCAGCTGATTTTCTTATTGAACTTGAGAACGGGGAACGGATAGATGGCAGAAACGATGATTAAGGCTGACAACCTTGTAAAGATTTATAAAACAAAGGAAACGGAAGTACTTGCTCTCCAGGGACTTGATCTTACGGTCGAAGAGGGGGAGCTAACCGCCATCATCGGTAACTCCGGTAGCGGTAAATCCACTTTCCTTAATATGATAGGCGGACTTGACAGACCCAGCGCGGGATCGCTGTTTGTAGCAGGAAGCAACCTGTTTACCATGACGGAAAAGGAACTTGTCCTTTACAAGAGGGACACCGTTGGTTTCGTTTGGCAGAACAACGGACGTAACATGCTACCCTTCCTTTCCGCACTTGAGAATGTCATGCTCCCCATGCACTTGTCATCAACACAGAAGAAGCATGACAAGGCAATGGAGCTTTTGGAACTGGTAGGTATGGCTCATAAGAAATACAGCCGTATGAACATGCTGTCAGGTGGTGAGCAGCAGAGAGTGGCTATTGCCATTGCTCTTGCAAATTCGCCGAAGCTTCTTCTTGCGGACGAGCCTACGGGTTCTGTTGATACCGCAACAGCAAATTACATATTCGATGTGTTCACTGAACTGAACAGAAGGGGACAGACCATTCTTATCGTTACTCACGACACGGCCCTTTCAAAAAAGGTTAAGCGTGTTGTTGCCATAAGAGACGGTAAGATCAGTTCAGAGAGAGTTCTTAAGGAAGCTTATGCCGACAGACTTAAAGAAAGCGGCATCGACTGGAGAGCGGAAGATACCCAGGATGAGTACGCGGTACTTGACAGGGTGGGAAGACTTCAGCTTCCTCAGGAAATGATCAGTGAGCTTGGACTTGATGACAATAAAGTTAAAGTATTTGTAAAAGACGGACAGATAGTTATTGCACGACCTGAATAATTAAAGATGAGAGGGTATTATCATGGCTAACAATATTTACTGGCATTTGCCGGGGTTCTGCGTTTTTAGAAACTTAAACACGGTCATTATCGACCTGATGAATGAGTATCGCAATTGTTTTAACGAAGGATATCGTGTGGGAAGTGTCTACGGCACTTTTCCCGGTGCCATCTGGAACGGTGGAAGGACCGCTCTGGGATTCTGCACCAAGAGTGATATCCAGGGGGTATTGAAGAATTATAATTCAAGAAAGGTTCCTGTTCGCTTTACATGGACCAACTCTCTTCTTGAAGAGAAGCATGTAAACGATACCTTCTGCAACCTCATCATGAGGCTCGCAGATAACGGTATGAACCAGGTCCTTTGTAACCGGGAAGTATTGGAAAAGTATTTGAGGGAAAACTATCCAAACTTTAAGTTTATCTCCTCCACCACCAAGAGGATCAAAGATATTGAGACTCTTAAGGCGGAGCTTGATAAAGATTATTTCATGGTGGTCCTTGACTATGACATGAACCACGATGAAGAGGTGCTTAAGAGCCTTGAGCCCGTTGCGGACAGAGTCGAGATCCTTGTGGATGAGATCTGCTTCCCAAATTGTCCCAGAAGACTTGAGCACTACGAAGATGAATCAAGATGTCAGCTTGAGTTTGATGCATCAAAGCCTTATCCCTGCCACAACAAGCAGCAGGCAAAGGTATTTACTGAGTCCATGCAGAGACCTGCCTTTATCTCAAACGAAGAGATAAAGGATTATATCGCTCGCGGATATCAGAACTTCAAACTCGTGGGACGCGGACTTCCTTTTGGGTTCGTTCTTGATTCATACATTTACTATCTGGTTAAAGAAGAACAGCAGGATTTCATCAGAAATCAGGTAAATAAACGACTTGCTGATATCGCAGCAAAGCAGCAGGCAGCAAGAAGACGATAACGGAGAAAATTATGATTATTGACAAAAGTACAAAGCTGATCGTTGAAAAAGAGGCTCTTTCCGGAGTTAAACGTGTAATGGGTAAGCTTGCAGGAGACTTTGAACTTGTCTTCGGCGAGAAACCGTTGGTTAACGAACTTGATACCGATGAGGTTTTATCCGGAAGTGAAAAAAGAGTTGTGGCTGCAACCGTTGGTTACAGCACACTTCTTGACAGACTTGAGAAGGAAGGCCGCATAGATCTTTCGGAAGTAAAGGGTAAATGGGAAGTATATTCCTTCGCAGTTCTCCCCGCAAAGGAAGGAGAGCCCGAGACTCTTCTTATCGCAGGAAGCGACAAGAGAGGTACCATCTACGGAATTTTCCATTTATCAGAACTCATGGGTGTAAGCCCCTGGTACTGGTATGCGGATGTTACTCCCGTAAAGAAAGCTTCTGTTGAGATCACAGAGAAAGAAAGCATAGTTTCAAAAGAACCGTCGGTTAGATACAGAGGCTTTTTCATCAATGATGAGTGGCCCGCTTTCGGAACCTGGACCTTCAGTCATTTCGGTGGATTTACCGCAGAAATGTACGATCATGTATTTGAACTTTTGTTAAGACTTAAGGGTAACTACCTCTGGCCTGCTATGTGGACTTCCAATTTCTCCTTGGACGGTCCGGGCCTTGAGAATGCCATCCTTGCCGATGATTACGGCGTTGTAATGAGTAACTCTCACCATGAGCCCTGCCTTCGCCACAGCGAAGAGTGGGACAAGGTAAAGGGAGATGATACTCCTTACGGAACCGCTTGGAATTTTGACAAGAACAAGGAAGGCCTCACCAATTATTGGAGAGACGGCCTTAAGAGAAACGGCAAGTTTGAAAACATAATAACAATGGGAATGCGCGGTGAGAGAGACAGCGAAGTCCTCGGCACTACAGCAACCTTGAAAGATAACATTGATTACCTTAAAGAGGTTATAACCGTTCAGAATCAGCTCATTAAAGAGACTATTTCCGAGGATCTAGATTCTACAAAGCGTATGCTTGCCATCTACAAGGAAGTTGAGAAATATTTCCACGGCGACGAGACCGCCGAGGGCTTAAAGACCTGGGACGGACTGGACGGGATCACATGCATGCTTTGCGAAGATAACTTCGGAAATCTTCGCACCCTCCCCGAAGAAGGTCAGAGAGACCGTAAAGGCGGATGGGGTATGTATTATCACTTCGACTATCACGGTGATCCCATAAGTTATGAGTGGATCAATTCCACACACATTGCACGCACCTGCGAGCAGATGAGTCAGGCTTACGATTACGGTGTAAGAGAGATCTGGATCGTAAACGTTGGTGACTTAAAGCCTCAGGAGTTCCCTCTTTCCTACTTCCTGGATCTTGCATATGATATGGAGAAGTGGGGCCAGGGAAATCCGGATGCCTGCGAAGAATATACTAAGAAATTTGTAAACATTCAGTTTGCTGGTCTTAGTGATGAACAGAAAGAGAACACTGTTAAGCTTCTTGAGGGCTATACAAGAACGAACTACATCAAAAAGCCCGAAGCCCTTAACTGTGATACATATAATCCCACCAATTACGGTGAATCAGATGCAATGCTTGATAGAGCTAACAAACTTGAAAGCCTTGCAGAGGAGATGGACGAAGCTCTTAAGGGAAGCGATATCTACAATGCTTACTACCAGCTCATTACCTTCCCTACCTGCGCTGCCATGAATCTTTTAAAGATGCAGCTTTTTGCGGGAAAGAATCATCTCTTTGCAAAGCAGGGTGCTGTTAGAGCAAATTACCTTGCTAAAAAGGTCAAGGAGTGCATTGATAAAGACAGAGAGCTCACAAAGGCTTATCATGAATTGAACGGCGGAAAGTGGAGCGGACTTGCTCTTTCCGAGCACGTTGGATTTACTCATTGGAACGATGAAGAGTGTGCTTATCCCATTATGATGAATGTGGAGCCTGCAAACAGACCGAGAATGATCGTAAGCGCAGGTAATAAAGCAAGAGCATCTCAGGGCGGAGACTGGACAAGACAGCGACTTGTTCTTGATGAGTTCCTTAATTCTTGGGTAACCGAGAGCAGGATCTATGTTAAGAACGGTGCTGAAAAGACCTTTGAGTTTGAACTTCAGGGACTTCCTGATTTCATTACTGCCGACAAGACTAAAGGAACCGTTGGTTTTGTAGACAGCGATAGTGCTTCTTCAGAAGAAGTGATCACTTTAAAAGTAGACAGAGAAAAGCTTAAAACTCATGTAAGCAGTGATTCTGAGATCGTAAGCTCTGTTGTAACTGTAAGAGCTGAGAGAGTACATGTTGACATCGATATCCTTACAAGTACCTGTGAAGATCTTGAAAATGTTCCTCTTATTCCCGAGGACATGATCCGGAAGGAAGTATTTAGTTATCCCGGCGTAGGAACCTGCGTTATGAACGAGCTTGGTCTTATGCTTGAGATGAAGGATGTAAAGAAGCTTGAGTCGGGAGAAGGCGGAGAGTTTAAACTTCTTAAGGGCTTTGGTAAGTATGACGGAGGCCTTAAGGCATTCCCCACCACCAAGACCTTTATTCCCGGTGTGGATGCTCCTTCAGCAGAGTTTAAGTTTGACCTCGCAGAGGATCATGATGTGGAGATCACTCTTGTTACCGCACCCAATAACCCGGTTGTTAAGGGAAATGCTATGAGCGTCGGAGTAACTTTAAACGGCGGAGCCGTAGCAATCACAGATACTGTTTGCCCCGGATATGACGGCGGTGAGAGAAGCTGTTCTCAGTGGGCAGAAGGAGTTCTTACCCAGAACCATTTCTCAAGCATTGTTCTTCCTGCAAAAGAGGGAGAGAATACATTAAAGATCTATGCCATGGATCCCGGAGTTGTTCTTGAGAGAATTCTCGTAAGACAGAGCAGCACCGGATGGGCAGAAGGTTATATCGGAAAACAGGCCGATTGGATAAATGATTAAAAAGGAGAGACTCATTTATGGACATGACAAGGAACGAACAGCTTAATGAGCAGTTTCGCGAAAAGGCAAAAGCGCTTGTAGCTCAGATGACCCTGGATGAGAAAGTCAGCCAGACTACCAACTGGGCAAAAGCAGTTGACCGTCTCGGCATCAAGGCGTACAACTGGTGGAATGAGGCCCTTCACGGCGTTGCCCGTGCAGGTGTTGCAACAGTATTTCCTCAGGCCATTACCAGCGCAGGAAGCTTTGACGAAGACCTTCTCGAAAAGATCGCTGATGTGATCTCAACAGAGGGAAGAGCAAAGTACAATGAGCAGCAGAAATATAACGATACAGATATTTATAAGGGACTGACCTTCTGGTCTCCCAACATCAACATTTTCCGCGATCCCAGATGGGGAAGAGGACATGAGACCTTCGGAGAGGATCCTTATCTTACATCAAGACTCGGAAAGAGATTTGTTGACGGTATTCAGGGACATGACGAGAAGTACATGAAGGCTGCCGCTTGCGCAAAGCACTTTGCAGTTCATTCCGGTCCCGAAGATATCAGACACAGCTTCAATGCCGAGGTCAGCGACATCGACCTTTGGGAGACCTACCTTCCTGCATTCAAGGTTCTTGTTGAGGATGCAAAGGTTGAAGCCGTAATGGGCGCTTACAACAGAACCAATGGTGAGGCATGCTGTGCAAGCAAGACTCTCCTTATCGATATTCTTCGTGATATGTGGAACTTTAAGGGACATGTAACCAGTGACTGCTGGGCCCTTAAGGATCTTAACGAAGGCCATGGTCTTACCAAGGATCTTGAAGATTCAGCTGCTCTTGCAGCAAACAACGGATGTGACGTTAACTGCGGTAACTGCTTCGAACTTCTTAATCTTGCCATCAAGGACGGTAAGGTTTCAGAAGAGAGACTTGATGAGATGTGCGTAAATCTCTTCACTACACGTATGAAGCTGGGACTTCTTGGAGAGGTTAATGACAATCCTTTCGACAAGATCGATTACATGTCAGTTGATACTAAAGCTAACAGAGAGTTTAACCTTCAGGTTGCTCTTAAGAGTATGACACTTCTTGAGAACAGGAATAATGCACTTCCTCTTGATCTTTCAAAGATAAAGACTTTAGGCGTTATCGGACCTAACGCAAACTCAAGAAGAGCTCTTGTTGGTAACTACGAAGGAACCGCTTCAGAGTACATCACCGTACTTGAAGGAATTCAGAGATATATAAGAGAGAATGCAAAAGAAGAGACAAGAGTCCTTTATTCCGAAGGATGTCACCTTTACAAAGACAGAGTTGAAAATCTCGGTATCGAGAATGACCGTATCAGCGAAGTAAAGACCATCTGCAATTACTCGGATGTAGTTATCGTAGTTGTTGGTCTTGATGCGACTCTTGAAGGAGAAGAGGGCGATACCGGTAACCAGTACGGATCCGGCGACAAGAGAGACCTTAAGCTTCCCGGAAATCAGCAGCTTATAGTTGATACATGCTTAGAGAGCGGAAAGCCTGTTATCCTTGTCCTTATGGCAGGAAGTGCAATGCAGATGCAGGGCGCAGAGGAGAAGGCTGCAGCTTATCTCTATGCGGGATATCCCGGAGCACAGGGCGGACTTGCGGTAGCAAAGATCCTCTTTGGCGAGAACAGCCCCGAAGGAAAGCTTCCCATCACTTTTTATCACGAAGTTGATGAACTTCCCGATTTCACCGATTATGCTATGAAGGGCAGAACCTACAGATATATGGAGCAGGAAGCACTTTATCCCTTCGGATACGGTCTTTCATACAGCCCCATCGAGGTTACCAATGAAGTTGCTACTCCTCAGGCTGATGGTGGCATAAAAGTAAGTGCAGACTTTACAAACCTTGGTAAGCTTTCTGCAGCAGAAACCCTTCAGGTTTATGTTTCTGTTCACAAAGAGGGAGCTCCCAAGTGGCAACTTAAGGGACTTAAGAAGGTAACGCTTCTTCCCGGTGAGCTTCAGCATGTGGAAGTAGATCTTCCCAACGATGCCCTTGGACTTCACCTTGGAAAGAACGAAGTAACCGTTGATGGCGACATTACAGTTTACGTCGGAACCCATCAGCCCGACAGCAGAAGTAACGCCTTAACCGGCACCAAGCCCGCAGAATTTAACTTCGCAGTTAGCGGAACTAAAATAGAGAATAAATAAGGAGAAAGAAATATGTTATACGTAGGAATTGATTTAGGAACAAGCGCAGTAAAACTTCTTCTCATGAATGAGAAAGGTGAAATTAAGAAGATCGTATCTAAGGAGTACCCCCTCTACTTCCCCAATCCCGGCTGGTCAGAGCAGAAGCCCGAAGATTGGTACGAGCAGTCTGTAGCAGGACTTAAGGAACTTCTAGATGGACAGGACAAGAGTCAGGTTGCAGGTATCAGCTTCGGCGGTCAGATGCACGGACTTGTTATCCTTGATGAGAACGACAACGTTATCCGTCCCGCTATTCTTTGGAATGACGGAAGAACTCAGAAGCAGGTTGACTACCTTAACGGCGAGATCGGAAAGGCTACCCTTTCAAAGTACACCGCTAACATCGCATTCGCAGGCTTCACTGCTCCCAAGATCCTCTGGGTCAAGGAAAACGAGCCCGAGAACTTTAAAAAGATCAAGAAGATAATGCTTCCCAAGGATTATCTTGCATATAAGCTCACAGATACCTTCTGTACCGATTATTCGGATGCTTCAGGAATGCTTCTTCTCGATGTTGAAAACCACAAGTGGTCAAAGGAAATGTGCGATATCTGCGGAATCACAGAAGATATGCTTCCCACTATTTACCAGAGCTATGAAAAAGTGGGAGAGCTTAACCACGAGCTAGCTATGGAGCTCGGCCTTAAGGACGGTGTTGTTGTGGCAGCAGGCGCAGGCGACAACGCTGCAGCAGCTGTAGGAACGGGAACCGTTGGTGACGGTGCATGCAACATTTCCCTCGGAACCAGCGGAACACTTTTTATCTCTTCAAACAAGTTTGGCGTAGACTCAAACAACGCACTTCACTCATTTGATCATGCAGACGGAAAGTTCCACCTTATGGGATGCATGCTTTCAGCAGCTTCCTGCAACAAGTGGTGGATGGACGAGATCATCGGAACCAAGGAGTACGGAAAAGAGCAGGAGCCTATTACTGACGATAAGCTTGGAAATAACCATGTTTACTTCCTTCCTTACCTTATGGGTGAGAGATCACCTCACAACAATCCCAATGCAAGAGGAACCTTTATCGGTCTTACTATGGACAATACCCGTGCCGATATGACTCAGGCTGTACTTGAAGGCGTTGCGTTCGCTCTTCGCGATTCAATGGAAGTTGCAAGAAGCCTTGGAATCGCTCCCGAAAGAACCAAGATCTGCGGCGGTGGTGCAAAGAGCCCTCTCTGGCAGAAGATGATGGCAAACATCATGAACATGAAGGTTGATATCCTTGAAGTAGAAGAAGGTCCTTCACTTGGCGGCGCTATGCTTGCAGCAGTTGCTTGCGGCGAGTATGCTTCAGTAGAAGATGCAGCAAAGGCAATCGTTAAGGTTAAGAAGACTGTAGAACCCGATCCCGCTATTGCAGCACGCTACGAAGAAAGATACAATGTATTCAAGCAGATCTATCCTGCATGCAAGGGTGTATATGACCTTATTGCAAAAAACTAAAGGAAGAAAGAAACAATGTCTGAAAACAAAAAAGTAAAATTTCATTTGCCGGGATTAAGTTTCAACTATCCCATCAATATGATTTTTATGGATCTCATGGAGAAGAGACCGGAGTACTTCAGAGAGAATATCGAGATTGGTTCATTCTTTGGAGAATTCCCTACTTCCCTCTGGAATGGCGGACGTTTTGCATTCGGATGCCAGTGCTCAGAGGAGATGGTAAAGAATGTGGTTAAGCACATTAACTCAAGAGGTGTTCCCGTAAGATATACCTATACCAATCCCATTATCTATGATTCCGATCTTAATGATCCTTACTGTAACATGTGTATGCAGGTAGGTGATAACGGAATGAATGAAGTAATGATCTTCAATCCTCTTCTTGAGGAGTACATCCGTAAGACCTATCCCAGCTACAAGATCAACAGTTCAACCTGCAAGGAGATCAAGAACATTGATGCTCTTAATGAGGAACTTAAGAAGGATTACTATCTCGTAGTTCTTGACCAGAACCTTAACAAGGATTTTGATTTCCTTGAGAAGATCGAAGATAAGGAAAGGATCGAGATCCTTTGCAACACAAGCTGCGGACCTAACTGCACAAGAAGGGCAGAGCACTATGTTACTATCTCAGCTCAGCAGAGAGTTACTTTGGCAAACCGCGAGATCAGAGCAGGCAAGAATCCCCAGGCTGTATTTAAGGATCTTCCCGAGTACGTTAAGGAAAGACTTCCCGGCGATGCAAAGCGAGGAATCTTCCCTAAGGATAAGACCGGTGTTACCGTAATTCCTCTTCCTGAGTATAAGTGCGCATACGGCGGATATGATAATCCTTTCAAGATCCGCGACAATATTAACTATGTTCGTTCAGATGCTATCTGGGAGAAGTATGTTCCCATGGGCTTCACCAACTTTAAGCTGGAGGGTCGTACTGACAATGCATTCTTTGTAGTTGATAACTACGTTGAGTACATGTGCCGTCCCGAGATGAAGGACGAAGCAAGATACACCATGCTGATCCAGTTAAAGCAGAACGGCATCCTTCACCAGAACCGCACCTGGTGGCAGGGAAGATAGATTTGTCCACCGGGGACGGGGTTAAGGGGACATTTTTCGTACAAATAATCTACTACTAAAAAAATAATCTCCGCAGGTTATTATCCTGCGGAGATTTTGTATTTCTAAAAATGTCCCCTTAACCCCGTCCCCGGTGGACAAACCCCAGGTACCCAACCTACGATATTTTGTAGGTGTAATTACTAAAGTCCGCCGCAAGCTCTGCGAATCCTTTTTCATTTTCCCACTTGATATTGAGTACGGATCCATTTAAACCGATGGTTATGTTACTGTCATCGGTAAAGGCGGGAGATGTGTTCCTGAATCTTAAAAGTTCAAGTTGCTTTTTAACCACATCTTTATTTAATGCTGCATTTATATCTTCTAACCGAAGGTTAGTGCGGTTGATCTCTTTATGACCGTCCTTGCCGGCGCGTTTAACGCCTTCATAATCGTTCTTTCCTGCAAAAAGATCAAGGTACCAAACCTGGGGCTTGCCGGGCATGAACATCTGAAGAGCTCTTGCAATACTTAATGACATTTTTCAGTAAAAAATAGAACGGAAAATTCTTAAAACCCTGATAAACTCAATATTTGTGAAAACACTTAATGACAACTAATGGTTAATAATAAAAAGATACTAAGTTAAGGTTACGTTAAGGTTTGGCGATTTTGGCGGAAAGGTTCGTGAGTTATACTCGGTTCATACAAAGGAAATGCACATAAATGTAACGAGGAAAATAACCCTTGGTTACATAAGAGAGGAGAAAGTTATGTGGACAAGACAGGAATTAAAGCATAGAGGAAAGAAAGCATTTTATGGTTCTTATTGGAAATTCGTTTTGGTATCGCTTGTAGCGGCCATCGTGGTTGGAACGGCCGGAGGAGGTGCTTCATCGGGAATCTCATCGAGCATTAGCAATATGGCAAATGCATTTAGGGATGATGAGATAGATCTTGATCTTGATGATCTTGATGTTGATGATGTTATTACCATTAACGGACATGAGATCGTTATCGATCAGGAGTTCCTTGATAAATATGTTTCTGAGGACGAAGACGGCGGAGTCTTTCTTGATAAAGAAGCATTAGAAGAATTTTCAATTGATACAGACAAAGCAGAAATAACCGTCGGTGATAAGACATATGAGTATGATAAGGCTGAGGCAGCAGCCATTGTCATCGGTGTAGCTATAGTATTTATTGTTATTTCTATCATATTGTGTATAATCGGTATTGTAGGTATTTGCGTTGATATCTTCGTTTACAATCCTATTGAATACGGATGCAGGAAGTTCTTCAAAAAGTCACTTGATGACAATACAAGTTTGGCAACCATGTTCCACGGATTTAAGGACGGATATGGCAAGATCGTAAAGGCAATGTTCTTCAGAGATCTCTTCATTTTCCTCTGGAGCCTGCTCTTTGTGATCCCCGGTATCGTAAAGAGTTACGCATACCGCCTTGTACCTTATATCCTTGCAGATAACCCAGGCATCTCAAAGGATGAGGCACTTCAGGAAAGCAACCGTCTTATGATGGGTAACAAGTGGAAAGTATTCGTACTTGACCTTTCATTCCTCGGATGGAATATCCTTTCCGCAATGACATTTGGAATTCTTGGTATCTTCTACGTAAATCCTTATATGAACGGTACCAATGCAGCTCTTTACGAAGCACTTAAAGAAGAAAAGGGTAGTAATGTATGTCTTACAGAATCTTAATTGCTGACGATGAAGCAGAAATAAGAAGCTTAATAAGACTTTATCTTGAAAACGAGAACTACGAAGTCCTCGAGGCCGGAAACGGTCTCGAGGCTTTGGAGTGTTTCAACAAGAAAAAGCCTGATATGTGCATCCTGGATATCATGATGCCCGAAATGGACGGATACAGTGTCCTTAAGAAAATTAGAGAGACCAGCAATATTCCCGTTCTTATTTTATCTGCAAAGGATGCGGATGCAGAAAAGATCCTTGGCCTTAATCTTGGGGCGGACGATTATATCTCAAAGCCCTTCAATCCACTGGAGATTGCCGCAAGAGTGGGATCCCAGATGAGAAGATTTTACCGCCTCGGAGCGGGGGATAAAAAAGCGGAACTTGTAACCTTTGGTGATCTTAAACTTGATCCCGACGGATGTACGGTTTTCAAGAATGAAAAGAGTCTTGAACTTACGACCGTTGAATACAAGATCATGAAGCTTTTCATGAGCCATCCCGGTAAGGTGTTCACAAAGCAGCAGATCTATGAATATGCCTGGGGAGAAGACTTCATTGTAGCGGACAACAACATCATGGTCTCTATAAGCAAGCTTCGTACAAAACTGTCTGATGATCCTAACGAATATATTAAAACTCTGAGAGGTCTGGGATACAAACTTGGATAAGATACGAGCAATAAGATCTTATATAATTAAACATTTTGTGCTCATCATTCTATTGGTGGCGGCATGGGAGATCATCACCGTTCTTTTGATGAACAATCTTGTTTTTCCCGCCCTTTCGCCCCTTATCTTTGGCGGAAAGACCATAGTGGACTATGACATCAGCACTGTTTTTGTCTTTTTCCTCTATGTACTTGTCAGGGTATTTGTTCAGTTCATAAGCAGGTATTTCCCCATCGGCCTTACGGGGTGGGATGACAGGCTTATCGAGAAGATGACTGTCTTTGACGGTAATGTTCTTGTGGAGCATTACGAGGAACTTGGAATCCTTACAAGAGTCATCATGATGGCGGCAATTATAGTCGTAGTACTTTTACTGATTGCGCCTATAATCATCGCAGGAACAATTTTCTCTGTCAGAGTCGTAAAGAAATTTTCTGAGCTTGAAAGGGAAGAGCGGGAGAAAAAAGCATTATATGAGAAGAAAAGAAATCTTATGCTCTCGGATATTGCCCATGACTTAAGGACTCCCATAACAACGATCTATGGCTACTCACAGGCAATCCTTGATGGCAAGGCAAGCGATGAAAAGCAGGAAGAATATCTAAAGCTTATCTCAATGAAATCAAAGAAGGTGGATGAGCTTATAAACCTTTTGTTTGACTACGTCAAAATGGACAGCGACGGGTTTACTCTTCATAAGGAAAAGACCGACCTTGCAGAGCTGACAAGGCAATGCGGCGGACTCCTGTATCAGGACATCGCCGATGCGGGCATGGAACTTTACGCAGACATTCCGGAAGAGGAGATAGAAATAGAGGCGGACAAAGTCCAGCTCTCAAGAGTTATAACAAACCTTATTTCAAATGCAATTAAACACAATCCTGAAGGAACAAAGATAGGCCTTTTATTATTTGGCAAGACAAATGACTGGAAGCTATATGTTGCCGACAATGGGACAGCAATAGATGAGAAGTCCGCAGAGGATATTTTCGAGCCCTTTGTCACCGGTGATGAGTCAAGACAGAGCAAGGGTGGATCGGGTCTCGGACTCTCTATAGCCCGTAAGGTTACAAGGCTTCACGGCTTTGACTTAAAGCTCCTTCAGGGAGATAAGATCCCCTACAAGATCCAAAAAGAAGGATTCACCAAATGCTTTGAGATAAGATAGCAATATTTGATTAAAGAACATAGCAATTAATGCATATTTTTATCATTTAAAAGAAGTACAATAGTATTTGGGTAAGCCCCGCGTTTGCCCGAATACTATTTTTTATATTTACAGAGAGGTACCAAAATGAAGGTGTTAAAGGTTACTGACCCTGAATTCAGAAAGTACGGCAGGGTTATCAAAAATGTTGATCTTAAGCCCCTTGTAGATGCTATGGCAAACACCCCTTGCCCCGATGATGTTGTATACGTGGCAGGAGATGCGACTCTTGAAGCTGTAAGCACCTCAAAGGATCTTCAGAGAGTATATTACGGTGAGCTTCCCATTCAGGTCGGCTATTGCAACGGCCACAACCAGAAGCTTAACGCAGTAGAGTATCACAGATGCTCAGAGCTCAATATCGCTCACACCGACGCAATCCTTATTGTCGGAATGCAGCAGGATATTGAGGACGATTTCACATACGACACATCAAAGATGGAGGCATTCTTCCTTCCTGCAGGATGTGGAGTAGAGATCTATGGAACCACACTTCACTACGCTCCTTGCGGAGTAGACGGTGCCGGCTTCAAGGTTACCATCGTCCTTCCCTATGGAACCAACCACGACCTTAAGGAATCTCATGCTGCAAAGAACCCTAACGCATGCGTAGACGAAGATTCACTTCTTGCCGCAAACAACAAATGGCTCATCGCTCACAAGGATGGCGGCCAGGCAGAGGGCTCGTTCTTAGGTCTTAAAGGTGAGAACCTTACTGTTTAGTTAATAATTGTCCAAAACAGGATAAATATATTTAAACAATCCAAACATTTAAGTGGAGGAAATCAACAAATGATGACAAACATTCCTAACATCAAACTCGGAATCATCGCCGTTAGCCGCGACTGCTTCCCCATCGCGCTTTCAACCCAGCGCAGAAAAGACATCGTATCAAGATACGGTGACGATCTCTATGAGTGCCCCGTAACCGTAGAGAACGAGGCTGACATGCTCAAGGCAGTTGCAGACGTAAAGAAGGCTGAGTGTAATGCTCTTGTAGTGTTCCTTGGAAACTTCGGACCTGAGACTCCCGAGACTCTTATTGCAAAGAACTTCGACGGTCCTTGCATGTTCGTAGCTGCAGCAGAGGGATTCTCTGATGCTGAGAAGGATATGATCAACAGCCGTGGTGATGCATACTGCGGAATGCTCAATGCTTCTTACAACCTTGGTATGAGGCATCTTGATGCTTACATCCCCGAGTATCCTGTAGGAACCGCTGATGATATCGCTAAGATGATCAAGGATTTCGTTCCCGTTGCAAGAGCAATCGTCGGTGTTAAGAACCTTAAGATCATTACCTTTGGTCCCAGACCTCAGGATTTCTTCGCTTGTAACGCTCCCATCAAGGGACTTTATGAGATTGGCGTAGAGATCGAAGAGAACTCAGAGCTTGACCTTCTTGTAGCTTACAAGAAGCATGCTAACGATCCTCGTATCAAGGACGTTTGCGCTGATATGGCTAAGGAAATGGGCGAAGGTAAGTACTATCCCGAGCTTAACGAGAGAATGGCTCAGTTCGAGCTTACTCTTCTTGATTGGGCTGAGGAGCACAAGGGATCACGTCAGTTCGTTGCATTCGCTGACAAGTGCTGGCCTGCATTCCCCGAGACCTTCGGTTTCGAGCCTTGCTATGTAAACAGCCGTCTCTGCTCAAGAGGAATTCCTGTATCTTGTGAAGTTGATATCTACGGAGCACTTTCAGAGTACATCGGACTTTGCGTATCAGCTGATGCAGTTACCCTTCTTGACATCAACAACTCTGTTCCTAAGTACATCTACGATGAGGACATCAAGGGCAAGTACAACTACGAGCTTACCGACACCTTCATGGGATTCCACTGCGGAAATACTCCCGAGTGCAAGCTTTGCTCAGACAGAGCCGTTAAGTATCAGCTCATCCAGCACAGACTTCTTGAGCCCGAAGGAAGCGAGCCTGACTTCACCAGAGGAACTCTTGAGGCTGACCTTGCTGCATCTGATATTACCTTCTATCGTCTCCAGTGCGATTCACAGGGCGTTCTTCGTTCTTACATCGCAGAGGGAGAGATCCTCGACGTAAGAACCAGATCATTCGGCGGTATCGGTGTATTCGCTATTCCTGAGATGGGACGTTTCTATCGTCACGTTCTCGTTCAGAAGGGCTATCCTCACCACGGAGCAGTTGCTTTCTCACACGTTGGAAAGTACCTCTTCGAAGTATTCAAGTTCCTTGGAATCAAGGATATTGCATACAACCAGCCTAAGAGCCTTCCTTATCCTACCGAGAATCCTTTTGCTTAATCGGAATTGGGTAAGTAGTATCTTTGAACTAAACAAACAGTATAGATGGGTGGTGCCTCGGTGCTGTTTGGCAAAACGTTATATTTTACGGAAAGGTGGTGCGAAAGCACCACCTTTTTGTTTGTGAAATATATTGGTAAAAAGGACAAACCCGGGGGTATGCCACCGGGTTTTATGGCGCTATAAATATGTCATAATGTTATAAAAGTTTTATAAAATGTTTGTTTTTTCATATAAAACATGTTACAGAAAAAGAATATTTGTGGTATTATGGCTGGGTGCGCAAAATTTTGGATATGAGAAAGTTCAAAGGGGGCGTATGAAATTTTTTTTCGGAGAACCAGAAGGTAGTTTATATGAAGTACTTAAAAAAGTTAGTTGTTTTGATCATGGTATTGACCATTAGTATTACAGGATTTGATTTAAGCACTATAAGTGCCGGAGCTGAAGATGCGCTTCCGGATTATTCACCAACATTGAACATTGGTGAAAACAGTGCTTGGGTTTATGACAATATTGAAAAAAGCGTCAATATAACAGGATATCCTGACGGGATGGATGATAATGATAAACCGAACTTTACCGTCTATTATTCCAAGGGTGAGTTGACGGCGGAAGAAGTTATTGCCGATATCGGGAAAACCACGACCCAGCCTAAAGATGCCGGAAAGTACAGTGCAGTAGCGGTACTTGAAGCTAAGGGCGGATATGAAGAGAAGATTACCAACGTTGTTAATTTTGAGATCAGGAAGAAGGTCATTACTCTCAAAGCTGCCGACGGAAGCTGGGAATATGACGGTAATCCCCACTCTATAGGTTCGCTTGATCCGGCTATGACTCTGGATCAGGCAAGCGATCTTCTTGTCGGAGAAGGTGAATCCTTCCGGAGCTTAAACGTAAACGGAACTATAACGGAAGTAGGTACAGCTGAAAATATTGTTACTTATCAGTTAACTTCATCCGTTAATCAGGCAAATTACGATATCGTTTGTGAAGCCGGTATATTGACTGTTACCCATCAGGCCCTTCAGCCCCCTGCAGATTCAATGTGGGATATGGGAAAGCCGGGAACAGCAAAATGGCTGGCAGTGGTAAAGCCGGGAGTAACCATAAAGTATAGATTAAAGCTTTATGCAGTAAATGAAGAAACAAACGAGATCACTTGTATCGCCGGAGAAGACGGAAACCTTCTTGCAGAAGGCAACTCTTATGATCTTAAAGGGTATATTCATTCTTTTGGTGATGATAAAACGGAAAAATATCACTATTACTTTACGGTTTCTACCGTTCCCTTCGGAGGAGATAAAAAGGACAATTACCTGGAATCTTCGGCAGCCGGTAGCGGAAATCTATATACAGCAAGGTTTGAACTCAGTAAGCAGCCCGGCTTTGAAGAAATAATAAAAAGTCTTTCGATAAAGAACAGTACTTCGCAGACAGTTACCTTGATCCAGGGCGAAAGCTTTACTGTAAGCGTATCTGTTATTGAAGGATATGCTATTAATAAGTTTTCTGTAGATGAGAACAATAAAGACAGGGTTACATACTCGGGAGAGAGCGGAAGCGGTACCCTTAAGACTGCTACGGTTACTTTTAAAACCTCGGGTATTGCTGAGTCCGTGGTTGGTGCCAAAGTTTCGGCAGATATTAAACCTCTTCCTCCCAAGGTTAATCTCTTTGAAGGCGATAATACGGACGACCTTGGCAGTGTAACATTTACCGGAAAGATCTATGATTATCTGGGAAATGCTATGTATAGATTTGTTAAGGAAGATGAAGCCGACAGCAGTACTGCAGTATGGACTTTTCTTGACGGGAATAAAGGCGTTGAAAAGTCAGTAACTCTTGAAAACGTAACCGAGAGCGGAACATATATTCTTCAGGTAAAGTATGAAGGCGGAGAGACTGATAAGTCAGCCAACGTTGTAAATGTATATAAGATAGGTTTTGTAGGCGATAGCGGCGTAAATGAAATGTCTCCAATCTACAAGATCGGAAACACCAGCCCTGCACTTCCAAAGGCAGATGTGAAAGACGGCTATTCTTTCCTTTACTGGAGCGGAGAACATACCGGTATAAACCTTGATGAAGCCCATATGGTTGCCAATGTGGATGACACGTTGGAGGCCCATTCTATTGCAAGCTCCAACGGACCGGCAGATGGTAACGCTATTGTACCTAAGTTAAGCGTTACGGGAAAAGATGAATACGTTTACGGATATGGTAGCGAACCGGGAAATACATTTACTGTTTTTACGAATAATATATTTACCAATGAAGACCCGGGTTGTGAGAACATGTCGCCGGAAGAACTGGCACAGCATAATGCTCTTGCAGCTCAGACCATTATCACGGGGTATCAGTGGTATCTTATAAAGTATGATGAAAACGGCAATGAGACCGAAGAAGAGATAGCCGGCCACGGAAGATCGGCAACTCTTGAAATGCCACTTGGATACAAAGTCGGAACATATACTTTCCGCTGCAGAGTCAATGTAAAAAATGCAGCCAGCCAAAAAACTGAAAGCGGAACTGTGGATTATCATGTTAATGTCGTTAAAGCGCCCATGAGCGTCAGCTTAAGAGCGTATAACGGAATTTTTGACAACAGGGATCATTCCATTGGAGTTACAGTTTACAAAGCTGAAGAAAGAAAGATCTATTATTCAACAGTGGGAGCTATAGACGGAAATAATTATTCCGATCCTGATCTTAATGTGACTGAGGAGGCACCTCTTTATAAGCATGTTACTTATGATGAAAGTTCCGGAAACGTCTTACCTGTTACAACATATGTGTATATCAGGGATCTTTCGGGAAACTATGAAGATTATACCGGAACAGCCACCGTTAAGATCAATCCAAAGGAACTTCAGGTTAAGAGCACAGACAGATATTTTGAGAAGATGTACGACGGAAACAATCGTATCGGCGGTACTGCCACTGATGAGACTTCCGATATGTACAGGTTTTCTCAGGGAGACTATTACGAGGTAATAGGATATATTGACGGAGATCATGATACCGAAGGCTACACTCTGACAGGAAATGCTACTTATAACAGTTATCATGTAAGCAAGGCAACAAGCTTTAACATTACCGGTATGAAGATTGTAGATAAGAGCACCGGGGATGAAGTTCATGATTACTACTTTAAGCCTACATATTCTTTTAAGTTCACCGGATATATAACTCCGAGAATAATCGATATTGAATGGGTGTTCCCGGAAGAAACTACAATATATAATGGTGTAACCATTCCGACGTATGTTTACGATGACACAGAAAAGGCACCTGAGATCAGACTCAGCGTCAACCAGAGATACGAGATACCCGACACGGATACGGGGGTAAGAGACACTCTTATAGTATCAAATAAACAGGTAAATGCCGGTATTCATAGGGCTACAGCAGCAGTTAATCCTCCTGCGGGAGCTCATTATGAGGCAGCGGATTACAGTTTCAGTATCACAGAGCAGCCCTTTGAGATAACTAAGCTCACGGTAGTTGTTACCCCGGAGGATCGCAGTGTTCGCTATAATGGTCAAAGACACGGACTTGAGGAATACAGCGTTTCCGGCTTGCTTACGGGACAGGAACACAGAAATACGGCGGTATATGATCAAAGCAGGGTTAATGCAGGTGTATATCCCGATATGAAACTGAAGAACCTTCATATTTACAATAGCAGAGGTCATATTGTAGATGACAACTACAATATTATCTACGAAGAGGGAACTCTTACTATTGCACCTTGCCCCGTAAATGTTAGCGGTATAAAGATTCCCGATACGGAATACGACAACAGCAGTGCGATAACCAATTTTGATCTCACAGATCTGACCTTTGAACCGGAAGGAAGTACTCAGCTTTTTATGAATGCTGAGACGGGAGAAAGAGATGTACTTGCTCTTGATCCTGAGAAGATCTATGGGGTTATAAACAGTTATAATGCAAGCATGAGTCAGATAGTAGACCTTACCATAGCAGATGACGCCCTTGCAGACGTGGCAGGAAAGGATCTGGCAAGGAACTACGAACTTATACCTGATGAATCCCAGACAAGTGCCACAGTTAATATCATCTTCACAAAGCCTGCACAGCTTGAGGTGAATTTACCAGTATGGGAAGAGAACAAGCCCGGTTCTGTTAAGTGGGAAGCATCAAAGCCTGTAGCATATGTTGATGTTGAAGGCTACGAGCTTACACTTCTTAAAGACGGAAATGTTGTTCACACCGTAAATGTTGATGCAACAAAGAACTCCTACGATTTTGCAGACAAGATCGATACCGGCCTTGAGAGATATACTGTCAGGATCAGAGCGATTGCTTCAACAGTTAATAATGCGGGAAAGGTTATCGTAACCGACTCTGTTGTTAAGGAAGCAAAGTATGTTAAACCTGCTTCAGCAACTCCCGGCATTTCCGGAAGTCCTTCATCACAGACGGTTTCCGAGGCAGTTTCAAGCCGACCTGTTGTATATGACGACGCGGCAAATATTAATAACGCAGCGGCAAATGTAGCTTCTGTAAATGCTAATGTTAGAAACGATGTTGTGGAAACACTTCCCGTATCGGATGCTGTAGTGGCAGATAGCGTAGATTCAACCGAGATCATTGATCCCAATTCGGAAAAAGAGAAGACGGAATCTGTTATTGAATCCGGCAGAGATGAAGATGGCAGCATCACAATAGGTTATGACCTTAATAGGGACAAGGATCCAAAGCATGGTCACGGATGGGGATGCATTATCCATTGGATCATCCTTCTTTGCCTGCTCATCAGCCTTCTTTTGATCATCATCTACCAGCTCTCTATCAGAAGAGATAAAGAAGAGGAGAAGGATGAAGTTTATACGGTCGAAGAAATGGAGAAGAGGATTAGGTCAAGACGCAGAAGATTTGCGTTCCAGGCAATCCTTGTTGGAATCCTCAACATCTTTGGACTTATCCTTGCGGTATTCTTCAGACAGTGCAAGTGGGATATTCCCGCAGACATCTTATTCGTTGTTGTAACTTCTCTTTCTGAGGGTGCTATGCATCATGCAAGAAAGCATGAAGAGAAGGCTCTTGAAGATAAAGAGCAGAAGAATGCTTAAGAATAAGCATAGAAAATAAGATTTACAAAATATAAGCCCCGAGCAATCAAATGCTCGGGGCTTTCATATTGTCTCCTTAAACTCCGTTCCCAGGTGTCAAAAATCAGTCTTCTTGAGTGCCATAAGGTTCTTGATCAGGGCGTCGATATCAAGCTGGGAAAGGATTGCCTGGCTGTCTTCAATCTGGGAATCAAGCTCATCTATAGTTTCGTAATCCTTAACTGTATTAAGGGCATCGATAAGATTATCAATCTCTTTCTGGGAGAGGACTACATTTACATCAGGTGTAAGAGTCTCCTTAGATACATCTTTTACATTGACAAGAGTATTGATAAGATCGTCTATCTGTAACTGGGTAAGTACCGCCTGCTTGTGTAAGAGTTCAATGGAGATCGTATCATCATCTGCGTAACTCTTTAGAGTGTTAAGTGCACTAAGAAGAATATCAATTTCATCCTGGGATAACATTTTACTCATGATCGGTACCATCCTTTTCATTAAAATATATTATATAACAACGAAAACTACGGTTATTCTGACTGACTTATGTTGTCACTGAAAATGTGCTCATCATCCTTTGAAAGGTTTTCTTCGGGATGGGCTTCAAGATATTTATCCTCTGCCTTTTTAAAGTCTTTGTTATAAAGCTTAGCCGCAAGGAAAGCGGGAAGAGCGAAACAGAAGCAAAACTCCAAAGGAAGGAGGAACAGTCCCAAATTTCCGATGAAGAAAAGAAGGAACGGGAAAGCTTCCGCCAAAAGGATAAGAAGCGTAATGGGGAAGTGCTTAAATGCAAAAACAAATGCGGTCTTTAATGTCTTTGAAATGGGGTTAACAAATTTAGCCTGAAGGGGATAAACAAAAACCCCGATAAACATTATAAGAGCGATAAAAGCGATAATCCCACCGAATACGTAAGCACTCATTTCGTTAGTGCTATTGTAAAGTAAGAAAAGGTCTACACCAAAGAAAGCGGCAATAACAAGGAAAATAAGCCAGATGATCGTTGATTGCTTAAAATTGTCCTTGAAAGAGTGGAAGAATTGTTTAGCAATACCGGCTTCCTCATCCCTTACCAGCTTAAGCATGCAGTAGTGCATGGCCGTAAAAGCGGCGCCTGCAGTGATGATGGGAATGCATAAAACAACGGTAAGCAGGTTGACAATGACAATATCGGTCATCTTGCCGAGGAATCTCATAAGAGGGCTTTCAACTTCAAAAATCTTCAATTTTGTATGTCTCCGTTAATACTATTCTAGGCCGATGCCCAAAATGATTATACCATAATTGGGCGCCATAAAAAGCATTTAAGGAAAATTTTATGAAAGTCTGTTTACCCCTACTATAAGCTTTTTTCCATCCTTTTCATCTACTATGGCGGCTTTGAGACGAACCTTTACGGGGGCTCCTTTTATCATAAGCCTGTAATCGTGCTCAAAAATGCCATTTTTCTCAATGGTAGAAAGGATGTTTTCTTTGGTGAAGACATTAACGAGCCCTTGGAGGTCGTCGGGGTGGATAACGTGTCCAATGTCTTTTATAAAGAAGTTTGGTCCTTCCCTGGGAATGTTCAAAGTATCGTAATCCGCATCGGAAGTGAAAACAACGTAGCTGTCATCTTCAAGATCAACGGTATAGATACAGATATAATTACCTGCAAGAGCGGAGATACGTGTAAAAGTCTCTTCATCCTTGCGGAAACGCTCATATTCCATTTCACGTTTCATCTGGGCATCAATGTTACTTACACCAAAGATTATGTAGTCGGAGCCGTCACCCATAAGAATAGATTTCATATGGACGTATACCGGTTTGCCGTTTTCCATGATCCTGTAACTTAAAGTGAAGGAACCGTGTTCTGCGATGGAGTGAAGGACATTTTCTTTTGTAAACTGTTCTGCGAAAGTAGGGCGGTCCTCTTTGTATAGGTAGCGCATACTGTCTGTTCGGGCCTGATTGAAGAAATCGGTTCCCGTTCTTTCCATGTTGACTGTTTCCTGATTTATACGAGAAGTATAGTGGTAAAAATCATCAGTCCTCAGGTTTACATAGAAAAGGTCCGTAAAGTCCTTAGCCAGGGTACGGGCAATTTTTTCATAAGTTGCACCTTCTGCGGGATCGGTAATAGAAAGAACCGCTACAGAGATGGCTACGGAATGAGTGACTGGATTTTCCGTGATCTTGTTGACCATGATATGGACTATGTAACCACTCGGTAGTTTCTGATCCAAAAGGATGCGGGGTTCCTGCTTGATACCGTCAACAACTGATCTGATAAATATACAAATAGGATTATCAGGGTTGGTACAGGTAACATATTCCTCTGTGATGGTGTATCCGAGGTGCTTTTTCATGAACTCGCGGAAAGAAGGGTTGCTTCTTGTGACAAGAACCTGATCATCCATGATCTCCATAATGGATGCGGGCAGAGCATTGTAGTATTTATTAGAATCGCTATCTGCATCCACCGCAATGGAAGAAAGATCATAAAGATTGATCTTTCCGAGAGCTTCATAATAATCGGATTCAGCGGGATTTTCAAAACCAATCTGGATACCGGTACGGTATCTTTCAAGAATTCTTTCAACGGGAAGAGGAGAAGTATAGTAGTATCCCTGAAGCTTTGAACATCCGCACTCACGTAGGAAACGAACGTGTTCTTTTGTTTCTACACCTTCACAGATGGTATCCACACCAAGAGATGTGGCCATCTTAAGGAGCTCTGAAAGTATTATTTTTCCGTTTGGTCCTTCATCGATATTCTGAAGGAATTTCATATCAAATTTAATAAGATCAAAATCGAGACTCTGAAGAACATCAAGGGATGAATAACCGCTTCCAAAGTCATCCATCCATACTTTAAATCCCAATTTCCTAAACTTTTCAATCTGGGATTTCATATACTCAAAGTTTGAAGCAATAATACTTTCTGTAATCTCTATGGTGAACATATCGCGGGAGAGACCGGCATCGTCAATTCTTGACCGGATTTCTTCAACGATATCGCAGGCCTCAAAGTCGGTTCTTGAGAGGTTGATGGACTGAGGAACAAGGTGAAGACCTTCTTCTTTAAGAATAGCCAATTTCTCAATTACTCTGTCAACAACGTAAAGGTCAATCTTATAGATAAGACCGGTTTCCTCAAGGACGGGGATGAATTCGCCGGGGGAGAAGAATCCTTTTTCGGGATCGATCCACCTTACAAGAGCTTCTTCGTCACAGACACGACCGTTGGCGGCTCTGATGATCGGCTGGTAGTAAACCTTGATCCATCTGTTTTCAATGGCTTTGTCGATATTTCGAACAACATAATCAAGACGATCCATTTCTTTCTGTAGGGAATCGTCAAATACATTTATATTTGAAAAGTAGGTGCTCTTAAGTTTGTCACAGGCGAT
This sequence comes from Lachnospiraceae bacterium, assembly GCA_016284315.1. Taxonomy (GTDB): domain Bacteria; phylum Bacillota; class Clostridia; order Lachnospirales; family Lachnospiraceae; genus AC2028. The sequence goes on along the minus strand of JAEEOO010000033.1, from coordinate 44,517 downwards.
CTTTGCTTTGTCTACGGCAAGAGTAATGTCGACAAAGCCGTTTTTACTGCTGTATATACCGACTCTTATGGGGAGAGTTATGCTCTTGTTTATCTTGTCCCAATCACTGAAGAGCTTTTTTAGGATAGGAGTGGGATCTTCAATATTGGTGTATAGAGCAAAGTGATCCTGTGCAAAATGGCAACAGTTTTCAGTGCTGAAATATCTTGTAAGGAGTCTGGCAAAAGCACGGATAATGTCGTCGCCCTTTGAAAAACCGTAATTCTGGTTATAATGATTCATTCCGCTTATATCAAAATAAGCTATGGTAGGAATACCACCGTTTTTAATTATGTTGGTGCAGCCTTCTTCCGCCTTCGTAAGGAAATAAGTCATGCTGGGAAGGCCGGTGAGTGGGTCATAATTATTTGAATTAATAAAGCTTTCTTTCTTCAGCGCTTTTGAAATAGACTGAATAAAGTCCTTATCATATTCGCTAAAGTCGCTGGTGCAGCAACCTTCGTCAGTATACCAGATGATTCCGAGAGGGGTTCCGTCGTCAGAGGTGGTATGCTTTGCTTTTGCGTGTATGATCTTGTAGTTATCGTCATCCCAATTTAATTTATACCTGTAGATTATATCCAGGGGAACTTTTTTTGTTTCGAAATCGATAAGAGAATCGAGGAGTCTTTTTTCATCATCCTTATGGACGCCGATAAGAGTCCCTTTTTCTATATTCTCCATGGCTAAGGCTTTGTTTTTGATTAAAAAAAGCTCACAGAAACCATCGGATAGTACCAGAGGGACGATCCGGTTATCAATGAATTGATAGACAGCGAAGGGGATCATTGAATGATCCAATAATTCGCGTTTAATTTCAGAATACTCGTATTTTTCCATATAATAAGTACCTACCGCACGATTATTGAGCAAAAAATAAAAGAACTTATAGGACTGTTTAATTCCGGAAAATCTTTAAGTACACAAAGAACTGGTATTTATATAGTAAACAAAAAGAGACAATTTGTAAATCGGAAAAAAACAAAAAATACCACTTGACACATTATACTATGCGGCGTATAGTATAACACATAAAGAGGTATATCGCAAAGCATTGTATTTGATATTCCTTAGTTTTAATGGTTTTACTGATCCGATGAAAGGAGAATAGCATGGAGATCCAGATGAAACGTGGTCTTCTTGATGTATGCGTCCTAGCTGCTATTGTTAAAGAGGATTCATACGGATACCAGATCATCAAAGACATCAGCCCATACGTTGAAATTTCAGAGTCCACCTTGTATCCGATTTTAAGGCGACTGGAATCTGCACAGCTCCTTACGGTAAGGAGCGCGGAGCACAACGGAAGGCTTCGGAAGTACTACCACATCACTGATGCGGGACTTGAGAGAATAGAAAGTTTTAAAAAGGAATGGGAAGAGGTTATGAAGATTTATGAGTTTGTAGCAAAGGAGGGCAAGGCAAATGAATAAGCAGGAACTTCTTAATACCTTGTCGGAAAAGCTTTCCGGACTTCCGGAGGCTGAATTAAAAAGATCCCTGGATTTTTACTCTGAGATGATCGATGATCGGATTGAGGACGGACTCAGCGAAGATGAAGCCGTTGCAGCCATTGGTGACGTCAAGACCATCGCAGATCAGATCATGGAAGATATCCCTTTAAACAAGATCGTAAAGGATAAGGTTAAGAAAGCAAAACCCAAGAGAGCATTAAGAGCATGGGAGATAGTACTTATAGCCGTTGGTTCGCCTATCTGGTTCCCGGTAGGACTTGCGCTCTTCATTACTGTAGCAGTCCTTTGCATAACCTTCTATCTTGTATATTGGGTTTTCATCCTGGCATTTTATGTTATCGACCTTTGTCTTGCCCTTGGCTTTGTTGCAGGCATCTTAGGAGCTGTGCTTGGCTTCATGAACGGTCAGGTGGATACGGGCCTTTTCCTTATCGGATGCGGCTTCGTATGCGGAGGAATCGCGATTCCTTTCTTCTTCCTTTGCAACCTTATCGCAAAGGGAATGATCGCACTGAGCAAGTCGATAGGAAGAGGTATCAAGTGGATATTTGTTGGTAAGAAAAGAGGAGAATGATCATGAAAGCAAAATATGTGGCACTTATAGTCGCCGGAGTAATGATCCTTGGTGGCGCAGTAATGGGCGGAGCTGCACTTGCTCATTCTAATTTTGATTTTGAAAAGATGACTGAGGATAAAAATGATATGACTGTAAAAACTTATGAATTTGGGGAAAAGATTTCAAATATTAATGTTGAGGGAGCAGAGGTAAAAATAGTTCCCACTAAGGATGATAAAACGGTTGTGGAAACCCACGAAACAACGAAGTTTACATACTCTGTTGAAACAAGCGGAGATAACCTTTCGATTAAAGGTGACGATGACAGAAAATGGTACGATTATATCGGGGTTTTCAATACTTGGCCTTATGTAACGGTTTATCTTCCTGAGGGAGAATATAATAAACTGGCTGTTGATAATGATGTTGATGGCATCAAGGTACAAAATGGTTTTACATTTGGCAGCGTAGATCTTGTAAGTACAACAGGAAGCATCAACTATTCATCGGATGTTAAGGGAGACCTTCGTATCCAGTCTTCAACAGGAAGCATTTCTGCACACGAAGTTGTGTCCGGAGATGTAAGCATCAAGGCTTCAACGGGAAGCATCAAGACTGAGAACATTGAGGCAGCAGACATTAAGCTTGAAGCATCATCCGGAAGCATTAAGGCTACTGAGGTTAAGGGAGCGAACATGGTCGTTAAGGCAACCAGCGGAAGCCTTCATCTTGAAGACATTACTGCAGCCGATCTCAGTCTTGAAGATAAGAGCGGATCCATTCATGTTGAAAGAGCATCATTAACCAATGTATATGCAAGTTCAACAAGCGGCAGCGTACATTTAAACTGCGTCATCGCACAGAATGTCATAAATGCAGATGCAACCAGCGGAAGCGTTAACCTTAAGGGCTGCGACGGAAAAGATATCGCTCTTAAGACCACCAGCGGAAGTGTTAATGCAAAGCTTCTTACCAACAAAGAGATTTTCGCAACAAGTAACAGCGGCGGAGTACACCTCCCTACCGGCGACAATGGTGAGATAAACGGAAAGCTTTCCGCATCCGCCACCAGCGGTTCTGTAAGCATTTCAATTGAAAAATAACGTGGAAAGTTTCCTCCCTTGTGGTATAATGATAGTACCCAAGGGAGGAAACACTTATGTGGAGTAGCAGCTTCGAAATTCCTGTTTTGATGATTTTGGGTATTATTCTATTGTTCTACTTTTCCAGGCCAAGGTTGCCGGTCAAAAGAAACAGCTCCTTTCTCTTGATGATTCTGGCTCATACTCTGACCATTATTTTTGATGTCCACGCAAGCGCATTGGACAATTACTATACGAGATATCCTGTTACGTGGGTTAATATTGCAAACATGATGTACTTCATCTTTTTCTTTATAAGAGCGTACACCCTGTTTTATTTTGTTGCCACCGTTACAAAAGATAATCTTGAAAAGAGTGTCATTATAAGAAACATTGTCAGAATCCCGATGTGTCTTGCTGTACTTGTCGGTGTGCTTTCTGCTATCGTTGGATCCTCGGAATTCACCAAGGTAATTTACTATGTGGATAAGGACGGGTATCATGTCGGTGAATTATACAATATCCTTTACTTTGTTGGAGGATTCTATGGTGTAATGTCATTTATATCCTCCATCATCTACAGAAAAAGATTTGGTCGTAAGAGGGAAAAATACGGACTTATACTTTATAATTTGATAATTTTGATGGCTTATGTTGTAAGGTGGCTCCTTCCTCACCTGCTCATTATGGATACCATCATTGTTTTGGCTATACTTCTTGTTTATCTTGCCTTTATTAATCCTGAGTATCTGCTTGATCTCGGCGGAGTTTGCTTTAATACACTTGGTCTCAGCGAACACTTGGAAGAAAACATCGAGAACTTCAGACTGGCACCCTACGGAATATCGGTCAGTGACTTTGTAGAGATGAGAGATATTTACGGAGTTAACCAAATGGAGGAAGGCCTTATTATGATAGCAAGATTTTTAAGGCAGACCTTTCCCGGAGGTGTTATATTTTATTGCAGGAACGGAAGATTCGTAATTCTTGATAAACCCAATATAGATTTCGAAGGTAAAATGGAAAAGATCCGTGAGAGGTTTAGAAGCCCATGGAAGAATTCTGTTGCCGAGTTATATTTGTCTGTTGGCTTTGTAACATTTGAGATGGTTGAAGGGAAACATGAACATGAGATTCTTATGAAAACCATGGTCAGAGCCCTTGAGAGAGCCGGAAAACTTGAAAAAGAAAAGTTTATTAACGTTTCCGAAAAAGATATTAAAAGAGTAGAAAATGAAAAAATGGTTAGGCTTAGCATTGAGTCTGCCATAGAGAGCAGCGGTTTTGAGCTGTTTTTACAGCCTATTTATGATGCAAAAACCGGAAAAGCAATCGGAGCGGAGGCTCTTTCAAGAATAAGAGACCCTGAAGGAAACATTATACCTCCTTCTCTTTTTATTCCTGTTGCAGAAAACAGCGGACGAATCAATGAACTGGGTGAACTTGTTTTTGACAGGACTTGTAGATTTATTAAGGATGAAGGACTTGAGAAAATTGGTATCAATTGGGTAAATGTAAACCTTTCACCCGCTCAGTTTATAAGAACCGATCTGGCAGAGAGATATGCTGCGATAGCGAAAAAGCATGGCGTGAATCCTGAGAAGGTCCACCTTGAAATAACCGAAGGTGCGACCATTGATGACAGCTTCCTTCAGAAACAGATAGCAGCAATCAGTGAGAAGGGCTTTAAGTTTGTACTTGATGACTATGGTACGGGATATTCAAACCTTGCACGATTAAAGAAATGTCCATTCATTAATGTAAAACTTGATATGACGATTGTTTGGGACTTTTGTAAGAAGCCTGATGCTATTCTTCCAAATATGGTCCGGACATTTAAAAACATGGGATTCTCCATTACGGCAGAGGGAATCGAAGACGAAAACATGGTTAAGATTATGTCAGAACTAGGATGTGATTATCTCCAGGGCTACTACTATTCTAAACCGGTTTCGGCAAGAGAATTTGTCAATAAATATGCGGTAAATAAACAGAAAGAGATTTAAGTTTTAATGAGCACTACGGAAAAGTATTATAAGACCGGACTTATTATGGAGGGCGGCGCCATGCGAGGACTCTTTACCTGCGGAGTCATGGACGTCCTCCTTGAAAATGGCATAAATTTCGACGGGGGCGCAGGTATTTCCGCCGGAGCTATTTTCGGATGCAATTTCAAATCCAAACAAATCGGCCGACCTCTGAGATATAATCTAAGATTCGCAAGAGACCCAAGATACGGAAGTTTCAGATCACTTTTTAAAACCGGAGATTTTTACGAGGTAGAACTGTGCTACCACGAGATCCCGGACATATTGGATATATTCGACAGGAAAGCCTTTGCGGAAAATCCCATGGAGTTCTACATTGGTGCAACGGATGTAAAGACCGGAAAATGCTCTTATCATAAGTGCAGCGACGGCGGAGATACGGATATGCAGTGGATGAGAGCTTCTGCGTCCCTTCCTGCGGTATCAAGACCTGTTTTTATCGATGGAGAACAGCTCCTTGACGGAGGTATTTCTGATTCCGTTCCCTTTGAGTATATGGAATCCATTGGTTATAACAGAAATGTAATTATATTGACGCAGCCCAAAGGTTATGTTAAACAGAAAAACAAGGGAATGCCTCTGTTTAAGATTATCCTTCGCAAATATCCCGAAATCGTTAAGGCCATCGGCGTTAGACACGAAATGTACAACAAGCAGATGGAGGAAATAAACGAAAGGGAAGAGAAGGGCATATCTTTTGTAATTCGCCCCGCTGAATCTCTCGGAATCGGAAGAACGGAAAGTAACCCTGCCGAGCTTCAGAGGGTATATGATTTAGGAAGAGCGGAAGCGGAAAGAGTGCTGCCGGAATTGAAGGAATTCCTAGGTATTATGTGACAAGTAGGGTGCGTCCCCCTGTCACATTTACGTCACTATGCCACAAAACGAGGGTTAGAATGGGTAACGAAAACGGAACTTGGATTATGTATGGAGTAGAATGGGATGATCCCGAATGCCTTCATACAGTGGATGACGCAATTAAATATATAAACGAAGTTGGATTTCTGCCTTTGTTTAAGAATGAGATTCCCGGCTTCTCTTTGGAAGAACGCACCGTGCCACAGTATTGGTGGAGCGGAAATATAGAAAGGGACCCTTGGGAGTGGCGTGAGATAATCGCAAGAAGAGGGGATATTGCCTACGGAAAATTCTTCGATAAAAAAGCCGGTTTCATTTCTAAAAAGTGGTTTCCTTTCTTTGCCAATTACAGAAGAGACGGATACGATTTCGATGCGCTTTGGGAGGATGGAAAAGCCACAAGGCGTCAGAAGAAATTAATGGATCTTTTTGAAGAAGAACCCGAAATCTTTTCTAACGAAATGAAAGCGAAGGGCGGCTTTGGAAAGGGCGGCGAGAAAGGCTTTGACGGAACTGTATGCGATCTTCAGATGCTGACCTATTTAACCGTCAGAGATTTTAGACAGCGCAAGAATAAAAATGGCGAAAATTACGGCTGGCCCATCGCGGTTTATACAACACCGGACAACCTGTATGGTTACAAGCATGTCATTTCTGAATACAAAAACAGCCCCGCAGATTCCGGCAAAGCCATCGCCGACCATATAACCGATGTTTATCCTATCGCCACTAAGGCACAGATTAAAAAACTGCTGGGCAAGACAGTGGGGAGCCAAGGGAAAAAATAGGAGAGAATATGAGAAAAGAATTAGTAGTCAAAGCAGCTGCGGCTGTTTTGGGAGCATGCCTGTTTACAGGATGCGGAATAAATGATAATAACGGACAGGTGGTTATTCCGGAGGAACAGGAAGCTCAGGAACAGGAAAACCAGAATGTAACCATTGGCAACCCTTGGAGAAAATGCACCTGGGATGAAATGAAAGCAGCTTGTGACGGACTCTTTAATATGCCCAAGTATTCAATGTCAAGCTATTGGGGCATTATGGAGAACGTCGGTGAAGGCGAGAGACCTCTTGTAGAGGCTGACTTTACTTTAGATGGAGTTACTTATTGCGCAAGAGCACAGCAGGGAGTTGATGAATCAGCTGACATCAGCGGTTATTATTATGAGTGGACTTCGGATGAAGAGGTTACACTTGAGAACTGGAACATGACCGCAAAGCTTCACCGTTTTATCGGAGAAGAGGGTATGATCGACCTTATAGTTTGGTATGATCCTGAGCTTAAAACAGCATACTCTGTTGCGGCAAACGCTGAGGATTTAACCGGATTTGACATTGTTGCCGTTGTGGATTCAATGTACTATGCAATTCCCGAGGAATACGACCCGAATAGAGTTTATGATACATATTCAAATGACGGATCCGTATACATCCATGAAGACTATAACACCATGGAAGCAACTCTGGTTGACGGAGATATTGAAATCCCCATTGATATTTCTATGGCGGGATTCCTTCCCCAGGTAGCAAAATGGGATGTCGACGGAGACGGAGAGGATGAGTACGTTATAGTCGAAAATGAGGGCCACGGAACCGGATTTGCCTGGTACGGACTGGTTATCGGCCAATTAGTTGACGGCGAATATCAGTTTACGACATACACTGCAGAGTACTTCATTCCCTATATCCAAGAAGCCATGGAGTTCACATACGACAGCGAAGCAAAGACAATTACCTTTACCATCAATAATCCCGGTGGAAAGGTTCAAAAGACAACCGAACCATTGGCGCGTGCGCTTGAATATAATGAAGATGTTGAAAATATCGGATGGGGAGATTTAGTTAACGTATATTTGGATGAAAGCGGCATGCCCTATGTTTCATTTTTGTCGGGTATTGTTTATGATGACAGTGTAGTTCCTGATTATGAAGGCGGAGTGGAGGTTGAAGCACTTATCACTGTTGCTCCGGATTCAAGCATAATCATAGGTGATTTTCACTTTTATGAATAATAATTAATCTGCAATATAGGAAGAGCAGAAAGGGAGATTCTTTATGAGACTGGAGACGGAGAGACTTATCTTGCGTCACTGGGAGGAAAGTGACGCAGAAGAGTGTTATAAATATGCTAAGGATGACCGCGTCGGACCCAGTGCCGGATGGCCTCCTCACACAAGCGTAGAAGAGAGCAGACGTATTATAAAAGAGGTGCTGTGTGAGCCCAACACATTTGCCATTGTTCTCAAAGAGACAGGGCTGCCCATTGGAAGCATAGGGCTTCATTTCAGAAGCGACCTTGCAAGACTCGACGATGAGGCGGAACTTGGATACTGGCTTGGCGTTCCTTATTGGGGACAGGGTCTTGTACCTGAAGCTGCAAGAGAAATGCTAAGATATGCCTTCGAAGATCTTAAACTGGACAGAGTCTGGTGCGGATACTATGAAGGAAATGACAAATCCCGACGTGTCCAGGAAAAGGTTGGCTTCAAATATCAGTGGGCCACAGAAGGACTTGAAGTAAAGCAGATGAAAGAGGTCAGGACGGGCCATGTCAACTGCCTTACAAGAGAAGAGTGGGAAAGCGAAAGATGATCGCTGAGTAAACAAATATCGGAAAGCAAAAGCGAGAGGCCAAAAACCTCTCGCTTTAATAATGTGTTGTTTATATTATTCTGTACTTGGCACGATTCGTTTTGTACCGGGTACAAGGTGACTGACATTTAAATATGCGGGAAGACCCTCTTTATAATCTACCCAAGGGTTACCAATAATGAGTGGACGAAGATATTCAAGCATCTCGTCGGTAACATCGTTTCCTCTTTCATTGATCATGGAAAGGGGAACGCTCTTTACTTCGTTGGCGATCTTGTGGATATCGAGGCATCCGGTTTCAACGGTATAGGGTGCATTTACTGTTCTCTTAAGGGTAACCATAACGCCGCTTTCACCGTCCTGTGAAAGGTTTAAAGCTTTCTTTCCCTGTTCCATTGATTCGTTAAGGTCGGTAAGAGATGCTAAATGAGAAGCACATCTCTGAAGAATATTGATCTCTACGCTACGAACCTTAACACCAAGCTTCTCGGCAATAACATATTCAAGAGCTTTTCCTGCTCCGCTTAACTGCTTATGTCCGAAATTATCCGTGGCTGCGCCTGAAGCACTTATGTACTCGCCGTCCTTATCGCGGATTCCTTCTGATACTGCTACAACTACGCTGTTGTTTACTTCAAGCTGTTTCTTAACATCTTCAACAAATTCATCTATATCAAAAGCACGCTCCGGAAGGTAAATAAGTTGGGGAGCAGTGGAGTATTCATTTCTTGCAAGAGCGGATGCTGCAGTGAGCCATCCGGCGTCTCTTCCCATAACTTCTACGATGGTCACGGACTTTACGGGATAGATAAAGGTATCGTGGGCAATCTCAAGGATTGAAGTTGCTACATATTTAGCAGCACTTCCGAAGCCGGGAGTGTGGTCGGTTCCGCAAAGATCATTGTCGATGGTCTTGGGAATACCGATAACCTTAACGGGGCTTCCAATCTCCTTGGCGTAGTCCGAAAGCTTAAGGACTGTGTCCATGGAATCATTTCCGCCAATATAAAAGAAAGTATCTATTTCTTTTTCTTCAAAATATGAAAAGATCTTGTTATATACAGCATTGTCGTCGCCAATCTTGGGGAGCTTGTATCTGCAGGATCCAAGATACATGGCGGGAGTAACTTTAAGTTTTTCAACGAATCCGGGGATCTTCTTACCGGTTTCTGTAAGATCGAGTAATTTATCTTTAAGAATTCCGGTGACACCATTAATAGAACCATAGATAGTGTCAAAGTAGTTGTTATCCTCATTCGCGGCAATGATGCCTGCAAGAGAGGCGTTTATAGCAACGGTGGGACCGCCCGACTGAGCGACGATGCAATTTCTCATTTAAAACTCCTAACTGTGTCCGGTTAAATATTCCATAGATAATATTAAAGGAAAAATCAAAAAATACATAGGTCAAATAGTTCCAAAAGAAACTATTACGTTTACAATAGTTTCCGGTCAATGTGCACAAAATGTAAGAGCTAACATTGTATAGTGTAACGGACAATACATTGATAACCTCTGTTATTTGTGAAAAAGTACAAAAAACAGTTTGAAATTTCGGCATGCAATTAGAGAAAATAACGTTGTTTTTATTGTTTTGCGAAGAATTTTCATGCTAACATTTAGAAAGTACGCAATATGATATGTAAGCGTTTACATAATTTAGAGCGTTTTTAGGGGTAGAAGCCGGGATCAAAGGAGTGACTCGGGAGTTATTTCATGGATGATTTTTTGTATTGGAGGATTTTATGTTCGGAAATGCACTAAGAAAGAAAAAGTGGGCCAGAATTGGCTCAGCCCTACTGTCTGTAGCTTTTCTTGCTACCGGCTTTTCTGTAGGGATGCCACTTCGTTCCTTCGCAGAAGAATCGAACGATGGCGGGAATGGTACTCCTGCAACTAATGAAAGCAGTACCACAGATCGTAACTTTGATGAGGGGAAAATTGATGTATGGGACTTCGGTGCCGAGAATCTGGGAGAGGGCTACAACAATAGACTTGATGTAGATACCATCAACGGGTTTTTCAATGCTGAACCCGGAACAACCGGTGTAACCCTTGCATCTTTCAGTGTTGATAACGGAGACTTTATTTTTAATGATGGAGGTTATTCAACTAATCACAGGCTCCGTACTTCAAATACTGCTTTGACAAGAACAGATGAAAAAAGCTTGAAGGACAGCGACGGCAATGTTTATACCGGATATATTTACAGCAATAAGGGGTCAAATGCCAATGTATATGTTGCACTTAATTGCCGTGCGGATGATACCGTAACTTTCTATGTGGCAAGCAACGGTACTGATTCAGAACTTCATTTTGAAAATATGTCAGATGCAAGTGATTCGAACGTACACACACATACGTTGGGATCCGGAACTGTTTCCAAAATGGTTGTATATCCCAAGGCTACAGCTCAGTACAAGCTTTATTCCGCAACCGAGAAGCTTGTTGTAGCAAGAGTGTACCGTCAGCATGCAAGCTATGCCAATATCAGCGGTACTGTCACAGGATTTACCGGCGCCGGTACTTTTGACCTTGTATTTACAAACCGTCAGAACGGTAATGTTGTAAGAAGTACAGTTTCTGAAGGCAATTTTACTGCGACTCTTGCAAAGGGCTTTGATTATGATATGACCCTTGAAGGCGCAGATGCATATGTTATTACTTCCGAAAAGTCAGTAAATGCATCTGAGGACGGAAGCCTTGCTGTGACCGTTTCAGGTGTCAGCCTTGTAAATGTCAGTGGAACTGTTTCAGGCATTGAAAGCGGGGATCTTAACAGTTTTAAGGGAAATGCAAGTTTTACATTTACTCCCGATGATCCTGAATCTGTATATGTTCCCGCTATGGAACTTTCAGAGGGCGAGAACGGATTAAACTTCTCGGTTACTCTCCAGTCAGGCGTTAATTACGCTCTTACTTTATCAGGAGCGGATGATTATACTCTCGGAACTACTTCCATGAGCTTTGATGACAATTCAAATGAGGCTACCATCGCTCTTACCAAAAAGGATGTTTATTCTGTAAACATCGCAAAAGAGGGCACTAACCTTGAAGCTCTTGACTTAAGCGGTTGTGGGTTTAAGTTTATTTTACTTGATCCTTCAAACGGATTTACAGATACAACATATTCTTATACCTTCACAGGAACCGAAGGAATTTCACTCAGAAACGGCCGGTACAGAGTGGAAGTTACCGGCGTACCTGAAGGATATTCTTTTGAAGAGAAATATTCAAAGGACGCAAAGGTTTCTTCAGAAGAAATTACTCTTAGTGTTCCTTTTAAGAAAACCGGTACCGTAAGCGTTCCTTATAAGGCTACCGTAACCGTTGGTTCAGGAAAAGATTATGAAACCATTGGTGAGGCAATTGAAGCCATTAGGAACATGAACCGAACCGATGATCAGAGAGTCACCGTAGAGATTCAGCCCGGTGATTATCAGGAAATGCTTGTTATTGATACACCCAATGTAACCCTTAAGAATGCGGTTTCAGGGGCAAGCATCCAGCCTGTAAACAAGGGGGTTTCTCTTGATGCTAATTCAGTTCGTATCACCGGTTATTACGGACACGGATATACCTATTACAGCATGGGAGACGATTGCAAGTACGACGCTCGTTTGCTGGAAGTAAACAAGTACAATGGTTATGCTTCATTTGTAAATCCCGGTTCGGGAACAACCGCAGGAAGCTACTGGAATGCAACTGTAGTTATTAACGCTGCAGGCTTTGAAGCAAAAGATATTATTTTTGAAAACTCATTTAATCAGTATCAGTCAGAGAAAGCTGCCGGCGATGTTATCGTAAAGCAGAGCGGAGCAAAAGAAGGTTCCGTTGCACGTTCATCAATGCAGGCAGGAGACACTACTGTTCAGGATAAGAAATATGTTGAAAGAGCAGCGGCTATCGCCATAAGATCGGCAGCTACCAAGGCATATTTTGATCACTGCGCGTTTATCGGACGTCAGGATACTTTATACGGAGACGTAGGTTCAACTCAGGCTTTCTATAACTGTGATGTATATGGTGGAACCGACTACATCTTTGGCGGTATGACCGCAGTCTTCGCAAAGTGCGATCTGGTATTCAACACCAGCGAGGACAAGAACGATGTGGGATACATCACTGCAGCTCAGCAGAAATCGGCAACCGGCCGTGGTTATCTTATGTACAACTGTACCGTAAAGAGCACCACACCCGGTGTGAATACCGCATCCCAGCATGCATCCAAGCCGGGACAGTTTGGTAGACCCTGGCAGGCGAACACCTCCGAGGTTGTCTTCTTCGATACTGTTGTGGAAGCAACAAACTGGGTAAACGGCGTATATGATGCCAATGCCAAGACGTCCCTGATCCAGCCTGCAGGATGGAACGCCGCCCTCGGTGGAGAGTCTGCAAGATGTGTGGAGTTTGGTACTTATGAAGTAGCCGGCGTAAACAACAGCGCAGCCCGTGTGAACTGGGCTCAGCAGCCGGAGACCGCAGTCTGTGCAGACGGCACCGCAATTTCCGTGGCAGCTTTCCTTGGAGACTGGGATCCTTTCGCTGCTCACGGAAACGATATGACCATCGCTTTCCCGGATGGCACCAGTCAGGAATCACCCACACCGGCACCTGCAGCAGGAACTGAAAGTGAGTCCGCTACGACAGAATTCGTATTTGAAGCTTCTGATCTGGAAGCATTTGCAGCAAATAAGAAAGCCGACGGAGATACACTGAAGGCCGGAACGGAGGATTATTTCACGCTGATCTTCAGTGCAAAGTCTAAGGTGGATTCAAGTTCCAAGAAATGGGAGGATGGATACACCTCCGGCGTCAGACTGAATCTGGGCGGCAAGGTAACTACAGACATGAACGCTATCAAGTTCGCCACATCTTCCGAAGCAAGTGTTAAGATTTGGTGGGTTGAGGGAGGCGACGATAATCGTCAGATGGCGATCCTTGACAGCGAAGGAAAGCAGGTGGCGATCACCGAGGGTGAACATACCAAGAACACAGCATATTGCGACACTCTGAAGCTGGATAAAGCAGGCACCTATTATCTTGGCGGAGCTACGAATAATAACTATATTTTTAAGGTGGAAGTCACAGACGGCGCACCCACTGAAGTTGTCAGAGCCGATTGGGAAACAGTGAATGAGCCGGTTGTTACGAATGTGGCCCTGAATGCACAGGATCCCAACAAGATCGATGTAACTGTATCTGCTATTATCGGAAAAGACGGCGGAGACAAGCTGACCGCTTACATGTTGACAGGTTATCCGGAGTTGGGTGAGCGTGAGATCCTCGCAACTCTTCAGGCGAGCGCAGAGAAGAATGAGTTCGTCTTCAGCTTTACTCCTACCGCCAGCGGAGAGTATTTCTTCGCAGCCTCCCTCTCCAGAGAGGATGAGGAACAGACGCTGGAAAGCACAGAGACAGAGAAGTTTGCATTTTCGCTTCCTCTGACCGTTCCTCAGATCAAGAACCTTGTAAACAAGGGCGATGGTGAAGTGGCCTTCAAGTTCTACTCTGTTGCGGAAGCAGAGAGCTATCAGATCACCGTGACGGATAAGGCGGATCAGAACTCCGTCATCACAAGAACCTTTACTCCGGAAGTGGTTGTGAATAACACCAAGACGGAGTACGAGCAGCGCTTTACCGGACTGGCGGTAGACCACACCTATCAGTTCAGCGTGGCAGCAGTCCGCGGCGAGAGCAGCTCCATAGCAAGCAACAGTGAGATCCCGGTAACGGAAGAGGGCGAGATCGAGTGGACATTCGCAGCTTTCGGACAGGGCGTGGACAAGAATTCCAAGAATACCGGATACAAAAAGAATGCAGAAGATTCCGTGACCGTATGGAATCTGAACAGCAAGGGTAAGCTGGTTCCTGCATCCACGGACGGCCTGGCATTCTACTATGCAACACTTCCTTCAGATGTAAACTTTACACTTACAGCAAAGGCTACCATTGACACATGGGCATTTACCAACGGTCAGGAAGGCTTCGGACTTATGGCCTGCGATAGAGTAGGTGTAAACGGAGATGCATCTGTTTTCTGGAATAACTCCTACATGGCTTCCGGAACAAAGGTGGAGTACTACTACGATACCATCGGCGGAAGCGTAACAACAGACTCAAACGCAGCAAAGATCAGCATGAAACTTGGTCTTGGAGCACAGGAAAAGGTTGGAGTTACCAAGGAAAATCTTTCACTCTTAGAGGCAAATGATTCTGCTACAGTAAATGCAGACTTTAAGTCAAAGATGTATCCACTTGAGTCTTCATGCGGCTCGAAGGGAGCAGGAACTTATAACCTTTTTGCTAATAATTCAAGCGGAACCGTTCAGGGAACTATAGAAAATCCTTTGACAGAAGTTGTTTTCCGCATTCAGAAGAACAACACAGGATACTTTGTAAGCCTTCTTGATGAAAACGGAAACGAGGTTTCAACCAAGAAGTTCTATGATACAGAGGCTTTGAGCAAACTTGATGAAGAACATGTATATGTGGGCTTCTTCGCATCAAGAACTTTTAAGGTAACCTTTAGCGATATCGAGCTTGTTACTATCAATCCCGCTGATGATGCACCTTCAGAGGGAAGACCTATTACCTATGTGGTACCCAACTACAGCATTATTTCCGCAGAGCATTCAAATACTGCAGATTACACTCTTCAGTACTACGGAAATGCAAACGGTACCCTTAAGATCACTGATGCAACAGGAAAAGTCCTTGTAGATAACAAGGCTGTTAAGTCAGGCAAGACTGTGGATGTTAAGACTGTACTTTCTCTTGGTGAGAACAGATTTAATGTAACCTTCACTCCCGAAGCAGGCTTCCATCCCGGCAATGATCAGTATCAGCTTCTTGAGTCCTATGAGACTGCAAACTTTAGCTATACTGTAACTTATAAAAATATCAGCGCCGCAGACGAGATCTTTG
Source organism: Lachnospiraceae bacterium (assembly GCA_016284315.1). GTDB lineage: Bacteria > Bacillota > Clostridia > Lachnospirales > Lachnospiraceae > AC2028. The sequence continues at coordinate 28,938 of JAEEOO010000033.1, read as the reverse complement.
TTGCTCCTACCGGAACAGCAAACGGTGCAGGAACCGAAGCAGATCCTGTTGATATCTACACCGCAGTTAAGTTCGTTAAGCCCGGCCAGACCATTCGTCTTGCAGGCGGAACCTATTCCCTTCAGGAAACAGTCACTGTAGCAAGAGGAATTGACGGAACAGCAGAGAACCCTATCCGCATGATCGCTGATCCCGATAACAGAGCAGTATTTGACTTTAACAAGAAATGCGCAGGCTTTGTTCTTGCAGGAGATTACTGGTATATCAGCGGCATTGACTGTACACATTCAGGCAACTCATTAAAGGGCATTCAGCTTTCAGGAAGCCACTGTACATTGAAGGATATCCATACCTATGAAAACGGAAACACCGGTATTCAGGTAAGCAGATATCTTGGAAGCGATAAGTCGGATAAATGGCCCAGCTATGACCTTATCCTTAACTGCACATCTTACAGCAATGCAGACGCAGGATACGAAGATGCGGACGGATTCGCAGCAAAGCTGACCGTTGGCAATGGCATTGTATTTGACGGATGTATCGCGTACAACAATGCAGACGACGGATGGGACCTTTTTGCAAAGGTTGAAACCGGTTCCATCGGACAGGTTACCATTCAGAACTGCGTAGCATTCTCAAACGGATATGGCGTTGACGGAACCAACGAAGGTAACGGAAATGGCTTTAAGATGGGTGGATCCAGCATTACCGGACACCATAAGCTTATCAATTCTGTAGCCTTTAACAATAAGGCAAAGGGTATTGATTCAAACTCCTGCCCCGATATCGAAGTATATAACAGCACTTCATTCAATAACGGAGCAAACAATGTAGCTCTCTACACCAATGATGCAGCAAATACAGCATTCATGGTTGACGGTGTAATGAGTTTCAGAACTGAGAACACCGGTAACGCTGAAAACCTTAAGTTAAAGGGAACTCAGAACAGTTCTATGGTCCGTGGCGATCTGAACTTCTATTGGGAAGATGGAAAGAGCGCAAACAAAGCAGGATTAACTGCATCTGAGAACTGGTTCGTATCATTGAACGCTCCCGGAGCATCAGTAAGCGATCCTTTACAGGTAGCTGAAGATATGCGCACTGAGGACGGACGTATTGACCTTGGTAATTTCCTTAAGATGTCAGATACCGGCATTGCAGCTTTAGAGGCAGCAGGTATCGACTATAAGGATGTACTTGCGATCCTTGACGGAAATTATGATGCTCTTACAGATCAGAGTCAGATCAAGGGTTCTGCAGCCGATTCAAAGGACGGAGAGCCCAAGACAGAGGAGCCTACAACAGAAGTAGTACAGCCCGCACCTTCTCAGAACGAGAGCACCCAGACTACTCCTGCACAGACTGTATCTCAGAACACCGCAGAGGCTGCACCTTCAACTCAGGCAGCTGAAGCCAAGACTGAGGAAAAGCAGGAGACTGCTACTCAGAAAACCGAGACTACAACCGGCGGACAGAACACTAATACCAACAAAGTAGAGGAGACTACAACGGAAGAAACCGCTGTAGAGACTCATGAACTTGGCGATACCGAGGCAGCAGGCTCAGGATCAAACCTTGGCGGAGGTGAAGACCTCATTACTGTAGACATCGCACCTTCACCCGAACCTGCTAAGAAATTCCCTGTAGTTCCTGTGGCAGCAGGAACCGGAGCAGTTGTTGTTATCGCAGTGGCAGCAGTCGTTGCAATCAAGACAGGACTTATGGCAAAGATCCTTGCCGCACTTGGCCTGATCAAATAAATAAGAATCAAATAAATGTCAGGTTGACTCCTATATGAAAAAGAAACGGGAATTCCGCAAGGAACCCGTTCCTTTTTTTGCAATAATTCATAAAGAATATTTGTGACATCGATCACTATTTGTAGTAATATATATAAGGATTATTCGTATAGTAGCGGATGATCCTTATTTATTTGTTTTGGGAGATCTATGATGATTTGGAATGCTGATAATGGAGACGGAACCTACACAAATCCTATTTTATATGCGGACTACTCCGATCCTGACGCGATTCGCGTAGGTGAAGATTATTATATGGTTGCTTCAAGCTTTTGCAATGCACCGGGGCTACCGTTGCTTCACTCAAAAGATCTGGTTAATTGGGAGATCATTAATTATGTTATAAAGAAGATTCCGGAAGACAGATATGAAAAACCTATCCATGGATGCGGCGTTTGGGCTCCTTCTATTAGGTATCATGAGGGATTGTTTTATGTATGTTTTCCTATGCCTGATGAAGGAATTTATATGTGCACCGCAAAAGATCCGTACGGAGAATGGTCTGAACCTGTAAACATAAGACCGGGAGCAGGTTGGATCGATCCCTGCCCTTTCTGGGATGATGACGGAAAAGCATATCTTGTTGCGGGAGTAGCAAAGAGCCGTATCGGATATAAAAGCGTTCTTTATATGCAGGAGATGAGAGATGACGGTATGGGGCTTTTGGGTGAACCGGTAAAGATCTTTGACGGAAATCTGAATGATCAGCATACTATCGAAGGACCGAAGCTATATAAAAGAAATGGTTACTACTATATATTTGCTCCCGCGGGAGGCGTTAAAACCGGATGGCAGACCGTCCTTCGCTCGAAATATATTTATGGTCCCTATGAATACAGAGTAGTTATGAGGCAGGGCGAAACCGATATCAATGGTCCTCATCAGGGAGCGTGGGTTGATACGGTTACGGGAGAGGATTGGTTCATACATTTTCAGGATGTTTATGCTGCCGGACGTATTGTTCATTTGCAGCCAATGAAATGGGCCAACGGCTGGCCGGTAATAGGGCGCTGTGTTAACAACAGGGAATATGGAGAGCCGGTCAGAACTTATAAAAAGCCGGATGTTGCAGATACTAAATATGTAAAGACCGAGCCACAGACATCCGATGATTTCAAAGGACGAAAACTTGGGCTCCAGTGGCAGTGGAATGCTAATTCAAATGATAAGTGGTACGGATTTTCAAAAAGAGGACTTGTTTTAAATGCGGTGTATAAAAACAGCGCATATGGAGATGTACCGAATCTACTTCTTCAGAAGTGGCCTGCACCGGAATTTGAATGTGTAACCACGATTGATATTTCCGAATTAACCGACGGTGATGAAGCCGGTGTTGTATCAATGGGAATGGAATATGGAGTCTTAGCTTTTTGCAGGTCGGGATCCGGAGTCAGAGTTCATACTGTTAAAGGTGTACAGAAGTTTGACAATAATCTGGTATCCGAAACGAAGGAAGATATAAATGAAGTCACAGTTCTTCCGAAAGATACCAAAGAAGTGTATGTTAAGTATGTTGTTAAAAGAATTGGGGAAAGGGACCTGAATGAACAGGAAAGAAACTTCCCCGAAGAAAGTGTCAGCGTGTACTTTGGAACCGACGGTTATACATACGAAAAGGCTCTTGAAATGATCTCTGTACCCGGAAGATGGGTGGGAGTTAAGAATGGAGTTTATTGCGTGTCCGAAAAAGATAGAACCGATGGATATGCAATAATTGAAAGCGTAAATTATTCAAGATAGTATACATACAAGAAGAAAAATGACCCGATTCCAAGAAAGGAACCGGGTCATTTTATGTGAAAGAATGGTATGAAGGGATGTATTTTGATCAGGTATTAAACAGGATCATATTCCATCTCAAATATTCCAAGTTTGCTGATAGCGAAGCAGAAGCGACCTGCATCGGTAGGAGTAATGGTAGAAAGAAGAGTACGTACTCCGTCTGAGCCTGTAAAGTAAACTCTGACTGACTTTGTTCCCGCAGGTACGATGTTGTGGTAGATAACGGGAGCGATAAGGTCAGCATAACTATTAAAGACTACTGCCTTCTTGCCGTTTTCTTCAGTTGTTGTACAGGAAAGATCAACTGCAGGCTGATCTGCGATCCTGCCACCGTTCATGAATGAAAGGGCACAACCATTTCCGACAAACAAATGTATTCCGACTGCATTGGTATTTGAGGCATTCTTAAATACATCGGCAGGTACGGTGGTGTTCTGGTAATTCAAAACAAGCTCTACAAGTCGCTTATCTACAGCACCGGGATTAGTTGTGATCACATTATCAAATTCTGTCCAGTTTGTAACTGCCACTCCGCCGATTGAATCAGAGAGTGAAGGAATAGGATGCTCATCGGAAGATGAACTGCTTGAGGAACTACCACCGCTTCCGGTAGAACTTCCTGCATTGGGAGTTCCGGGCTTCTTGATAATGCTGAAGGTCGAGAACTTGTCGGATGTAAACTGAAGAGTTGAATCTCCAAGGTAGAAGACTGCATCCAATTCTTCATAAACGCCATTGTGCTCTCTGACAACTGTATAGGTCTGACCGTCGGCGAGTTCGCCTGCGGGAACTACCATGCTGATAGTAGCGGGAGCGGGAAGGTCGGTTTTTTCGGTCTCCCAATATTCTCCGTTACCTTTACTTATGATCTGATCCATGGAGAGGTCAACTGTTCCAAAGAGGCTTGCCTCGCTACTATTAACTGAAGCAAGGGAGTTGGAATCAGGTGCTACATCTCTTTCGGTTAAGCGTACGTTTCCTGAGTTAATGGCTTCTGCTGCATCTACAGATAAGCCACCGAGAATTCCGTTATTATCAAAACTCGTGATATTGCTTGTGGGTGTTACTATACCCTGGAAATGAAAGTTGGAGTGACTCATCCTAAAAGCAAATACACCAATTGAGTTTTGGGGTGCTATTTCCTGCCCGTTGATGTTTAAGCTTGAAACCTGATAGCCATAATCGGGAATGAGAACAAAATAATATAAATGGTCGTTCTCTAGTTGCCAGTCGTGTCGCCCGTAGTCCGCATAATCTGTAGGATTGTCACTGTTTAAAAGCTCGATTCTGGCATTCTCGACTAATTGGTCGGGAGCAGCAGTTGCACGGTCGTAACTCCAAGAAACGCTCATGGTGTTGCTGAATGTGATCTTGATCTGATATCCTTTGTTGGCACGGTCAATCGCCGTTATGGAATAAGGGGCGTTTTCACGTCTGATCTCATCGATGATATCAATTTCGTCAAAACCATTGTCCGGTCTGGGAAAGCGCTCGATACGGGCGTTGTTTAAGACACTGGCACTGGCAGCATCAGCCATAGAAACCTTGACATATGCAGCACCTTCGGGAATAGCGGTGGCGGGTATGTTATTTGAAGTGCTTATGGCATTGCCAAGGGAAACTTGTGAGGAGTTAAGAAAATCAACGACCACAGTTCCGGTTGTGTTATTCTGTTTATCAACTTGGATTTCATATTGCCCTGCTTGGAGGCCACCACCTCCGCCGTTATTACCACCATTGTTACCGCCGCTTTGAGAGTTATCAAATTTGATCGTTATAGTGTGAGCGATATTTGTATAAGTAAATGTATATGGACCGGCTGAAATTTGTGAGTATATGTCGTGATCAGAGTCATTGTAACGATCTATATTCTGATTTTCGTGGGAATCGATACAAAAACCGCTCGCAGGATTAGCTTGAACTTGAATTGTGTCACCATTGTTCAGAGTGCTTCCAGATATAGTAGCACTATTTCCGGTTACGGTAGTCCATTCATCGTCGCCATTTCCGTTAACGCGATATCGTACGGTACCTGTTCCGTTTCCTTGTCCAATTTGGATTGTTACGTCATGCCCTTCATCGGCACTGGTTGTGATAGGGGATAATACCCAAAGACTTGAAAGAACTAAGAAAAAACATAGTAGATAGCTAAAAACTTGTTTAAGACTTCTTTGAATCATTTTACTCCTCCTTAATACAAAACAGTATAAAAACACGTAAGTCATAAGTCAGAAAAAATAGATACAACTAAATCCCTCATGGACCTATATTATCTCAAATTAAATACTATTTGTAAAGAAGCCCAAGGTAGTGTAAAATATAACTTGCTGTTTTGGGCTTTTTGATATTTTACTTAAGGCTCAAACTTGAAATCATGTGTTTTACAAAGGAGATATTATCATGCGTTTGGGCATAGTCGGACTTCCTAACGTCGGAAAAAGTACATTATTTAACTCACTTACAAAGGCAGGAGCGCAGGCAGCGAACTTCCCTTTTTGTACCATTGATCCCAATGTCGGAGTAGTTCCCGTTCCCGATGAGAGGCTTGAAAAGCTTGGAGAGCTTTACCATACAAAGAAGGTTACTCCTGCAGCCATCGAGTTCGTTGATATTGCTGGTCTCGTTAAGGGAGCATCAAAGGGCGAGGGACTTGGAAACCAGTTCCTTGCTAATATTCGTGAGACCGATGCCATCGTTCATGTTGTAAGATGTTTCGAGGATACCAACGTTATCCATGTTGACGGAAGCGTTGATCCCATCAGAGATATCGATGTTATCAATCTTGAGCTTATCTTTGCTGATATCGAAGTCCTCGACAGAAGACTTGCCAAGGTCATCAAGGCTGCAAGAATGGATAAGGCAGCTGCCAAGGAGCAGGTTTTCCTTGAGAAGATGAAGGCCCACCTTGAAGCCGGCAACAGTGCTAGAACATTTGAGTTCGACGGCGATGATGAAGATGAGCAGGGATATATGAAGGAGCTTAACCTTCTTACCGCAAAGCCCATTATCTATGCAGCAAACGTGGCAGAGGAAGATCTTGCAGACGACGGAGCTTCCAATGATATGGTAGCAAAAGTAAGAGAGTTTGCTAAGAACGAAGGCAGCGAAGTATTTGTTATCAGCGCAAGAGTAGAGGAAGAAATCTCTGAGCTTGACGATGACGAGAAGGCAGAATTCCTTGAGGCTCTCGGCGTAACCGAGTCCGGACTTGATAAGCTTATCGCAGCAAGCTACAAGCTTCTTGGTCTTATGAGCTTTTTAACCGCAGGAGAAGATGAGTGCCGTGCATGGACTATCAAGATCGGTACCAAGGCTCCTCAGGCAGCAGGTAAGATCCACACCGACTTTGAGCGTGGATTCATCAAAGCAGAAGTTGTTAACTACAAGGATCTTCTTGAACTCGGCTCCCTTGCGGCAGCCCGCGAAAAGGGACTTGTAGGCATAGAGGGTAAGGACTATGTCGTTAAAGACGGCGACGTTATCCTCTTCAGATTTAATGTTTAATTGAGGTGGGAGTTTTAAAATGGGTGCCAGAGACATAGCATTCCCTAATTTAGGGATTTATTTAAAGAACGTTCCTCAGACCTTTTATATAGGAAAGTTTTCAATCGCTCTTTACGGTATCATCTTTGCAGTGGGAATCCTTGCGGGAATCTTTATCGCAGCAAAGGTCACCAAAGAGTATGGCGAGAGCGAAGACCATTTCTGGGATTTTGCCATCCGTGTTATCATCGGTGGACTTATCGGCGCGAGAATCTACTATGTTATATTCTCCTGGGAGTTCTACAAAGATAATTTCTGGAATGTGTTCAACCTTCGCCAGGGCGGTATCGCTATTTACGGTGGAGTCATCGGGGCCTTCCTTACTGCGTTTATCTTTACCTATAGAAAGAAGATCAACGGATTTATCCTTGCAGACGCAGCAATGCCGGCCCTTATCCTTGGCCAGGCCATCGGACGCTGGGGCAACTTCTTCAACAGAGAGGTATTCGGAACCTATACCGACAATATCTTTGCAATGCGCCTCCCTGTGGAAGCTGTAAGAGCCATGGACGTTACCGAAGCATTAAGGTCACACATGGCAGAGGGAGATAACTTCATTCAGGTTCATCCCACTTTCCTTTACGAGAGTGTTTGCAACCTTACCTTATTTGCTCTTCTTATGATCTTTAGAAAGAAGCGTGCATTTAACGGTGAAGCGATCCTTTGGTACAGCGCAGGCTACGGAGTTATCCGTATCATCATCGAAGGAATCAGAACGGACCAGCTTAAGATGATCGGAACCAATATCCCCGTATCACAGGTTGTAGCCGGAGCAATGATCATTTTGGCTATCGCAGGAGAGATCGTTTTCAGGACTCTCAAGAAAAAAGACAAGCTTCCGAAGGTATTGCAGGTGAAAAATTCCTGATTTTTCATCCCACTTTGGAACACTTTTTAAGAAGTCTTAAAAAGTTATCCCACTTTGGACCACAACATATAGAAAAAGTGGGATAAAACCTATCAAAATATAGAAATTATTGTCTATTTAGACGGAAAAGTATTCTTTTCCGTCTATTTTTTTGTCAAAAATTACCCAAACATTTTATTAAGAAATTTTAAAAAGTTGCTTGAAAATGCTTGCCTTTTGGGGTATTTTAAGGTAGAATTTTAGCTGTAGTGGGAAGAAGTGGGACGCCACACCCATAAAGTGGGATAAAACGGAGGAAAGGAGCTGGAGATGACCGGACTCATCGGAGAATACAATCACACAATCGATGCCAAGGGCAGACTCAGCGTACCTTCCAAGTTCCGTACCGTTTTGGGCGATGGATTCGTTGTCTCCAAGGGCATTGACCAGTGCCTTGTTGTTTACTCCGAAGAAGAGTGGAACGCATTCCAGGCTAAGTTAAACACCCTCCCCACCTTTGATCCCGATGCAAGAGAAGTTAAGCGTTTCTTCGGTTCGGGTTCAGCATATTGCGAGATCGATTCCCACGGTCGTATCCTCGTTCCCGCAAACCTTCAGGAATACGCAGGTCTTACAAAGGACGTAACCATTGTCGGTACAACCGATGGTAAGGCAGAGATTTGGGATACCGGTAACTGGAATGAAAGAGAAGGCAGGATCAGCCCTAAGGATGCTGTCAAGAACCTCTTCAGCAAAGGCATTTCGATTTAGTTCGAGCGAGGGCAGCAAATGGAATTCAAACATTATTCTGTAATGCTCGAGGAAACCATAGAGCAGTTAAACATTAAGCCTGACGGAAAATATCTGGACGGAACACTTGGTGGCGCGGGCCACTCGAGTGAGATAGCAAAGAGATTAACCACCGGTCATCTTTACGGAGTAGATCAGGATGCGGCAGCCATCGAGGCAGCAACCGCGAGATTAAAACCCTACGAAGACCGGGTGACGATAATAAGAAACAACTATTGCAACGCAATTAGCGAACTCTCCGAAATGGGAGTCACGGGATTTGACGGAATCCTGCTTGACCTCGGAGTGAGCTCATATCAGCTTGACACGGGAGACAGAGGCTTTTCATACAGATATGATGCACCTCTTGATATGAGAATGGACCAGAGACAGAGCTTAACAGCATCGGATATTGTCAATGGTTATTCCGAAAATGAGCTTTACCGTATCATAAGAGATTACGGAGAAGATAAGTTCGCAAAGAATATTGCAAAGCATATATGCATAGCGAGGAGCAAAAAGAAGATCGAGACAACCTTTGAACTTGACGAGATCATCCACGCTGCGATCCCCGCAAAGATGAGAAAGAACGGACATCCCGCAAAACAGACCTTCCAGGCACTGAGGATTGAGTGCAATCAGGAATTAAAAGTTTTGGAAAACTCGCTGGATGAGATGATAAAGGCTTTAAACCCCGGCGGAAGATTCTGCATAATCACTTTCCATTCCTTAGAGGACAGGATAGTGAAATCCGCATTTAAGAAAAATGAGAACCCCTGCACATGCCCGCCGGAATTTCCGATTTGTGTATGCGGCAAGAAGCCACTGGGCAAGGTGATCACTAGAAAGCCAATCGTTCCATCGGAGAAGGAACTTAGCGAGAATAACAGATCCGCAAGCGCAAAGCTTAGGGTATTTGAGAGAGAGTAAAGGATTACTAAGGCCCAAGGGCCGCAATAATAGGGAGATTTAGAGAAGATGGCGGAGAGAAGATATATGGGATATGAAAACTATCAGTACGGAGCTGCAGCAAGAGATCCTTACGAGGTAGAGAGAAGAGTTTATGAGCCCGGACGTGAGAGACGTCACGGACGCAAAAACCGCAGACAGTCGGCATTCAGTGTGCTCGGTTTTGCTATCGCCGGAGTTGCATTTGTCGTTTTTGCCATAAGTGTGATAAACTATGTACAGCTTCAAAGCGAGCTTACAGCTAAGGTTAAGAGCGTAGCTGCTAAGCAGGTTAAGCTGAATGACCTTGAGTCCTCAAATGACGAGCATTATGCACGTATCATGAGCAGCGTTGACCTTGAGAGCATTGAAAGCATCGCGCGTGGTGAACTGGGAATGACATATGCATCCGAAGGACAGGTTGTTACATATGTTTCTGCAGAAAATGACTACATGCGCAGAGCGGATGGCAACTAAAATATGGTATTTAATAAATTAAGATCACAAAGAAATAACGATCAGTCGGATAGACCGCGAGTATCAAACGGTCAGAACAGAGCGACCAAACTGGTAATCTTTATGGTGGTTACCGTAGCTTTACTTGGAGCTTTGGCTATCCGACTGATTTATATTGTTAAGGAACACGGGACCGAATATCAAAAGGCTGTACTTCAGAACCAGTCTTATGACTCGGTCGTCTTGCCTTTTAAGAGGGGAGATATCGTTGACTGTAACGGAACCATTCTTGCTACATCTGAGAAGGTTTACAACATGGTCATCGATGCTTCCGTCATGCTGACCTACAGCGATCACAGATACTTTGAGCCCACCATCAATGCTTTGAAGCAGAGCTTCCCCGCTGATCTTGTGGATGTATCCCAGATCGAGTATTACGTTAAGAACAACGAGAACAGCAGATATTATGTTGTTGCAAAGAGACTCTCATACAGCGACATAAGCGATTTCCTTGCGCTCCAGGAAGAGAATGATTATGTTAAGGGCGTTTATTTTGAAGAAGAGTACAAGAGAGTTTATCCCAACGGAAGCCTTGCTTCAACTGTTCTCGGATTTACAAGAAAGAACACCAACTCCGAAGGTCAGTATGGACTTGAGGAATATTACGATAATGTTTTGACAGGAACCAATGGTCGCGAGTACGGTTACCAGAACGATGATGAAACCCTTGAGAGAACGGTTAAATCAGCCATCGACGGTTACACCCTTCACACCACCATTGATGCCAATATTCAGAAGATCGTTGAGAAATATCTCCGTCAGTTTAATGAGGAGAACAAGAATAAGGTTCGTAACGGAAACGGTGCGGAGAACCTTGGATGCATCATCATGGATGTTAACAGCGGTGAGATACTTGCCATGGCTAACTATCCTGATTATGATCCCAATGATTACAAGAACATCGAGCCCCTTATCGGAACACAGCTCATCGAGAGCTACACCAATCCTGCGGGCTATATAGAATACGAGACAACCGATAATGTCATTACCCAGGAAATGATCTACGGTCTCAGCGAAGAACAGCTTAACGTTAACTTTGCAGCTCTTTGGAAGAATTACTGCATTTCCAATACTTACGAGCCCGGATCAACAGCAAAGCCTTTCACCGTTGCGGCAGCTCTTGAGAGCGGAGCCATCACCGGAAACGAGGTTTATACCTGTAACGGATATATGGAAGTAGGCGGTCACAAGATCAAGTGCCACACTTATGCATCCGGCGGTGACGGAGCGGTTTCCGTTCAGGATTCCATTGCATGGTCCTGCAACGTAGCTCTCATGAAGATCGGTCAGACCATGGGTAAGGAAACTTTCTGCAGATTCCAGAGAGTATTCAATTTTGGTTTAAAGACAAACATCGACCTTGCGGGAGAAGCAAGAACCGCAAGCCTTATTTATGATTCAAAGGACATGCTTCCTTCGGACCTTGCAACCAACACATTCGGACAGAACTTTAACACAACAATGATCCAGATGGTAACCGGATTCTCTGCACTTATAAACGGTGGTTACTATTATGAACCTCATATGGTAAACAAGATAACCAATGCCAATGGTGCTACCGTTGAAAATATCGAGCCCAGGATCTTAAAGCAGGTTATATCCGAGAGTACATCGGAAAAGCTTCGTCAGTACACCAGAGCAACCGTAATGGAAGAAGGTGGAGAGCGCAGAACAGGTAAGACTGCAAGACCTGCAGGATATGCTATCGGTGGTAAGACCGGTACCGCGGAGACATTGCCCAGAGGTAACAAAGAGTACGTTGTTTCCTTTATGGGATATGCTCCGGCCGACGATCCTCAGATCGCAATCTATGTTGTAGTAGACAGACCCAACGCCGCAAAGCAGGATGATGCAAAATTTGCTACCGGCATTGTAAGAAATATCCTTACGGAAGTTCTTCCTTACATGGGAATTTATATGACTGAGGAACTTTCAGAGAAGGAGATCAAGGAGCTTGAAGAAAAGCAACTTGAGAATACCTATCAGCAGAGCAATAAGACTGAAGCCTCTACTGAACAGAAAGAAGAATATATAACCGAAGGAACCATCGTGGATCCCACCGGAGAGAGTGCAAATATCTATCCCAAGTGGATGACTTATCCCGTTGATCCATACAGTGGTTACAGGATCAATCCCGATACCGGTGAAAAATATGATGCTTCAACCGGTGAACTGGTTGAGTCGGATAATGAGTCCATGGGAACGGATGTCCCTGTAAACGGCAATTTGTCCACCTCCCAGATCGGTAACGGAACAGGAAATTAGTTTGGAGAATAAAAGTGGCAACAACAACTGACAATGTAAAAAAGTTTACAAATAAACAGCTCAGAAAGGTATCAAGAATGGGATTCGACTGGAATCTCGTTCTTATCCTTGTATTCCTTTTGGGATTCGGTCTCATCATGGTTTACTCAGCAAGCTCATATATGGGCGTGAGACTGTACAAAGGAAATGCAGCATATTTCCTTAACCGTCAGGCTATTGCTGACCTTATCGGAATCGTTGCTGCAGTTTTGATCACTTTTGTGCCTTACAAGATTTATAACAAAGTCTGGTTCTTCCCTTGGATCTTTTATGGGATAGCCATCACTATGCCCCTCCTTACCATCCCTTTCGGTACCGAGTCCCATGGTGCATCAAGATGGATCGCGATCCCTCACACACCCTTTAACTTCCAGCCTGCAGAGCTTTCAAAGCTGGCTATGATCTTTTTCATGGCTGCATGGCTTACTGCTCACAGAAACAACCTGAACACATGGAAGAGCATACTTATCACACTGGCACTGCCCATTCCTGTCTGCGGCATTATCTATCTTGTTACTGATAACCTCAGTTCCGCACTTATCATTTTTGGAATTTCCTTTATCATGACTTTCATGATAAGTAAGGATTATTGGAAGTTTTTGGCGATCATCGGCGGCTTTGGCCTGATCGCACTTATAGTTATCCTGTATGTTCAGCACAGTGATCTTTCAGAGGGTGGATTCCGTTTGATGAGAATCTATGCTTGGCTTCATCCCGAGAACACTTCGGATACCAAAGCACACCAGGCTATTCAGTCTCTTTACGCTATCGGTAACGGAGGTGTTTGGGGAAAAGGACTTGGCCAGAGCGTACAGAAGATCTCGAACCTTCCCGAGCCTCACAATGATATGATCTTTTCCGTTATCTGCGAGGAACTCGGAATCGTAGGAGCCATCACTGTTATCATCATGTACATTCTTCTTATTTCAAGAATGTTCATGATCGCGAAAGATACAAAAGACACCTATGCTTATATGCTGGTAGTAGGTATCATGGCACATCTTATGGTACAGGTTGTCATGCATATCGCCGTAACAACAAACAGTATGCCCAACACCGGTGTATCACTTCCTTTTATCTCATACGGCGGTACTTCCGCGGCCTTTCTTTTGGCGGAGATGGGCGTTGTTTTCTGTATCAACAGAACTAACCGCGCAGAGGTGAGAAAGTGAGAAAAAGCAGACTGATCATAAGTATAGTGATCATACTTGCTGTCGTAGCGGCTGTGCTCGGAGTAGCTTATTATCTTCTTACCGCGTACAAGATCAATCCCGAAAAGGTTACGGTGGAAGGTAACAAACACTACACTGCGAAAGAGATAGCAGATATGGTCATGGAAGGACCTCTCGGGGATAATTCCCTTGTCCTTTCTTTAAAATATAAAAATAAAAAGATAACCGATGTGCCTTTTGTCGACAGCATAAGCGTCAGCGTTACGGACAAGGATTCCATACAGATAACCGTATTTGAAAAGGCACTTGCCGGGTATGTTGAATACCTTGATAGATATATGTATTTTGATAAGGATGGATATGTGGTTGAAAGCTCCAATGTACTTACACCCGGTATACCACAGGTTACAGGCATCCGTTTCAGCAGCATCGAGATAGGAAAAAAGCTTGGTTCCGCAGAAGATGACTTCTTTTCAAGAACTTTGGACATCACAAAGCTGATGAGCAAATATGACCTTGAAGTTGATAAGATCCACTTCCACGACGACGGCGAAGTTACACTGTTTTTCGGGAACGTGAGAGTTGCTCTCGGAAACGACTCTAAACACATAGAAGACAAGGTCATGAACCTGCCTTTTATGCTCGAGAGATTAGAGGGTCTGAGCGGCGTTTTACACATGGAAGAATATGATGAAACCAATGGCATGTATGTCTTTAAAAAAGACGAAAATCAGCCGTGAAACCTTCCGTGAAACTTTTTTCAAAAAATCGCAATTTTTCATTGCGAAAAGTCGTAATTGATTATATTATTATAAATGTGTGTATAAGTAACTATTGGAGGATACTACAGTGCCTATTGATATTAGAGAGATTGAGCCCGACAACAAAGCCAAGATCGTTGTCATCGGAGTCGGCGGTGCCGGTAATAATGCAGTAAACAGAATGGTCGACGAAGGCATGGGCGGAGTTGAGTTTATCGGAGTTAACACCGATAAGCAGGCTTTGGATCTCTGTAAAGCTCCTAAACGTATCCAGATCGGAGCTAAACTTACAGGGGGACTCGGCGCAGGTTCTAAGCCCGAGATCGGAGAAAAAGCAGCAGAGGAAAGCCAGGAAGATATCAAGGCTGCTCTTCAGGGTGCAGACATGGTCATCGTTACCTGTGGTATGGGTGGCGGAACCGGTACAGGAGCTGCTCCTTTTATCGCAAAGCTCTCCAAGGATATGGATATTCTTACTCTCGCAGTTGTATCTAAGCCTTTCAACTGGGAAGGTAATGTTCGTAAAAACAATGCTAAGATCGGAATCGAAAAGCTTTCCGAGGGTGTTGATACAATGATCTGCATCCCCAACTACAAGCTTGGTGAGATCATCGGAGACAGACGTGCTCCCATCGAAGAGTCCTTAAAGAAGGCTGATGAAGTTCTTCAGCAGGCAGTCAAGGGAATCACCGATCTTATCACTAAGAATGCTCTTATCAATGTTGACTTCGCAGACATCAAGACCGCTATGAAGGATCACGGTATTGCACACATCGGTATCGGTGTTGCATCCGGAGACAACAGAGCAGAAGAGGCAGTTAAGCTTGCTATCGAGTCTCCTCTTCTTGAGACCAGGATCGAATCCGCTACAGACGCTATCGTTTGTGTCGGCGGTGATATTACATTGTATGACCTTGAGGTTGCATCAACTTACATTCAGTCCCTTACCGGTGAGAATCTTAACCTTATTCCCGGTGCGATTCCCAATGCCGATATGAGCGATACCTGCGTTGTTACCGTTATCGCTACCGGACTTGATGCTGTTCCCATCGACAATGTTATCAACAGAGTTCCCGTGGTTAACAAGCCCAGGTTCTATGCTAACACTGCTAACCAGACAACAGCAGCGCCTCGTCCTCAGATGAATTTCAATACTTCAAATCTCGCAGCTGCTCAGGCTCAGATGAATCAGAGACCTCCCGTTAACGGTGGTACAGGAACCATTCCTCAGATACGTCCCAGCGTACAGCCTACCGAGATCAAGATTCCCGGATTCCTTACAAGAGGAAACAAGGATAACAAATAAGTTTATTCAAGGGCCTGCCTAATTCGTTAGGCAGGTCTTTTTGTTTTTTATAATATTATTTTTTGGAGATAACCTATGGTTAGAGCAGAAGAAATCCTTTCAATGGAATATTTAAAGAAGACGGAGTTTACCGGATCAACCGAAGGCATGAGATACAGACTTGAAAAGCTTGAGAAAAAGATCGTTGCCGATGACGGAGAAGAGCATGTTGAGAAAGCCCTCCTTTGCACGATCTGGCCTGAACCTTTCAACTTCCACACTACTCCCGACGACCGGAAGGAGAGCAGAGAATTCTCTTTTGACAGGGACGGAGTTGAGGATGCAGTTGCCTGGATGAATGACAGGCTTTTTGCCGAAAAGGAAAAGTTTGAGAAAGCCCCTTCCCAATGGGATACTTACAAGCTTGAATAATTAATAAACAGTGTTATCTAATTGTTGACATAAAATTTTCTCTTTTGTATAATTAATTTAGTGTGGTGGCTTTAATTGACCGCTAAATATTGAGGAAAAGGGATCTGAAAGCTCCCGGATGGAGAGAATTTATGAAATGTCCTTATTGTGGTAACGACAACACCAGAGTTATTGACTCCAGACCTGCAGATGATAATGCGTCAATCCGTAGACGCCGTATTTGCGACGATTGCAATAAGCGCTTTACAACCTACGAGAAGGTTGAGACTATCCCTCTTATCATCATAAAGAAGGACAATAACCGCGAAACCTATGACCGAGCTAAGATCGAGAGCGGTGTATTAAGGGCATGCCATAAACGTCCCGTCAGCGTTGCTCAGATCACCAAGCTTGTTGACGATGTTGAGAATGATATTTCTCAGATGGAGGAAAAGGAAATCCCCAGCGATGTTATCGGTGAGCTTGTAATGAATAAGCTTAAGGATCTTGATGCAGTTGCATATGTAAGATTCGCTTCCGTATATCGTGAGTTCAAGGACGTTAATACTTTTATGGACGAGTTAAAGTCCATGTTAAAATAAATCAAAATATTTCCCTCGAACACTAAAGTTTTCGGATCGGTTTCCGATATACTTAGTAGCAGACACCGATAGGAACGGAGTTCTGTCGTGGTATTCATCCGATGAAGAACAAGGAGGTGATGAGGATGGGAATCAATGGTATTAATGATTATTCAAATTTCATAAACAGTTACAGAGTACCATCCATCCCCGTTGTCAGTCCCGAAGAGGTATTAAAGCAGGATAAAGAGCTAAAAGCTTCCGCGAATCTTGAAGCCGTCAACAAACCTGCCCTCGAAGACGTTGCGCTTCCTGTCAAACCCAGAAAAGACGCAGCCCTTGAAGATATTTCATTGACCTTTAACAAAGGTGATGATTACGGTTACATCGGTAAGGACAGAGACATCTACTCCCTGGATGTTGAAAACGCTATTTCTGATATGCAGAAAGACGATATCCTCAAGGAGTACAGGTTCTTTGTCGGCAACACCGGAACTGAAGCTCTTGTGAACAATGAAGATGGTATTGTTGTTCCAAAGGTTTATTGATAGATTGAATGATTAAAAGTCTGTATCGGGATCATATTTATTATGGTCCCGATTTTTTTGACTTTATAGGAGTTTTATATGGAAAAAGTTGTTGTGGGAATGTCGGGAGGAGTTGATTCCTCCGTTTGTGCCTTGGTTTTAAAACAGCAGGGTTATGAAGTTATCGGAGTAACCTATGATTTCTGGCACGATGACGACGATCCAATGGATATATATAAGAATCTTTCCGATGCATCCGATGCAAAAGTAGTTGCAGATATACTCGGAATAGAGCATAGGGCCGTTAATTACACAAAGGAATTCAGGAAGAATGTGGAAGACTATTTTGTGGAAGAATATCTTCACGGAAGAACTCCCAATCCATGCGTAAGGTGTAATCCGACGGTTAAGTGGGCTGCAATGATAAAGACTGCGGATGAAGTGGGGGCAAAATATGTTGCCACCGGACATTATGCAAGAGTAGATAAGCTAACCAATGGAAGATACGCGGTCAAGAATTCCGTTACCGCAAAGAAGGATCAGACCTATGTTCTTTACGGCTTATCCCAGGAACAGCTCGCAAGAACCGTTATGCCCATCGGAGAGTATGAGAAGGATTATGTAAGAAAACTTGCGGCAGACGCAGGCTTCCCTGTTGCAGTAAAACCTGACAGTCAGGAGATCTGTTTTGCTGACGATGGTTATATAGAATATCTTGATTCGAGGCTTGATAAGAAGATGCCCGAAGGTAATTTCGTCAATGCCAATGGTGATATACTCGGACGCCACAAAGGAATCACCCACTATACCATCGGACAGCGAAGAGGCCTTGAGATCGCAGCCGGTCACAGGATCTTTGTTACCGGTATTGATACAGAGAAAAACGAAGTTGTTTTAGGTGAGAACGAAGAGCTTTTTACCACTGAAGTTGTCTGCGAGAATCCCTGCTTTATGTCAATACCCGACCTTGCCATTGGTGATAAAATGCGTGTAAAGGCAAAGATCAGATACAATCATCAGGGCGAGTTGGGCGAGATAGAAAGGCTTGATGAAAAGAGACTTCTTTGCAGATTTGACAAGCCTGTGAGAGCGGCAACTCCCGGACAGTCCCTTGTCCTTTACGACGGAGATTATGTTCTCGGCGGCGGTATCATTATAAGGAGATAAACTATGGCTATTTTAGCAGATTGTCATTTGCACTCATCTTTTTCAGCAGATTCAAAGACTCCCATGAGAGATATGGTTGAAGCCGGAATTAAGGCCGGACTTAATACCATGTGCTTTACTGAGCATAATGATTTTGATTACATCAGTCAGGATGAACTTAAAGCAGAGGACTGGATCCTTAATGTGGATTCATATCTTTATGAACTGATCAAGCTCAAGGAAGAATATGAAGGCAGGATACGTCTTCTTTTTGGAATCGAGATCGGACTTCAGCCTCAGTGTATGAGGCAGAATGCAGTCCTTGCTAAATCTCACGAGTTTGACTTCATCATCGGATCCTCCCATCTTGTAAACGGCGTGGATCCCTATTATCCTTCTTACTTTGAGGGAAGAGATCCTGAAGATGCTTATCGGGAGTATTTTGAGAGCGAATTATTAAATATTAAGAAAAATTCCTTCTTTGATGTATACGGCCACCTTGATTATGTGGTAAGATACGGCTCGGACCCTTCCAAGCCTTATGACTATGACCGTCATGCGGATATCTTTGATGAGATCTTCAAGACTCTCATCGAAAAGGAAAAAGGCATTGAACTCAACACCGGCGGAATGAAAAAGGGCATGACCGAGTTCCATCCCTGTACCAAGGCTCTTAAGAGATACAGAGAGCTAGGCGGAGAGATAATAACCATCGGTTCGGACGCTCACAAGCCTGAAAACGTTGGTGATTGCTTTGACCGTGCGGCAGAGGTTTTGAAGGAATGCGGATTTGATTATTATTGCGTATTTGAAAAGAAGAATCCTGAATTCCACAAGCTTTAATGGGTCCAAAAGTATTGTAATAGAAAAGAGGAAATCATAATGGGAATGAATCCTGCAAGCCTCATGAAAATGATGGCTATGAAGAGCAAATTTGAAAAGAATCATCCTAAGTTCATTGCTTTCTTACAGGCTGTTTTTTCAAGACCTTTGGAAGAAGGCACCATCATCGAACTTACTGTTAAGCGTCCCGGAGAAGATGCAATCACGACCAACATCTCTGTGACCAAAGATGACATCGAAATGTTTAATGAAATGAAGACACTCGGCTGATAACATGATGACGGTGAGTTCCGTCTCCGGGGGGAGAAAAGCCCGAGTTACAAAAGAGTGGATATTATGCTGAAGAAATTTATCGGAGACAAAAAATTTTACAAGATGGTGCTGGCTATAGCTGTGCCCATCATGATACAAAACGGAGTGTCCAACTTCGTCAACCTTTTGGACAACCTTATGATCGGACACATCGGAACCAATGCTTTGTCCGGTGTGGCAATCGCAAACCAGATCATGTTCGTATTTTATCTTCTTATTTTCGGAGCTGCCGCCGGAGTCGGAATCTTTACGGCGCAGTACTACGGAATGGGAGATGATGAAGGTGTACGTTATACCTTCAGGTTCAAGATCATAATCAATGTTTTTCTTACTATATTAAGCGTTATCTTCTTTATGATAATGGCGCCTACCCTTATCAGCCTTTTCCTTAAGGGAGAGGGTACCGCGGAAGATGCGGCGGAGACCTTGAAGATCGGTGTTGATTACATGCGTATCATGCTCATCGGTCTTGTTCCCGTTGCAGTAACCAATGCTTATTCCGGAACTCTTCGTGACACCGGTCAGACAAGAGTGCCAATGATCGCTTCCATCGCAGCCATCGTTGTTAACCTTATCGGCAACCTGATCCTTATTTACGGACTTCTTGGAGTACCTGCTCTCGGAGCAAAGGGTGCCGCTATCGCAACAGTACTTTCAAGATTCGTTGAGCTTGGTGTTCTTGCGGTTTATACCGGAACCCACAGTGCACAGAACAGGTTCATCATCGGAGCCTTCAAGGGATTCAGAGTTCCCTTGTCACTTTGCGGAAAGTTCATATTAAAGTCACTGCCTCTCATGGCAAACGAGACTCTTTGGGCTCTCGGCCAGACTACAATGAACCAGTGCTATTCCTACAGAAGCCTTAACGCAGTTGCTGCGCTTAACATCGAGAATACCATTTGGAATCTCATGGGCGTTGCGTTCCTTGCAATGGGAGAGGCAGTCGGTATAATCGTCGGCCAGATCCTTGGAAGCGGAGATATCGAAAAGGCAAAGGATACCGCAAGAAAGATGAGAGCATTTACCGTTGCCTGCGGTGTAGTGTTCGGAGTCCTGATGATAGGTATCGCTCCTTTCTTTCCGCTGTTTTACAATACGGAAGCAAGTATCAGGGCTCTTGCTACAAAGCTGATAATCGTATACGGCGCATTTATGCCGATTTATGCTTATACACATGCTTCATACTTTACGATAAGGTCCGGTGGAAACACACTGATCACCTTTATCTTTGACAGCTGCTTTGTATGGGTATTGTCCGTTCCCACGGCTTTTGTGCTCAGCAGATTCACGGGTATGAACGTCCTTTATATGGTAATGATCGTCCAGTCACTGGAACTCATTAAAGCCTTTATCGGAGGAACCATGGTTTTAAGCGGAATTTGGGCGAGAAATATCGTTAAATAGTGTTGTTTTGTTAGAAAATAAATGATAAAATATCTTTGTCTGTGTGAGTCTGCACACAAGGTTATTTAAGGAGGGTTTTTCCAATGAGAAATACTAAAAGAGACGTAGTTCTGCATTTCGTGATCGGTTTGATCGCTGCTGTAATTGCAGTGGTTCAGTTCCTTTTCCAGTTCAATTTTAAGGACATGGCGCATTTTATGAAGTTCGGTCCTCATTTCGCGGTTCTCGGACTTGTATTTGCTATCGTTGCAGGTGTTGTTCTTGTTCTCGGCTGCTGCGGAATTTATGTTCTTAGCACTGAAAAGAAGAATGATGCCAGATAATTTACCACGATATATAAATATTATTTAAAAAATTATCACTTTTGTATCTTGAATTTAAATCAAGAAAACTGTAGAATAGTTTTGCTGACAAAAATTTGACAATCTCCATTTTGTCGGATTTAAAAAATAACTTAATTTATTTGTTTCTAGGAGGAATCAAAAATGGCAGTTAAAGTTGCAATTAATGGTTTTGGACGTATTGGACGTCTTGCATTCAGACAGATGTTTGGTGCAGAAGGATTTGAGATCGTAGCAATCAACGATCTTACCAGCCCCGAGATGCTCGCTCATCTTCTTAAGTATGACTCAACTCAGGGTCGTTATGCTCTTGCAGATAAGGTATCTTTCGATGAGAACAGCATCACTGTTGATGGAAAGAAGATTACCATCTACGCTGAGGCTAAGGCAGCTGATCTTCCTTGGAAGGCTCTTGATGTAGACGTTGTACTTGAGTGCACCGGTTTCTACACCAGCAAGGACAAGGCACAGGCTCACATCGATGCAGGTGCTAAGCACGTTATCATTTCTGCTCCTGCAGGAAACGATCTTCCTACTATCGTTTACAATGTTAACCATCAGACTCTTACTGCTGATGACAAGATCATCTCAGCAGCTAGCTGCACAACCAACTGCCTTGCACCTATGGCTAAGGCTCTTAATGACTGTGCTACCATCAAGTCCGGTATCATGTGCACAATCCACGCTTACACCGGCGACCAGATGACTCTTGACGGACCTCAGAGAAAGGGTGATAAGAGACGTTCACGTGCTGCTGCTTGCAACATCGTTCCCAACTCTACCGGAGCTGCAAAGGCTATCGGACTTGTTATCCCTGAGCTCAACGGAAAGCTCATCGGCGCTGCACAGCGTGTACCTACCCCTACCGGATCTACCACTATCCTTACTGCAGTTGTAGAAGGAAACGTTACCAAGGATCAGATCAATGCAGCTATGAAGGCAGCATCAAACGAGAGCTTCGGATACAACACCGATGAGATCGTATCTTCTGATATCGTTGGAATGACCTATGGTTCACTCTTCGATGCAACCCAGACCATGGTTCTTCCTCTTGACAACGGAACCACTCAGGTACAGGTTGTTTCATGGTATGACAACGAGAACTCATACACCAGCCAGATGGTTCGTACCATCAAGCACTTCGGAAGCCTTCTTAATAAATAATATATATTAGGCTTATTACGAAAGTATGATATTTCGGGGCCCGGCCGCTTAGGGTCGGGCCCGTTTTTTTCCTTTTAGAGTTCGTGAGAAATCTAATTCCAATGTTGCTGATTCTATGCAGTAAATTATTTTCAAATAAGGAGAATCCATATGGGACTTAACAAAAAATCAGTTGATGATATCAACGCAAAAGGAAAAAGAGTACTCGTTCGTTGTGACTTCAACGTTCCTCTTAAGAACGGCGAGATCACTGACGAGACCAGAATTGTAGCAGCTCTTCCTACTATCAAGAAGCTTATAAACGATGGCGGCAAGGTTATCCTTTGCTCACACCTCGGAAAAGTTAAGGAAGGCCCCAATGAGAAGGAATCTCTTGCACCCGTTGCAAAGAGACTTTCAGAGAAGCTTGGCAAGGAAGTTGTTTTCGTTGCAGATTACAACGTTACCGGCGAAGCAGCTACCAAGGCTGTAGAAGCAATGAAGGAAGGCGATGTAGTTCTCCTTCAGAATACCCGTTTCCGTGGTGCAGAAGAGACCAAGAACGGCGAGCAGTTCTCTAAGGAGCTTGCTGATCTTGCAGATATTTATGTTTGCGACGCATTCGGATCATCACACAGAGCACACGCTTCAGTTGCAGGCGTTACCAAGTTCATCACCGAGAAGGGTGGAGAGAACGTTGTTGGATATCTTATGCAGAAGGAGATCGATTTCCTCGGAAATGCAGTTGAGAATCCTGTACGTCCTTTCGTAGCTATCCTTGGTGGTGCTAAGGTTGCTGATAAGCTTAACGTTATCAATAACCTCCTTGAGAAGTGCGATACCCTCATCATCGGTGGTGGTATGGCTTACACTTTCCTTAAGGCTCAGGGCTATGAGATCGGTAAGTCACTTGTTGACAACGAGAAGATCGATTATTGTAAGGAAATGATGGCAAAGGCTGAAAAGCTTGGTAAGAAGCTTCTTCTTCCCGTTGACGCTGTTACCATCGCTGAGTTCCCTAATCCTATCGACGCTCCCGTTGATACCGTTGTCGTAGATTCAGACAAGATGCCCGCTGACCGTGAGGGATGCGATATCGGACCTAAGTCTCAGGCACTCTTTGCAGAGGCTGTTGCTAACGCAAAGACCGTTGTTTGGAACGGACCTATGGGCGTATTCGAGAACCCCACTCTTGCTCAGGGTACTCTTGCAGTAGCTAAGGCACTTGCAGCATCATCAGCTACCACCATCATCGGCGGCGGTGACTCTGCAGCAGCTGTTAACCAGATGGGTCTTGGCGACAAGATGAGCCACATCTCAACCGGTGGCGGTGCTTCCCTCGAGTTCCTCGAAGGCAAGGAGCTTCCCGGCGTTGTAGCAGCAGATGATAAGTAAGTAATAAGATAAGTATTAAACAGGTTCCAGACTGCGTGCGATATGCAGGAGGCAGCATGTCCGAGGCCGGCACTTAGCGAATACGAAGTATGAGCTTAGTACCGCTGCCACGAGGACCTGAAGCCGAGAGGCGGTGCCGGATGCATACGCGCGTAGTAGGGGAACCGTTACTTATTAGTTTCATAAGGAGATAGAACATGGCAAGAAGACGTATTATTGCCGGTAACTGGAAGATGAACAAAACTCCCAGCGAGGCAGTTGCACTCTGTGCAGAATTAAAAGATCTTGTTAAGAACGATGCAGTAGACGTAGTATATTGCGTACCTGCAATCGATATCGTTCCCGTAGTAGAAGCAGTTAAGGGAACCAACGTTGCAGTTGGTGCTGAGAACTTCTACATCGAGGATAAGGGTGCTTTCACCGGAGAGATCTCCGCACCCATGCTTGTAGATGCAGGCGTTAAGTATGTTATCATGGGACATTCCGAGAGAAGAGACATCTTCGGCGAGAATGATATCCTTATCAACGCAAAGGTTAAGAAGGCATTTGCTGCCGGACTTACTCCCATCCTTTGCTGCGGCGAGTCTCTTGCACTTCGTAAGGCCGGTACTTACAAAGAGTGGATCGAGAGACAGATCACCTGGGATCTCTCAGGCGTAACCGCTGATCAGGTTAAGAAGCTTGTTATCGCTTACGAGCCTATCTGGGCTATCGGTACCGGCGAGACCGCTACCGCTGACCAGGCTGAGGAAGTTTGCGGATTCATCCGTGAGCTTATCGCTAAGCTTTATGACAAGGCTACCGCTGAGGAAGTTCGTATTCAGTACGGCGGATCAATGAACGCATCCAACGCTGCTGAGCTTCTTTCAAAGCCCAACATCGATGGCGGCCTCATCGGCGGCGCATCATTAAAGCCCGATTTTGGTTCTATAGTAAATGCGTAAGCAATGTAGATTTTTGTAAATAATCCACAAAATTTTCTAAAGCAAAAGCTTGATTTTAAAGGGTTTCTTGTGAGTCTTTCATAAGAAACCCTTTTTGTATATTTTTGATTATTTTTCAATTACTACTTTTTATTACTACTTTAGGGTATAATATAAAGTAGTAACAACAAAAAGTAGTAATAAATATTTATGGAGGATTGATATTATGAGTAAAAGTGCGAATGGTGAAGGTTATTGCAGGCGTATAGATACCAATAAATATGAATGTACGATTATGTCACGCTATATCAATCCAAAGACTGGAAAAGAAAAGCGTATAAAGCGCGTAGGAACGAGCGAGAGCGATGCAAGCAAAAATGCCAAAAACGCTTTAAGGGCATGGGAGAAGGAGTTTGAAAAAAGCAGAGGAGATTTAAAGGTAAACAAGAGTAAAACTTTTGGGGAGTACATGAAGGACTATTTGAAGTCTCTGGAAGGAACTATTACAGATTCATGTTATCGGTCCTATTGTCAATGTATGAAGAATTATTTCTTTACACATCCGATATCAAGATTGCAATTGCACATGTTGAGCGAAATAGAATTCCAAAATTTTTATGATGATATAGCGTCTCATTACTCTCGAAAGACCTGTAAGACACCTATGCAGCTTTGCAGGAGGTGTTGCCGAGATTTGATTAAGAGAAGTCTCTTATCAGAGAATTATGCCGAACAGGCAAATCTTAAACTTGAACGTGCGGATGAATATATAAAGAATCTTGAGAATAAACCTAAAAAAGAAATATTTACTGAAGAAGACATAGCAAAACTTTATGAAGCTTTTAAGCAGCACCGGGGACAATATGCTGTTGTTGCGATATTTCTATTGGAAACGGGACTTCGTTCAAGTGAATTTGCTGCATTAACTATTGATGATATTGATTTTGCCCAACGCATAATTACAATAGACAAGACAAGGGGAATTAGATACACAAACAGTGATGATATGACTGGTAACGAGTCTTATGTTAAGGTCACGAAAAATAACAAGGTTCGTATTATACCAATTTCAAATGTATGTATGGATTGTATCCAAGAGATGATGGAACAAACTAACATATTATGTAAAAATAACCCAGGTAGGCTGTTGTACCCGACATTTCGCAACGGTAAAATGCGTAGCAATAGCACAATGGAGGTTGGCTTTAAATCATTATGCAATTCACTTGGAATTGACAGGGATGTCCAGAGACAAAACAATGGTACGGTCAAAGGTCTATGCTTGCACAGCCTGCGCCATACAGCTAATTCATTTATGAAACAGCAAGCCGCATCCACAAGTACGATAGCTGCTATTTTAGGACATAGCGAGGACGTTAATGAAAGGATATATACTCATTCGAACGTAGATATGATTAAGGATATTAAGACAACATCTCAGATTATCGGACTTGATAAACAAGAAGACTCTCGAACACACTTGGTGGAATTATCTGAAGAGGATTATAGGCTATTTATGAAAATGAAGGAATTTTTAAAGAACCAGGATGATTTTTCATAATAATACTTGAATCGGAAAGAGTTTATTTTCCATGCTTTTATTACCAAAATATATGGAGGTAGAGAGTATGGAAACAATTCTTATGAATGCTCAAGAGCGTGACGATGAACAATATGATTTCTACGATGTACCGGCGGTGTGCACACCAAATTTCCTTTACGCTTTTGGAGAGGAAGCGTTGTGGATTGAGAATCTGGCTTTAATGATGATTAAAGAACGATATCCGGAAGGAAACTGGGATTATCTACAAACATTTAGATTTCGTGGAATCGATTTCTGGATTATCAGTGACGCTCCGAGAGGAGAGGACATAATCGATAGGCATATCACTTTCTTGCTGCCGAACGATTATTAAATACGAAAAATAGCAGCCTTTTCAGCTGCTATTTTTTATGACTTTTTTGGCTCTTCTAAAATGATGAGCTCTGATGGCGTGCAATCAAGCACGGTACAAATTCGAGCTAAGGTACCTAAGTCTATTCGGACCGTTTCACCCTTGCAAATGCGATTGATTTGTGTATGCGATACTTCAGCTCTATATGATAATTGTGTTTTACTTAACCCTTTTTGAGCAAGCAAAGCTTCTAAATTCCAAAATGCATTCTTAAAATCCATTTTCTTCACTCCTACATTCAATTATACTTTTTCTCAACAAATTTATTAGTTCCAAGATATTTGCAAAAGAAATCTACTGAAAGATGTTTGCATAGCCGCAATTATAGTGATAAAATGTTGAAAACGTTATTGAAGAGGTTTTCGCATGGGAGCGACTAGAGTTTTGGTTATATATTTTAAACCATTCTGTTGCCGTAAGAATAATTGTGGGATGGATGTTGCCAAACAATTCATTAAATTGTCTGGCGACTATGAAATAAAAGAATATGAAGCAGAAGTAAGGGGTTTATCTGGAATTAAGAATGTTTCTGAATTGATGAGCATAATTAGTTTAGGTAAATACTCCTATATTATTGGTTTCGGAGAAACTTCGTTTCAAAGGGAGAATTGTAGGTTAGAAAGAAATAAAACTTCTGAGAAGAACAATATAGTGGACAAAAGATACAATAAGAGCATTATTCACAATTCCGGAAAACATCTATTTAGTCCTTGCTTTTTACTTAGAGACATTTTGGCTGAATCAGCTGAAATTAGAAATTATAGATGGGAATTCGTTCATATTAAAAGGAAAATATGTAGTATGAAACAAGACTCACAACGTTTTATGGATATTGCATCCGAACTTAAGAATATTTTGGGTCGGTGCATGAACCAGAACAAGTAGTTTCATACTTTATTTTTTATTCAAAGGAGAAATACGATGTTAAAAAAACAGAAAATGGCGGGGAAGCTCGCAAGTTGGTTTATGGTTGTAGCAATGATGGTTGCATTAGTAGGATGTGGCAAGGATGTTCCCTCAACTCCTGATACTACTCCTACTACTCCCGTAGTTGAGACTGATGTCGATACAAATGTCGATGTCGATACTGATACTAACGTGGATGTTGATGTCGATGTCGATGCTGATGCTAATGCTAATGTAGAGCCCGTAGTAGAACCTACACAGGCAATCTATGAGGGTCTTACACCCGGTGGAACGGGATATGAGCTTATGATAACGGAAGATTATAATGTCAACGGACTTTGTGCCAAATTTGTTCCTATCGACAAGAACGAGCGTGCTGCATTTATTGGGTATGTTGGCAATGTAATCGATGACGGTGGCGACTATTATGGTGCAAAGAAGTCACTCGATGACCCCGATGATATTAGTATCTACACAGCAGCAATCGAAAATGTCCAGTATGCGGTGTATTTTGAAGCACCTATCGATTATTTTACTGGAACACCTAATGTAGCTAATGAAGCAATTGGTGGATACAATATTAAGGCAACATCGGGTAGCAATTATACTGATTTGATTTCGATTAGAGCATTCTCTATCGATGTAGCAAACAAATATCTCAATGAATGGAAAGATTTTGATAATTCAAAGGATATAGTAGCTACTTGGACAAGCACCGATGGATTTAAAGAATACTCTTTTGAAAAAGAAGATGGTAAAATAGTGTTTCTTGTTTCATACGAAATCAATGGCAGGAGAGTATTCTACTACGATTTCATTTCTAACGATGAATCACTTTTTATTAACGACTATACTGTTTCACTAAGTGTTCCTCTTGACTTTTCAGAAGAGGATGCACTTGCAATCATCAACTCTGTAAAATTTATGGAGAAAGATGAAGCTGATGAACTTTATATAAGTTTACTTCGTCAAACAGAGTCAAACGAATACTTTGACCCTACCACAATTGAATAATAAACAACCAAAACCAACAACCACTAAAAACACAGTCAGAAATGGCTGTGTTTTTTTATTGTCTATCATTCGGTTAAAACTTGAATCCTTAAATTCATTTTTCTTAAAATATAATAGATTTCAGAAAATACCTTATGGGAAACCATAAGTAAAAATAATTAGCATGTATTCAAGGAGGTATGAATTCTATGCGAAAGATGTTTAATCTTAAAAGAATATTTATTATGACTATCCTATGTGGTTTTTTAAGCGTCGTAGGATTGTCTTTTGATGTGTATGCATGGCCAGAGT